>CAXTRT010000026.1:0-51923 GCA_964246835.1 uncultured Acidobacteriaceae bacterium | reverse complement strand
GCCCTCGGCACCGTCGCCCTCCCCGCCGAGCTTCAGCCCCAAGCCGATAAGAGCCCCACCTCCCTCATCGGCCACCTGCTCCAGCAGCTCCGCCGGCCGCCAGCCGCCAAAAGCCACAAGGCCTCTCCCGAAGAGAAGCCTCATGTCCCGAACGCAAGCTCGTAAGCTCCCGGCAGCGCGCGGTCTACTGCGGCGCGGCCATCACACCGCCATTGAAGTAAATCGGCAGATCGACAATCAGCACACTCAGCTTCACCGTCACTCCCGCCACCGTCACATCCACCTCCGCCGGCCCGGCCTGCGTACCGATAAACGCGCCCGCGCCGTTATACGCTCCCACGCCGCCCTTGAGGTAGGTGAACGTCGCCTTCGCGGTGCAATCGGCCGCCGTGCCGTCGCTGTACTTGCACATCGCCTTGGTCTGCACCACCGTCCCCGTCGTCGCAGTCACCAGCATCGGCGTCACGACCATATCAATCACGGTCGGCGCGGGATTGGTCAGCTGCGTACCGCCCACCGTGAAGTAGCTCAGGTTCGTCCCCTGCACATCCAGCTCCTTTGCCACACCCGGCGTCGGATCGCCAAAGGTCCCGTTGCTCGCCAGAAACGTACTCGTTCCGGGGGAAAAGGTCTTGGTCACAAACGTCGATCCCGATCCCCACCGCACCGTCACACTCCCACTCGTCGGCACCGTCACGGTCACCGTAGCCGGACTGCTGTAATTCTCGGCCAGCACCTTCGTCCACACCGCCGTCACCTGTGCCCCCGCCGAGTGGCAGATCGTTACCGCGGCCAGAATGGCAATCAAGATTCTCTGCTTCATGGCTTGACTCTCCTCGTTGTGCCTGCGAACAGACTCGAAATTCCTAGGCACATCTGACAGGCTTTCCTCGAAAGAGAAAAGACATCAATTGCTGCATTGCCTTACACCAATGCTCTGCTGTATAGTCCGAACGCCTTTGCAAGAATCGCCAACACTTTACTCTGTGACTCCCGCCGAATCCAGCAACTCCGCTTCCTTGCTCCGGCGTCCCGTCACCCGCTGCCACAGCTTTGAGGGCCAGTCCGGATCCATGCACGGCCTCTCAACCAGCAGATAGAAGACCCCGCACAGCAGCAGAACGGGGATCAGGGTCACGACACACTGGATTAGAAAGTTTTCGAGAAAATCCAGCCGCGGCGAGATCAAGTGGCGTGTGACTTTGAAGAAGACAGCAATCAACTGCAGATGCAGCAGGTAAATCGAGTAACACATCCCGCCCAGCACAGCGATCCACGGCAGCTTGAAGAACCGTCGCAGCAGATGGCTTCGCATCGTCGAAAGAATCAGCAGAGCCATGCTGAACGGCAGGATTGCATGCGCGCCGGCAAACTCTCCCTTCAATCCAAACATGCAGCCCAACCCCACGATGCCCATCGCATCCCACAGCCAGGAGCTTTCGATCGTCGGCAGATCGGTCACGAAGACATCTGCCAGCAGCAGGCCTGCAATAAAGTACTGAGCGTAAAACAGCAGACTTCCTGTGATTCGTATCTGGTGCGCAAATGGCAGTTGGACGACGCCCGCCGCCGTGATGATCGCCCCCATCACCCCCCGTCGCAGCACCTTGCCCGGAATCCGGAACAGCTGCATCACGAGTGGGGCAAGAAGGTAGAACTGGATCTCGATCTCCAGGCTCCAGGTCACGGCGTTCACCGGACTCATCGCGCCAAAGATCAATGTGTGAAGATAGACGGAACTCGCCAGCACATGCTTCAGGAAGCCTGGCGGCAGACCGCGCGCGTAGACCGCGAGCAGGCCCACAAAGAGAGCGATAGAGAGCAGGTACGGTGGTTCAAGTCGCGTCACACGACGCAGGTAATACTTCTTCAGTGAAACCTTTCCTGCGCCGGCAAGCCAATGTCTTGCAAAAGGCATTGCAAGAATCATTCCGCTGATAACGAAGAAGAGCCGCACACCGCGATCGCCGTTGCCCAGCACATCGAAGAGCGGCTTATAACGCGGCTCGATCGTAATCCATCGTCCGGAACGCGCCTGCAACTCTCCCGCAAGATGAAAGATCAGCACTCCCGCGATGGCCAGGAAGCGGAGCCCATCGATCTCTGGAATCCAGCGCCCGTCCCGCGTAACCCGGCGTACCCGGTCCAGGATCATCGTGCCCCCTTCAGCCTCACCCACGCTTCAGTTATAACAAGACCTATGTCCTCAGGCCTCTCGCGACGTTCCGCTCCGGTCGTTCTCACCATTCTCGACGGCTGGGGGTATCGGCCCGAGACGCACGGCAACGCTATCGCCCTCGCGCGCAAGCCAACCTATGACAAGCTCCTCGCCAAATACTCCAACACGCTGCTCCGTGCCTCTGACCACTTCGTCGGTCTGCCTGACGGGCAGATGGGCAACAGCGAGGTCGGCCACCTGAACCTGGGCGCTGGCCGCGTCGTTCGCATGGACATGACCCGCATCGATACAGCGATAACGGACGGCAGCTTCTTCACCGATCCCACTCTTGTGCAGGCCATCACCGTCGCCGCCGAGCAGGGAACTGCCCTTCATCTCATCGGCCTCCTCTCGGACGGTGGTGTCCACTCGCACCAGCGCCATCTCTACGCGCTCCTGCGGCTCGCCGCGCAGCACAAGCTCACGCGCGTCTTCATTCACGCTTTCATGGACGGCCGCGACACCATGCCCACCAGCGGCCTGGGCTATCTGGACTCTCTCCAGCACCAGATTCGTGAGATCTTCGGCGAGACCGACAGCGTGAAGATCGCCAGCGTCTCCGGCCGCTATTTTGCCATGGACCGTGATCTGCGATGGGAAAAAGAGCGCCAGGCCTTTGACGCCATCGTGACCGGCACTCCCGCCGGTGGTCAGTACGCCGACCCCGCCACCCGCATCCGCGACCTCTACAACTCCGGCATTACCGACGAGTTCATCCCGCCCTTTACCGTCGTGAACGCACACGGCGCTCCTGTCGGACCCATGCGCTCGAACGACGTCTGCATCTGTTTCAACTACCGCGCCGACCGCGTCCGCCAGATCACCCGCGTCCTCGCCCGAAATGCTTCAGTCCCTGGCGGTCTTACCGAGGACAACGCCAATGACCTTCCAAAGGCTGCCGAGCTCGACGTTGAAATTCCGCGCTCGCAGCTTCCGGAAAACCTCCATTACGTCTGCATGACGCAGTACGACAAGAAGTTTCGTCTCCCTGTCGTTATCCCGTCCGAGTCCATGGACAACCTGCTCGCCAACCTAATGGCCCAGGCCAACTTGCGCAACCTCCGCGTCGCCGAAACTGAGAAGTACGCGCACGTGACCTACTTTTTTAACGGCGGCATCGAGAGACCATTTCCGGGCGAAGACCGCGCGCTTGTTCCCTCGCAAAAGGTCGCCACGTATGATCTCGCTCCAGAGATGTCCGCAGCCGGCATAGCTGACGCCGTCATCAAAGCCGTGAACGATACCGCCTTCGACGTCATTATCGTCAACTTTGCCAACGCCGACATGGTCGGCCACTCCGGCAAGATTGAACCCACCATCCGCGCCGTTGAGACCGTCGACATTGAGCTCGGCCGCATCTACACCGCCATCAAACAGCGTGGCGGCAGTCTCCTCGTCACCGCCGACCACGGCAACGCCGAGCTGCTCATCGATCCGCTGACCGGTGGCCCCCACACTGCCCACACCACAAACCCGGTTCCATTTCTCTATGTAACGGAACTCGGCACAGAACCTGTCCTGCGATCCGGCGGCAGCCTTCGCGACATCTCCCCCACCATTCTCCGTCTGCTCCGTCTGGACAAGCCTACGGACATGACTGGCGACGATCTCGTCAGCGCCACTCTTTCGTAATGAGAGCGGAGCTACGCCAGAATCGCCGCATCACCCGTCGGAGTCTTCACGAACGCATGCACCACCTCGCCCTCGGCGTTCACATGCCGCAGAATCATTTGTTCCGCCGTCAGCTCTAGATGGCTGAAGCCGAAGACCTTCGCCGCATACGGCCCACGCACACTCGGCTCCACCTTCAAGTCGTAGAGGTCTGCCCCACCAGCGCCTGAAAGAAAGAAGCTCGTAGGATGCTTTTCAAACTCCAGGTGCTGCAGATCATGGTCGTGCCCGGCCAGGTAGAGTTGTACCTTGTGCTCCCGCAGCAGAGGATCCCAATCCCGGATCAGAGTTGCATGATCGCCATGTGGGCCATCGGAATACACCGGATGGTGCGCGATCACAGTGAGGAACGGTGTCGTCCGCGGCTTCTTCAGCTCTGCTTCAAACCACGCCAACTGCTCGGCGCGCTGCTCTTCCGTCAACGTAAAGTCGCGCCCTGCAGACTTGCCGCCGACCTTGGCCGGATGCGGCATGTTGCTGTCGAGCGCAATCACCGTCATCAGTGGATTCACCCGCGGGAACTGATAGCTGTACCATCGCGCCGGCATCGTCCATCGTGTGCCCGGAACCTTCGCGTACGCGAGCTCCGCCTCAACCTTGCTCTCCGGCCACATCTGGTAGTCATGATTGCCGAGTACTGAGTACGCCGGGCAATCGAACGCGCTCTTCGGATACATATCTTCAAACTGCCACTGCCATCTTGGGCTCTTGATTCCACCCTCAAGCTCGCCGTACCAGGTGTCGCCCAGCATCAGCAGCGCCTCTGTCCGGATGCCTCGTGCCGTCTGGTAGCCCTGCATCGCCGATGCCACCGCCCGCTGTCCAACCTGCGAGTTGTCGCGCCCCCAATCGCCAACGATGAGGGCATGCCGTGCTCCTGTCTGCGGCTGCTTTCCGGGTGCTTTCACTCGTGCAATGCCCGGGAAGGCGCTGCTCAATCCCGCGAGCGCACTGAACTTTAGACTCTGCCGTAAAAACCGGCGGCGTGACACACCTGCCTGATTCTCCATAGCTACCGTTCTATCGCGCATATATGAGAGACGTGTGAATACACCATATGCCGCGCCGACACACTCTACATCTCGCGCCGGCCGTCCATCGCTCGCGATATCGTCACCTCATCCGCATACTCGATATCGCTCCCGGCCGGCACGCCTGTCGCGATCCGCGTCACTCGCAGCTCCGGCCGCAGCCGCCGCACCTCGCTTGCCAAATACCCCGCCGTTGCCTCTCCCTCGGTCGTGGGCGAGGTCGCAAGAATGATTTCAGCTGCCTCGTCCAGCCTCGACAGTAGATTCGCAATCCGCAGATGCTCCGGACCTACGCCATTCACCGGGCTCAACGTCCCGTGCAGCACGTGATACACGCCTGTGTAAGTACGCGTCTTTTCAATCGTTGCAATATTTGTAGGCTCTTCAACCACACATATCTGCCCATGGCTTCGAGCTGCGTTCGCACAGTAGCCGCACGGGTCGATATCCGTGATGTTGTTACAAATACTGCAGAGCATCAGCCGCGCCCGCACCGTCGTGATCGCCTCCGCCAGCGCCTTGGCCTCCGCCTCGCTTGTCCGCAGCACATGGAACGCAAGCCGTTGCGCGCTCTTCGTTCCAATGCCCGGCAGCTTCTTCAACTCATCGATTAGCCGCGTCATCGGTTCGGCGAAGCGGGCCACAGCTACTCCAGTCCTGGCAAGTTCATCCCGCTCATCAGCCCAGACATGTTGGTCTGCATGGCTCCATCCGCTCGCCGCCCTGCCTCATTCACCGCTGCCGTGATGAGATCTTCGAGCAGCTCCAAATCGCTTCCCGCGCTGCCGACCGCAGCTGGATCGATCTTCAGCCGCAACACCTCCTTACGGCCGTTCATACGCACTGTCACTACGCCCCCGCCGCTTTGTGCCTCCACCACGGTCGCTGCCAGCTTCTCTTCCATTTGAGCCTGCATAGCCTGCGCTTGCTCCATCATCTCCTGCATTTTCGAAAAATCCATAACTCCTCTTCAGTTCCTACTTCACGGTTGTGAGTTGTTTGTTCTTGGGTTTAGATCATTTATAAATTCTTCGTTCGATGGAATACTTACGTTCACGAACAAGTGTTCGACTAGAACGTTCCACAGACTAAACGTACCGACTGAGAACCTGCTCCCAGGGTTCCATCGCTAATCGACTACTTTCCACTCAGATCGATAACCTTGCGAATCTCGGCATGAAACAGCTCCTGCGCCTGTTTCACGATAGGATGCTCCTCGGCCTTGGACTGTGCCGACCCGCTTCGTGCCACGCGTTTGGCAGCCCCGGGCTTCTTCTCCGCCACCGATCCCGGCAGCCATTCAACCTTCAGTGCCGCGCCGCCGGCCTCGCGGATAGCGGCTCGTGCAATCTTGTCCGCCTCCGAATTCAGCACCATCGCAAGCATCGCCTTGGAAAAACCAGTCTGCACCCGCAGTACACCACCTTCAACACGCCACTCCGCCTCTTCCAGAGCCTCACCCGCGGAGCTCTGCTTGCTCGATCGCAGCAGTGCTTCAATCGCTGCGTGCTGAAACGCCGCCGCGCCCAACTCTCCGCCTGGCGCAGCTGCGTTCATCCAGCCGGCATCTACCGCCGCGAGATCAGGCAGGATCGTCCCGCGCCCATCGTCGTCCGTTCTGCGATTCTCAACCTCGACAACAGCCAAGCCTTCTCCTGAAGCAACAGCAGTTGCCGCCAAAGGTGTATCGAGTCTCTCGGTCTCCACGGGAGGCATAGCAGCCGCAACCGGGGTGCTGATCGCCTGATTGTAAGCAGGCGGCAAGCCTTCGTGAGAAGGCACTGTACGCACCGCAGCTCTTGCTGTGGCAGCTCCATCGCCAAACCGTTTCCGCTGCGAATCTGCCGCAAAGGGCGAAAAGGCCGGCTTAGCAAAAACAACCTCCGCCTCCTGTCCAACCCGCACCGCATTTGTTGGAGCCTCACTCACCCGCACCGGCTCGGGTATGGCCTGGCCGGCGCCACCCCGCCCCGCGCCGCCGGGCTTTGAGCCTGGACTCACGCCAGCACCGCCCGAGCCCAAACTGCTCCCCGGACCGCCAGCCACGGGTAGCTGGCTCAGCAGTTCCTCCACCGGCAGCAGCCGCCGCAGATGCACCAGCTTCAGCAGTCCCAGCTCAAAGTGAAATCGCTGCTCCTGCCTGTATCCAAGCTCGTCAAACGTTCGCAGCATCACCTGCATGTACCGCGTCAGCTCTTCTTCCGTAAATCGCGCGGCTGTCCGTGCCGCCCTCCGCCGCTCATCGGGCGAGATCTGTAGAATCTCGGTCGCGATACCGTCTTCGCCCGCCGTCTCAGGCGTCAACTCCGCCACCTTGGCCATGAGGACGTTGCGTAGATAGCGGACGCACTGTCTTGCCAGCTGCGACGGGCTATTGCCCGCGTCCATCAGCTCATTCGCAAGCGTAATCACCTCCGCGCTGCGACCGCCGTCGACCGCCTCCAGCAGTCGCTCGAATATCGCATTCGACACCGTGCCCATCAGCTCGCGAATTTGCGCCGCGCTCAATACTGCGTGTCCCGCCTCACCCTCGCTTCCAGGTAAAACAGGCGCGCTCGCAATCGCCTGATCCATCACGCTCAGCGCATCGCGCATACTGCCGTCGCCCGCCTCCGCCAGCAAGCTTAGCGCCGCATCATCCGCCTCCACACCCTCATGCGCCGCAATGCCTCGCAACTCCTGCAGAATGTCGACCATCTTGACCGCGTGAAAGTTGAAGTGCTGACACCGCGACCGCACCGTCTGCGGGATATCCTCCGGCTGCGTCGTCGCCATCATGAAGACGATGTGGTCCGGTGGCTCCTCCAGTGTCTTCAGCAGGGCATTGAAGGCTGCATCTGTGATCTGGTGGGCCTCATCCAAGATGTAGATCTTGTACTTATCCCGTGCCGGCCGGTATCGCGCCGCATCCCGCAGCTCGCGAATCTCATCGATCCCGCGATTCGTCGCCGCGTCGATCTCAATCACATCGACCGCGTTGCCTGCACGAATCTCCGTGCAGCTCTCGCACATCTCACAGGGCTCGGGCGTCGGCCGCGCCTCGCTCCCGATCGCATTCCGGCAGTTCAACGCCATCGCCAGAATGCGCGCGATGGTTGTCTTTCCAATCCCGCGATGCCCGCTGAAGATATACCCGTGCGCAATCCGCTGCTGCCGCAACGCGTTCATCAGCGTTACAGTCACATGCTCCTGCCCCGCCACATCCGCAAACCGCTGCGGCCGGTATTTTCTCGCTAAAACCTGATACGCCATAGATCGCCAGAAGGCCCTAACCGCCCATTCCGTATTCTAGTCGTCCTTCCGGCCTAGACCCGGGCAGCTTCAACCTCGGGCTGCCGCCTTCCTCCGTCGCGCTCGCCGTTTCACCTCATCGTCACTGAACATCGTCCCCCGGCATTCCATCGCCCCACAGTGACAGACTCCCGGCTCATCGTCCGAGTCATGCAGGTTGTACTCGTACGTCAGCTCCTCGCCAGCTTCGATATCCCGAATCGCCGTGATGAAGATGCGGCCGCCCTCCTCTTCCGTCTCGCAGTTCGGAGCGCAGCAGTGGTTGAGAAACATCGCCGTTCCAAACCCGTCGATCACAGTGCCGTCCTTCCCAAAGCTGAATAGATACGTCAGAGAGCGCTCCGCGTATCGCTCATCCGCCACCTTCTTTGGGAATCGCGGCCCGTCGTACTCGCAGACCCGCGCGCCGCGCCGAATTCGCCGCATCGTGTAACATCCCGCGGCATGAATTGCCGACGATCGGATAACCAACCCTGATCCCGCCACCATCACCTCACTGGTCCCATCCGGCAACTGTAAACTAGCCGTATGCCGTCGCGGACGCCCATCCCGGTCCTCCTTGCCACCCTGCTCTCGGCCAGTCTTCTTCCGGCGACCGCGCGGGCACAGGCAGGTTCTCCCCCGCCCCCCTGCTCAGACGATCCCAAATCCGCTCATCCATGCCCGGCCGCTCCGCCTGCCGCACCGCCCAGCACACAGGCTGCGCCCGCCCAGCAGTTCCCGTATCCAGGCGATCCTGCCCCAACGCCATCCGCGGCTCCGTCTGCGCCCAGCCCCAACCCAAATAAGCAGTTCCCGTACACGGGAGACACGAAACCAGGGGACACCAACGCCGGCGACAGCTCCAGCAGCTCGTCCAGCTCCTCATCAAGCAGCAGCGCCAACGATCCTGATGACCCGCTCGATCCTACCGGCAACACCCCGGCACCCTCATCCACCGGCAACACGGTCCGCCGTAAACGGCCGAAGCCCACCCATCTGCAGAGTGATGACGAGCGCGAAGCCGAAGACATCAAAGTCGCGAAGTTCTATGCCGACAGCGGCAACAATGTAGCCGCTTACAATCGCCTCAAAGACGCCGTCAAGCTCCTTCATGACGATCCTGAAGCCTTCTATCTTCTCGGCACCGTCGCCTCCCGACTCGGCAAGCAGCCTGAATCCCTTGATGCTTACAACAAATTTCTGGATCTCGAACCCGACACACGCCGCGCCAAGGCCGTGCGCCACACGCTCTCCGATACGCAAGCCAGGAAGTAGCCGCGAGTCGCGCTCACGTTTAGTCCTCCTCTGGCAGCAGATCCTCTTCATCCACAATTACGATCGACCGCTCCACCACAGGCTCCGGCGTCAACTCCTCCTGTACCCGCAGAAACCGGCGGATATACCGCAGCGGCTCCTCCTGGATAGCCATCTCTTTCAGGTGAAAGCGCCAGGCATCTTCCCGGACCATCCGCCGCAGATGGCTCTTTCTTTCTACGGTCCCAATCGTTCCATCCGCCATCCGACGCTGAAAGCTCTGCGTCGGCATCTGCAGCGTCATGGCGGTACCCGCCTTCCAGAAGCTCTGCGCGAATTCATGCGAGAACAGCAGCGAGTAGTAGCGGCGTTCCGCTCCAAGGGAGTCTACCGCGTCCTTGCCACCCACCCACTCGCGCCCCAGCCGCTCCACGTACCATCGCCTGAAGTTGAACCCCTGGCTGCGTGCCTGGGCTACCACCAGTTGCAGAAGCTCCGTTCGGGTCAAATGCTGCTCCCTGGTCCTATACAGATGTGCGCGGGGATAGTTTACGCTGTCGCTGGCGGGCTCGGCGGAACCTCCTGCCATCGCCGTACGTCCAATCGCAGAGGATGCAGAGTATTCCGACCTACGGCACTTTCCTTCGTCTCTTCATGCTCACCGGCCTCCTCCTTGCCGGCGCCGTTTTTCCTCCGCGTCTGACCGCACAGTCCGGCTCCGCCCATACAGATCCGATCAATCTGCTTCCGGAGGTCCGCCAGGCGCACGAGAACTTCTACAACCTCGACTATGACGGCGCTCTTGCCCGCTTTGAAGCCGTCCAGCGCGCCCACCCCGACGATCCCCTCGCCACCGCCTACGTCCTCCAGGTCGTAGTCTTCCGCGAGCTCTACCATCAGGACCTCCTCGACACCACCTACTACGCTCACGACAGCTTTCTCTCCTCTAAACGCAATGTCGCTGTGCCCAACGACGTTCGCCAGCGGGTCGAGACCCTCACCGATCAGGTCGTTACCCTGTGCGACAGACAGATCAAGGCGGACGGCCAGAACAAGAACGCCTTCTTCGCCCGTGGCTACGCCCGCGGTCTTCATGCATCGTTCATTACGCTGATTGACCACTCCTTCGTCTCCGCCGCGCATCAGGGCTTGCAGGCTCGCAACGACTCCGAAGAGACTCTCAAGATCGATCCCGACTATACCGACGCCAAGATGGCCATCGGCATCCAGCAGTTCGCCGTCGCCAGCCTTCCGCGTGTTGTTCGTATGATGGTCGGCATCGCTGGCGTCGGCGGCAACAAGGAAAAGGGTCTCGATCTGCTGCGCGACGTTGCCGGCCACGGCTTCGTCAACCAAGTCGAGTCCCGTACCGTTCTCTCCCTCTTTCTTCGCCATGATGCTCGCTACGCCGAGGCTCTCACCGTTCAGTCCACCCTCGCTCGCCAGTACCCGCGCGACTACCTCTTCCGCCTCGAAGAAGCCAATCTCAGCAAGGATAAAGGGGACGGCCCCGCCGCCATCGCCATCTACCGCCACGTCATCGACGACGCCCGCCGGCCCAACTACTTCGTCGATCCCCGCCTACAGATGGCCTACTTCGGCCTCGCCGATACAGCCCGCGGGCAGAACGACTTCGCCACCGCCGCCGCCAACTATCTCTCCGCCGCCGACCAGCCCCACTGCAGTGACTGGCTACGCAAGCGCGCCCAGCTCAACGCCGGCAGGATGCTCGACGTGCTTCACCAACGTGACCAGGCCATCGCGCAGTACCGGCTTGCTTCCGCTCCGGGCGGCGATCAATCCCAGGCCGACCAGGCCCGCAAGTACCTAAAATCCCCTTACACCGGCCCCTGACCCGACCTCCAATGCTTGTCATTCTGAGTGCAGCGAAGAACCCCCGTATTCGTTCCGCAACAACCTGGGAACCCGCACCCCTCTCCTCACGTACTAGAGAAGCAGCACCTCGAGGCACACCATGCACTGCACACACTGCGGCACCGAAATCCCTCAAAACGCTCGTTTTTGCCCCTCTTGCGGCACTCCTGTCGGCAGTCCCAGTGTTGTACCACCACCCACATCCCTCCGTCCGGAGCTCCTCCGCCCTCGCTCTGGCCGCATGGTCGCCGGCGTCTGCGCCGCGTTCGCCCGCACCTATAGCTGGAACCTGCCCCTCATCCGCATCCTCCTCGTCGTCCTTACCCCGTTCCACCTCGGTCTCGGCTTCATCGCCTACGTCGTCGCCTGGATCATCATCCCCGAAGAGCCCTATCTTCTCTCGCCCATGAGACCCTGAATGCGTGTCCAGTACGGAATCCACCCGCCCCGCCGCTTTCGTTCCCACCCGGCCCTTCGTCGATAGCCAGGGAACCCTGACTATCGACGGCCTCGACCTGCCAACCCTCGCCGTCGAGCACGGCACGCCGCTCTATCTCTACTCCGCCGCCAACCTTCGCCACCGGCTCGCCCTCTTTCAGCAGGCCTTCGCCTCCACCCCCCACACCATCTGCTACGCCGTCAAGGCGAACAGTTCGCTCGCCATCCTCCAACTGCTCGGTCGTCTCGGCGCCGGCTTCGATATCGTCTCCGGCGGCGAGCTCGAACGCGTCCGTCGCGCCTGCCCAGAAGCCCTGACGCGTGTCGTCTTCTCGGGCGTCGGAAAGCAATCCTGGGAGATCGACGCTGCCCTCGCCGCCGACATCCTTCTTTTCAACGTCGAATCGGCGGAAGAGCTTGATCTTCTCGCCGCGCGTGCTGCAGCTCTTGGCAAACAGGCCCGCTTCGCCCTCCGCGTCAACCCGGACGTCTTCGCCGAGACCCATCCCTACATCTCCACTGGTCTTCGCGAGCACAAATTCGGCGTCGACATCAATCTCGCCCGCGACCTCTACCGCCGCGCCTCCATCCATCCCTCGCTCCTCGCGACCGGCGTCAGCGTTCATATCGGCTCCCAGATTCGCGCGATCGAGCCCTTCGCCCAGGCGGTCGCCCGCCTAGCCGCCCTCATCGAAGACCTTCGCGCGGACGGACACGCCATCACCCATATCGATGTCGGGGGCGGCCTCGGTATCGACTACACCGCCCCACTCGCCGCCCCGTCTTCCACCTCACCAAGCTTTGCCGCCTCTCCAACCACCGCCGTCATCTCGACAGAAACACTCTCCTCCACTTCGGCCGTAATCTCGACCGAAGTAAAGCGCAGTGGAGAGACCCCTCTACTTCGTCTTTCATCCACTGCACCGCCTCTCTCCAGCGAGTCGGAATCTCAGACTGTCGGCGAGACCTTCCCCTCCGCCTCGCCCGAGCTATCCCCCGAACAACAGGTCGCCGCCTACGCTGCCAACCTTTTTCCCATCCTCACCACCCTTAACTGTCATCTGCTCCTCGAACCTGGCCGCTTCCTCGTCGCCCAGGCCGGCGGCCTTGTTACACGGATCGTCGGAACCAAACAAAACGGTGCGAAACGCTTCATCATCACCGACGCCGCCATGAACGACCTCATCCGCCCCGCCCTCTACCAGGCTCATCACGAGATCCTGCCCGTCCACTCAAAAACAAAACAGGGAAGCGGCGACTCCGCGCCAAGCCTAGAAACCGTCGACGTCGTTGGCCCCGTCTGCGAGTCCGGCGACTTTTTTGCACACGACCGCGCCCTTCCGCACCTTGCCACCGGCGATCTCGCCCTGCTTCTCGATGCGGGCGCCTACGGCATGAGCCAGGCCTCGAACTACAACACTCGCGCCAGACCCGCCGAACTCCTCATCGACTCAGGTGAGGCCCACCTCATCCGCCGCCGCGAAACGCTCGATGACCTTCTAGCTCCAGAGTCACTCCTCTAGCGTTGTCATCCTCGCCTGTTCTTTTGTTGTCATCCCGCAGGCATCTGCTTCATCACACCAGCTTCCCGCAGGAAATGCCGTCATCTCGGCCGTAGCGAACGCAGCGGAGAGACCCCGCACTCCGCCCGGACCAAGTTAATCAGCTTGTCATTCCGCTCTGAAATAGCCAGAGGGGAAGAACCCTAAATGTCATCCGGGTCACCTCAAAGCCCCTTCGCCCCAACCCACAAATCTCAGCCTCACATGCTAAACTCGCTATCGTCGCAAACGCTCGCGCCGAGCCCCTGGCCCGCTGCTCGAGCCCGCATCTCAGCACAGGGGAACAGCATGTCCGGCCATAGCAAATGGGCAACAATTAAGCATAAAAAAGGCGCTCTCGACGCCAAGCGCGGCAAGATCTTTACCCGCCTCATCAAGGAAATCACCATTGCCGCGAAGAGCGGCGGCGGAGACCCCGACGGCAACCCCCGCCTGCGCACCGCTATCGCCGCCGCCAAAGCCGAAAACATGCCAGCCGATAACATCAAGCGAGCGGTCCAGCGCGGAACGGGTGAGTTGGAGGGGGTCAACTACGAAGACATCACCTACGAGGGCTATGGTCCGGGCGGCGCCGCTGTCATCGTGCGCGTCCTTACGGATAACAAGAACCGCGCCGTCTCGGAGATCCGCCACGCCTTTTCCAAGAACAGCGGCAACCTCGGCGAAACTGGCTCGGTTGGTTATATGTTTTCAAAGAAGGGCTTGATCACTGTTCCCGCCGATGGCGTCAGTGAAGACAAGCTGACCGAGATTGCTCTTGAGGCTGGTGCCGAGGATCTCTCGCAGGAAGGCGAGACCTGGGAGATCACCACCAGCCCTGAAGACTTCGACGCCGTTCTCGCCGCGATCAAGGCCGCCAAGCTCTCGACCGAAGTCGCCGAGGTCACACTCATCCCGTCCATCTACACCAAACTTGAGGGTACCCAGGCCACCGCGATGCTCCGCCTTCTTGACGTCCTAGAAGATCTCGATGACACGCAGAACGTCTACTCGAACTTCGATATGGATGAGGTTGAAGTCGCCAGTTGACCGGGCTTATTCTTTTTTAGAACGAATCTGACGGAGGCGCACGCAGCCACGCCTCAAGCCTTCGTCTACGTCTCCTGCGCTTCTGCGTGTAGCCAGAACCCATTCAAGCAGCGCGGGAGCGATACTTCGTTTCGTGCCACAGTACTTTGCCTATCGCCAGCTTACTGCTAGATGCCAGCGCAAAGCGTGGGACTCAGTCTTCGCCAGAACCTCTCTGTACTCTCGCAGCTCTTCGAGAACGGTTCGGCCCTCGCTCCCAAGCTGCTGCGGATCGCGTTCCAGTTCTTCCGCTAGGGCCTGTACCGTCGAAAGCCCGTCTGTCGCGCTGTACCACTGCGGTGGCGGCAGCTTTCGCAGCAGCTCCTGATTGCCCGCGCCTTCTTCAATCAGCAGAGCGAGCGAGTTTTCGTCGGCAGAGAAGAACTCGATGAGCGGGCGCGCGCCGATCCTCAGCGCAACCTTCTCAAGCGCGTCTTCATGCCGTGCCAGCGCACGACCGTTCACGAAGATGTTAAAGCCCGGATCTTCGCCCTCGACGACAATGTACATCGAAGCTGCCATAGCCAGAGTCTACCGATTACGCAGCGAATCGAACAGGTATCAGTGAAGAGACATCAGCGTGCTCGCTTCCTGCTCGCGATCGGCTTGGAGACACGCGATTCCGCCGATCAGCATAAGCAGCGCTCCCATGACCGTGCGCAAAGAGAGCGTAGGACGCATTAATGCATACGCCTCCACAGCCGCAAGCAGGGGGGCAAAGACAAATCGAACCGCCGCAGCGTGTGGCCGAAGCAGGTACAGCAAGCCGGCAACGCCCGTCACGTTGAGGGCGACCGTTATAGCTGCGATTAGATTTGGAGCAGAACGTAGCTCCATGGTGGCATGCCACTGACCTGTGATCGTCAGCCAACATACGGCGAACACGCTAAGAAAAATCGCGTTTGCGATGCACGGGATACCGATCGCGACTGCGGCGGGAACACGGATCATCTCGCGATGGCAGAGAACACTGCAAACACCAGTAAGGCAGGCCGCAATCAGATAGAGACCGAACCCGGCCCATCCCTGTGAACTCTTTGGAAGCGCCACGGGGAGCACCAGCAGACTTCCTCCAAGAGCAATCAATCCAGGAACCAGCTTTTGCTGCGCATCGGCTCTCTCTTGAAGCACCCCGGATGCAATCACGACGATAACAGGAATGCTTGCTTGGACGGCTACGGCCATTACGCTGCTGAAGTGCTGTCTGCCCCATAACAGAAGCAATGCCGGTGCACCCAGCACCCCTATACCGCTCAACGCCAACGCCCAGTTCCGTTGCCACTTAAAAACTGAGGTCGCCGCGAACAAGCCGCAGACACAAAGAACACTCAGCGCCGAGGTAACCGCCCCGACGACCAGAATGCCAAGACTAATTGAAACAGATGGTGGCGTCGAAGGCAGCAGCCACAGAGAGCCGGAGAGCAGGCAAACCGCACTGAAGAGAACCGTCGGCCACCACCGCATCGAGCCCTCCAAACAAGTAAGCGGAACGATGAATTCCAGAAGAACCTTCCGTATTCGATCGTCCCGCTTGCCGAAGCAGATCTGCGAAGCAAAAATGGCGTTCGGGCTACATCTATCTAACTAGCTGGCGCTTGGTGTACCGCCGCCAGAACGAGGCGCGCCAGGACCGCCGCTGCGACGGCCTCCGCGTCGACGCCGCCCGCCACCACCACCCGGACGGCGCTGTCCGGCATCCCCGGGACGGCCTCCCTGCGGAGCTCCGGGCGTTACCGGGACATCGTCTGCGCGATTGAAGTTCGGCTCATCCTCGAGCTCTTCGTCATCGTCTTCAAACTCGTCGTCGCCTTCGGTCTCAAGATCGGCCGGAGCCGCTCCCTGTTCCGCGCCCGGCCGGCTTGCCTGCTGCTGCGCCGCGCCGCCCCCCTCCGAAACCTCGGGTAGGCCAAGCTTGGCACGCTGTTCGCGCAAAACCGCCTTGCGCGAGAGCTTGATGCGATTGCCTTCAATTGCCAGCACCTTCACCAGGATCTGATCGCCCTCGCGGAGTTCGTCCTTGACGTCCTTCACACGATGTTCGGCGATCTCGGATACATGCAGCAAACCATCCGTTCCCGGGAAGATCTCGACGAACGCGCCAAACTCAGCGATACGCACCACCTTGCCAAGGTACGTGCGGCCAGGCTCCGGCACAGCCGTCAGATCCGTAATCATTTGGATCGCGCGACTGAGGCCGTCCGCATCGCTCGATGCCACATTGACCCGGCCCGAATCGTCCACGTCGATCTTGACGCCCGTCGCGTCGATAATGCCGCGAATGACCTTGCCGCCCGGCCCGATCAGATCGCGAATCTTGTCCGTCGGGATTTGGATGGTGTGAATACGCGGCGCGAACTTGCTCTTCTCTTCGTTTGCACCCGAGATTACAGCGTCCATCGTGTCGAGCAGAAAGAGGCGACCTTTCCGTGCCTGCTCTAGCGCCTCGCGCATAATCTGCGGCGTGATGCCCATGATCTTAATGTCCATCTGAAGCGCGGTGATGCCCTTGCGCGTTCCGGCTACCTTGAAGTCCATGTCGCCATAGTGATCTTCGGCACCGGCGATATCGCTAAGGATGGCGTAGTTCTCGCCCTCCTTCACCAGACCCATCGCCACTCCGGCGACCGATCCACCTAGCGCGATGCCAGCCTGCATCAACGCAAGCGATGCGCCGCAGACCGTCGCCATCGACGACGATCCGTTTGACTCAAGGATGTCCGAGACGACACGGAGCGTGTAGGGCGACTCCGACTCCGGCGGCAGCACGGCTTCAATCGCACGGAACGCCAACGCGCCATGACCGATCTCGCGCCGGCCAACGCCCGTCATGCGGCCGACCTCACCCACCGAAAACGGCGGGAAGTTGTAATGCATCATGAAGCGACGCTTCTGTTCGCCCTCGTAGCTCTCCATGCGCTGCGCGTCGTCTGTCGTGCCCAGCGTGGCCGTGACCAGCGCCTGGGTCTCGCCACGGGTGAACAGCGCTGATCCGTGCACGCGCGGCAGCACGCCAACCTCGATCGAGATTGCACGAATCTCATCGAAGGCGCGGTGGTCCGGGCGAATGCGATCCTTCAGAACCTGGTCGCGGAAGATCGTCTCACGCAGCAGCTCGTAGTATTTGCTCAGCTTCTTGGAAGCACCGGCATCGCCCTCCGGCAGATCGCGCTTCAGCTCGTCCTTGATCTCCTTGACCTTGGCATAGCTTTCGAACTTGGGGTTCTTCTGGGTATCGAGTGCCTCGCGCAGCCGGTCGCCGACCTTGCCTGTCAGCTGATGCAGGTACTCCGTATCGACATCGACCGCACTGACCGTCCTCTTCTGTTTTCCGGCGCGGCTCACCAGATCCTCAATCGCCGCGCAGATTTTCTTGATCTCACCATGGGCGAACTCGATGGCATCGACGACGCGGCTCTCTTCAATCTCCTTGGCTCCAGACTCGATCATTACAATGCCGTCCTTGGTGCCGACGACCATGATGTTCAGTCTGCTCTTCTCACGCTCGGCGTATGTCGGATTCACGACAAACTGGTCGTCTACGATGCCGATCCGCACCGCGCCTACAGGACCGTGAAAGGGAATATCGCTCAGAGCCAGCGCGCAGCTGGCACCGTTGATCCCGAGCACATCCGGATCGTTCTCTTTGTCGGCCGAGTAAACGAAGGCAACAACCTGAGTCTCGTTGCGGAAGGTCTCGGGGAAGAGCGGCCGAATCGGCCGGTCGATCTGGCGGCTGGTCAGGATCTCCTTCTCGGAAGGCCGTCCCTCGCGCTTGATGAAGCCGCCGGGAATGCGTCCGCCAGCATAGGTGAACTCGCGATACTCGACTGTCAGCGGAAAGAAGTCAATACCTTCTTTGGGGTCCGGCGAAGCTACAGCCGTTGCTAGAATGACGTTATCTCCGCTCGATGTGAGCGCGGCCCCGGAGGCCTGCTTGGCCATGCGGCCGGTCTCGAACCTAATGTGCTTGCCGCCTGCAAGCTCTACTGTGACGTCCTGTTTCATGTGCGTCCTCGTCTTCTTTCATCTTCATCTAGGAACTTGTGCGCGCATCCGTCCGGACGCGAAAAAGCAGCGGACAGATCGCCGACTTGGCGAGCTGAGCCGCTGCAGGATACTCGGATCTCTTGTGAGGCTGCCACTCGATCGCCAGGCGGGAGTGGCTGCTTACAGGTAAGTCCCAAAGCTGCCGGCGCTTCAACAGCACCATGAGGCAGCTTTGTCCGTCAGCGACAGCCGAGTTGCCAGGGGCCGTACGCAATGCCATACCTGCGGGAGATCTCCGGTTATGCCGTTACTTGCGGATGCCCAGCTTGCCGATGACGTCGCGGTATCGATCCGCATCACATCGCTTCAAGTAATCGAGCAGGCTACGCCGCTTGCTGACAAGCATCAGCAGGCCGCGGCGCGAGCCATGATCCTTCTTGTGAGTTTTGAAGTGCTCGGTGAGCTCGGTGATGCGCTCACTCAAGACCGCAATCTGAACCTCGGGGCTGCCCGTGTCCGATTCATGCGTGCGGAACTGCTGGATAATATCTGTCTTTCGTGCGGATGCCAACACTGACTTGGGTTACTCCTGATCGTCTAATACACTCATTCGTGATTGGCTAAAGAATACCACTCCAGGCTTCGGCCGGGAAGTTGAGGACGTTCCAACCCGGAGATAGTCGCTCATATCGGCTCGACTAGCTTAGAAGCCTAGGAAAGGTGTGTCTTCAGGAAGACTAGTGTTCGTTGTTTTGCCAGAGCCGCCGCTTCGGGATTGAAGGCCGCGCGGGCATCACAGCTGAAGCCGTGCTCCGAACCCTCATAGACGAAGATCTCGACCTCACGATGAGTGGATCGGACAGCTTCGATCTGATCCGGCCCGATATGTGTATCATTCGCGCCGAAGTGCAGCAGAACCGGGCAGCTTGGCTCCTCGGTTGCGACGGAGCCGACGCCCCCAGGATAGTAGCCGACACAGCAATCGGGACGGACTGCCAGCTCTTCTCCACGGGTCGCTGTCAGCCAGCTCATATATCCGCCATAACAGAATCCGATCACACCCACGCCTTTCTCTGCGCGCTTGGCTTCGCCGAAGGCGGCGGCAACATCGAGCAGCGCCGTCTTAGGATCGAGCTTCTGCCTATAGCCAACCGCCCGTTTCATATCGTCGCCCTCATATGTCAGCTCCACGCCCCGCTCAATACGATCAAAGAGGGCCGGTGCAACTACAAGAAAACCCTCTTTCGCATAGTCGTCCGCTACACGCCGCATGTACTCGTTGACCCCGAAGATCTCCTGCAGGAGTACCAGCGCACCGATTGGCGCGCCGGAAGGTTCGGCGACGTAAGCGCTTAGGGTATGTCCATCCTGCGTGGTTAATTGCTTCGTTCCAGTGCTCATTCACAACTCCCGATAAAAACCATGTTAAGAATTCATGCACGTGGCAGACGATACGTTCGCATGGTTTTGAGCCATCCGAAGAATCGAAGGAGCTGAGAACGCTCTTGCCAGATTAGGTGAAGTAGGTCGGAGGGGCGTACAGTCGAGGCCGGTTTGCCGGAGTACGTCTCCACCCGCCACAAGAGATACGGACTACGCCAGGGATAGAAACGGTATCCTCGCGTTGCACTCCAGGCGAAACGAATCCATTCCAGCATAAGCACTCTAACGTATGTATTAAATCTACCTGATCTGCTGGGAGGCGAATGGGACCGATCAGGTCTTGGCAGGATTCTTTCTGAGGCGGTCTATTACTTTATCGGCGATGTCTTCTGCCGCAATGCGGTAGCTTCCGTCATCGATGGCGCGCTTGAGCCTTGCCAGCCGCTCTGCTCGCGTCTCGCTGGTGCCAAGCTGAACAGCCGCAATCCTATCGGGTTTAGGGCGAGAAGCGTGTTCCGGAGGAGTTTTCTTCGATCGCACCGTGCCCGCATCCCAAAGGTAAGTCTTCGCACCACTCATTGCTATCCATGCTGTCATACAACCTGGATCGGCATATCGGCGCAGACCTTTAATTTTGCGGGGCTTCGGCCGGCGCCGGGAGCTGCTACTTGACCACCTGTTGAAAGAGAGGCGAGCCGAGTAGACTGGCGAATTGGCTGTCCGAGGAGGAGTAGCTGACCAGCAGAGTTCCTGAACTGGACTCGATCGAGGTCTCATCAAGCGCACTTTTCTCAAGCGGCGTGCCCTGCGCCTTCTTCAAAAGAGCGACTCCTTTCATCAATGCGGCTGCCGTTGCGGCCGTGACGGTATCGGACATGACAACGGCCAGATCGAACTTGACCCCATTCTGAAAGTCCATCGTGTACCGCGAGCTCTTCATACGGTTCTTGACCGTGTCGTAGTCAGCCAAGCCGGACGCGTCGCCCAGGACGCCCTTCATCATGGTTTGCGTACCCTTTTGGTCCAGGAGGCTCCAGACGGCCTTTTGATCGACGCCACCCATCTCGCTGACGAACTCCGAATTGGAGAGAAAGTTCGGCGCTATGCCGTCACGGGCATCGAGGGCCGCGCGCAGGGCCTCCCGGTCGCCGAAGACCATCGTCGTCTGGTTGAGGAAAGCGACGCTAAGTCCAGCAGCACCCATGGGATAGATTGTGTTGTTGCGAAGCGTTATGGTTTTCGTCTTATTCCGGGCGAAGTTGGCGAGGATTTCGCGCGTGCGGAACTGTCCCTGCGCGATGCCGACTGTTTTGGCCTGCTCTCCGCCATTGGATCTAAATGCAGCAAATGCAAGCACATCGGCATCCTGATCCACCTTGAGCCCGGAGGTCTTGAGGGACGTTTCGAGGCGTTTGAGTTCGGGCGGAAGGGTACGGTCTTTGAGGCTCATGGCCGCGGGTGAGTTTTGCATGGCGCGGTAGTCCACCACGATGAGCTGCTGGACGTCGTGGGGTATAACGGCCTTCGCGTCGCTCGAGAGCTCGGCGGCGTTGGCCATGCCGCTGAGGAGAAGTGCCGCGGTTGCAAAGAGATAGGAAGGACGTACACGCAAGGGGAGACTCCGGGGAGAGCGATGGATCGAACGTTTTGATTGTTCCCTGAACGGCGGCGGAGTGCAAGCGCCAATGGTTGTAGATACGAAAGGGAACCACCGTTTGGACGTGGGGGTTGAGCAAATGTCATGCGATACCGTCCCTCTGAAGGGCTCTTTTGTCACGAATTGGCGAGGTACGGGGCCTTAAAACGGGCTTTTGGTGCGCGTCTGCAGGAGCATGGCGAGGACACATTTTGAACGCCAACGTTTTGTGGACTACCGAAACTTTCGGGTGTCACAGGAAAGCGGTGGGCCAGGCGAGAGGTGTGGCGAGCCGGCGCTCGAGGACCTTGGCGGCGGGATCGAAGCCGGGGATGCTGTCGGCCCAAAGGGTCGAGCCTTCGAGAGCGGCTTCCGGCACAAGTCCGATGAGCTCGCCCTCGATAACGCTGACGCCGTGGCGTGTGGCGAGCTGGATAACGGTGGCGAAGACCCGGGCGACAGGGGTCTGACGGAAGTCTGTGATGTTGATGCTGACCTGGGCCCGGCCGTCGACGAGCAGGCCGAGAGCCTTGACACCGAGCAGACCGCCGGACGAGGCGCGGAGATCACGCGCGATGGCGCGGGCGACGGAGATGTCGGGCGCCGGCCGGTCAAGTGTAACTCCGGCGCCGGTGGGTGGACCGAGAAAGACGTTGTATGCGATGAGGAAGGAGCGGGCACCGACGGCGGACGCTCCGGCGGTGGCGTGGAGCTCCGGGCCGCCGACGTCTGGACGGCGGGCGGTGTCGCGGAGAACGGCGTCGCGCAGACCTTCAAACTGACCTTTGCGGAGGTTTTCAAGCTCGACGCGATCCGGCCGAGCCGCGGCGGCGCCATAGAAGTAGACAGGGATGCCGAAGCGCCGCCAAATGCCGAGGCCTGCCTGGCGTGCCAACAGAGCGCACTCGGCGAGCGAGATGCCGCTGACGGGAACGAAGGGGATTACGTCGGCGGCGCCGATGCGAGGGTGAACACCGGACTGGCCGGTGAGGTCGATCAGAGCGGCGGCTTTGCCCGCGCCGCGAATGGCCGATTCCACGACGGCCTCCGGCGAGCCCGCGATCGTGACGACGGAGCGGTTATGGTCCCGATCGAGCGAGACGTCCAGCAGACTCACGCCATCAACGGCCATGGCGGCGACGATCTGCTCCACGCGCGCGGGACTGATGCCTTCAGAGAAGTTAGGGACACACTCGACGATGGGCGAGGAGTTCACCTGGCTATTGTCGCCGAAGAGCGGAGCTAGGAAGGATCTGGCGCGCGGCAGAGGGCAGTTGTGAGATCGTGCTTGACCAAAGCCGCATGATGAGATTACGTTTTCATGCACTCCCTGGAGACGTTACAGAGCCGCAATGAAGAGACCACGTTCACTTCGACACCTGCGTCGTCGGCGATCGCTTCAGCGTCTGCGCCGGTCATCCCGGCGCGACCTGTTGCCGCGTATCGAGCGTGTGCTGCTGTATCTGGCGCTCTTGCTGGTGCCTGCGCTGCTGATTCCGATTGCGGCTCTGGGGTAGGCAAGCCATAACGACCAGATCTTTGCGCACCAGCTTGTCAGTTATGGCGAATACGGACGATGGGCCACGCATGACATAAAGCTGTCACGCATGGGGCACCCGCCCTTCGGAGTGGCGGTTTGGTGCTTCCCCGCGATACGGACACACATCTCAGAAGCGAGAGGTGGGGCACCGATGCCTTTTTTGGTTGGTTGAGGGTGGCCCACCAGCCGTGCTATGCTCTCGGCTTAAATTCGGTATCTCCAGTTTCCATATTTATTACCTTTCCCCGACCCAAACCTCGTTCTCTAAGTCTCCACGTGCATTCAATTTGATATATAGTCCGACGATTGCGTAACCAAGTTGAGCGAAGCTGTTTTTGTTTCCACCAAGGGGCACAACAAGCACGGGCCGTGCGATATGATCCCCTGCCACTCTTGTTCCTACCAGGATCAGGCTGTCAGGACGGTTTATGCCCATTGCTGTAATGATATATCCAGTCTTTGCCAACGCAGCTGCCTGTAACGTTAGCTCATCTGCACTGCACACGATTACGCTCGTCTCGTAGATCGATTGGTCTAGCTTCCATCCGTATGAAATCCATTGGGCGACCACTCCATCGGAAGAAACTGCAGTTGCAACCCTACCAGAGGCGGCCTCAGCACTGAGCACCTGCGCCAGCTGCGAAAGTGGCACAGTACCCAAGTGGCTCTCTAAACCAGTGGCAGTGTCATCTCGCATCCAAGACACACCGACAACGTTATGTTCTGCCTCGACATCAATACCTGTGATGACTGTGGAAGATGAGGATAGTTCGCTAAGACTTAACTTATATGTGATTAGTGCACCGTAGTAACCACTTGATATACCAGACTGCCCTGCAGGAAGGCGAGACACGTTGAAGTTCCACGAGCATGAAGTAGGGAGTAAGGATTGCGCGTTACATCCAGGGCCAATCGAAAGAGGAGTGCCGATTGCATTAGAGAAGGACTGAGTTAGCCCCAAATCTACACTACTGGCCTCCAGCCCTGAGTAGCCATTTATGGTTGTTTCAGCTCCGACCTGCTTGAATCGCAAATCGCCAATTAGTGGCGATCTTGGACCGATCAAGAGCTTAGCCGGTTGACTATACGCGGTCTCGTGTCCATCACTCACCGTTACTGTAAACAAAGCACCATCATCACTTTGCGCGACACTATTAATGATGTAAGAGGCTCCCTGAGCACCAGGAATAGCTACATCATTTTTGGTCCACTGATAAGAGAGTTGGCTGTTGGGGGATTTAGCAACTACGGTGAAGACGGCTGAAGACTCAGTTGGAACTGACAGACTTCCTGGCTGCTTAAGTATTACGATTCCGCTAGCGACCTGTTGCGAGCTGCGGACTATATCACTACAGCCAAATAGAAGCAAGCATAAACATAACGGTAGCGCCGCTCGTGTTGAGTTTAAAAAGTCTGGGCCTTTCCATATTAGAGATTTCAATTGAAGCTTCCTTCCCCAAGCGACTTCAGGTGACAGGTAATACAATATCTGTTTACAAGGCCTTCCATGCAGGTTACTGTGTGATTGCTTAGCAAAACTGTGATTCGGAGAACTCGTGAATACCTTTGCCAAAACACTACTCACTGTATCCACGTTAAGCCTTGGACTTGTTAATACCTACCTGCCTTCTCAAACCTTCACAACAGCTACTTCCCTCCAGCAGGCGCGAGCATATGCCACGTCTAATTTGCTTAGTGACGGAACGACCCTGACTGCGGGTGGGTTATCGTCGTCTACTGCCCTAACAAGCGCTGAGGTTTATGATCCAATAAAGAAAACGACAACATCATACAGCATGCCTGTGGCGCGCTGGTTGCATACTGCGACGGTGTTGTCCGACGGACGTGTCTTGCTAGCTGGAGGTCTTGATACAAATGGGAACCCTCTGTCCAGCGCAGTCCTCTACACTCCCGCTAATCATAGTTTTGCTTCGACGGGCAACATGACAGCTTTCCGTTACGCTGCGGCGGCGACTCGCCTTCCTAGTGGAAAAGTCCTCATTACAGGAGGATCAGGAACAACGTCGAGTGATCTCTATGATCCGGCATCTGGCACGTTTACGAGCGGTGGCACTATGACAGCCGTGCGGTCGACTCACTCCGCTACACTCTTGTTTAACGGTACTGTGCTCATCGCGGGGGGACAAGGAGCTTCTCAAGATGGTGTCAATAGCGCAGAACTGTATAATCCCGCGTCCGGAGGCTTTACACCTGTAGGTAATCTCGCCACGGCGCGCTTCGGACATTCGGCAACGCTTCTTTATGACGGAACAGTGCTCATATCGGGAGGCACATTGAGGTACAGCACGCCTGTATCGGCTGAGCTGTTCAATCCCACGACACTGACCTTTGGATCCACTGGTGCGCCTACTTCTCCTCGCTACCTACATAGTGCAGTAAGTCTTAGAAATGGCATGGTTCTTCTAGCCGGGGGAATCGGAGCCAATCGGAATGAACTATCGAGCGCTGAGATATACAATCCTGCTGCTAAAAGTTTTAGCGCAACGGCTAGCATGGCCACAACTCGCGATAACTTTACTGGAGTTCTCCAAAGCGATGGATCTGTGTTCCTTCCAGGTGGGGGAGATGCAACTACTTCTACTGCTAATGCGGAGATATACACTTATCCCTTCACGGCAGGAGCTATTCACCCGAAATACCAAGTGCTAGGGGTTCTTTACTCGCCTCCAGGTTCCAGGAGCTCGGTTACCTATGCAGGGACAAACACGATAGGTACCAGTACCAGCTTCAACCAATCTGTCACTCAAAACACGACTTTTGGACTTTCAGACAGCGGAAAAGTGGGTGGAGTAAGTACCGGTTTCTCGGCGTCGAGTTCATTCACCGAAGCTTCCGACTCTTTGAACAGCTTTGCAGTAAATCAGACTACTCAAAATACCATCAGCTTGAGTGGTCCACTAAGCTCACAAGTCGGTGTTGATCACAATTTTGACAGGGTGCTAGTGTGGTTAAATCCTCAAGCAGATGTTGCCGTCGGGCCGGTTCAAAGCACTTTGCTCTGGAGCGGCTTCAGTGTAGATACGCGAGACAGCTATATACCCAGTGATCTTGACGTAGTTCCGGTAACGATTTATTGCCTTCAAAACCCCTATGTGGCCGACTGTACATCGAACAACTATAGATTTGCGCGCTCTTGGGATTCTTCTACTGGTGGGCTAACAGCAACTGATTTTGCGTCTATAGCCAACGCAGACCCCTTCGTGGCGAATCCTCAGTACAATCCGGACGCTGACTCATCACATCGTTTCCAAGTAGTGTCTGGTACAAACGTTGACTACAGCCCGGCGCCTGCAGGCGCCGGGCCAACAACGTATAGCAAAACGGTGTCTGTTCAGCAAGTTGGAACTTCGTCGCAAAGTGCATCAGATACTCATCAGATCGGTTACTCTTTCGACGCCGGACTTAGCGGTCCTGTTAGCATTGACCTAAAGGATGCTAAGACGACCACTTGGGTAAACACGTTGAGCTCTCAGCAAAGCTTGAGTACTGGCCAATCCGCTTAATACTCTATCACTGAGCCTGCTGCGAGCGACGGTTACACAGGTCCAACTGGTTTTCAGCTCTATCAAGATGCTGTTTACGGGACATTTGCCTTTTATGCTCCCGGCTATACTTCCTCCACACCCGGCACGTTGACTTTCGATCATTCACCAAAGTTGTCGAGTGGTAGTACACCTGGGGCAACATCTGCGCCTTCACCGGTTAGTATCACCAACGCCTCCTCAACACCCGTGAAGATGGCGAATCCGGCAGTTGTAGCATCAAACGCTCGATTTGCTGTCGTGAAGGCAAGCGATAGTTGTTCAGGAGTAACTGTCCCAGCCCAGGGTGCGTGCTCCGTTTCAGTGACATTTACGCCGATACAAGGAGATCCTCTAACTGTAAACGGTACGCTGTATGCAGGGTCTTCATCTAATACCTATGTCTCTGGTAACGTGGATATCTCCGGCACAGTTTCAACGGGAGCTGGTGCTCCTGCAGTCCATCTTCATGCGACAAACTGTTCAAATTGTGGAAATGCGCAGGTAACGATTGGTTATCTAAATTTTCCTAGCCGTGTGATTCAAGCAGGCGATACGGTTTCTTGGAGACAATATCAAGCGGGATCCACTCAGGGCGGTCTAGGTATTTATTTACAAGACACTAATGGAAATGGATTTAACCTCAATTGGACAACCACGGATTCAGGCGGGCAAACATTGAATAACGATACTGTCCATAACGTATGGCAGACAAGAAGCTTGGATCTATCTCCCTATGCTGGAGACACATTTTATAATACGTGGCTGGTGTCGGATGCTCAAAGTTATCCGGGAGATTGGGACCAATGGTTTCAGGACCTTAACTATACCTCCGCTAACGGCACTACAAATCCGATTTTAGGTCTTCCGAGCGGAACAGGGATTGACAACTTCTTCTCCTACGCGGGCGTGACAAATGCATCGGCTACAATTGACACTACTACAGTACCGGCCCAGTAACTAGTTCATCCTCAAGACAGTTCGCTGCAACACACTACGAGCGATTCTGATTTTTATTACTTAGTCGTTCTCTTACTTGGTCACCGTAAGTTGGATTAATGATCCTCCGCTGCCAGAAGGAGGACAAGCAAAAGAGCTGAGGCGGCTAAGTATCTTTGATGAGCACTCTTGGCCGTGAGCAGGAGCCAATACGGGATTCTTCACAGCGTTCAGAATGACAAGACAACAACAAGGGTGACGACGAAATGAGGTGTGTCTGAGCTACTTCCACCAGGTATAGCCGACGTTGAGCTGGATGCTGGCGTTGACGCCCGGGTTGCGGTCGCCGAGGGAGGCGGACGAGATGTGGACGGCGTTGGCGCCAAAGTCGATTGAGCGGTTGGGAGTGAAGAAGTAGTGTAGGCCGACGCCGCCCTGCGGGGTGAAGTTCCAGACACTGGCGTCGGCGTTGGGACCGTTGTTGGCGAGGGAGTGGTCGGTGTTGCCGAAGGCGGGGTACTTGTGGTTCGTCCAGAGCAGGCCGCCGGCGCCCTGGGCCCAGGGGGTGAGGCGGTGGGTGCCGGCGAAGTTCCAGCGCAGGATGACGGGGGTGGCGGTGATGCCGGAGAAGGTTCCGCCGATGGTGTAGTTGGCGCTGCAGTAGTCACCGGGTACGCCGAAGGTGCCGGGCTGCGGGGTGGGAAAGCAGCTGGCCTTCTGCATCTTGGGGGTGTAGGACTGCCAAAAGGGGAAGAGCTCGGCGGCGACCTCGAAGTTGCCGCGGAGAAGGCCGGAGCCGTGGTTGCCGGTGAGGACTTTTCCGGCGTGGATGCCGGCCATGAGGAACTTGAAGTCACTGCGATCCTGCGTGACGCCGACGCCGCCCTGGACGAGCGCGCCGAACTCAAGCGGCAGGGCGGCGGCTGAGGGTTTTGTCAGGCCCTCCTGCGCGCTAGCCGAGGTGAAGGAGAGCACGGTAAGGGCGGCGGTGAGGAGGGTGCTGCGGAGAGACAAGCGGGGCTCCTTGGATCTGGGTGGTGGGTGTCTGGGAGACGGCGGTTTCGGGACAGATCTATTCTAGCGGGCGCGAAGGGACGGGAGGGGAGCCGGCGAAGAGCTGCTGCTGCAGGGTGAGTTCGGCAAGGAGTGCGGGGCGGAGAGTGCGGGTGGCGTAGTCGGCGGTGAGCTCGATCAGGCCGCAGGAGCAGTGACGGTCGTCGTCCCAGCCGGGGTAGTCGGTGATGGGGTAGAGGCAGATGCCGAGCAGAGAAACGCCGGCGCGTTGGGCGGCACGGACTTCAGCAGAGATGTAGCCGAGCCAGCCAATGGTGGAGTCGGCTTCGGCGCCGGTCTCGGTGATGAGGATGGGGCGGTGGTAGCGCTGCCAGAGATCGAGGAGCAGGGTGTGCAGGGGGCGGTGGAGAGCGTGGCCGGGTGGGGTGCGCTCCCCTTCGTGGATCCACTCGTTGTTCCAGTAGAAGTTGACACCGATGAGGTCGAGCAGATCGGGGCCGCCGCCGAGATCGGGTTCGGTGAGACCGCTGAGCATATCCCAGACCTCGAACTGGGCGTTGGAGTGGGCCAGGACGCCGGCCTGATCTTCGGGGTGCGCCGGATCGGCAACGATACGGATGATGGGTTCGGCCTGGACGAAGCGTGCGGTGGGATCGACGGCACGGATGGCGCGGGTGGCGGCTATGGTGGCGTGGACAAGGTTGCGTTTGAGGTCGGGTCCGCGGCCGGCACCATAGGGAAAGAAGTGTTCGATGTCGCCGCCGACCCATGACCAGAAAGAGACCTCGTTGATGGGGCAGAAGAAGGATGGGTCAGAGAGGCCGGCAGCGGCGCGGCGATCACGAATGAGGGTGGCGGCGGCGGCGGCGAAGGCGGTGAAGCGGGTGACGAAGCCGGGGGAGAAGGGATCGAGGCCGTCGGGAACGCCCCAGTGGCAGAGGTCCCAGAGAACCTGCGTTCCGGTGGCGATCGCGGCGTCGAGCATGGGGAGAAAGCTGGACCAGTCGTAGTCGCCTGGGTGGCGCTCGATGAGGTGCCAGCGGAGGCCGTCGCGGACGGTGCGAATGCCGGCGCTGGCGAGCAGGCGATAGTCCTCGGCGGTGCGGATGTCGTGATGGGTGGCGGCGAGGACGTCGAGGCGGGTGCGGTCGCGGCGGCGGTGGGTCGCGCACTCAAAGCCGCCGAGGAAGAAGCTTTGGAAGGGGCTGGCTGTCACTGGATTGAGGGTAGCGTGTTCGATGGCGGGGCGGAACAATGGATTGGGATCCGCGGTCGTGCGATGAAGGTGCAGGTGATAGGGTCAAGACCGATTTCGGATGCGAGACAGAGGCCTTTAGATCGTCACCTGACCAACGGCAAGACGGCGATGTAGCAGGGCCAGCACGAGGCTGTACAGGGTGTGCGCCAGTTCCGGGTCGTAGCGGACTCCTTCGTCGCGCAGAAAGGCGTGCGCTCCGTTGACCTCATGCCAGCTCAGCAGCGTGCCTGCGGCGTTGAGGCGTTCCAGGATCTTCATCCGGCCTTCGAGCGGCACATGCGGGTCCTGCCGTCCCCAGACCATCATGAGCTCACCGCGAAGATCGGCGGCGCGCTCGAGCGAATCATCTCCGTGGCCGAGCGAGGCCTTGTGCAGGTCGGTCGCGTAGAAGCAGACGGTTGCCTTGACGCGCGGATCGAAGCCTGCGCGGAAGGCGAGATGCCCGCCCAGGCAGATGCCGAGAGTGCCGATGGCTCCTGTCGTATCAGACCGAGCGGCGAGATGATCGATGACGGCGCGGGCATCGTCGTCGTAGGCGGCGACAGTTTTGCGATACTTCAGCTCATTGCCGCGATCCGAGCCGGCCTGGTCATAGGCCAGCACGGTGCCGGCGGGCTCGAACTCGTGGTAGATTTCGGGGCAGGCGACCACATAGCCGTGACCGGCAAAGAAGGCGGCCAATCTCCGGATAGGCGCCGTGATCTGGAAGATCTCCGAGTAAAGGACCAGAGCGGGGTAGCGTCCCGGAGCAGAGGGCCGCAGAATGTGCGTCCGCATCGTTCCCGAGGGGGTCTCAAGCTCAACCACTTGACCATCAACAATCGTCATGGCGCGAGTATAGGCTCGGAGGCATTTCGCTTCGCGCAATCCAAGTCACCAAAACGGTTGACCTGGGAATCCACGGCTATCTCATCAAGCAGCAGACGAGTGAGTGTTTGATCTGCCGATCCCTTTGACAGAGAATGATCGGGTGCAGACAGCGCGGCTCCGTGAAGCCACCCAAGAGGATCATTCGGCGGTTGAGAGCTCGTTTTCGCTCCCATCTACGGGGCTCGATCGGGCGCAGTACCTTACCACGCTTGAGCGACTGTACGGCATCGTGCAAGCGTGGGAGAGCCTCGCCGAGGACGTGGCGCCGCCAGAACTTCAGGCGATGGTCCGAGCGAGGGCGCGGCGGGAGCTGCTCGCGGCGGATATCGAGTTCCTGGGTGGCAGCCTGCCCGCAGCAGCTTCGGTCCCACTGCCTCGGCCTGCCTGCCGCTCCGAGTTTCTGGGTGCGCTGTATGTGATGGAGGGCTCTCGGCTCGGTGGACAGTTCCTGGCACGGCATGTGGATGACGTTCTCGGCTTGCGGGACGGGCGTGGGACGGCCTACTTTCGCGGCTTTGGCGATAAGACGGGGTCGATGTGGAAGGAGCTGCTGGCTGTATTCGAGACGCAGATCCCGGAGGAGGAGTCTGAGATTGCTATCGCAGCGGCGAAGCAGACGTTCCGGGCGTTTGGCGCATGGATGAGTATCACTAACAAGGTCTCTCGCGAGGACGCCTCTGAACTGCCTGGAAGGTCGCTCCGTGGCTGAGCCTCTGGTGCCGGACAGCGTAGAGCCCGCGATGAGGGCGGGACATATCCTCAGCGCCGAGGACGCCTCGTCGCCGGTGGTCGATTGCGCCGAGGAGGAGATTCGACTTCCGGGCAGCATTCAGCGTCATGGATTTTTGCTGGTGCTGGATGAAGTGAGTCAACGGATTGTTTCCGCCAGCGAAAACGCAGAGGAGTTCCTGCATATTCCGGTTAAGCTTCTGCTGGGTGCAGCGCTCGAAGCCGTGCTCGACCGGGAGATGCTCGGCGCGATCCGCTCGCTGGGCCGAGACACGGAAGAGTCGGGCCTGCTGGTCTATCTCGGCGCTTTCCGACTGAAAGGCGAGCTCTGCAGCCTGGTCGCCCACTCCGTCGCCGGCCGGCGACTTCTTGAGTTTGAGCGGCTGGACCGGCTCGTCGTGCCTGAGATCATGAACGCTGTTATCACTAACTTTGTCGGCAGGCTGAGCAAGCTCGAGACGACGCACGAGCTCTGCCAGGCGATCACGCGGAAGGTCACGGAGCTGACCGGGTTTGAGCGGGTTCTGCTCTACAGCTTCGACGAGGCGGGACACGGAACCGTTCTCGCGGAAGAGAATGACGGAGCTCTGCCGAGCTATCTCGACCTGCGCTTTCCGGCGACCGATATCCCCGCGCAGGCCAGACAGTTATATGTCCGCAACACCGTCCGCACCATTCCCAACGCCAGCTATGAGCCGGCGCGCCTCATTGGCCGATCGAGTGACGTGTCGACCGAACTCGATCTTGCGGCGAGCATCCTGCGCAGCGTCTCTCCAGTTCACCTGGAGTACATGCGGAATATGGGAACGATGTCCAGCATGTCGATCTCGATCCTCTGCGAGGGCAAGCTGTGGGGGTTGATCAGCGGGCATCACTCGCAGCCGCACACGGTTCCTTACCTTGTCCGCAGCGCCTGCGACATGCTGACGAAGATGGTTGGGACGCAGTTGGCGGCGTTTCAAAGCGCGGCACGCCTGAAGAGCCTGGTTCACTTCCATACAGTACAGCGCACCGTCCTGACCCGGATGGCGGCAGAGACGAACTACTTCAAGGCGCTACAACAGTCTCTACCCGATCTCCGGCAGGTCACGGCTGCTTCTGGTGCCGCAGTCATCCTGGGCGACACCATCCATCGCGACGGCACGACCCCTGAAGAGTCGGACATCGTGCGGCTGGTGGACTGGCTTGACGGGAGACCCTCGCTGGAGATTCTGGAGAGCTCTCGCCTCAGCAGCAAGCTGCCGTGGGCCGGCGAGATCCGGCAGCAGGCCAGCGGTCTACTTGCGATCCGTATCTCCGATGTGCGACGGAACTACATTCTCTGGTTTCGGCCTGAGCTGGTGAACACGGTGACATGGGCTGGAGAGCCGGTCAAGATTCTGGATGCGCGGAATCATCTGCATCCGCGCAACTCATTTGAAAGTTGGAAGGAGACCGTCTACGGGCAGGCGGTTCCTTGGAGTGCGGTTGAGATCGAGAGCGCCCGCGACTTCCGGTCCGCTTTGATGACGATCAGCCTGAAGCGTGCGGAGGAGGCAGCTGAACTCAGCGAGGCGCGTTTCCAGCAACTCACGCATACGCTCCCCGCTCTGATCTGGACCGCTGACGATACGGGGAGTCTTACCTATGCCAATGATCGTTGGAAGAAGATGGGTCTCCCGACAAAGGGACGTTGGTACGACGTGGCAAACATCCATCCCGACGACCTGAGCCGTGTGAGACAGGGCTGGCAGTCGGCAATCGAGGCGGGAGGCTCGATCGAAGAGGAGGTCCGTCTCTGCGATGAGATCGATGGGACGGAGCGATGGCACCTCATCCGGGTTGTTCCCTTTCAGTCTGCCGGAAGACAGAGGGCAGGCTGGGTCGGCACCTTTACCGACACAACGGAGCGGCGAGAGCGCGAGGCGGCGCTGCGGATGACGGAGAAGCTGGCGACGACGGGCAGAATGACCAGCGTGATCGCGCACGAGATCAACAATCCGCTGGAGTCCATCACAAACCTGATGTATCTGCTGCGCGGCGAGCTAGGCGCGAACGAGGCGGCACGAAGCTACATCTCCATGGCGGAGAGTGAGCTCGAACGCATCTCCGGGATCACCAAGCAGACGCTGCGATGGAGTCGCGAACGAACCGAACAACCCGAACGCATCGACGCGGGAGCGCTGTTTGAGGATGTGCTTCGCCTGTTTGCGGGAAAGATCCGCAACCGGCAGGTACGGGTAACACGGCGCGAGAGGCCGGAGGTGCTCTTTACAGCCGTTCCGGGACAGATCCGGCAGGTGATCGCCAACCTAATCTCGAACGCAGTGGATGCTGTTCCGGTTGGCGGTTCGATCTGGACAGATGCTGTGACCGGGGAGGAAGGGACAACGCTTGAGGTCGGCGATGCGGGATCCGGGATGACCGTGGAGCACCAGCGCCAGCTCTTTCAGCCTTTCTTCAGCACCAAGGGCGATCTTGGCAACGGACTTGGCCTCTACATCTCGCACGAGATCGTGGAACGGCACGGCGGACGGCTGGAGGTGCTCTCGACGATCGGCGAGGGCTCGCGCCTGCAGGTCATTCTTCCCTGACAAGCGCCGGAGACCTCATCGCAGATCGGTTGATCTACGATGAGGTCCACAGAACGTGCAGCTCTCTCTCTAGCTCACCAGCTTGCGGCGAATTGCGCCTGCAGCTCCAAGGATGCCAGTTCCAAGCAGGACCAGACTGGCCGGTTCCGGTGTGGGTGAGGGCGCAGGAGTTGCCGTGATGTTCTGGAAGACGGCGGTCAGATCGACGTAGTCCAGATTGCCCGGATTGTTATTGGTCAGGACGTTGGTGTCTTCCATTCCGGCATACAGACCGGTAGGGAACTGTGCGCCGTTCAGGATACCGCCCGAGAAGGACGTGAGATAGGCGTGATTGTAGCCGTCGGCACTGAGCGCGGGATCCGATGCGAAGATGCTGAGCGTGTTACTGAGATCCTGCACGAGCAGCTCAAAGACGAGCGTATCGCCTGCCTTGACCGACCCGAAGCTGGCTGACGTTCCGGTAGTTGTGGTCTGACTATTGAAGAGCCAGGCAGATTGGGTTCCAGAGGTGAGGTCCAGCAGTCGGATGGAGTCGGTAAAGAGTTCTCCGCCACCACTGAGCTTGCCACCTTTCACGAAATAGCCGGTGATCGTACCCGTGGTGCTTGCGGTGTAGATGGTTGTGGGGGCTACCGTTCCGATGTTGGCATACGGAATGGCGTCCGCCTTGGCACTGCATGTTCCGGAGAGCAAGGCAGCAGAGAGGGCAACAAGAAAAGCTGGGCGCATAGGCTCCTTCAAAAAAGCAGACGTACTGCTCAAGGAGAAGCACGAGTGATGCCAAGCGGCCATATGCAAACAGGGAACTTAGGAGTGCAATGCAACCTCACTAGGCAAGTATTTGCAGTCCTTAATGTAAGCGATTGCTCTGTGACGGTCAGAGTACGCTCAAGCGAATAAGAACTCCTTGGTGCGCAGCTCCCGCACAGCATCCCGCAGCTTGGCGGCCTTCTCGAATTCAAACTTCTTCGCGGCCTCGCGCATGTCGGATTCCAGCTTGCCGATGTAGACGTCGAGCTCCTGCTGGGTGGCGAAGTCCGGGACGCCGGCTACGTCTTCTGTAAGGTCGGCGTAGTCCGCCTTGAGGATACCGGCGAGTCCCATCTCGAGCGGTCGGTTGATGGCCTGCGGGGTGAGGCCGTGCTCTTCGTTGTAGGCGACCTGCACCGTGCGCCGGCGATCGGTCTCGTCGAGCGCGCGCTTCATCGAGTCGGTCATGATGTCGGCGTAAAGAATGGCCCGGCCTTCGAGATGGCGGGCGGCGCGGCCGATGGTCTGGATGAGCGACCCCTGCGAGCGCAGGAAGCCTTCCTTGTCGGCGTCAAGGATCGCGACCAGCGAGACCTCGGGGAGGTCGAGGCCTTCGCGGAGGAGATTGATGCCGATCAGCACGTCGTACTCGCCTTTGCGAAGATCGCGCAGCAGCTTGATGCGCTCGAGCGTTTCGATCTCGGAGTGCATGTAGCGGCAGCGGACGCCGACCTCGGTGTAGTAATTGGCCAGGTCTTCGGCCATACGCTTGGTGAGGGTGGTGACAAGCACGCGTTGGTCCTTCGCGGTGCGGTCGCGTATCTCGGCCAGCAGATCGTCGATCTGGCCCTTGACGGGGCGGATCTCGACCTGCGGGTCGATGAGGCCGGTGGGCCGGATGATCTGCTCGACGACGACGCCGGCCGACTTGGTCAGCTCGTAGGGACCCGGGGTCGCGGAGACGTAGACGATCTGCCCGGTGCGGCCTTCGAACTCGTCGAACTTGAGCGGCCGGTTATCCATCGCAGACGGCAGGCGGAATCCGTAGTCGACGAGGTTCTGCTTGCGTGAGCGATCGCCGTGCCACATGCCGTGCAGCTGCGGCACGGTGACGTGCGATTCATCGATAAAGAGGAGGTAGTCGCGGGGGAAGTAATCGAGCAGGGTCGGGGGCGGCTCTCCAGGCAGGCGGCCGGAGAAGTGGCGCGAATAGTTTTCGATACCGTGGCAGTAACCGACGGACTTGATCATCTCGAGATCGAAGCGGGTGCGCTGGTGTATGCGCTGCGACTCGACCAGCCGGCCCTCTTTTTCGAGCTGCGCCTCCCACTCGAAGAGCTCGTTCAGAATGGAATCGCTTGCCGTCTTCTTGCGCTCGGGCTGCACGACGTAGTGGGACTTGGGGTAGATCGGGAGACGCGAATACTTCTGCTTGACGGTGCCGAAGAGCGGATCGATCTGCGAGAGGGAGTCGATCTCATCGCCGAAGAGCTCGATGCGATAGGCCATCTCGTCGTAGGTGGGATAGACCTCGATGATGTCGCCGCGCACGCGAAAGGTGCCGCGGCGGAAGTCGACGTCGTTACGCTCGTAGAGGATCTCGACCAGACGGCGGGTGATGTCCTCGCGCTTGATCTGCTGGCCTTTTTCGAGCAGGAGCAGCATGCCGTAGTAGGCCTCCGGGCTGCCGAGGCCGTAGATGCAGGATACGGAGGAGACGATGATGGCGTCGCGGCGCTCGAAGAGACTTCGTGTGGCGGATAAACGAAGCTTGTCAAGCTCTTCATTTATTGTGGCTTCTTTCTCGATGAAGAGGTCGCCGGAGGGGATGTAGGCCTCGGGTTGGTAGTAGTCGTAGTAGGAGACGAAGTATTCGACGGCGTTCTGGGGGAAGAACTGCTTGAACTCATGGTAGAGCTGCGCCGCCAGGGTCTTGTTGTGGGCGAGGATGAGCGCGGGGCGGTTGGATTCGGCGATGATGGAGGCCATGGTAAAGGTTTTGCCGGAGCCGGTGACGCCGAGCAGGACCTGATCCTTTTCGCCGGTGCTGAGGCCTTGCAGGAGCTCGCGGATGGCGCGGGGCTGGTCGCCCTGCGGCTTATAGGTGGTAGTGAGCTGGAAGTCCATCTTTCTAGGATAACGCTTCGTATTCTGTGCCTTCTAAGTGACCTCGATGTGGGCGATCTGGACCTCCTCTGGAAGAATTTCAGCTTCAGGAAAGCAGAAAGCGATCCATTCTTCCCAACGATCAACACCGTTTGTGAGGTCGACAAATATGTCAAGACATCGATTTCGGGAGTAAGCACGGTTAGCGGCATACCTAAGATGCTCAAGGGGTAATTCTCTAATTGTGTCAACGCCGACAAGAAGATCTCGATACTCAGGATCCTTGGATTCTTCGTAAACTTGAGAGAGCAAGTCGGCTGAGGCCGAATCCGGTTCGTCAATCCCTCCTCGTCCCACAATTTCGGCGTAGCAGCGCGTGAAAAAGGCTGCCGATTCATTACGCTCAACACGAAGATCCCATGGTGCCAGCATTCTCCGCTGATTCAGCAGAAGCTGAGCTCTCTTGAGGACAAATTCGGCTTGTGCATGATTCCCTTTTGCTCTTCGAGAAAGTTCGGGCAGTTCGTCATCGATGCACAACGTCCAGCGCAGGCACTGCAGAGTCTCGCCCGCACTAAAGCCATACAGAACATCCTTGTCGGTCCAGTGCCCATCGGCAACCAACAACATACGGCGAGAATGCGCGGGCATATCCTGCCACACACTCATCTCTTGAAGAACCTGGATCAGGTGACGCCGGGTTACGACTTGAATCTGCGAGGGGAGCTCCTTTGTGCGCATGGTCCACTCACTCCCCGCACGTACTATTAATGCCGCAAGCGCAATGCAATCAGAGGAAAGTCTCTTTTTGATAGCCATGTCTACATCCTTCTCTGCTGACTTATCGGCGTTTTTCTCCTCTAATTTGTTGCTCCCCCACCGAAGCAAAAATCCCGCAATGATGAAGAAGGCAAAGATAGCAAAGATGGCTTTCGTGCCTCGATCAAAGCCTGCTCTTACTGACCACAGAACATAGCTGTAATAACCGATAAACCAAACCAGGCTTGCAGTCATTATCAACACTCGTTTTCGATCGCGTGGGTCACGCTTACTCCTTCGAAGCGAAATCCAATACTCTCGCCAGAACTGTTGGGAGAAAACGCTCATTTTTGCCATAGCATTATGAGTGTAGTGGAGGCAAGGATGAGTGCAGGGGTGGAGTTGTGGCTGGTGCGGCATGGCGAGACGGAGTGGAGTCTGAGTGGAGCGCATACCAGCCGGACGGACATCCCGCTGACCGATCATGGGCGCAAGCGGGCGGAGGAGCTGCGGGACTTTCTGAAAGGGTGGTGCTTTGACGCGGTGCTGACCAGCCCGATGCAGCGGTCTCGGGAGACCTGCGCGATCGCCGGTCTAGCCGGTCAGGCGGTGGTCGACGACGGTCTGAAGGAGTGGGACTACGGGATCTATGAGGGGAAGACGACGAAGCAAATTCGCGAGACGGAGCCGGGATGGGATGTCTGGGCCAACCAGATCAAGGGTGGAGAGACGGTGGAGCAGGTGGGTGAGCGGGCGGATGGGGTGATCGACCGGGCGCTCGCGGCGGCGAAGGCTGGAGGAGAGAAGGAAGGGCGTGTAGCGATGTTTGCGCACGCGCATATTCTGCGAATTCTGGCGGCGCGGTGGATGGGACTAGAGGCACGCGGCGGGCGACTGCTGGCGCTTGGGACCGGAAGTGTAAGCCGGCTGGGATGGGAGCGGGAGACGCGGGTGCTGCAGAGTTGGAATCGTGGATTTGAGGGGTAGTGTTACCGGCGTTTCGATCGCTGGAAACGGCTGTGCGTGCCGGCCAAGTGCTACCTCTTTTGCGTCGTCATCCCTTCAATCATCATCTTCGCCATGTTTTCCAACGCTCTCTCTGGGGCTTCTCTGTAGAAGGTGCTGTTTCTTACACCGAAGGCCGCCCGCGAGCGCATCGCCATCCGGCCTTAACGCAGCACCTGCTTTCGATCTGTCATCCGACATAGAGTAAGGAGAAGGATGGTGAGGGGTTTGAAGCGTCTGGAACCGGTGAGGTGCAGGGCCGCATTGATCTGGCTAGTGGTGCTTGTATCGCAGTGCGGCTTCGCGGCGGTAGTGAGATGTCCGCGAGGGCGTGTGGTGGACGGAACTGGGACGGGGGTGGCGGGGGCGGTCGTCATCGGCACCAGCCTGAACGGGCACACGGAGCGGGTCACGGCAGAGGCAGATGGGCGGTTCGCTCTCACATGCCTAGTGCTGGAGACGAGTTCTGAAGGAGCGATGACGCTGCGGGCGGTGATGCCGGGTTTGGAGACCGGTACGGTTCCGGCCGGTGACGGCGAGGTGGTGCTGGTGTTGAGGCCCACGACCGCGTCGGAGCAGGTGACGGTGACGACCACGCGGTCGGGGGTGGCGCTGGGACCGCAGGCGGAGACGGTGGTGGCGCTCGATGCGGGGCAGCTGCGGCAGTTCCCGGCGTTGACGCTGGATGAGCGACTGCGGCAGGTGGCGGGGTTTGAGCTGTTTCGGCGGTCGAGCTCATGGGTGGCGAACCCGACGTCGCAGGGAGTGTCGCTGCGCGGGCTGGGATCGACGGCGGCGAGCCGGACGTTGGTTCTTGCGGAGGGGGCGCCGCTGAACGATCCGTTTGGGGACTGGGTGCACTGGAACGAGATTCCGCCGGATGCCGTAGCGGGGGTGAATGTGGCGACGGGTGGCGGGTCGGATCTGTATGGGTCGAGCGCGCTGGGTGGAGTGATCGATCTGATACCGACACGGCCGGAGAGCACGCTTTTTGAAGGGACGCTGGCGGGGGCGGCCGAGGATACGACTGATGCGCATGGGCGGTTGGACCTGCGACAGGGGACATGGGGCGAGAGCTTCGCGGGAGAGGGTTTGCGGACGGCGGGGTATGTGCCGACGGCGCCGCAGTTTGTGGGGCCGGTCGATCGGGCGGCGACTGTGCACTCGCAGAGTGGGCGGGTGGTGCTGGAGCGCTTGTTAGGAGGCGGCGGTGCGAACGAAAGCTCATCGCGGGTCCCGCAGGGGCGGAGTTCGGGGATTCTTCGCTCCGCTCAGAATGACAAATCCAAAAAGACTAAGGACAAGGTGACACAGCGACTGTTTTTGACAGGGAATCTGCTGAACGAGGCACGAGGAAATGGGACCGAGGTGCAGACGAACGGATCGCGCATCTGGCGATGGATGGCCGGAGACGAGTGGACGGTGGGAGAGCGGACGAGCGGACGGGTGCGGGTGTTTGGCGCGGATGAAGGATATCGGCAGAGTTTTTCGTCGATCAATGCGGTGCGAAGTGTAGAGAAGCTGACGCGGCTGCAGCGGACGGCAACGCAGGAGGTGGGCGGATCGACGGACGCCGCGGTGCACTGGAGCCACGCTGGCATGGTGGTGGGAGCAGACGTGCGCGATCTGCGGGCGAACGATGTCGAGCGGCCGTTTGCGCGGGGAATGGTCAGCTCGGTGCAGACGACGCCGGCGCGGCAGCGGTTCGTGGGTGGCTTTGCGGAGGCATTGGGTGCCTGGAGCAGGTGGTCCGGAGCGGCGAGTGTGCGGGTGGACAGCGCGGCCAATTTTAATACAAGCATGGCTACGTATACGGCGGCCGGTGTACCGGGTGCGGGGACGCGGATCGCAGATCGGGAGGAGACGGTGGTGAGCCCGCGGGTAGGGATCGTACGCGAGATTGGGCGCGGGTTCGAGGTGCATGGGTCGGGGTTTCGGGCGTTTCGTGCGCCGAGCATGAATGAGCTCTACCGCCAGGGACAGGTGGGGCAGGAACTGACGCTGGCGAATGCGCAGCTCGGAAGCGAGCGCGCGACGGGGGCGGATGGCGGGGTGAGCTGGCGGCCGCTGAGCGGATTTGGAGGTGGGCGGATCGGCGCGGAGGCCAACTATTTCTGGACGGAGATCAATCGGCCGGTGTCGGCGGTGCTGGTGTCGAGTACGGCGACGACGATCACGAACCGGCGGGAGAACCTGGGACAGATTCAGAGCCAGGGCGCGGAGCTGCGGGTGCAGGTGAATGAAGGACGGGCGGTCTCGGCGTCTGTGGGCTACCAGTACGCGCACTCAGTGGTGACGGGGTTTGCCGCGCAGCCGGCGCTGGTAGGCAGGTGGATCCCGCAGGTACCAAGGCAGAGCGTGACAATGCAGCTGCGGGCGGCGAGGGCGCGATGGGGGACGGTGACGGTGGCGGGGCGGGCGAGCGGGCAGGCGTATGACGACAGCTCTAACATATTTCCGCTACACCGGTTCTTTGCGCTTGATGTGTATGGCGAGCATGGATTGGGGCGCGGGTTTCTGGCGTTTGTCTCGGTCCAGAATGTACTGAACCAGCGAATGGAGGTGGCGCGAACGCCGCTGCTGACCCTGGGCAATCCGGTGCTGGCGCAGGGTGGCGTGCGGTACGCATGGGGCGGGAGACGCTAGAGCATTTTTCCTGATGCTATGGCGTTGTTTGAGTGCAGTGGAGGCCATTTTCCTTGAGAGAAAATGGCACGCACGGGAGTGACTTGCTATACACCTTCAGGAAAAATGCCATAGAGCGCGGAGAGCAGGGTGGGCCAGTCGGCGGGGGAGTGGGCGAGCGCGGTTGGAGAGGTGCGGACGAGGGTATCGGCAGAGAGGCCGAAGGTGCAGCCAATGGAGAGGGTGCCTGCGGCTTGGGCGGTAGCGATGTCGACGGCGGAGTCGCCGATCATGACGGTTTCGGCGGGAAGGAGGGGCGTGGCTTGCGGATCGGCCTGCTGGAGGACGGTGGTGGCTTCGGTAATGAGGGTGTTGAGGCCGGCGGGATCGGGCTTCTTGAGGTGGAAGCTGTCGCCGCCGTAGATCTGGAAGAAGAAGGTGGCGAGAGAGAGGCCGGCGCAGATCTCGCGCGAGGGCCGGACGGGCTTGTTGGTGAGGACGGCGAAGAGGGACTCGGGAAGTGCGGCGCGGATGGCGGTGAGGGCGTTGAGGACGCCGGGGTAGGGGCGGGTGTGGTCGAGTTTATGGGCGCGATAGTGATTGAGAAAGAAGGCGAGGGCGTGGGCGAGATCCTGCTCGTCCGAGGCGGAGGTTGCCGCCGTGCCGCCTTCGGGATCGCCAAGGGCGCGGCGAAGCAGCATGGAGGCGCCGTCGCCGATGAAGCCGCGGATGAGAGCAACGGGAAGGGGCGGGCGATCAAGGAAGGCGAGGGTGGCGTTTACGGAGTTGGCGAGGTCCTGCTCGGAGTCTATGAGGGTGCCGTCGAGGTCGAAAACGATGAGGCGTGCGGGCATGATCCGGACTAACTGTGGCTTGGCGCGTCGTTCAGAGCGACGCGAGGCGTGGGTGGCTCATTGACCAGGGAGCTGAAGCGCTGGCGATGTTTGAGCTGGTCGAGGACTTCGAGGACATAGGCGACAAGGCCCTCGACCATAATGTCGGTGAAGCCGGCCATGTGGGGCGTGACCATTACCTGCGGCAGTTGTACAAGAGGGTCGGTTCTCTGGGGTGGTTCGCGCTCGAGGACGTCGAGCCCGGCGGCTTGCAGATGGCCGCTGGTCAGGGCGTCGTGCAGGGCGGCTTCATCGATCAGCGAGCCACGGGCGATGTTGATGAGAGTGGCGCCGCGCTTCATGGCGGAGAGGACCGGGGCATCGAAGAGGTGGTGGTTCTCGTCGGTGGCGCGCAGGCAGAGCACGACGAAGTCAGCCTCGGCGATGGCTGGTTTGAGCTCGGAGAGTGGGCGCGTTGGCAGGTCGGGCGGGGCGTTCTCCGGGTGACGAGTGACGGCCGTGATGTGCATGCCGAAGGGGCGCAGGCGGGCAAGGATCGCTTTGCCGATGCCGCCGATGCCGACCAGACAGATGGATTTGCCCTGAAGAGCCGGGGTGAGCACGGCGAGGTAGTTGCCGGCGCGGGCGACCGACTCGACCGCGGGAAGCAGCCGGCGGGAGAGCGCGAGAAGCTGCAGAACGGCGAGTTCGGCGACAGAATCCGCGTTTCCGGTGCGGTCAGATGGGGCATAGGAGACCCAGATGCCACGTTCCGTGGCGGCGTCGATGTCCACGCCTTCGTAGCCCGCCGACAGGGTCTGGACGAGAGCGAGGTTTGGGAAGGCCAGGAGATGCTCGCGGGTGACCTTGCCTATCGCAAGCATGACCTCGAAGTCGCCGGGAGGCACAGGGGTGCCGAACTCCCAGCGCGTGATGGTGTCTCCGGAGCGATGTTGCCTGAAGGCGGTTTCGAGAGCTTCGTTAAGGAAGTTAATGACAGGGAGAGGCGGGTAGCTGAAGACAATCTGCAAAAAATCTCCTGGATGAAAGAAGGGATAACGTTGATGACTGTGCCGTTCTTATCCTACAGATGTCTCGTGGTGTCTACGGGGTCCGATGATTGCCAGAGTTATTTGATCTCGATGTCGCCGGAGCCGGTGACGATGCGGAGGGTGGGGCCGCCGCCGTTGACGGTGCCGTTGACGTGGTGACTGTTGATATTGCCGGACATCTGGATGGGGGACTGGGTGTGGATGGAGCCGGAGCCGGTGGTGGCGTCGAGTGTGTAACCGCCGCCGTTACCAATGGTGAGCCGGACGGAGCCGGAGCCGGTTTCGAGCTTGGACTCGCCGGTGATCTTGCCGGTAGCTTCGATGTCGCCGGAGCCGGTCTGGGCGCGGAGGGCGCCGTTCATCTCGCGGATGCGGATGGAGCCGGAGCCGGTCTGCGCGCGGACTTCGCCCTGTGCGTTCTCTTCGAGCTCGATGTCGCCGGAGCCGGTCTGAAGGGTGGCGGGGCCGTGAACGGCGCGAGCGCGGACAGAGCCGGAGCCGCTGTCAGCCTTGAGACCGGCGCCGACGTCCTGGGTCTCGATGTCGCCGGAGCCGGTGGAGACTTCGATCTTCGAGCCCCGAGGAAGGCTGATCTCGTAGTCGATGGTGATGTTGCGGTATCTGTCGCCAGAGTGGCGTTCGCCGATCTGGATGGAATCGCCGCTTTGCTGGATGGGCGGGTTGGCGACGATCTGCTCAATGCGGGACTGGACGTCTCCGCCGCTGCTTCCGCCGAACCAGCTGCTGCCGCCGTTGCCGTGAATATGCGCCGCGATGTGGAGTTGAGAGTCAGAGCCGGCGCGGAGATGGATGTAGCCGGAGCCGGTAGAGACACTGACGGAGGGCGAGTTGGAGACGGAGAGGGTGCGGTCGAAGTTATTATCAGCGGCGAAGGCAACGGTGGAGATAGCGAGAGAGGAGAGGCAGAGGAGATAGCGGGCTTGCATGGGCGGGCTCCTTCGATGGTTTGCCGGTTCTGAGTCGTTTTGCTGGTAGCACTTTCGTGAAGCCATAGCGAAATGCGGGGATCTCTCCACGCCGCTGCGCTCCGGTCGAGATGACGGCTTCCAAGAGAGCGAGACCAATGACTCGTCACGCGGCTATTGCTGGAGGATGACGGTGTCTCCCTGTTTGAGGCCGGAGAGGACTTCGGTTTTGGTGCCGTTCGAGATGCCGACGTTGACGGCGACGATGCGGCGGCCTTTTTTCTGCTTATCGTCGGGGACTTCCACGGTGGCCTTGCGGTCCTTGTCGTAGATGACGGACTGCTCGGGGACGGTGAGGGCGTTCTTGTGCTCTTCGAGGAGGATCTCGGCGTTGGCGGTCATGTTGGCCTTGAGCTCGCCGCCGGGGTTGTCGATGGAGACGCGGACCTCGAAGGTAGTGACGTTGTCCTTCTCGACACCGAGCGGGGAGATTTTGGTGACCTTGCCCTGGAAGGTCTTGTCGCGGAAGCTTTCGACCTTAATGCGGGCGGGCTGGCCCATGTAGACCTTGCCGATGTCGGCTTCGTCGACCTTGCCCTGGACGTAGACCTGGGTGGTGTCGCCGAGGGTCATGACGAGGGTGGCTGTCGATCCGAGGACGAGGATGGAGCTGACGGCGTCGCCAAGTTCGACGTCGCGGGAGAGGACGGTGCCTTCCATGGGCGAGGTGATGTTGGTGTAGGAGAGCTGCTCCTGGAGCTGCTGAAGGGCGGCCTGGGACTGGGCGACCTGGGCCTGGGCCTGGTGGAGCTTGGACTGGTCGACGGTGATCTGGGCGAGGGCCTTATCGCGGGTGTTGGCGGCAAAGACGAACTTCTGCTGGGCGTCGTCGAGCGCCTGCTGGGAGACGACGCCGTCCTTCTGCATCTGCTCGGCGCGCTTGAAGGTGTGCTCGTACATGGGCAGGTCGGGGGATTCGGCGGCGACGCGGTCGAACTGGATGGCCGCGGTTGCTGCGGTGGCGTTGGACTCGGCGGCGGTGAGCTGGGCGCGCTGGGCGGCGACCTGGGCGAGGATCTCGACCTGATCGAGCTGGGCGAGGTTCTGGCCGGAGTGCACGTGGGCGTTGATGTCGGTGTAGAGCTTAGTGACGATGCCGGAGGCCTTGCTCTTCACCTCGACCTTGAGGATCGGCTGGACCTTGCCGGTGGCGACAACGGAGCGGGCGATGTCGCCGCGTTCGACCTTGGCGAGCTGCGAGGGTTCGAGCTTGGTGGCGGAGCCGCGGGCGGCCATGGCGACACCGAGGACGACGGCGAGGACGAGAACGGAGAGGCCGCCCCAGATCCAGAGATTGCGTTTCTTTTTTGGGGCCATGGTGCACTCCTGGAGTCGCCGACTCTGATGGCAGCGCTCGTAGGCAAGCTTACGCAAGAGCGGTGCGGATGGTTCCGTGCTTTGTCGAGCGGAAGCAGAGAAGGTACCTAACCCTCCGGGTACTTTGGTCTCAAAGTCTTCGATCGGGACGGTTTAGAGACTAGGGTTTGCCGCGTGTACCGCTGCCTGGCTCAGACCTGAGATGTTTCGATCGTCAGAGGTGTGTTGCTTTTCTTCTTTAGGGGTAGTGTAGGCGCTGCTACAGGAGAGTTGCGCCACTGCCGCGCGTTTTTGTGTGCCGGCTTCGGCTGATATTTACTGCTGATCCGGCAAGAGCAGATCCTTCGCTGCGCTTAGGATGACAATGCGAGAGAGGGACGCGTCGCTTCGCTCCGTCCGGCAAAGACAAGTGCGGGGATTCTTCGCTGCGCTCCAGAATGACAAAAAAAGAGGGTGCGTTCGGAGTGGAAGAAGAAAGGCAGAGGCGAGAAGCGGGTCCTTCGCTGCGCTCAGGATGACAAATGAAAGGCTGAGCTCAGGATGACAAATGAAAAGGCTGCGCTCAGGATGACAAGTTAAAGGGGCTACGCTCAGGAAGACGCGACACGTTACGTAGCGATGACTTCGGCAGCGAAGCGTTCCATCTCGGAGTGCTGGGGGCTGGATTGGAGGAGGACGAGCGAGCAGCCGGTGGCCTCGAAGTCGGCGAGGCGCTGGCGGATGGTGGCGGCGGAGCCGATGAGGCCGGAGCGGAGGCCGCGGTTCGAGACCGAGTAGTCGCGGAGGCTGAGCTCGGTTTCGAGCTTGGAGCCGGTGATGAACTGCTGGTAATTGGCATAGCCGCGCGCGGATTGTTTGACGTCGGTGATGCGGGCGACTTCGCGGTCGGCCTCGGCGTCGGAGTCGCGGAGGATGCAGTAGCCGGTGACGCCGAAGACGAGCGGCGGCAGGTGAGGGTGCTCGGCGCGGCGGCGGCGCATGTCAGCGACCTTGGCGGCGATGATGTCGGGCTCGTCGCCGTGCATGAGGTAGGCGTCGCACTTGGCGGCTATGAGGTTCTTGGCGGTTTCGGATTCGCCGCCGGCGTAGAGGGTGGGGTGCGGCTGCGCGAGGGGTTTGGGAGAGAGAAGGTTTTCGGTAACGGTGTAAAGCTTGCCCTTGTGGGAGAAGTTCTGTTCGCGCCAGCAACCGCTGACGACGTCGAGCCACTCGGAGGTGCGGGCGTAGCGGTCGTCGTGCTCGTCGAAGGGGAGGCCGTAGCGGGTGGCCTCGTCCTTCCACCAGGAGGAGACGACGTTGAGGGTGAGGCGGCCGTTGGCGATGCGGTCGATGTTAGCGGCCTGCTTGGCGAGCAGGGCAGGGGAGTGGAAGGTGGGGCGAACGGCGACCATGAGTTCGAGCTTCTTGGTGACTGCCGCGAGAGCTGCCGTCGTAGACCAGGCATCGAGTGAGTCGGCTTCGGGACCCTTGATGTCGTTCAGGTTGAGCTCGGCGATGAGGGTGAGGTCGAAGCCGATGTGCTCGGCGCGGACGGCGAGGTCGCGCACGTAGGGCCAGGTGGCGGGCATGGATTCGTCGTCGATGTTGCGAAGCCAGCCGCCGAAGACGGGGAGCCAGAAGCCGTAGCGCATGAGGATAGGGTACAGCTCGTTATGCTTTCGTGTGTGAACCCTTGCAATCGTATGGACAAGCGTAATTAGATTGCACAAACCTAAATTCTAGTGTTTAGTAGGCGCGGGCCAGAAATCCAGACATCTCAGTCGGCAATTTGCTGCAACCACCTATGGTTCATTATCGAGGACGGATACTCATGGCTTGTTTACTTCATAAGCGCTTCTTGCGAGTACTACTGCTGCTTTGCTTAGGTATGCCTCTTTGCTTGTCCGTAAGAGCGCAAACGCGGATCGCCCCACAACAGCCACAGATTCCAGCTGCGCCGCATACACTCTTCGCACCGGTTGCTCTCGTTCATGGCTTTACGAGCGCCCAGATTGCTGTTGCGAACAGAACCGATCGCGACATTTCTGCGACCCTCCTTCTGGGACCTTGCAGGACGAGAGATCTCCACCATACCGATCCAAATGCAACCCCAGGCAATCTCCGCCTTTGACTTCGCCGCACAACTCAATGGCGCAGCCATCGATACAGTCCGGAGTGTCTCTGTGAGCTATTATGGGGTCTTCCGCAGCCTAGCTTCGCAAATCACCTTATCGGGCTATGAATCCGGTGCGAGTAGTGACGCCACCCTCTATGAAGACCAGGAGTATTACACACCTAGTCTCAACTCTGTCTGGTGGGCGCCACCAAACTCCAAGGCCTATATCTCTGTCTCGAACTCTTCTACAGGTCCAGAGACCGTAAGCTTTGTTGTAAATGGGGTGGCGCGCCTACTCAATCTTCCCTCGCGAGGCTCATACCTCGCTGAGCTTCCGGCGCCAGACAATCAGGATCACTTAGCAAGCGCTGCGATCTCCAGCAGCGCCGCCAATGGTGTGATTCGTGCAACTGGGTTTGTCGCTCTGCCTGGAGGAAGCTACATCAGCACGGTCCGCTTCGTTGATCCGGGAGTTCTTCTTAGTGGCAGCCTTGCAGCAACCGGATTGTCATTGAAGGAAAATCAGTATGTCCTCGCCGTGAAGAACCTTAAAGCGGTGTCAGAGAGCATTACGCCTACACTCTTTTTTCACGCGCCGGGAATGCCCCCTGCATCATTGGCTCCGGTCACACTAGCTCCCGGCCAGGTCTCCTCAATATCCGTGTCGTCGAGTGAGACCCCTGTGAGCGACGTAGTTGCAGTGAAGCTCAGCAGTTCTGGAGGCGCGGGCTCCTTCCTTGCTTCCCTAAGCACGATGCCTGACAGTAAGCTGCAACTCGCCGCCTCGCCGCCATTCCGAGATGTTCAGACCGAAGAGTCTGGGACGGGAGGCTATCCGTGGCGTTTGGATGGGGATTTTGAGACCCATGTCTACATTACGAACACGACATCTGAACCCAAGATCGTCTTTGCCCGCATCACTGCGGCAAATCAGCCAGACTACGTTCCGGGTGCAACCCAGCTCGCCCCCGGGCAAACAGCAGAGTATGATCTCCGTGCACTACGGGATCAACACATTTCCGATTCCCTTGGTAACACCATGTCTCCCAACGTAACCACGGGACAGTTCATCTGGGGGTTGCAGGCGCAGGCAACTGACGATCATGGAGTGTTAGGCCGCGCTTCCATGATCAGCGCAACACAGAAGACTCTTCGCAGCTACAGCTGCTACTCCTGCAGTTGCAGCTACGCCTTGAGTCAGATTTCGATGATCATACCCGACCCCTCGATAAACCCAAACGATTTCCAAAACGTTTCTACGCTGGGCTACTACTCCTCTCCTTGTGCCGGCACTTCCGTACCTCCGAATTCCCCGATAACACCGGGCTACAACTCTTACGACGCTGCGATGATCACGATGGCAAACGGCAATCCAGCAACCATGCATGCGGTGGGTGCCGGGTATTCGGGTCTGCAAGCTTCAAGTGGGGGAGGCCAGATCCTCTTCAACCAAGGTTCATGCGTCTACCAGAGCGAAAACCTTACTTCTTCGGGATCGGTCACTATTGCGGATCAAACTCCGGTTCTTTCCGGGATTGATCCGAGCGATTGGCCGGCTGGTAAGACGACGAACGTGACCTTTACTGGTGATTATCTTGGCAATGGCTCTCCTGTCCTCAACTTCAACCCTGGAGCCGGTCTCAGCTACTCGCTTGTGAGCGCGAATGACACTACGATCGTCGCGAACGTCACCGTTGCCGCCGGTACACCGACCGAGAACGTCAACGTATCCGTTACCTCCCAAGGGTATAGCGGCCAGGGCTTTAATCCCATGGGAGGCAGCCAGCCCGCGACCAGTTCCACAGTATTTGCGACGGTCATAACTCCGCCGCCCAACTCACCACAGATCACGGTTGTTGCCTGGTTGAACCCCGCTGCGGTGACCCTTCCGAGTGGTGCTTCTGCCCCAATCGTGAGTGATCTGCAAAACGATACCGATCCCCACGCCCGGGCCTGTATTGGACAGATGCTTGCTTTTGCTGCTGATGGCCTTACAGGCAAGACCGTTGTATCGAACGATGCAAACACCGCCGCCGACAAAGCCTATGCACTCGCATGGTTGGTGAAGAACTCAGGAAATGCGCAGCCACCCACTACACTCAATCCGGAAACCTTCAAAACAAATCTTCTTAGCTATAGGATGATTATTAGTTGGGGAGCCGGTGAGTCGCTCCATCAAATGGGCGCTACGCCTCTTCCTTGCGGTAGCAGCGTCCACTTTCCGGGATGGGTTCTTCAAGGGCATGAGTATACCCCCGACAGCGGGATTGTGGGAACCGGAACAGCCACGGGACTCGAGTTCATGATGGAGGAAGGTCGTATAGATGCGGCCGGGCGACAGGTAAATGCGTATCTTACGGGGAACACCACACCATATATCTGGGACGTAATAAAGTTCGACTCGCAAGGACACTGGCAAACTACGGATCACGCCACTTTCCCTAGTTACTGGACATATAAAAATGGAGAGCTCGAACCTCTGGGACCAAATCAATACTCCCAAAGCTCCGTCGCTGCTTTTGCAGCGATGAATGAAAATAGCTCTAGACGGACTTTTCAGCAGCTCCAGAGTCAGTGACATAGTCGATAGGAGACAACATGATGAGCAACTGTTCACGGTTCGCTAAATATGCGGTTGTGGTCTTGGGGTCGCTGCTGTCTCTATCAGTTGGCCACGCCCAGGCACCAGAGCGTAACCAAGCCCAAGCTTCATCCCAACCAGCGCCAAACCTTCTCGATGAAGCAATCAGCCATATAAAAACCGGTCACTATGAAGAGGGGGATGTGACTCACGTGATGAGCGGTGGAGATGAAGCCCGTGAAAAGCCTATCCTTGAAAATCTCTTCCTAGAACTTCAGCAAAACCACCTTCTAAAAGGTTTGGTGGCAGCTACGTTGATACGATTCAAAGATCCGAGTGACACGTACTATACCTACCTCTCGGACGTTGTTCGTATCGCGCTGGATAGCGGTGTCCCGGAGAGTGTTAGCGCTGACGACATACCTAATGCAAGTTCGCCAAGCACACCTCTGGCTATATGGGCGAGAAGCCGCAATCTCACGGTCAAACTTGCACAGACGCAAGCCGATAACCTGGTCTTTGACGTCGAGGCAGTCGTAGCAAGTCAGGATACAAGGTTCATTCCTCTGCTCCGGCGAGCCGTGACCAGTCCTAACCTACTCGCCGCCGGGTTTGCGGTCACTGGCTTGGCCGCGCTCAAGGACAATGCCTCTATCGATGATGTTGTCGCTGAGATGAAGAAAGCAGACCCGTCCAAGCAGCAGTATCTAGCAGTTCAATTGCTGAGGTTTGACAACGATCGGGCTGACAGCGAGGCTACCCCTTACTTGGAAAAAGAGAGACTCGATCAGATGAATCAAAGGAAAGCCGAAAGGCAGAAGGAGGCGTTGCACGTCTCTCAAGCCTCACATTAGAGTGCCGCTCGAAGCTGCAGCGGAGATCCTCCGCTGCGCGAAGGCTGTCTCCGAAGACGAAGAGTTTAAAGAGTGGCGGGGACCTGGGCTTCGGCTTCGAGCCAGTCTACGAGGCGGGCGAAGGGGTCGAAACCTATGACGGTCTGGCCGTCGGCGACGAAGTTGGAGAGGGCGTTGATGTCGTAATAGAGGCGCTGGCCGTCTCGGTCGTCGATCATGTACTCGATGCCACCGAGCGAGATGCCGGCGGCGGCCATGATGCGTTCTACATCGGCGATGGCGTCTCGAGGTGGGGTGAAGGCTTCCACGGTGAGCTTGGCTTTGGCCTGGTCTTCTGTTGCTTCGATGGAGCAGGCGGAGCGTTGGAGGTCGACGCCTATCGGGGTGCGGCAGATATCGGCGGGGCAGAGGTCGAAGGTGTCGCCGGTGATGCCGATGCGGATGGCGTAGAGGAATTTGCCGTTGAGGACTTCGACGCGGATGATGGAGGCGTCGCGGGCGGGGATGAACTCCTGGACGAGGGCGGTGGTGTCCATGCCGAGCATGAGGGCGTCGGGGGTGTTTGAGGCTTCAAGGAGCTGCTCGGGGCTGTCAAAGCGTTTGACGCCGGCGCCGGAGCCGCCGATGTTGGGCTTGACGACGATAGGGAAGCGCAGACCGCTTGCTGCCGAGGGCGCTTGGGACGCGCGGTGGATGACGCGGGCGCGGGGGAAGGGCAGGCCTAGGGTGTCGAGGAGGGTGAGCTGCGAGGCTTTGGAGAGCTCGGAGCGGAAGGCCTGGGCGCCGTTGAGGACGCGGACGCCGCGGGCCTCGAGGTGCTCGAGGAAGCCGAGGGTGTAGAAGATCTGGTCGCCGTGGCCGCGGTTCCAGGCGCTGGGGCTCATTTTGTTGAGGACGAGGGCGTATTGCTCTTCGGGGTGATCGTCGGGGGACCAGGTGTGGTCAACGGCGGAGAGGGCGAGGTAAGGGGTATGGCGGCGGTCGAGCTCGGCGAAGAGGGGTTTGAACCAGTGAGGCTGCTCGTAGTAGATGGCGATGGGGAGCTGAGGCATTGGTTGTGGGGATCCTTTCGCGTTGAGTTCTATTGTCGATGAGAGGG
>CAXTRT010000025.1:0-53036 GCA_964246835.1 uncultured Acidobacteriaceae bacterium | reverse complement strand
GCTGTTGCTGTTGCTTTTCATGCCTCGCGTAGCGGCATGTACATACATGCCGAACGCCTCCTGGCGAAGGCGGGGTCGCAAGCCGCAAGGGGAGGGGTATCTCCCACCGGAGCGCAGCTCCGGCAAGCGCAGCGCAGTGATTTTCGGAACGAAAATTATGGGGAGACCCCTTGCGGGGCGCGAATGGGGCAGAGCCCCTTAGGAAGGCTTGGTTTCCGCAGACGCGCACAGTATGTGCGCCGATTTATTCAGGGACGGCGTTGCGGGCAGGAACAGGCCCGCTCGGGGGATAGCGCAAGCCTGGCGTTAGCCGGGCTGAAGCGTAAGGCGGGAGCCTTACCGCTGGTCTTTCGTTACGAAGCGATAGATCAAAGATTGCCTATTTGCGTCGCACTCGGTTGTTTTCTATCCTGTGCATCGCCTGGAGTTCACCTTGTCGCTGAGCCTCAGAGAACATCACATTTCTTTCTTCAAGCAATTTGCTCATGAGGTTGAAGACTTCGATCTTCGGGTCTCCGCCAGACGGAAACTGCAGGTATGACTCAGGTTCGGTCTGCTCCGCAAACGTCTTTCGCAGTGTTTCGTACCTGCGCCGGGCTGCAGTTACTTCGTCCCTAGTGACACCGGGTCCTGGTGCTTGCATGTTTATCTCCTTCGAGCCCGCGAGATTCATGGGAGCAGAACAAAACTTGTATATCACAAGGCGTGAAAAATGCTTCAGTCGGGCGGATAATGGACTGCAGGGGGCCACAACACGATGGGGCTGCTTCTAGGTGTGATTCTGCTGGTTTGGGTGTGTGGGGTTGGCGTTGGCTACGGAATACGTGGCATGGTGGACCGGCGTAAGCGGGGCGAACCGATGTTCCCTCTGCCACACCAAAGGGTGCGCTAGATGGCGGCGTACAAGCGCGTGTCCTGCTTCCTGGTCGTGGAAAACGACGACGCGGAAAGCACGATTGAACAGCTCAACGTCGCCCTGGATGCAATTGGCGAGAGGACGACGGTGTACGACTCGGCCATAGACGAAACGACGGCCGAGGAGCCGGCGAACGCGGCAGAGATAAAGAATGGGAACTGAGCGCCTAATCGCGCTCGTGTTCTGAATCGCGATGCCGGCCGGCATCGCGTTTTATTTTGTCCGCATGGGCTGCCTGCAGCTCGGTGAGGCGTTGGTCGAGGGCAGGCTTATCGGTCTCTTTGAGGGCGGCGTAGAAACGCTCGCGCTCGCTGTCGAAGTCCAGCTCCGCACGGCCGTCGAGGATCGCGACGGGCTTCTCGCCGGAGAGGGCATCAAGGAACTCGCGCTGATAGGAAGCGCGGTCGTTCTTGTGTTTGTCCTGCAAGAGTAGTTTGGCCTGGTTGTCGGTGAGGAGTACGCCGATTTCCTGCGGCTCTGGTTCCGGTCGTGCCGGAAGCGGTAAAACGACGCCTGGCGTGGCAAGCGGTTGGTTGTCCCGCCCTTCCGCCTTGCGGACTCGTTCCGACTCCGGATTGACGAAGAGAGATGTCTCGCGGGCGATCTCGCCCTGGGGAGTTGTTGTGACACTCTCCACTCGGCGGTAGAGAAACGCCGCATCGGTGGCGCGGGTGTATTCGGTCACGTGGACATCGACCGCATCACCTTGGGCGAGGCTTGCCGCCCAACGCTGTTCTAGGTTGTAGAAAGTGCCGCCCCCCTGATTCATTAGATGGTTTTGCAAGCTGAGATTGCCGGGTATTTCGGGGCCGCCGAACTGATGGCCTATCAGGTGGCCAGCGTCGTAGCCGGTTCCTCGTGACACGGCGCGTTGCGCCTGGATATCACGGGGGAAGGCGTCGGAGCCGGGAACCGTCAACGAGCCTGCGGCGTGTTTGACGGTCAAACCATTTTCCGTCTCCTGCCAGAAACGCAGCCCGCCGCGTTGCTGCGCGGTGGGCGAGTCTGATTTGTCCTGGTCCTTGATAGACAAAAGTGGCTCGGGCGGCGCAGCCGCCGCAATGTCTCTCCTGAGGTCGGCCTCGCTACCTTCCAGCAGGACCGCATAGAAGGCGTGACTGGTAGAGGAGTAGCCGAGCTGGGCGCGCCCATCAAGGATGTCGCGCGATTCATTCCCTTGTTGCAGGTCGGTGGCCTGGATCGGCGGCTGCCCGTTAGAGGAAGCCTGGCTGAGAAGGGCTTCTGCCTGGCTCGGGGTGACGCGCACGGCGTACTCCGTGCGGGCACTCTGAGCTTCTTTAGCCGTGGCGACTGGGCTCCAGCCCGTCTGTTCCGTGACGACGGCGAGCAGCTCCTTCGCGTAGCCGCTCGCGCCGGGGGCCTTGCCATGGTCCTGGGTGATTTCGTTCTTTATCTCTTGAGCTGACCGGCCTTGGAGCAAGCGCTCGCGGACGGTCTGCATGTCATCCATGACAGCGCGTTGGTTCAATCCCTGTGCGAAGCGGTTGGAGGTCACGACATCCACTGGGTCCAGCTCGGCGGCGAGTGCCCGCCTCCGGTTCGGCCCGTTCACGTCAAGCGTGGCGACAGATTCACCCGTACGGGTGATCTGACGGAGGGCGCCGGTGTGGAAGGGTGTATTTTCCAAAGCCTCGCGGAACCATGCCGGGGGGCGGATGCTGAGTGACGCACCGGCCCCCTGCTGAAACGCAAGGATCTGTTTTGGTTTGTCGCTGTTGTCATAGACCGTGACGGTATCGGTCTTTCCCTCGGCGGCGGCGGCGAACAGGAGCGGAAGATTCCGCATACTTTGTTCGTGAATGTCGCGGACCTCAGACTCTTTGACCTGGTGGCCCTTGGCCGCTACGCGGGCCTCGGCGCGTTGCACATGCGTATCGGCATCGCCTGCGGCGATATAGATCGCATGGACCTCGAAGCCTTTTGCTTTTGCGTCGTCAAGACGTTTCAGCTCGGTTGCGTAAGTGAAGGTGCGCTCGGTCGCGAAACTCTTACCTTGCTCAAGGTGCTCGCGAATGAACTCGGACTCTTCATGCCGGGCGAGTAGCTTAGCCTCGCGCGAAGCGCGGGCAAGATCATTGTGGCCGGAAAGGCGCTGCAGGAGTTTATCGCGGTTGAGCGCGTCCACTCCTAAGCGGCCATCGAAGATGGAAGATTTTCCAGCCCCAGAGGGACCGAGTACCAAAAAGAACTTCGGTTTATCCACTGCCGCTCCTAGCGGAGGGCGGGCTTGTGTATCAGTCGGCCGTCTTCGGTCATCAGGCCAGATGCAATCAGGTCGCGGCGCTCGGCTTCAACGTGCGCCATACCCTTCGCTACAACGTCATCGAAGAAAGCGACGTGCGCAGCAAAGGCCTTCTGCTGATCCGGGGTCATGTGCGGATTCACTTCAACTTCCCCGTTCGCGATTGCGGTTGCGAGTTCGCCAGTCGTCTCAAGAGTCGTGGTCATCGCCGTATCTCCTCTCGTCATTATACAAGATAAGACGCGGAAACCCTTATAAAACAAGGGATTCCGCGCCCTCTAGGGTTACTGCGGGAGGCTTGCGGGACGGGTCTTGAGCGAGGCCTCGCCGCTTGCGGCGTCACGTAGCTCCGGCACTCCGTTGTGAATCGTTACTGGCACAGAGAAGGATGCTTCGGTGGTGAAGACAACTAGGGCCTCCGGTTTGAGGTCAATCTGCTGCCCTGGCGTCAGAGCGCGTGCACCGACACCAAGGGCTGCGCCACTGGTGGCACCGATGGCTGCGCCCTTCCCTCCCCCGCCGAGAGCGCCGATCAAACCGCCCAGCCCGGCCCCGCCTGCGCCTGCGGCGGCTGTTCCCGCTCCTCGTCCATTGTTGCGGCTGGACACCTGTTGGGTGACGACGGACATATCCTGGTCGCTGCTGCCAGGGACCGGCAAGCGGACTGAGACAAGCTCGACGCTCAACAAAGCGAAGCCGACAAGACGCCCTGCGGGTTTTGCCTCCACGATCCTGCCGAGTACGGGTGTACCAACCGGGATCAGCGGATAGCCGTTATGAAAGACGTTCGCGGCCACGGTTGCATGGAACGTGTCGCCTTCCTTCGCGGTCTTGGTGTCTAGCTCCTCCTGCAATCGGACCGGAATCTGCGTGTGAGCTGGAAGCTCCAGCAGCTTTGTACGGTCAGCCTGCGCAACCGGGGGCGGCGTAGCCGCTGCAGTTGGTACGGCGGCGGCAGTGCTGACGGTGAGGTCATTCAACACCGTCTTGATGCCGTGCACCTCCGCGATGTCCCGTGACGCAAGGACGCGAGCCGCTTCGCTGGTCACCTTCCCGCTCAAGGTCACGATTCCTCCCTTGACGTTGGCGACTACAGCATCACCCTTCTCCTGCAAGGCGGAATCGTTGTAGAGAATGCCTCGGACCTCAGCCTCGATAGAAGCGTCTGTGCGAGGCGCGGGAGCCTTTGTCTGACTCAGCACCGGAGCGGCGGTTGTTCCGGCGATTAGAAGAAAAGCGGGAATAGCTCTGCGGTTCATAACTTGGCCTCATTGCACTGCGGGCGCGCTTTCAACACGAGCCGTGAAAAGACTTGTAAAGAAAGCATAGTTGAAATGAGAGCGTTGTATATCACCAACGCTCCGAAGAAAGCTAGAACACTAGGCCGTGTGGCTCCACGGCGTAGTGGTCGAAGATGCCGATAGACGTGTCTTCCACGAAATCGGCAAAGGCGGTGTAGTCTTCGTGTTCCTTGCCGGAAAGCAGTAGGGCGGCTCCGCGCTCCTGCTGTTCGGTTGTGAGGTCGGAACGCATTCGCCCTAGCAACTCAGCTTGGGCGTCATGTTCTGTCACGTGAACGGTGGTGGTGGGTTCAAAGTCGGCCTGGCTGGTGCAGGTCCAAACGGTGATGGTTTGGGGGTGGGGAAGCCTGTAAAGGGTGACGCCAGTCTGCCCAGCGATTCCCGTGAGCTTGTACAGAAGCGCGAAGGCATCCGCCTCGGTCTCGAAATCGGCAATGGCCTCGGCTCCCTCCCCCGGCGTGTGCCCGTAGACGGTCCATGAAAGCTGTGCCGCTAGGCCAGCCGCCTCGGTTGCCGCGAGCGCGGTGACTGCCTCGGCAAGGGTGCCGAAGGCTTGTATCTCCGTGCCTCCCATGCCATCTATGTCGGTGGCCAGCACGGGGCTAACCTCGAAGGCGTCAAAGCGGGTCATCGGTATGCCTCCGGTCGGGTGCTGCTAATGGTGAGCAGATGGTCGAGGGTGGTTTCTGCAAGGTCGTCCTCGGCGGCGAGGTCAACCCCTAAAGCGTTTTCAAGGGCGTGAAGGTCTGCCCAGAACTCCGTCTGTGAGGCCCGAGCCTTGGCAAGGGCTTGCTCGGCCTGCTGATGTTGGGCTGGGGTCATCCGTTTGTGGGGCATCGCATTTCCTCCTGGAAGTGGGTTCCGTCGTGGGGCTCCGCGTCCTTATGCGGAATAGAAAAGGCAGGCAGCCGTGGTTTCGTATCGGATTGCCGGTTGGCCGTCCAGCTCGCCGCGCATCGGCCCGCTGAAACGGCTGCTATGGCCGCGTAAGGATCGAAGGCGAAGGTCTGGGAAGGAACGGCGGGCCTCTGCAATGTTCGGGAAGGTCTGAACGCCATAACCGTCCTCTGTTGGTGCCCCATGCCGGACGCCGCAAACCTGAACGGGAAGGCTGTAAGCGTAGTAGGCCTCGATCCAACTTCCGAAACGGGGTGAGGGGGACGGAGGAAAGCTCTGCACGACGTACTCACGAAGGACGAGCATTTGCGCCATCTCCGGAGCCGCGCTGGTCGGAACGACAAAGGGCTGACGGTGAAAGAACTCCTCGATGCCATCGCTGATGTAGTCAAGGAGGGTGTTGGTGGTGGGGTTGGCGCTCAGGTTCAACATGGCTTTTGCTCCTCGCTGTTGCGGTTGCTGTTGCTCTTCATGCCTCGCGTAGCGGCATGTACACACATGCCGAACGCCACCTGGCGAAGGCGGGGGTAGCAAGTTGCAAGCTGAGGGGTATCGCCCACCCTCGAAGAGGGCGAGCGCAGCGAAGTGATTCTGCGCAGCGGAATTATGGGGAAACGGCTTGCAAGGCGCGTGGGGCAGAGCCCCTAGGGAGGTCTGGTTTCCGCAGACGCGCACAGTATGTGCGCCGAATTGATTAGGGACGGCGTTGCGGGCAGGAACAGGCCCGCTGGGGATGGGAGACGAAAACGTTTTGCGTTTGAGTCCGGGAAGGGAGCGGAGCTGCCCTTCCCGCACCCTTCGTCACCGCTGTAGTCACCTGGGGTGCTTACCAGAAAGCGGCATTACTTTCGTTGCAGTTCGGGCTAGGCTAAGGCTGCGCTACTAGCGCATGGAGCTTACCACCATGAAGAACGCAATTCTGTCAACCGTCGTGTTTTTCGGCTTTGTGGCCCTCAACCCTGCGGCGCACGCTCAAAAGGCTCAGATCATCAACGGCGGCAATCCACGTCCTCAGATCATCAACGGCGGCAACCCGCGTCCTTCAGTCGCAACTTCCGCCCCAAGTTCAAGCACTTCCGTGCTGCCGTCCTGGGTACAGACCGTGCTAACGGTGTTCCACCTGATGTAAGTAGAAGTTGCGCGAGAATGAAAGCACGGAATCCAAGGGGGTCGCGTGCAGGATTTGAGTCTCGTCGCAATTCTGCTTTGGGCAGCGAGCTTTGGAATGAACGTGCTGCTTCTGGCCGTTCTGGTGGCCAAAAAACGATGGAGGGTGGTGCCGTGGTTCACGGGTTGGATCTTGTTCTCGATCCTGACCACGGCCGTCCTCTACGTGGGGCGTCGTTTTGGCAGCGCGGGGATGTACCGAGGCTTGTATTGGGGCTCGGCATTTCTGGACGTTGCGTTGCAGCTCGCCGTGATTGGTGAGATTGCCGGGTTTGTTTTTCGGCGAGAGGGTGCCTGGCTCGGGAATACGCGCAAGAAGCTGATGGGTAGTGCGGTGGCAACGACCGCGGTCGCGGTGCTGCTTTCCCTGAGCATCACGCCAGCAGCGAGTAGCCCTCGCGACGCGCTGTACTCGCGAGCGAGTCTCTTCGTCACGATCCTGGTAACCGGGTTGTTTCTGGCGGTGGTGGCCGTGTCGCAACAGGCGGGCGTGAGTTGGCAAAACCTCGTGATCCGGGAAGGCCTGGGCTTTCTGGTCATCAATCTGGTTTCGTTTGTCACAGATACACTGCACGCCTATTGGAGGACAGCGGAGCATTTCGGCGACCTTGAACATCTAAGGATCACGTTCTACATTGGAACCCTGGCGTACTGGATCGTGGTGTTTTGGCTCCCGGACAAAACACCGTCCGTGGTAGATGAGGGTACGAAAAAGGCATTGCAAGATTTGCGTTCCGAACTAGAATCGAGACGCACGAATTGATTGGCACACGGTTTGCTGAGGACGAAGGCCGATGGTCAGTGTTGTTGTTTTGCTGCTGTTGTTTGTTGGGGCGTTTGGGTATCAGGCCTGGGTCATTTACCGGCGACGGGTGCTGGAGAGCCGGAGCTGGGAAGACTTGGTGGCGAGTCTTCGCAAGATCGACATCCAACCTCTGCTCGAAATCAGTGAAAACTATCTGCATCCTGGGCCGAATCAACTCAGAATTGAGCCCTGGGTGATGTGGAAAGCGGTTGGGGGCATCGCCGGTGTCGGACGACTCTGGGAGAACGCGGACGCGATGCTCGACCTCGCTCGCTTCGCCGAGCGCTGGAACGATGCGAACGGTCGCGTAGTTTCGGAGATGATGCGGCGGGACGCGGCACGGGTGCGCCAGTCCCTTTTCCGCGTGCAGATGTCGTTTCTTCTGCAGCGGGGTATGCTTCGGTCGCCGTTTCACCTTCAAGAGGCTATTTCTTCGTACTGCCTGATGCGTGGCCGGCTGTTGGGCATGTATGAGGACACGCACGTGGGACGCCTGCAGATTTTGGCGCAGGCGGTCTAGCGCGAAATGGGGTCAAGGGGAAACCGGCAAGACGGATTCCCTTGCGTTCAGAAAAAGGGAAGGCCACACACCAGTGGCCTCCCTTTCGGCTTTAGGCTGCCGGGGGAACGTGGACAGCCTGGGCAAGGGTCTGGCGACCCTGCCGTACGGCAATGGCGCGTTGCTCCTCCGTTCGGGCCAATTCACCTAATCGCCGCAGTTCCTCTGCGCTCAACGTCTCGCGAGAAAGCACACGCAGGTCCACGTAGTGACCGCCGCGTAAGTACCACGTGTGAGAGCCGATGCGAGCTCCGGAATGGACAAGGAAGTGCGCCATGTTACTTCCGGTCAAGCGGACGGTGGTGTGAATGCAAAGCAATTTTCCTTCAAAGTACCCTTGCCAGACCTGTTCATCGGCTGGGGTGGTCTTGGAGTGGCCGTCCGGCCGTGTCCGGTTCCCTACACATTGGAAGTGATCGCTCCATCGGCTGTCAGCGTGGTTCTCACCGGATGAGGGTGTGACGGAAGATGCAAGTTTGCTCATGGATTATGCCTCCCCTGCCACGTACACGTGGCTGGCGGTGTGTACGGCGTGGTGACGGCGGCGGCGGCGCGATCCTCGCTGGGGTTTGGTCCGCTGTTTCAGAAGCCTGCGACGGATGCTCTCCGCATGGATGAGTTGCACGGTGTGAAATGGGGGCGAGTGCTCTTGCATAGCAATCTGTGTCCTGTCATGGTGCGGGCATCCCCGTCCTAGCGGACGCCGGGAGGTAATGTGAGCGGCTACTCCAGCTCGATGTTGTAAACCTTGCTGCCATCGGTGAGCGTGTTCTCAACGAGCCGTGCCGTGTCGAGATCGGTGTCGAGGTTGATGAGGTCGGCCTGGGTGTCATGGAACCGAGCGGCGAAGTCGAGGAGGTCTTCGAGGACTTCGGCAAGCTCGCTGGGCGAGCGAAAGGTTCTGCTGGCAAGGGTCTTTGTCGTGTCGTCGGGCATGGTGGGTTCCTTTCCGGGGGCAAAGAAGGGTATGCAGAGGCCGGGTCTGTGGTCCCGGCCTCGCATGGTTAGGCTTTGGTGTTGGTTTGGGGAGCCTTCTTGGGCTTGGCCGATGTTTTGGCGTCAGTCTTCTTGGCTGCGCCCTTCTGGGCTGACTTCGCCGGGGCCTTCGCGGGCTGTTTGGCAGCCTTCCCCTTCCCTGCCTTGGTCGTGTCCTTTGGAAGGAACACGGCCTCGGCTTCCGCAAGGATGTCCAACTCGTTTTCGCGCGGGATGCCACGATGCCCTGCAAGGGCGAGATGGACGGCAAAGCCCGTCAGCTTGTCGTCGGCAAGCCCGTCGATGGCAGTCAACAGAACCTCCTCGGCGCTGCGCCGGTCGTTGTCCGGGTCTTCGGAAACCTCGGCGGCAAGGTCGTCGGCAAAGGTGTAGGGGTCCATGTTGACGAGGGCACGGAGGATCACTCGAAGCTGGCTGGGGTTCAACTGCACCGGGGTGATGTCGAGGATGCGTTGAAAGCTCGTTTGCCGCTTCTTCTGCTGCCGTTCACGGCGTTCGCGCTCGGCCTCATACTCTTTGTCGCGACGCTCCTGCTCGGCCTGCTCCTCGGCCTGTTTCCGTTCCTGCTCAGCCCTGTAATCGGCCTGCCGCTGGTCGTACTCGGCTTTACGCGCGGCTGCTTCTTCTTCCGTCTCCTCCTCGGTGGGCGGCTCCATCACGGGAACCGGGTGGGCGGCACGGTATGCCGCGCGTTGGGGGTCATGGATGGGGCAATCGTTGTCGATGCACACGGAAACGGTCTTGCCTGTGCTGCGACCGAATACGACGATGGCAGTCCGGGTGCTGGCGCATGGCGGGTCTGCATCGGGGTTTTCAGGCGTAGGGAGATGCCGCCATTGGTTGTTGCCGAGCGCTCCGGGGCGGCGGTCCTTGGGGTTATGCCATGAGGTCTCGATCTGAACTAACTCGGGCCGTGCGGCAAGCTCGCGGTCGATGTGGGCAGACACTTTCGAGTGATAGCAAGGGGCGTCAAGGCACTGGTCCCCTTCTACGTCCGCAAAAAGCTGGGTGTTATATCCGCTGCGACGGGGGCAAGTAGTGCATGGGCCTGCTTCGGCATTCAACACGGGGTCATCGGTTGAAAAGGGTGCTTCGCCCAAAGGCAGGTAGAGGTTGTCCTGAATCCAAGCGGAAAGGTGCTTGGCGGGCAATAGGTGCGGCTCTTTATCCTGGTAGTCCTTACGCCAGCACTGCTGAAAGGCATCTTTCTGGTGAGCCTCGGGAAGGCGGGCAAGCAGGTTGGCGTGACTGGCTGTGATGCGGTCGTGCTGGAACGCTTCGGCAACTTCGGGAATAAGCTGCAACAGAGCGAGACGGGCGTAGACGTGGCTTTGGCTCTTGCCGGTCTTCGACGCGACGGCGGCGACATCGTAGCCGGGTAGCTGTAAAACCCGCTCATAGCCGGTGGCTTCTTCGTAAGGGTGTACGTCCTGGCGTTGCGCGTTTTCAATCAACTGCACTTCCAAGGCCTGCTGGTCGGAAAGCTCGCGCACTATGGCAACGATGTTTTCCTGGTCCGCAAGCTGCGAAGCGCGGAAGCGACGGGCACCGGCAACAATCTCGAAACGATCCTCGACAGGCCGGACGGTGATGGGCTGGATGAGGCCGTGGGTACGGATGCTTTCTGCAAGCTCGGCCAGCTTGTCAGGGTCGAACGTGCGACGGGGGTTGGTCTGGGATTCATAGATGAGGGAAAGGGAAAGTGTCTGGTAGGCTGAGGCGGTCGCTGTGGTGCTCATGTTCGTGTGGCTCCTGCTTACGGGTGTGTGCTTCGTGGTGGTGGTGGACGGTGCTGATAACACCGTCCCGGTCCTGACGGCTACTGCTTCGCTTCGGCGTGGCGGTAGCTGCGCAGGAAGCCTTGCGCTTCAAGGTTGCGGTCCCAAGTGGCGGCAAACTCTCTTTGCCCTTTGAGCATCAGGGCATCAATGATGGGGCGGCAGTCGCATTCGCCGTGAGATACGGCCATCTGCTCAAAACCCACGTAATCATTGCGGAAGTAATAGGGGTGGAACTCCTTCACCTTTCCGGCTTCAATCTCCATCTCGAAACACATCTCCGGGTCGCGCATGAGGTCGCCGTTCTGTTCTCCGTAGTGGCAAATGGAGAGGGCGGGGAGGCCGCGAGGCCCTAGCCCGATGTTCTCGACAGTGAGGGTCATCCATGGTTCGTTGGGAATCTTTACGGTGCGTTCAGTTTGGGAAACTAGATCGGGGACGATGGTGGTTAGCTGGTGAAGGAAAAGCATTGGGGGTGGCTCCTTTGCGGTTGCTGTTGCTGTTGCTTTTCATGCCTCGCGTAGCGGCATGTACATACATGCCGAACGCCTCCTGGCGAAGGCGGGGTCGCAAGCCGCAAGGGGAGGGGTATCTCCCACCGGAGCGCAGCTCCGGCAAGCACAGCGCAGTGATTTTCGGAACGAAAATTATGGGGAAACCCCTTGCGGGGCGCGAATGGGGCAGAGCCCCTTAGGGAGGCTTGGTTTCCTTGCTTTGCGCGGAGCGCGAGAAGAAGATGCCTTGTGTTTGCGCGTTTCATGCGCAAACAAAAACGCCGCCCTGAAAGGGCGGCGCTGATGGATCTGGTTTTCAATCAGTCTCGTTCGTAGTCTTTGGAACGATCTCGTTGCCTACTTTTTTCCCGCTCCTGAGGCGGCGGTTGCCGCTTGCGGTCCTGCTCAGCTTGGAGCTGCGTAAGTTTCTGGTCTAGTGCTGGCTTGGCGTCCTTGTCGAGACTTGCGAAGTACGTGTTGTTTTCTTTGCTGTAATCGAGATTGATCGTATCCTTCAGAACGCTGACGGTCTGGTCGCTGTTGGTGATGTTGTAGAGCGCCTGGTTCTGGGCCTGGACATTGTTTGGGTACTCGTTCGTGACAAGCAAACGAGTCTGTTCATCCGTGAGCCGAACTGCTAGCGGTTCGGCTTCTAGTGGTTTTTGTTTTTGTTGGTCTGCCTGTAGATCGGCTTGCTCCTGTTCTTTTGCTTTGGCCTTGATAGCCTTCTCGATGGCTTCCTGCGCGACAAGCGTTTGTGCCGCGATCACACTGCGCAGCTCATCCGCTCTATCGCCGGTGAGCGTTGGTGTGCCATTCGTGAGGCTTCCTTCAGCTCCAAGGTCAAGCGCGAGCGCTTCGAGCGCAAGCCGTGCCTTGTCTTGGCTACTTGCGGCTGGATCAGGCGTTTCGTACGCGAGATTTCCCGCTGCAGAATACTCGGCCTTTTCTGCTTCGAGTGAATCCTCGAGTTCGCTGTCGATCGGTGAATTACGGGATTGGATTTGATCGCCGATCGCAGAGAGTTCCGTGTCTAAAGCTGCCTTCTCTTCCGGGGCAAGCGACTCGGTTTCGAGATTCGGGATACTGTTTCCCGGCTGGCGGCTTGTAAGCGGCTGGGCGGTCGATCCATTTTGTTGTTGAAGATCTTTGAGACGATCCGTGGGGGTCTGGTACTGCGAAGGGGGCATAGCTCTCTCCTAAGGTTTGCGCGGGATTGGTTTGATAAAGCGCCTCGGGATGAGCTAAAGTGCTGGATTCCATGGTGAATCCGGCGCGGGCAAATGGCGTGTGAGGCGGCGAGTGGATACAGTTTACGCGCTGGCGCTGTATATCACCATTCTGTTTTCCGGTTGGTTTTAGAAGGGTCGCGTTGCGGCAGGAACAGGCCGCACGGTTGGGTGGAGGAAGACGCGCTCGCGTCTGGAACCAGGGAAGGGGTGTGCCCTTCCCTTCGGATAGGAAACTGTTGGAAGCAGGGTTGCTAGGGTGGTAAGTTTGGAGTGGTCGCGGGGATCAAGCGTAGGAAAGGAATGGCTCGATGGCAAAGACGACTCTAAAGATTGTGACGGCTGAAACGGTAGCAAAAGTGAGAAGGAAACTAAAATCCCTTCCGAAACTGGAACCAAAGAAACTGACGAAATCTGATGCGATACGTGATCTGGCGGATGTGATTGAAGAGTTGAGGACGGACAAAGGGTATTCGTTTGAAGCTGTGGCGGAAGCTATGAAATCTGCTGGCCTAGATGTGAGTGGTCGTTCGATTCAATTAGCGCTGGCTGGCAACGGTAAAGAAGTAGGCGCGACGAGTGGGGCGGAAGCTGCTGAGATGTGAAGATTCTTGAAAGACAGGGGGAGGCATGGCAGGTTTCAAAGAACAGATGGTGAAGCTGCAGGAGCTTCGGAAGGACGCTCCCTCGGCAGTGATGATTCCGGGTTTGGGTTTGCCGCGACTGATGGTGATTGGCTTCGCCGTGATGCTGTTGCTGTGTGCGTTCCAGTGGATGACGAAAGGGATTGGGAGGGGTGCCGGGGCCGGAGGGGGCGGCGTTACCTCGCGGGCGATCTCTTCTCCCGCGTTAGCGCCTGTGGGAAGCTCTGTATTACCGGCTGCGGGAGTGGACTCAACATATCGTCTGTTCGTGGCTCCGGGTGACAACTTATCCGGACTTGACCAGCGCATGTTGCTTCAGGCGACGAAGAGTGTGGACATGGCGATGCAGGGTGACGTCGATGATCGCGCTTGCAACGTGCTTGGCGTCTTGGCTAAGCGCGGGGTTCAGATCCGTCTGTTACGCGATGCGGAGGGCTTTGCAGCGGAGCAAGAGCGTGCGGGTGGGTCTTGTTCGAGTGCCCTGGCTCAAGTCGGGATACCCGTTCGCGTAGCCAAGGAAGGTACTTTGAAGCTGCATAGCTACTCCCTGGATGGCCGGCGGCTTCGGAGCGGAACGGCCGGTCTTGGCGCTGATGAGTCGCGCGTCGGAGAGGACGTGGAATTGATTGCGTCGGACTCGGTTGTAGGTGGCTTCGAGCGAGCGTTCACAGTGCTGTGGAATGATCCGAGTGATCGTTTGGTCCGTGGAACAGCGGCACCGCAGCAGTGACGTTGTTGCAAGCAAGGGCGGCTCCCTCGATGGGAGCCGCCTTGCAGGTTTCTGGAGCGCCCTAGAAGGGCGTCTCCTCGTCTTCGGTGTCTAGGGAGTCTTCTGTCCCATTCTCCGGGGCCTCAGACTTGGCGTAGATGGAGTTGTCGAGCTTGCGAAGGTAGGTGGCTACGACTCTGCAGGTTGGGATGGTGACTCCGTTTTTCGTGTAGCTCCCGGTGCGGTATTCACCTTCCACGATGACGGCATCGCCTTTGATGAGCTTCGCCGCTGCTAGGGCGAGTGTCTTGCCCCATACTTCGACGGTGATCCAATCGACGGTTGACTTGCGCTCCCCGTTTTTGCGCCAGGTTTTGTTGAGGGCGATGCTGAGCCGGGTGACTTCTTTGCCGCTGGTGAGCTTCTTGTAGGTTGCGTTCTGTCCGAGGTTGCCTTCGATGATGGACTGGTTCTTCACGGTGTCTCTCCCTTGTTTTGTTCTCTGTCCGTTCAGGACACAGATCCCGGAGGGCGTAGGCGCTGTGAACTCCCTAGTCGCGGTGTAGCCGCGTTGCCAAGAGAACAATTTTTCGGAGATGGGACCCGGAGCTTGCGAGGGGGGAGGAGGCCGAAACAATTTTCTCGCCGTGCCGCAGGGCGAGAACGTTTTTAGCGGCTACGTGTGGCTGAATGGCGGGAGAACAAAGGGAGGCCGGGAAGAGGCACGGTTGTCAGTGGAGGCTTCGGTAAAGCGATCTTCAGGAAGCGTGCTGCAAAGCCTGGCCTGGATTGCCGGTCGTTATCTGGCGTGGAGGGATGAAGTCTCAGGTGGGGATTGGAGAACTAGGGGTGGGGCTTTTGCAAGGACGCCTGCGGCGTAGCCGTTGTCGGTGCCGACTTGGATGGACCCGGCGTTATAGAGCGCGAAAGCGTGTGCCATGCCCTGGACTGTGGGTTGTTGTCCACGGTAACTGTCTTGAAGCACGACGGCACCGGCTGCGAGATTGACACACGGATCGAAGAGTGCCGATAGATCGGTGATCCCGAGCTGGCGAGCCTGCTCAGAGCTAACCTGCATAAGGCCTATCGAGACGCTGTGCCCGTGTTGGAGAAACCAACGTGTCCAAGCGATGGCTTCCCTCCTTGATCGTGGTTGCCTGCTAAGCTGGTACTCCGCGTTGACGAAGCCCATGTGTTTTGCTTCGGTCTTGGGGTAGTTGATGGAAAGGCTGTAGGGGTAGAGTCCACTTTCCTGTTTTGCGATGGCTTCGATGGTGTCGGGGTGGACCTTTCGGACGCAGTGTTCGGCGATGTGACGAAGTTCCGTGGTGCTGAGCGCTGTGTTTGTTTGTGCAGTGGAGGCGAGCGGTGTAACCGCAAGCCCGAAGAGAAAGAGAAGTTTTCGCATGGTCATCGGTCCTCATTTCACACGTTTACTGCGGTAAGGACGGGAATGTTGAAGAGCTTTCCCCATGCAATGAGGTTGGCCTTTTGTATGTTTGGAAAATACGTGCCTTTGGCCCAATAATCGTTGGCGATGCCTACGATGAGGGTTGGCTGTTCTGTCATGGACTCGGCTAAAGGAAAGACGAGAAGCTGTTCGTAACAGATGAGGATGGTTCCCCGCTGGTGATCGGTCGCGACCACGCTGCGGCCGTACAAGTTCAAGGGGACGGTAGGGCTTGAGAGCGGGTTCCACATCGTGAACGGGATGGGAATGCGTTGGTCGATGATTTGTTTCTGTGCCCCTCTCAGGACGGCGACATTGCGGTAGTCGCCGGAACGCCCTGGTTGGAGAATGGTTGCACCAAGGACCATGGTGCGGTTTTGTGTAGTGAGTTTGTCGAGGCTCGTCTTCCAGAACGCTTCTGTCGCGTCGTTCCATTGGACAAGACTTTCTGGAAAGATTACGACTGTGCCTGGCGACGCGAGCGCGGTTTTCTGGATGTAAAGGGCTGTCTTCCAGTTTCGTGCGGCGTCGGGGCTGTCGAGTCCTTGACCGCCGAGTGTGGTGTTCACTGCTTTCCAGTCTTGCGGTGCTGGAGCTGGGCGGCTGAAGAGGGTGGTGAGGCCTATGACGACGGCCATGGTCGGAAAGCTGTAGCGCGGGAAGATCGCGGGAACGCTGCTGAAAACGAACACGATGGCGAGTCCGTACCATCCTGTGTGCGGTAGGAGCACGCCGGCCGAATTGAGCGGGTTGCCGACTGAAAAAAGACCGAGGGGCGGGAGTGTTTCGAGAGCAATACAGGCCGGTACGGCCCATCCGAGTCTCATGGGGTCTGGCGAGCACAGGAATACCCACGGCAGTGCCAGGCCGACGCTTATTGTGGACCAGAGCACGAAGATCCCGAAAGGATTGAACTCGTGACCGAAGAAAATCGCGGCGCCAGGGAACATGGTGACAAGAAAGCCGCCATAGTATCCGAGCGCAAGGCCCCAGCGGTGGAGCCGAGCTGGGGCGAGGCGAAATAAAGCGATGAACACGAACGTGCAAGGCATGAGCGCAAGTACGCCGTGTCCGGCTGCACAACCGGTGGCCAGTCCCGCGATATAGAGAACGAGAGCGCGGAGCGGAGAGACGTGCATGACGTGAGACAGTCGTTCTGTAAGAGCGGATCGCGTCACGGGCCTCAGCCCCAGTCCGCGACGCTGGCGGCCGCAGTTGCGTTTCGGTATACCTGCCGGAGCTTGCGTACGACAACTTCGGTAGTTGTGCGGTCAGAGGTTGTGCTGGTGGAACGCACCACCAATTCGCCCTCTAGGTAAACGTGGTCGTTGTCTTTCAAGGACTTTGCGATATCGGCTGTGGGACCATAAAAAGCTAGGTTGATCCGGTTTACCGCGCGGGTCTTCTCCGTGCTTAGAAAGGTGCTGACAGAGACGAGTTTTGCGTTTGCCACGGGAAGCCCACTGGGAAGTTGGCGATGGGTGGGAACGGCTTCGATGAAGCCTGTGAGGAAGATCGCGTTTGTGTCACTGGAGGAAAGGTTCATGGTCCACCTCGGCTTTCCGGAGATGCGACCGCCGTCCGTCCTTCGGGAGGGGAATGACCTCGGTTGTTCTGTGGACGTTTGCTTGCGCGGTTGGCAGGTCGAAGACACGCGGGCGCATTGGCGAGGCAGGCGGCTCGGCAAGCTGCGCGGCCATTGGTGCCGGTATTCGTGAGCGGCGGACAAACTCAGGGTCCATGAAGAAGAGAATCTGAACACCATAGATCGGACGGACGCCGCCGATGAAAATCAGCATGTCTCCGGGAGCGACAATTCTCTCCTCGGTGGTTCCGGCTTTCTCTTTACGAGGAAGGGGTAGCGCCCGAATCTCATCTGAGGTCAACAGCTCGCGTTCCACATAGCTGATGCTGGTGCTCATCTGGTTTTGGGCGCTGGAGGTTCGCGCACCGCTATAGCTGACGGTGGCCTGCTGGATCGTCCGCTTGCCGGTCATTTTGGAAAACAGCTCGGCTGTCTCTTGATTGTTGGGTGCGTAGGCGATGGTGACGTGACAGTTGGACAGAATCGACTCGTATTGGCCGTAAGCGTCGATGATCTGACGCACGTCTTGAGCGATGAGGTACGCCTTGAGCCCGTACCCTGCCATATAGGACAGGGCGTCGGCAAAGATCTGCATTCTGCCAAGCGACGGAAACTCGTCGATGAGGAAAAGCAGGCGGTAAGGGTTCTTCTTGGTTGCGCCGGCCTGAAAGTCCATCTTCTCCGTGAGCTGATTCACAGTCATGGTGAGCAAAATCCGGACCAATGATTTCAGACGAATTTTGTCCGAAGGCGGGATCACCACATAAAGCGACACTTTGGTGTCTACGAGATCCCGGATGGTGAAATCGCTATAGCGAGTGGCGTTGCGTACGAGCGGATCTTGGAAAACTTTCAACGGGCGAGTGAGGGAGCCGAGAACGCTGCCGAACTCTTTACTCCCCTTTTCCAACATGGAAGCCATGGTGCCGGCGATGACCGGATGCGTCGTCAATTCCGGGTCGTCTTCGCCCGGAAACGTTGGGTCGCTCACCTTCCGATGGGGGAACGCTTTGAGCGCGGCCATCAGGTCTCGGATGTCGTGGCCGGAGTTTGTGGCCAGGGTAAGTACATCCGCCGGTGAAGGCGTGGCGTAGCCGTTCGATCTCTGTTCATACAAAAGATGGAGTATGAAAGCAGTGGCTAGTTGTTCCGCGGACTCGAGGAAGTAGCGGTCGGATACCTCGTCGCCGGTGTCGATCAACATCTCAGCCACCTTTTGGGCATCGGCAACCTCATTGACGGTGCCAGCTCGGATAAGGTCTAGCGGATTGAAGTGGCAAGTGTCGGTTTCTAACGGGCTGAACTTGAGGCATTTCTGTCCAAGTTCTGTGGAACGGAAGCCGGATGTGAGTGCCCAGTTTTCTCCCTTGATGTCGTAGACGATTACGCTCTCGTCCCACGCAAGAAGCGTAGGAATCACGATGCCAACGCCTTTGCCGGAACGTGTCGGAGCCGCACACAGAAGATGTTCCTTTCCGTTATGGCGAAGGTACTTTACGTACTCACCTTCTCTGTAGCCGCCGATATAGACACCATCCTCTGCGGTAAGGACGCCGGTCTCTGCAAGTTCCTCTGTGGTTGCAAAGCGTGCCGAGCCATGCAGGTCCTCATTGTTCTTGAGCACGGCGCGTGAGCGGCGGAAGTTGCTGAGGATGGTGAGAACGAACGTCGCGGCGCAGCCGAGCACGACAATCAGCACTGCAATGCCCACGGTGTTCTTCACGAAGGGTACGGCCGATTTGGTGTACCGAAGAAACCATGGAGCCCAACTCCACGGCGTGTAAAGGCTAATCTGTCCTATTCGTGCGAGCGGCGCGCCCAAAGCGCGGGCGTAGTCAAACCGTAGCGCTATGAACTGTGTGCCTCCTATGTTGGCGACGATCAACAATAGAAGGCCGCGCACGACGGTTGGCCAGTGATAGCCACCAAAGCCTTTCGGTATCTCGGGCGTTCGGTACGGAAGCGTTTGTGACGAGGGCATACAACTCTCCTTACTCGCGTTCAGGCTCGCGGTTACGGCTGCGGTCAGATTGTTGTTCGGAACGTTCGCTCTGCTGCCGTCTCGTCTTCTCGGTCAGCTCCCGCAGCCGGTTGTCCAGCAGGGGCTTATCAGTGATGTCGATTTCAGCGTAGGGTGCGCCGCTGCGGATTTGGTAATCCAGTTCGACCTTTCCACCAAGAATACTGACTGGCTGTTCCGTTTCAAACAGCTTACGCAGATTCTCGTCCTGGAGCTTTCGGCTTTGTGGGTATTCAGCTCGTAAGAGCTGACGTACCTGGTCGCTGGAAAGGGGAACGGCTACACGATTTGGAGCCTGTTTCACTTTCAGCTCGGCTTGCGCCTCTGCCACTGCCTTATCGAGCTTTCCAAGCCACCCTGGTCGCTGCGGTTCTTGGATCGCAGGCCGGTGGGGGAGATGGGCTAGGAGATCCTTGTCGCGAAGAATGTGATCGGCGTGACCCATCTCTACAAACGCAACCTTCCCGCGCTCGCGCTTGACGGTGACGAACTCGCCTTTGCGGAGATGGCGCTGCGATCGCAGCTCCTCTGTGTCCTTACGATGGGGAAGGTGATAGACCTTGCCGTCGATGCCTTCAAAGAGCATGTAGCGCTTCTCACTGCCTTCAATTTCTCCATGGCCGAGAACCCGCCCTTGGAGAACGTTGATGTCTTTCCACTGTGCGCTGACGACAGGAAGGGTTGTTGCTGACGCAGCATCCATGTGCCGGAGCAACATCTTTTGCTTGTCTCCCACACTCTGAACAGTCTTGAGCGTTGCAATGAAATCCTGCTTGAGGGTGTATTCACCTGAAGCGTCCGTCTGCGCAAGACCCATGGTGACGAGGTGCTGCAGGCGACGTTCCAGCGCAAACGCTTTCACTGCCTGGAATCGTTCCATTTTTTTCAAGCGCTGGTCTCGGAGCGAAACACGCAGGGACTTGTGTTGTTCGTCTGCTTGGGCAAGCTTTCGTATTTGTTGATCGAGGGTTGTAACCCTCGCCTGGTCGATCTGCTTGACAAGATCCCGCCGTACGTCTTGTTGACTGCGGTAGCCGAGTTTCCGTGTCGCGATCTCTTCGGCATGGGCACGAAAGCCATCCTTGATGAACTCCGGGGAGAAACGCACTTCCCTTCCATTCAGAGTTACACCCCGGATTGCAACATGGACATGGGGATGGTCTGTATTCGTATGCACGGCCGCAACCCATTGGAGCCGTTCTCCTGGTCGGTCCTTCTGGACTAAATCCATTACCTGCCGGGTATAGTCTTCCATGTCAAGGCCTGCCCCGTTTTCCGGCGAGATGATGACTTTGAAGATACGCTCGTCCCCTGCCTCCTGCCAACCTTGGAGAGTTGTGGCGACGCCGATGCCATCCGCGGTTGCGGAGAACCCGCCATTCTTACCAGCCGCCGTCTCTCTTTCCATGTATGACCCATGTGCATACCAGTGCCCGGCGCTCTTGGGTTTCATGTACGTGACTCGGACCGCGCTTCGCTGCTTTAGTGCTACTGGACCGACAGTACGGCTGGCTCTGCGAGTTGCGGCTCGCTTCCGGCTCTGGTGTGCAATCTGGAGCATTCGTTTCATGCCCTGGCAGACATTACGAAGTTTGCCGACTTCATCGGTTCGCCGGATGTTTCGGGAACGTCCTACGCGAATGCTGTGCCCATCATCTTTAGCGCGGGGCATCGACGCCACCTTCATCCATTCTTAGAGCAAGCTCTCTTCCTGCGACTTTGAGAAGACGTTCATAGCGAACCGGTGCTGTACGCTGCAGCGCCTCTTTCTCATCGCCGTCCATCTCGTGGAGATTGACGAGCAGGTATTTGGTCAAGGCGTGCAGGAAGGCATTGTTTCCCTCAGCGCTGAGCTGGACGGCCGCGATCTCGTCTCGAAGGCTCACGATGGACTGCGACAGCTTCTCCTCCAAGTGGGCCATAGGGGAATCCGTGCCCGTGCGCTCCCGGTTGACGAGGTGCTGCAAATACGCGCTGATGCTCCGGAATCGACCGTCGCGAACTCTCGCCGACGCGAACTCCATCGAAGCTGGATCTAGACGCACACGGAACTGCAATTTGGGCGCTGATGAAGTTTTTCGAGCCATTTGCGCCAATAATACACACTGTCACAAATGTGTGACAGCGTGCTTAAAATAAGTGACGGCCTAAAACGCTACGCAGCAGTTACATACACCCACCCGCAACCCCGTAGGGCACACTCCTTTATGTTCCTCTAAAGCTCTTTGTTTCGCCCTTAGCTCACTGGTTGTAAGAATTGCGAAAGTCCACCGTAAGTTGACCGTAAGCGTAAGTCTTCCGTAAGATGACCGTAAGTTTAGCGTAAGGTTAGCTCCCTGGAGGATTCATGAGTCGTGTAGCCGAGAAAAGCCTGAAAGCTCTGGAGTCTGCAGGATTGTTTGAACCGAAGTCCAGAGCCGCAAAACTCCGTCACGCCCTACCTGGTATTGAAAAGGCTCTCTCAGAGGGAGCTTCAATCGAGAGCTGCCGGGAAGCGATGAAGACGGTCGGTATGGTTTTCCCCTCCCTCAACGCATTCCATGTCGCCCTTCACCGTGCACGGCAATCAATGCCTCCGATTGGGTCTCCGCTTCAGGCCACCGTTGCTGTTGTTCCTGACTCAACAAGCGTTACAGACGGTGTTTCTCCTCCGGTGCCTGTGATCGGAAAGGAAACAGCTCCGGTCTCGGAAAAGAACGGTGTTCCAATCTTCAGACCTAAGCGTGTGGAGCATGGTACAAATAGGACACCCACGATGAAAGATTTCGTGTAATGGGGAGGTTGCAATGGCGGCAAAAGACAATGGTGTTATTCCGTGGGAGAATGATGTCCACATTATCCTTGCTGCCAAGGGTGGCATCGGGAAAACCTACATCGCCTCTCTTCTCGCCCAGTATGCGGCAAACGCGGGCAAACCGATGCAGGTCCTAGACCTGGATCAAAGCAACGCCATGCTTGCTCGCATTCCATCACTCCACGCAGAGAAGATTGATCTGCTGACTGATAGCCGGTTCGATTCGGTGAAGTTCGATGCCGTTGTGAAACGATTGGCTACTGAGCCGGGTCCGTACCTTCTCGATGTTGGAGCGTCAACCTATCAAGACGTGCTACGGTACCTCACCAAGTACAAGATTCTTGGTCTCCTGGCAGCTCAGAAACGGCGGGTTCTGATTCACTCCGTCGTGGTCGGAGGTCCCGAGATGCCAGATACAGTGAGCAACTTCAACGACATGGCAGCAAGTGTACAAGGCAAGCAAGTCATTGTCTGGGTCAACCCTCTCCGTGGTGCCGTTCGAGCGGGCGGGAAGGATTTTCATGATATGACCGTCTTCGAGAACAACACAGCCAAGGTTCTGGGTCTTGTGGAACTGGCATTGCCGGACGAAGCTACGATGGCGGATCTACACCAGCTTGCCCTGCATGGCGGCACACTCATGACAGCGAACGATGTGGAAGAGTTGGACTTCATCTCGAAACATCGTCTCGGAGTTCACAAAGACGAACTGTTTGAGAACATTGCGCCGTTGTGGAGAGAACTCGATGCCGCAAACCGATGAAGGCCAAGAATGGGCAAGGCAGCTTACTTTAGCAGCGTTTAGCGAATGCGGTGTCCGTCTTCGGGAAGGTGATTCTCTGATCCTGGTCGCTGCTGTTTTCCGCAAGGTATTGGAGGCTTGGTCAGCCAATCAAAAGGAGCTGCTAGCAAGTCAGTCTTCCATTATCTCGGCTTCTGGGGCGGGTGTTGCTGATCTGACTCGGAAAGCGATATCCGAAGAGTTCGGTGCTCAGGCGACTCATCTGAGAACGGAGTTGTTGAAAGACGCGGAAAGTGCTTCATCGTTGTCTCTCTCGGCCGTGAAAGACGCCTTGAACATCCCAGAGCGAAAGAACCTTTGGCGGGCTCGTGCTGAGGGCTTGTTTGCCGGAGCCATCCTCGTTCTGTTCGGTGCCTTCCTTATGCACTGGCTTTCTCGGTGAGTGTCTTTGCGTCTTGATACCTTACGTTTTGCGTACGATAACTGTATGATACGAAGACAGAAAAGCCGCCCATCCGTGGGCGGCTTTCGCGTTTCTTGGAGAAGGTTACGCCTTCAGGTATTCATCCAGTAGGTGTTGTACGAGGCCGCTGAAATTGCGAATGCCCGTCTGCCGACGTTCGCGGAGAATCTTCACCTTGATGTCTTCGTGCGTCTGGATGTCGATATACGCCGTGACCTGGGTGGTCTCTGGGTCACTCCGCTTCCCTGCTGGCCGGCCGATCTTCTTTGTTGCACTCGTCGGTCGTCTGTTCTTTGGCCTGGCTGGTTTGGTTGTCGTCTCTTGCAGCTCGGGGTCACGGGGTTCGGGTTGCGGTTGATGTACAGCACCGAGCAAGCCGGCGAATTGGCTGGGACGCTCTGATGACTTCATGCTCCGATCTCCTCGACTACATCCTGGTATTGGCCCCATGCGACTGCGGCCATCCGATCGCCCTTCACGGCGCGAACAGTGACTCCATCGAGTGCTGCCTTTTGGAAGACGATCAGTTGGCTGATGGTCCTCTCGAAGACGGGTATCTTCTGACTCTTCAGCTCGTCACGTACGCCGTCCACAAACCGGTTTGGTTTGGGGCGGACCATGGTCATCAAAACGCGGAAGGTAGCGCCCTTCATCCCTGCCAATGCCTGGAGGGTTAGCCCTAGAGCGTCAAGGGAGAGCATGTCTGGCGTGGCAGGGAGAACCATAAGGTCACATCCCTTGGCGAGGTCCTGCAACTCCTCGGTGTCGGGCCTTGCCTGGGTGTCGATCACAAGATGTTGGAAAGACGGCCGCAGTTTGACCGCTTCTGCCGCGCCTGAGACGGTAAATGGCAAGTTCCCTTTGCTGCTCCACCTGGTAGCGCTTTTGTTCTTGTCGCCATCTACCAGTAGAGTCTTTCCTCCGAGCGCTAACAGTGCGGCGATGTGGACCGCTGTCGTGGTCTTCCCGACGCCCCCCTTGTATCCCGCTACAGTGATAATCATGTAAGCCATCTTAGTACGCAAAAGTCACTGTACGATAGATGATTAGGCGCTTAAATGTTTACGGGTCCGGTACGCGACTGGCTTTTGGGCTTCGTACGCAAAAACGAAAGCAGCTTAGTTGCCTACAGATTTCTTGGCCCGGCGAACCGTGTACTTCGCATAGCGAATCTGAGCCAACCGGTTGCCCTTCTTGCTCATGTCCCTTTGAAGGATCGCGGTCTCGATATCGCTGTCGGCCACTCCATGGCTCGTAGCGTAGATGGCATACCCGAAGTCAGCGCGACTTAAATCGCCGCCATAGCGACTGTCCGCATGAAAACGGTCAATGGTCAGTAAAGTTCGATCAATCTGTGGAGAGAACGGGCGTGGAACGAAAGGCCTGGTCGTTGCGGTAACTGCCGATGTGACCTGGCTGAGGAATGCGCTCGAAGCCGTGTACACGCGTGATCCTGAGTGAGTCAGCCTGACGAAAGGGAAGAGTCCGTTAGGCAGACGGCGGCTTTCTTTCCGATTTGTAAAGCCCGCGAGCCTACCCGCATGTCTTCGTCCTGCGGCTCCTTTGTCAGAGCCAAAGCGGTCAGCCAGCATCCGTGCTGCTGTTGTTGCTTCGCTGGGTGTGAGGTCTCGGCCATGATCTAGCCAGGCCTGGTAATTGCTGGGTGATGTTTCTATCACACAACAAGCCTCGAAACCCTGAGCTGACAATTCCTCCGTCTGCAGGAGGCTGAGGTCGTCAAGCAGGCTCAAATGGCTTCCCACGGGACGTACGTTTATGTTGATTCCCTTCGCGTTCTGAGCACGAAGCCAAGGCAGACGGCGCATAACGCCCTCGGCTGTGCTGGTGAACAGGCTCGCCTTCGAGTCATCGTGAAAATCTAGTAGCAGAAGCTCAAAGCTCGCCGAACGCATCGCGGCGAGCTGGGCCTGCACCTGTCGCTCAGTGGGCGAAGAGGTAGACGGGACGGGCATATTGAATGATGTCGCCGGTTTGAATTGGTCCGAAGTAGCGCGAATCGTAGCTCGCCCTGTTGTAGGTCGAGATCACCCACATTGTGTGCGGCTGGACGGTGTATGTTCCGGCCGGCCATATATGCATGGGTCGGCGCTGCCCATCCAGAAGCGAGGGTTTGCTGTTTGGCAGGAGTCTACCGTTGACACTCACACCGTCCTTGGTGACGGTCACTTCGTCGCCGGGCCGTGCGGCAATCGGTTTCAAAAGAGGAGCGTGTCGGTCGGGACAGATTAGTCCGTTTTCCCGGTAGCCGCGGTCTACCGAATCCTTACTCGCATCGCCTGTGGGACAGAAAGATATGAGCGGATCGGCTGGGTTCTTGGTAACGCGATAGATGCCGGGTGGAAGGGAAGGAGTTCTTGCCCACCGAAAGCCAAGTCCATAGCCAACGCTGATTGCGACGGCCGGTACTGCGATCATGGCAAAAACTTGCTGGAGACGATGCCTTTGAAATTTCATCGGTTGCCTTCAAGTGCACTTTAGTTGTACTGTGCTGTGATATACAGCAGTCTCGATCCCCTACTCCCCGTGTCCTGGTAACTGAGCCCAGACCGACCCTGATTCGTAAGAAGACTGGCAATTTGAGGTTTTGCACTGATCTGGTGGTATAAGTATATCACCAATCGGCAGAACACTCCGGTCAGCACCTACCCCGCAAAGAGCAGAAGGCGGGCTTACGGAAGGCAGAGTATATGGGCTCCCCTGCAATACCAGTACCCGTTGTCGCCCCCGGTCCCATTGCGATTGATCGCCGGATTGAAGAAAAGTTCTTGCGCGAGCTTGGACCTCTTCTGCGAGGCGAGCTTGAGAACGTCCTCACTGAAGATGTGGTTCTCAATGCTGATGGAAAGCTTTGGGCGAAGCGTCGTGGGTCGGGCTTCACAGTCATCGGTGAAATGGTCGATAGCCAGGCCTGCATGTTGATCGGCACCGTGGCATGGCTTCGCGGCAACACGGTGGTAAACGATCAAAACCCGGTCTTGGAATGCGACCTCCCCATCTTTGGAAGTCGGTTTGAAGCAATCCTGCCGCCTGTCGCAAGCGCTCCTGTTTTTGCCATACGTCGTCGGGCTGACAAGGTCCAGAGTCTTCAGGAAGTGGCTGCGCAAGGGGTTTTGACGCGGCGTGACGATCCAAACAACCGGATGCGTCAGCGTGCCAACTTTGTCGCAGAAGTTGAGGGCATGGATCATGTCGAAGTTCTCGAACACGCGATCATGCATCGCTGGAACATCGTCGTCGCGGGTTCTACCGGCTCAGGGAAGACAACGCTTCTGAACTCGTTACTCAAGGCACAATCGCGCCTCACTCCAAACGACCGCACGATCATCATTGAGGACACTCCAGAGCTGAACTGCGAAGTACCTAATTCGTTGTGTCTGCTCTCGTCGCGTCATTTCTCGATGTTGGATTGCTTGCTGGTGAGCATGAGATTGATTCCTAAGCGCATCACTGTGGGCGAAGTGCGTGGCCGCACCGCTGACGCCCTTGTGAAGGCATGGAATACCGGTCATGGTGGCGGATTTGCCACGCTCCATGCCGACAATGCCGAGCTTGCGCTTGTACGACTGGAGGCGCTGGTTGCTGAGGCAACAGAGGCTCCGCGGCAAGACTGGATCGCGCAAGCGGTCAATCTTGTCGTCTTCATCGAAGCTGATCCCGATCTGGCGGCGGGGCGCAAGGTGAAGGAGATAGGCGTGGTGACTGGGTATCGTGACGGTCGCTATCAACTCACGTACGTTTAGCCGCTCTACCTGGTCGGCAAACCTCAACCCCTGAACCAAAACAGAGACGGAGGAAAGGGATGAAGAACTCTCTGGGCAGAAAAGCACAAGCGGTGTTGACTCGTAACGCACTGCTGGCTCTTGCGTTGGTGGCGGTCACAAATCAGGGTGCATTGGCTTCCACCAATACCTCCCTGGCGATGATCGAAACTCCCCTACAGACTTTGCAGGCCTCTATACAAGGCCCCGTGGCTCTTGCAATCGGTGTAATCGCCATGGTGCTGACCGGAGCGGTGTTGATCTTCGGTGGGGAACTTACAGATTTTGCAAAGCGATTCTCGTACGTTGTGCTGGTCTTGGGCGTTTTGCTTACGGCCAACAACGTCGTGCACGTGTTGTTCACGAGTGCTACCGCAACGATTTTTTAGCTCTCCGGTGACTGCGGCCCGGCCGCATGTTCGCATCGACCCCAGCGCAGTTTTCAACCCCGCGAAAGGAAACAAATCCGATGAGCAACAAGGTCCTCTCCATCAAGGTTTACCGTATGCTGGCGTTTCTCCGTACACAGGCAGTCCGTCTCATGGTGCTGCTTGGTATCGGCTCCGTTACCACGCCATTCGCTCACGCCTCGGCGAACACGGCTCTGTCCTCGCTCGAAACGCCTCTCCAGGCGCTTCAGTCCTCGCTCTCTGGTCCGGTAGCGCTGGCCATCGGTGTGATCGCGATTGCGATCACGGGAGCCGTACTGATCTTCGGCGGTGAAATCTCGGACTTCGGCAAGCGCATGGCGTATGTCGTGCTGGTACTGGCCATTCTTCTGACTGCTAACTCCTTGGTGACGCAGCTCTTCACCAACGCTACCGCAGTCATTTTCTAAGGTTTCTCAACCCAGACAGCGTGATGCAGGTTCCCGAGACGGGGGCCTGCATTACGTGCATACAAGGGAAGCGTTCAAAGGCCGTGAGGTTTAGAGATGTCGCAGCTCGATGTTCCTCGTGAAGTGAAGTTCCATGAATCGGCCAATCGCCACAACTTGATTATGGGCGGCGAGCGTGAATGGGTTTTGTTGTCGGCGCTGGTTGCCGTCATTCTGGTGGCTTTGATCCAGACGTGGTGGTCTACAGCTCTTGGATTGGGCCTCTGGTTCTTGTCCGTGGCGATTCTGAAGAGGATGGGCAAGGCCGATCCGATCATGTCCAAGATCATGTTCAAGCACTTCCGGTATCGCGATTACTACCCCGGTCAGTCGGGTATCGACCGGGCGGCAAAGGTCACCCCGAAGGGTTGGCAATAGGGCAGGGAAGCGACTCCAAATCGAGTCGGGAGGAAGTGATGAAACTAGCTGAGTACCGTAGAACCGTTTCCGGTGTGCCCGATCTGTTGCAATATGCGTCGCTCGTAGATGACGGCGTTCTCATGCTTCAGAATGGCGGCCTGATGGCGACATGGGCCTTTCGTGGCCCCGACCTCGCATCTGCGACCCATGCGGAGATGGCGGGCTTGAGTAGTCAGCTCAATAGCCTATTGAAGCTCGGAAGCGGCTGGATGATTCACTGTGATGTCATGCGGGGAAGCGCTCCCGCTTACCCGGCCGAAGGCCACTTCCCTGACCTCGTAACGAAACTGATTGACCGGGAGCGTCGCAACACCTTCATGCGGGAGGGGAGTCATTTCGAGACCGATTACTACCTCAACCTGACATACCTGCCTCCGATGCAGAAAGAAGAAAAGATCAAGGGGTATATGTTCTCTGCCCCTGGTGAGAAGGAAACCGATGAAGGGATTGCGACACGCATCCTGGATTACTTCAAAGGCAAAGCGGAAACCTTTGATGCGCAGCTCTCTTTGCTCTTGAAGGCTCGTCGCCTGAAGCGGGTCGTAGAAGTTGATGAGTTCGGCAATGACTTCTATTTTGACGACCAGCTCCGCTATGTCCGGCGAGCGGTGCAGGGTCTCGATTACAAGTTTGCGCTTCCAGAGATCCCGGTTTTTCTGCACGAGATTATCGGCGGGATGGATCTCGTCGGCGGTACGAAGCCGATTCTTGGTGGCCGGCACATGGCGGTGATTGCGATCGACAGTTTCCCTTCTGTCTCAACGCCTGGCTTCCTTGCTGCGTTAGACTCCCTTGCTTTCGAGTACCGGTGGAACACGCGGGCGCTGCTGCTCGATCCGGAGGAGTCGCGGGGCAAGCTCGAAAGACTCTTCAAGAAATGGCGGGGCATGGAGCGCAGCTTCATGGCTCAGCTCATGGGCAAAGACAAAGGGGTCATCAATCAGCACGCTGTTCGCATGGCCACGGACGCTGCTTCGGCCATGAGTGTCGCCGCAGCTGGAGATGTCCAGTTCGCGTTGTACTCCTCAAACATCATCATTCTGGACTCGAACAGAAGTGACCTGGATGACAAGGTGGGGGATGTAGTCAAGATTCTGCGCAACGGTGGTTTTGGAGCGCGGGTGGAGGAAATGAACTCGTTGGAAGCCTGGTGCGGGAGCTTGCCCGGTGAGGGCAATAGAAATCCGCGCCGCTTCATGATGCACACGCTCAACCTCTCCGACTGCTTGCCTATTGCGGCGATCTGGACAGGGCACAAGGTAAATCCTTCGTCGCTGATGCCCCCGGCAAGCCCGCCGCTGCTGCTCTGCACTTCGACGGGAGCCACACCGTTTCGGCTTCATTTGCACGTACAGGACCTTGGACACACGGTCGTCATCGGACCTCCTGGTTCTGGAAAATCAACAATGCTGGCGCTGTTGGTTGCGCAGTGGTTCCGCTACCCGAACGCACGTGTGGTCTGTTTCGACAAAGGCTACTCAATGTTTGTTTTGAATCAGGCTGCGGGCGGAAACTTCTACGATCTGGGCGGCGAACGGGACTCCATAAACTTCTGCCCCTTAGCGGATCTCGGCACGTCAAGTGACCGGGCCTGGGCTGCCGATTACATCGAAACACTCGTGACGATGGGCGGCGTGGTTGTCACGGCACAGATTCGCAACCTTATCAACGAAGCGATTCAGAGGATGGCCCGGGTCCCTGAAAGCCGCTCCTTGATGGATTTCGTCGCCACGGTGCAGGATCGCGAAGTGCGCGACGCCATGATGAACTACACGTCGGTTGGGTCCAACGGCACCCTTCTCGATGCTTCAGAGGACAAACTTAGAGACTCACGGTTCCTTGTCTTTGAGATGGATACCCTCATGGGGTCTGGTGACTCGAATAGCCGCGGTCTCATTGCAGTATTGCTGTACCTCTTTCGTCAGATTGAAAAGCGTCTTGACGGGTCCCCTACGCTCATCGTGCTCGATGAGGCCTGGGTCTTTCTACGTCATGCACAGTTCCGCTCGAAGATTCGTGAGTGGTTGAAGGTCATGCGCAAGATGAACGCAGTTGTGGTCATGGCAACACAAAGCCTTTCAGACGTAATGAACTCTGACATCTCGGACGTGATTCTGGAGTCTTGCCCGACGAAGATTCTCTTGGCCAATACCGAAGCAAACACAGAAATATCAAAGGCCTTTTATCAGCGGATCGGCTTGAACAGTCGTGAGATCACGATGATTGCGAAGGCCGTTCCTAAGCTGCACTACTACGTGTCTTCAGCGGATGGCCGGCGTCTGGTGACGCTCGGCATCGGTGCCGCTGCTCTTTCGTTTGTAGGTGTGTCTTCGGTGGAGAACCGGAGGCTGGCGCAATCCATGCAGGAACGCTACGGCGCGGATTGGGTATACGAATGGCTCCGTCTCCGGGCTGCAAGTACGGGGACGCCTGCGCTGCTTGATTGGGCTGCGCTTTACCAGAACGCACTACCGGTTACGAAGCTGGAAGAGAGTGTGAAGTAATGGCAATCTGGCAGAAATTCTCTGCGGGGGTGGCGATGTGCGGTCTACTGACGCTCGGCGCGCCTCCTCCTGCTCGTGCGGGGGGCCTGAGCCCTTACCCGCTTGCGTCTGAGTTCACTCAGATTCTCAATAACATCCAGCTCGTGCTCCAGTATTCCCAGCAGATCGAGCAGTATTACACCCAGCTCAATCAGTATGAACGTCAGATCAAGGACGGCACGATCATCGGAACTCAGTTCTTCGGTCCGATCCGTAGTGATCTAGTTGGCCTGCAGTCGATTGTCCAGCGTGGAAACTCCTTGTCGTACGCAATGGGCAACCTGGACTCTCAGTTCACATCGAAATTTGCCTCGGTAGGCTATGCCCCAACAACAAACTACTCGTCTCGGTACGCGCAGTGGTCCCAAACGTCGATGAATACAACACAATCGGCGCTCGACGCGGCGGGGCTACAAAACGCACAACTCGACAGCGAACAAGACTTGATTGAACAGTTGCAAGATATGTCTCAGGACAGCGATGGGCAACTGAAGGCGATTCAGGTCGGCAGTCAAATCGCTGCCATGCAAGTGCAGCAGCTTATGAAACTTCGTCAACTGATGATGGCGGACATGCAATCCAAGGCCGCTTTCCAGGCGCAGCAGATTTCCCAGACGGACGAGCAGCATCGTGCTCTGGGATTCTTCGGCTCGTCCGACATTTACACGGGTTACGGGCACCCATAGAAAGCGAGGGTGTGATATACGTATATCGCATGTACGTGTGTCACACCCCTGCTTGGTTAGAGGAAGGGGAATAGTCAATGACTGTGAAACGGGCAATCTCTACACTTTTGGCTTCAGGCTTCTGCGTCCTGGCCGGTTGCAAGTCCAACGTTCCTGGTACAGGAACCGTGCCCACTAAATCACCGATCGTTGCTCGTGTTGAAGCCGCTGGTTCTGGCGATCTGGACAGCCTCGACGTTGCAACAATTCAGGACTGGCTTTCTAAACATCAAGAGGTAGCAAAAAGCGTCAGTCCCGCTTGTGGTTCCGTCTCTCGGGGCGCTTCGGCTGATTGGTCCCTGACCACTGAGGGCCGAGTGTGTACCGCTACAGCACACGTCATGTTCTTCGTACCGAAGGACATTTATTCAGGTTACGGCAAGGCACCAAAGTCCTAATAACTGGGGAGCGCTATGGCAGGCGTACAGAAGAAATTAGTGTGGTTCCAACTGTTCATGGCGCTCGCCCTCCTTGCCTTGCCACTACTGGCAACTGCGCAGAGCACGTTGCCCACAACGGGTGCTGATGGGGTCGGTTTCAACGGTGCCGGGCCAGGCACCGTTGTGAACTACTTTGCTGCGGGAACGAACAACTGGATCGCAGCGATTAAGCCAGTTGCGCAGGCCTTGTTTTGGGCTTTGGCAATCATCGACTTTACTTGGACCTGCATCACGCTGGTAATACAGCATTCTGAGCTGCAAGGCTGGATGGCTGGGTTCATTAGGAAGATCTTGACGATAGGATTCTTTGCCGTTCTTTTGGAGAACGGCTCAGACTGGATTTCTGCCATCGTCAACTTCTTTATCAACCTGGGAGGTACAGCGGGTGGAGTGAATGTATCCACTCTGAGCGCTTCAGACATCATGGGCGCTGGCGTACAGCTAGCCGGGCACATGCTCAAGGCTGCTGCTTCGACTGCAGCTAGTGCTGCCTCTACGAACCCGATCTCCCTTCTCGTTTCGGGTGTAGGAAGTTTGGCTCCGGCCTTAATTCTTGCATTGGGTGCGTTCTTGATTGTGATCGCTTATGTCGTTATCGCTCTTCATTTTGTGATGGCGATGGTCGAAGCGTATGTCGTGGTCGGTGCGGGGTACATTTTTCTTGGTTTTGGTGGTTCTCGGTGGACGGTCCCTTACACCGAAAAGTACATGGGTATGGTAGTTAGTGCCGGGGTGAGGATCATGGTCCTCGAGCTGCTTATCGGTCTCGGTCAAACCCTTTACACGCAATGGGTAGCTACAGCCGACGCGATTGCAAACACTCCGGACATCCTTGATGGTGGTAGCTTCTCAAGCGGTTGGACCGGCGTTCAGGCAGAGTTCGGGCTTGTGGCGTCGATTCTCATATACGCGCTGCTCTGTTGGACTATTCCGCAGATTGCGGCAAACGTCGCGAGCGGCGGACTTTCGATGTCCGGTGGCGACGTTATATCGAGTGGTGCCGCCGCTGGCACTGCGGCCTTCGCTGGTGCCAGTTACGCGGCTGGATCAAACTCCAGCGCTGGAATGGCGAGCGATGTACAGCAAGTAGCTCAGGCTGCCGCAATGAAGGGTGCGGAGCTGGGAGTTACGGCTGCAGCAGCGGCCGCAACAGGTGGAGCTGGAGCGGCTGTAGGCGCTGCGGAGATGGCGGGTAGCAGCGGTGGTATCTCGACCGCCGCAGCAGAGATGTCGGGGAAGGGAATTGTTGTAGAAGCTCCGTCAAGCCTCGATCTTGATCCGGCCGGAGGCGCGGGTGGCGTTGCTGAACCATCAGCACCGTCGTCGCTGGACGCGGATGCTGACAGCAACGGCTCGGGGTCTCAAGGTGGTCCTGGGAGGACGGAGGGTGGTTCCAGTGGCGGCGGTAGCGGTGAAGGTGACGCTGCGGAGGCAGACGGCAACCAAGCGGTAGCCGCTGGGAACGCTCGTGCTGAACAGGGTCAAAATGCCGACGCGACGCGAGCCAACGCGGCGGCGGGTATTGACCAAGCCCAACAAGAGTTCCAAGACGCGGTACGGAAAGCTGGTTCTGACGCTCGCGTAGCGGCTTTGGACAGCGGAGCAAGCCCCCAGGAAGCAATCCGAGCCGAGCATGAGGCAAGGGCATCAGCGGCGAAGCAAGGTATCGGCCTGATCCGGCGTACCAGCTCGCTTGTGAATGACCTTGAGGGGGCACTGAACCGGTTGCCGGATGATGGGGGCCGGATCAATGGAACAACACCGAACATCGGTCACGATAGCGGCGAATAACAAGAAAGCTTGAAGAGGACTTCTATGGTGACGGACAAGGAAGTAACTGGCGTGAGCCAAACGTACCTCAACGCACGGGCTGCGTGGGACGAACGATATGGCGATCTGATAAGCCGAGCACAGAACTGGAGAGCGGCCTTTTTCGGAATGACGGGAGTCGCTTTGCTGGTAGGCGCTTCGCTGCTTTACGAGATGAGGCGCTCATACGTGGTTCCCTATGTTGTTGCGGTAGACAGCTTGCAGAACGTGGTCGGTCAGGGCTTTGCCACGGAATCGGCCGTGGCCGATCCGCGGCTGATTCGTGCCCGGTTGCAGGAGTATGTCGAAGACACGCGCTCAGTTTCAAGTGATGCCCTAGTGATGAAATCGGACATCACGAAGGCGTTCGATATGACGGCCAATGGTTCAGCGGCAGAGAACCTTTTGAAGCAGTTCTATACGTCCGACTCGCCCTTTGAGAAACAAGGGACGACGCAGGTAGAGATTCACAATATCGCCTCGCTGACGCCTACCAGCTACGAGCTGAACTGGTCGGAGACGACGCGAGACAAGCTCGGCAACCTGACTGGAAAACAAGATTGGAAGGGAGTAGTCGGCATCCTCATCGCACCTCCAAAGGATGAAGTGACGGCTCGCAGAAATCCTTTGGGAATCTACGTGACAACGATTACCTGGTCACGAAGCGTGTAGGTCTTACACGTCGAGAGCTGGGACTAAACCCGCCGTAGGGAAGAAAGTGGAGAGTTTGTGATGGCCAGCAAAAGCACCAAGTTGCGTGGAAGATTGAAGGTCTGGACAGGTCGCGTCGTAGCGGTAGGTGTGTCCTCTGCATTTTTGACTCTTGGGCCTGAAACGACGGTGAACGCTCAACAAAGCACGGTTGCTGCTCAAAATGCACCAGCTCCAAAGCAGGGCTCGGGAAGCTCATCTCCTGCGAATGCACCGGTTACGGACACCAATGTGTATCCGTTTCAAAAAGCGCTGGATGAGTTGAACGGTCGGCAGGCCAGTGGGCCTGCTGTGCCGTCCGTGAGCGCGGTACGGACACAGGCTGTAACTCCATCTGGCGCGGTCGGTGGTCCGGTCTACCGGACTTCGGCTTCGCGAACGGAAGCCGTTCACATGGCGGTGGCCCCGCCGCCCGCAGCTCCGCTGTCAGCGTCGGCTCAGAAGGCCTTGATGATCGCGGACGCGGAAAAGATGGACAGCGCCCTACCGGAAGCGAGCAAGGATGGCAGGGTGACGTATGTCTTCGGGGCAGGGCTTCCAACGGTTGTCACGTCGCCTATGCACATCTCGATTATTGAGCTGGAGCCTGGTGAAACGATGACGAGCGAGCCGGCGATTGGGGATTCCGTACGTTGGGAGATCATGCCTGGCTCCAGCGGCAAGGGCGCAAGCCTTGAACCGCTGGTGATGCTCAAGCCGCACTCCGCGGGCTTGGACACGAATCTGGTCATCACCACAGACAAACGCACATACTACCTTCGCCTGGTCTCGCGCGACGTGGACTACATGGCAAGGACGGCGTTTTCCTACAAGGAAGACGAGGATGCAAAGTGGGCGAAGTTCGTAGCGGCTGAGCGGGCGGCTAAAGCAGACCGGGAAGCTGCCCAAGTGGTGTCACCGGTGGCAGGCGATGCAATCGACAATCTGAATTTCGATTACGACATCAAGGGTGGCAACGCCGTGGTCCGCCCGATCCGCGTCATGGACGACGGTTCTAAGACCTACATCACCATGCCCGATGCCGTATTGCATCAAGACCTCCCCGCCCTGGTTGTAGAGAACCCCAAGCTGAAAGGGGAGAAAGCACAGGAGATGGTCAATTACCGGGTGAAAGGAAACCTGTACATCGTGGACCGGCTCTTTGATCGCGCGGCGCTGGTCATCGGTTCGGGCAAAGCGGTAACGAAGGTTGAAATTGCACGGAAGACTGCGCTCTCCGGAGGTAAGTAATGGCGAACACACCAAAGGAAACTCCGGAACCTAAGAAAGCCTCTCCGCAAGGAATCAAGCAGCCGGTGGCTGCTGATAGCAAGGCCATTGACCTCAATCCTAAAGCTCCACGCGCGGCAAAGATGCGCACGGAGATCCGGCTGGGCGCGATGGCGCTTGTCGCCATCGTGCTTCTTGCGATTGTGATGGGCATCCTGAAACACGGTGCAAAGCAGAAGCAGGCGGCGATGGGGACAGCGACCTCTGATAAGCCGGTACTCTCTGCGGCTGGAGCTGCCGATAAGCTGACGGACAACCTGCAAACAAAGGCAAAACAAAAGGCTGGCGTCCTCGGTCAACGGGATCAAATCGAACCGGCCGTGGCGGGAGAAGACGTGCTTGGCGGCAACCGGAGCGCTGTCCCGGCTGGCGATCCGGCCGGAGACTTGAATCTCCCGCCGACAAGAATTGCGCAGCGTCAGCCTGGTGCTGGCGCGGGAGCGCCGGCCAATGGGCCACGTCAGCCGTCTGCGGCTGAATTGCGGCGGGAGCAGCAACAGGCTGAGGAGCTTTCCGCGCGAAACTCCTCCTTGTCGAAGGGTGGGGCGGCCGGACGGAGCGGAGGAGCACCCTCGGCTCCACAATCACCTGTAGATGCCCTGAGCCAGCTCGCAGGGTCGCTCTCAAGGGCGAGTGCCGGTGCTCAAGGACAGCCCGGCAGTGGTGCTGCCGGAGCTGCTGGCCGACAGGATGACGACCAAAATCGGCAAGATGACAAGATCACGTACCTAGATAAGAACCGGCAGCCGCAATCCGAACCCACCTTCTCGCGCGTTTCAAGAGAGACTGCTGTTAGCAGATTTGAGGTCAAAGCTGGCTGGGATATCCCGGCCACGCTCGAACAAGGGATGAACTCTGACCTTCCGGGTGATGTACGCGGTATCGTCCGGGAGAACGTTTATGACACAGTTACGGGGAGGTATTTGCTAATTCCGCAGGGCGCGAGGGTAATCGGGACATATAATTCTCGCGTCACGTACGGCCAGCGGGGACTACAAGTTGTGTGGACCCGACTGATCTTCCCGGATGGCAGCTCAATCGACCTGGGCGGCCTGAACGGTCAAGATGTTCGTGGGCTCTCGGGATTTCGGGACAAAGTCGATAACCATTATGGAAAGTTGTTTGCCATTGCAGCTCTGACGAGCGTCTTTGCTGCGGGTGTCGAACTCAGTCAAAGGCAGAACAGCAATACGACCGGTTTCGCAGAGCCGACGGTCAATCAAACGGTCTCTGCTTCGGTCGGTCAGCAAATTGGTCAACTTGGTACAACGCTGGCTCAGAAGCAACTAAACGTCCAACCGACGATTACCATCCCGATTGGATACAGATTCAACATTCGGGTCCGCAAGGATCTGATCTTCGACACGCCCTATGCCGAAAGGCAGGCGATATGGAAGTGACCCTTTATGCATGGCTGATACGGTGTTGTTTCCGGTTCGACTCGCCATCGAGGTCAACAAATGCCTTCGTAAGCGCGTCAACAAACGTGGAGAGCTGGCCGATCTCCTTATCAAAGTGCTCGAAAACATCAACCTGAAGACGGTTGAGGCGATCGAGCCTGTTTCTGTTCGTAAAGAGTCAGCGACTTCCGTAAAGCTGCCGGTGAAGCTTCACGCAAAACTGAAGAAAGTCTCCGGTACACGAAGTCTCTCGATGAACGCAATTCTGAACGGTGCCATCAAGCTGTACTGCCAGCAATTTCCTTGTGAAGACGAAACCAGGGAAGGTGACACAGCCGCAGAGGAAGATGGAACTGCAGCTCCGGAGCACACCATCGGTGTTCGCTAAGCTGTAGACCCGAGGCTGGGCCACCCCCGGCCTCGATCTGCGTGTAGGTTCTGGACTGTCTCTTTGTTCTCGTCTGGCCACCACCGCAGCTAAAAGCACTCCACGCCTTGCGGCACTGCGGTTCAGACTCGCTTCGCGCCCCTGGCGGGGTGCCGGACTCCTCCCCCCTCGCACAAAACGCTCCGGGTCCCCACTCCGGAAACTCTGCCCCTTGGCACGCGCTAATTGTGATATACAACTATCACACCGCGCTCTTAGGAGTTCCGTTGCTGCGGTGTCCCTTCGGGCTGTGTGTCCCAGACGGGACCAAAGGAGAGCAGTCACATGAAGAACTACGCACAAATCGAGGGCAGACTCGGGGCGGATGCAGTCACCACGGATCTCCAGAGAAACAAGCGCGTCACGCGCTTCTCCGTAGCCATCAACAAAACCTGGAAAAGGAACGGCCAAGTCCATACCAGCACAGAGTGGATTCGCGTGGCGGCATGGAACAAGCTAACGGGCTTTGCCTCGAAGCTCAAGAAGGGTCATCCTGTCCTGGTCCAAGGTGAGTTGCGGACACGTCGTTTCCCGGACCCGAAACATCCGGACGTGGAACATCAGACGGTGGAGATTGTGGCTCTTTCGATCCGGAAGTTTGACTACCTGGAGGAGTCGGCCGAGCTGGAGGCCGATCCGGGGGAGATGCAGGAAGAGGAGCTGGCCGGGGTCTCCTAGCCCTCGGAATTGAATGAATGGTTTGGGGGCCTGAACATTGGCCCCTTTTCCTTTCACTCTTGGCTTCGCTTTTCCTTCGCTTCGGATGGTACAAACGAAGGATGTCTCTTTCGGTGGTGAGTTGGCGGGCAGAATGGCCTTTGATCGTGTCGTATTTCGACGGCCGTATTCCTGCGGGCTTTCCAAGCCCAGCCGACGATTACCTGGAATCTCCTCTCGATCTGAACGAATACCTGGTGAGCAATCGCGCGGCAACCTTTCTCATGCGGGTAGAGGGAGACAGCATGCGGGACGCCGGCATTCTCGACGGAGATTTGCTTGTGGTGGACCGGTCTGTCCCCAGCGTCACCGGCTCCGTTGTAGTCGTGGCGGTTGCCGGCGAATACACCGTCAAGCGACTGCGACAGACAGCCCATGGCGTTTGGCTCGATCCGGAAAACACAGCCTACAAGTCATTGCAGGTCCGAATGGATGATGAGCTGGTGGTCTTTGGCGTCGTCAAACATGCCATCCATACCGTGCGCTGATGGACGATCTCTTCGGGTTGATCGACTGCAATAACTTCTACGTCTCGTGCGAAAGGGTGTTCCGCCCGGACCTGGAAGGAAAACCGGTCATTGTTCTGTCGAACAACGATGGGTGCGCGGTCGCAAGGTCTGCCGAGGCGAAAGCGCTTGGGATCAAAATGGGAGACCCAGAGTTCAAACTCAGGGATCTCATCCGGAAAGAAAACGTCCGGGTCTTCTCGTCCAATTATGCCCTATACGGCGACATCAGTCGCCGGGTTGGGGAGACGCTTGGGAGCATGATTCCCACGGTCGAAAGCTATTCGATTGACGAGAGCTTTCTTGACCTGGGAGAGTTCCGGTCGCGGGATCTCGATGCGCTCGCAAGAGAGCTGCGAGAGCGCGTTCTGCGATGGACAGGCATTCCGACCTGTGTCGGTATCGCGCCAACAAAGACACTGGCGAAGCTGGCGAATTTCATTGCCAAGAAGAGACCAGAGTTTCGGGGCGTGTGCGATCTGCGGGAAGAGAAGGTGAGAGCGGAGCTGATGCCAACGGTGCCGGTAGATGAGGTCTGGGGCATTGGGAGCGCGTCGGCCGGAAAGCTCGAGAGATTGGGCGTGCGGTCGGCCGCGGACCTGGCCGCGCTCGATGCTGAGCTAGCACGCAAGATGATGACGGTTGTAGGCGGCCGCATCGTCTATGAGCTGCGCGGGGTGTCCTGCCTGCCCTTGGAGGAGCTGGAGCCTACGCGGAAAGGCATTGCCGTGACGCGGAGCTTTGGAGCGCCGGTGCTGACCTGGGAGCGCATGAGTGAGGCCGTTGTCAGCTACGCCGCGCGTGCTGGCGAAAAGCTGAGGCGGCATGGCGTCGCGGCGTCGCACCTGTCGGTGTTCATGCACACGAGCCCGTTCAATGGCGACCCCTGGTACTCGAACGGAGCGTCGGGTCACTTTGTGGGAGCGACCAGCGACACGGGCGAGCTGACGGCGATGGCCGTAAGGCTGGCTCGCCGCGCCTGGCGCGACGGCTTCCGGTATGTGAAAGCCGGCGTGATCCTCGATGACCTGATGCCGCACACGGCGCAGCAAGCGCCGTTGTGGGCAGAGCTGGACCGGGAGCGGCGGGAGAAGCTCTGGCGAGTTGTGGACCAGCTCAACGGCGATCTCGGCCGCGACACGATCCGTCTGCTGGGAGCGGGTAAAAAGGACGCACCGTGGCACCTGCGTGCGGACTTCCGATCTCCGCGCTGGACCACGCGCTGGAGTGAGTTGCCAGCGGTAAAGGCTCGCTGAACTCAGGCAAGATCGAAAGACGAGGATTCGGTCTTGCAAGAATGCGCGTACGACGACGTATGAGCTGTTGCGAGGCCCTGACCTTGCACGGAAGCCTCCGGACGCGCTGTACCCTGCTTTCTGCTCGATCTACCCATGCTCTGAGCTTTTAGCCAAAGGCGCTCGTACCCCCTCACCTTCAATAGTGAAGTTTTTCCACCTTCCGTTTTGTAGTTCCACCTTCCGTTTTCAACCCCGTAGGGCGACTTGCAAACTTCGTGCGGCGGACAGGCTGTTTCGGCGTTTTGAGAGTTTTCCACGCGGCCGACTCCTGGGTATCTCTCCTAAAAACAATCTCCTGAAAAGCTCCTGTGTCTCCTGTTCTATATAGGCGACCCGCAGGTACGGTTTTTGCGACCCGCAGGTACGGTGATCGCAACCCGCAGGTACGGTTTCCTGACCCGCAGGTACGGTTCTCGCGACCCGCAGGTACGGTACAGCACATGGCTGAATCCACCGGCACTTGGAACGCCCTAAGTTCTTTCATTGGTGTCTCTTGAGGGCTTTTCAGACCCGCAGGTACGGTGCACAAATCCGCGATCAGCGGAGATGATGGGGTTAGGAATCGGCAACTGCTTTCCTATGTGTGAGTTACGACGATTTACGACCCGCAGGTGCGGTTTCCCGGAGGGTAACTGATCGGGTTCCCGCATAAAACAGCACAACCCTTTAGCCAACAACAACTTAGAGGGAAATACGACTCGCAGGTACGGTTGTGGCTGGGAGGCTCTTTGCGGTCGGTGAATCTGCAAAAACCGGCCATTTATGGAGGTTACTGGCTTTGCCGAACCCGCGCCAATACACAGAAGTACGGTTCTATAAAGGTATAAATTCCCTATCCCTTTAGGTTTCTAGAAGTGTAGATTTGAGCAATCAATCGGCGAGGGTATAACCGATGGCAAAGCAATCATCGACGGCGAAAAAGACAGCCGCTTCTGACATCGACCTGGTGCAGCAGGTTTTCAAGGTCCTTCCTGCAACTTATCGGAAGGTCCGGCTGCTCGCCGCTGCGCGGCGCGGTACAGGCCGGCCTTCGAGCGGACAGGACATCTACAGCCGCGCACTCGAAGAGTACCTTGAGCGGAACGCTAAGGAGCTTGAGACAGCGGCGATGCGGACAGAGTAACGAGGCTCAGGGGAGAACGAATGCCGAAAGAAAAGCGCGTCCGGAACTACGAGCAAGAAAAAGAGAATGGGCAGGCTGATCTTTTTAGAGGCCTGCAGCTTGTCAAAGAAGAGCGGAACCAGGATGTATTCGACATCCTGCAGCTCGCCCAGATCTTCGCGTTCTGCAGCTTACCGTATCGCCCTAGCGACGAACATCACATCTCCCATACTGCTCGGCTTGGCGATGGTTCTCAGGTGGAAGTGATCTTCACTGCATTGCGGCCTGGGGTCCCAATCGCTTACGGCAATGATCGGAGCCTTCTCTACTGGTTGATTGACAAAGCGATCCGCGAGCAATCAGCCTTCATTCCATGGGAGACAGCTTCGGAATACCTCAGAGCGATGAAGCAGCGTGACTGCGGACGGAACCGAGAGCTGTTGCGCGAACGCTTCAAGCGGATTTCTTCAACCGGGATTACCGTCGTCCGCACTACCGGTGTTGAAGAGCAGTTGAATATGCCGATCATTCGGCGCAGTGCCCTTCCTGCAAGTCTGACTGGCGCGGATCGCGCCCTTGCACTCGCCGGTGCCGACAAAGACAAGGTACTTGGGGTGCAATTCGATGAGGGTTTCGTGGGCGACTTCATGAGTCATCGGATTCCGGTTCTGCGGAGCTTGCTGGTTGCGACGCAGGCCAGGCCGCAAATGCAGGATTGCATGTTCTTTTTGATCTGGCGTTCCTATTCTGCTGCACACGAAAGCTGCATTCCCTGGGACAGGTTGCGTGAACAGTTTTGGCAATCTGACTCAAATGAATCGCGCATCCGCACCCGGTTCCGTGAGGCCATCGTTATGCTGAAAACCGCCTGGCCGGAGCTACAGGCCATGGCGCAATTACGCGGCCTCGTGATTGGTCCTCCGAAGAATGGACGGCAGTTCATGCCGCAGCTCAAGGCTCCGAAACATATTGAAGCGCGAGCGGAGCGGGCGCGGCAAGCGGAGGTGAAAGCCGAGATGGATCGGCAAGATGCGGAGACGAAGGCAACGCGAGATAGGCTTGCCGCCAAGCTGCTGGCCCTCGGTTCAGCCCGGCCGCGAACGCCGCCGCCCTCGCCCCCCGCACACGGGTTCGGCCCCGGCCTTACGCCGCTCAAACAGATACTTTTTGATAAGTGAGGGGCGGGGTCAACGCTCACCCATTGCCGACTTGTTGCGATATACATATATCGTGACTACTACAAACACTGCATCCGGAAGTTCCCTGGAAGGCATGGCGATCACGCCTGAGTCTGTGTCTGGAGCCTGGAAAGGCAAAGCAGCTCGTGTGCTTCAAGGTGCAATCCTGGCGCTTCTCTATGCCGCGCCAGCGGCAATCGTGCTTTTGGTTGGCACAGTGGCGGAACCGGACACCTGGTGGCATCTGCGAACCGCTGAGTGGATTCTGCAACACCACGCGGTTCCGCATACTGATCCGTTCACCAGTGACGCTTTTGGAAGGCCCTGGCAGGCGTACAGTTGGGTCTTTGACCTAGGCCTATACGGTCTTTACCACCGCCTCGGCCTTGCCGGTCTAATGCTCTACTCGGCCGGCATGTTCTTCGCCATAACGATGGTGCTTCACCGGCTCCTTACAAGACTGAACCGGGACGCTGGCCTGTCTATTTATCTCACCGGAGGGGCTATGGCTGGGATGCTCCCCCTGGGCACGGCTCGTCCATGGTTATGCACGATCCTTTGTTTCGTTGTGGAGCTGTACCTCCTGGCGAGGTCGCGCGAAGCGAAGAGCCTCCGGCCGCTCTTATGGCTACCTCTGGTTTTCGCCGTGTGGTCGAACCTTCATATTCAATTCCTGAACGGCTTGATCGTGCTGTGTTTGTTTGCGGCCGATGCCGTTCTTTGGCGTCAATCAGTGAAGCGTTCGCGTGGTCATATCCCAGCTCTTGCGTTGCTTGTGGCGAGCTGTTTTGCAGCGACGTTGCTGAACCCTTACGGTATCGCCATCTACCGGTCGGCTTACGCACTCGCCTCACAGCCCGGCGTCGACCAGCTCATTCTTGAGCTGCAGGCGATGAGCTTCCGTCAGCAGTCAGATTTCTGGATTCTGTTGTTGGCCTTGGGAGCGGTCGGTGCAATGGTCCGGGACGGTCGCTTCCGGCTGTTTGAAAGCGGGTTGTTGCTGCTGTCGGTCTACTTGTCATTCCACTCTCTACGCGACGTATGGCTCATGGCCGTGTCCGGCAGCTTCATCATCGCCGGAAGCGACCTGCGGCAACACCGCCGCACACCTGGCCTACAGCCTTCTTTGCGGTTCTCTGTGGTTTCAGCGTTGCTGGCTGTTTTGATTCTTGTCCCTGCGGCCCGTTGGAGCTTTGCGAGGAAGAGACTTGAGGTACAGATAGCAAACGGCTTTCCTGAGGCCGCGGTTTCGGCCGTCAAAGGCTGCGGCCTCTCTGGGCCTCTCTACAATACTTACGCCTGGGGAGGGTATCTCATGTGGACTTTGCGGATGCCAGTAACCGTAGATGGCCGTGCTGCCCTGCACGGCACCGAGCAGCTCAAGCGGCTCGATGCTGACGAAAAAGGCAAGCCGGGGTGGTATTCCAACCCGGCACTCGTATCAGCGGGAGTTGTTATTACGCCGCGAAGCGTACCGCTCACCGAGTTATTGAGGCTCGATCCACGGTTCAAACTCTTCTACGAAGACAGGCTTGCAACGGTGTTCATCCCTGCAATGCGTGAGTCGAACTGTCCATCTTTAGAGAAGTCCCAATAGGGTGCAACCGACGTAAACCGAAGAACAGCAAGAAAATTAGAGCTGCTGAGAACACAACCTCCCCGAGAGGCCAGTCCCATTCGATTGTGTCTAACCAAAGGTACGGAATTGCCGAGTTTGACAATCCAAGGCCAAGCCGCCGGGCGGTCATAAGCCCGAAGCGATGGGCTTGAGACTCCTCATCGCCCGACAACAAGCGCCTCCACAGGTGCCTTACCCTGTGGGGACTCATCGGGTCATGGTGCTGTACGTGGAAGATCTCGTGTGAGAGCGCGACGGCCAACTCTCGGGCTGGCAAGACTGAATTGTCGGGAACGTCGATGCTCGAAGTGGCGTAGACCGTGCAAGCTATATCCCCAGCGCTGCAACCTGCCTCGGACATAGCTTTTGGCGGCATAAACAGAATCGGGATACCGCGTTCGCGCAAGAAAACCACTTGCTCAGGGCGCACGGCTAAAAGCAGGAGCAAAGCCGCCTCCACCGAAGGTGGATACCTTCTATGCGGCTGCCATGCGGTTGTTCTCGAAAGGGGTGGCAAAAAATCGCGAGACCAACTGTTGTACTGAGCGGTGAGGGTTGCAATAGCGAGTATAGAGAGAAGGCCGATAAGAACGCCGGTAGCCGCGAATGCGACGAAGCGCATCGAGCTTCCAAGTGTGTTCAACGTGTTTGCCGGTGGCTCGGAGACACAGCGGCGGGCGTAGGACTGGCGCTGAGAGGCGCTGCCTGTGGGAGGCGATGCTCAAAGAGCTGAGCAAGTTCACTCCCGGCAATGTAGTGGTAGGCCGTTGTGAGCAAGCCGAGTATCAGTACGATCCGCACCACCCAAAGGGTGAGCGGATGGAAACTGCCCCGGTAGGGTCTTGCCCATGGAATGACTTGCATGGTGAGTGAGCGCGGAGCCATCGGCCGCTCCGGGGGTGGCGGCGGTGCGATATAGGTCTGCACTATCGGCTGCGGTGACGCTAGAGGTGTGCGCAGCTCGGCTGATGCGACCTGGGCGAGCAGACGGTGGTAACCGTTCAAAGCGGCGGCGCGGGAGCTGACATCGTAGCAAACGCGGTCAACCAACTCAGATGGAGCGGCATAGGACGTTGCGTTCGCGCGGATGCAGGCCCGGCCGAGAGCCCGCGCGAGAACGCCTTTGGATTCGGCCAGTACCTCGCTCGCGGTCAACACCACAATCTCAACGGCCAGCTCGTCAAGGGTCTTGTCGAGGCCGCGTAACACTTCGTTGGATACACCCGCAATCTCAAACTCGGTACGCAACTCGGCGCGTAGACGGCGGATGGCAATGGACGGAGCGGCTTCGGTTTGCATCGTCTCTGGCATAAGAACCTCCTGGAACTAGCGCTTTGGAAAGTCGAACTTTGTTCGCCACTCCGTCTCTGCACTCAACTTTACTGCCATCTCGAAGGCATTTCCCTGTTTGTTCTTGAACCCCTTGAGGACGGGGGTGATGCCTTTGTCGCACAGGGTCTCGATCTGTTTCTCGGTGAGGGTCTTGCCCGAGATGGTTGCATTTACAGCGAAGCTGCAGCCGGTCTTATCAGGACGATAGCCGTTGCAGCCATAGAAACCACGAGCCGGACTCGGCCGGCGTAGGCGCCCCTGTTTACATTTCGGGCAAAGGATGGCGGTGAGGTCGGCAGTCTGTGCCGCGGAACCGGGAGTGCTTCTTCCCTGACCAAGGGTGGGCTGCGGCGCGATTTGGAGAGCGGCAAGCTCATTGTCGAGCCGCTTGTCGAGTGCTGAAACGACTGCAAGGAACGTGGCTTTGCCGGTGGCGATCTCGTCCAATTCTTGTTCCAAGGTGCGGGTGTAGTCGTACTCCAGAAACGCGAAACGCCCCTTGAGTTCGCGGATGAGGAGAGTGCCGAGATCCGTTGGACGGAGATACTTGTCCGTGTCAGCAAGATAGCCTCGCGTGGTGATGTTCTGGAGAATGGCAGGGTAGGTGCTGGGCCTGCCGATTCCCTCCCCTTCCATCTTCTTGATAAGGCTGGCCTGGGTGTAGAGCGCTGGGGGGCGGGTCTGCTTATTGAGGAGACGACTGCCGGTTGCGGTGGCCTGAGAGCCTGTGGCGAGCGCCGGGACTGCGCCGCAGTCGGGCAGCTCGTCAGCTTCTTCCTGGTTCTGTTGGTTCGTCTCTTCCGCCTCATCGGTAGCGGTCAGTCCTCGCCATCCCGGTGCGGTGAGAACCCTGCCCACGGCCTTGAACTGGAAACCCTCTGCGGAGTCGAGGCTCTTCAAACGGAGCGTCGTCACGTCGTACTCCGCATCGGCGAGCTGGGATGCCACGGCACGATTCCAGATAAGCCGGTAAAGCCGTTTCTGGTCATCGGTCTCGCCTACGGCCTTGTCCTCAAGATGCGTGGGCCGGATAGCCTCATGCGCTTCCTGAGCATTGTCTTTGGACTTCCACGTACGCGCCTTGGGCGGCAAAGGGAGTCCGGCGCTAGCGGCATACTTCCGCAGCTCGGCTAGCGCTTCGGCCGAAAAGTTCTGTGAATCGGTTCGATGGTAGGTGATGGCTCCAAGCGCGAAGAGCTGTTGAGCAACGTCCGCAGTCTGCTTTGGCTTCATCTTGAGGGTTACGCTTGCGGCTTGTAGGAGCGTGGCCGTGGTGAACGGCGCTGGTGGTGCCTGGGTCGTATGTTTGGAATCCGACTGCTCGACGCGGAAGGATCGGCAAGCTGCAGCTCGCTCGGCGAGCGCGGCGTCAAGAATGTATTTCTCGCCCTCGGCAAGGTGCGGGGCGGTGTTCCACTGCGCCCGCCACTTCCCGTCCTGGAAGATGGCCTCTGCTCCAAAGTGCTTGGTCGCGCGAAAGGCATCAATCTCGGCCTGTCGATCGACAACGAAGCGAACGGCAACGGTCTGCACACGACCCGCACTAAGGCCGGAGATGCCGGCCTGCCGGGAGATAAGTGGCGACACTTTGTAGCCGACTAGCCGATCCGCGCCTCGCCGGGCCTGCTGAGATTCGACCAGTGGCATGTTGATCTGACGCGGGGCGCGGACAGCCGCGCGGATGACATTCTCGGTGATGGCGTCGAAAGTGACACGCTGATAGGACCGGAGCTTCAAGGCCTCACGAAGGTGCCATGCAATAGCCTCGCCTTCCCGGTCTGGATCGGTGGCCAGGTACACCACGTCCGCCCGCGAAGCCCTCGTCTTGAGCTGCTTGACGACCTCTTCCCCTCGTCCCTGCAAGACATAGTGCATGGCGTAGGTCTCGGGGTCGATGCCAAGGTCCTCCTTGGGAAGGTCGCGGATGTGGCCGACGCTGGCTGCGACATCCCAGCCGTTGCCGAGAATGGCTTTGATCTTCTTCACCTTGTTTGGGCTCTCGACAATGAGTAAGTTCATGGGGTGGTGTCCTCAGTGATATACAACTATCACCATTTTACTCTTGACTAGGCCTTGCCGAGTGCCTGTTTCCTGGCGCGTTGCCGGAGTGTGGCCTGTCCAACCTCAAGAAACAATCGCCGTAACCCGAGTGCTGAAAAGGTCACAGTGTAGAGAAAGGTGCCGAACGGCCAATACCAGACCAGGTATTCGATAGGCCAACCGCCAAGGATGCCGCGCCACTCCGGGACATGCAGCCTGTTGGCAGTGTGAAGCCCGGCGACATGCGCCGTGGCTTCCTCGTTCCGGCCGAAGATACGCTGGAGCAAGCTACGCTTGGGCAGCGGATAAATGGGGTCATGTGTCTGAACGTGCGTGATCTCGTGGGACAGAATCGACGCAAGCGCCGGGCTTTGGCGAATGGCCAAAGCGTTCACGTTGACGCTGGAGTTGGCTTTGCGTGTACAGCCCAAAGAACCGGGCGGGCAACCGGAGACGGCCATTTCTCGCGGGGTAAGGACGTGGATTGGAATGCCGTACGAACGAAGGTAGGCGAACTTTGAGGGGTCACTCTGAGAAAGCAACTGGAGGGCCTGCTCGATCTCCGGGGGGTATTGCCGACCGGGAACCCATTCGGCTGTCATCCGGAGCGGCGGGCCGTCATCTTCGGGCCAGCTCGACAACTGAAAGCGGACACTTACCCAGAAGAAAACCTGCATGATGAAGATCATGGGTATCAGAGCAATAGGTGAGCGACGGATGCGGTCGAAGGCCGATCCGCCATTCATGCTCTACCCTCAAGAGCCTTGGGCTTCGTGAGTCGGGTCATGCGGCGAAAGAACGTCGCCTCAGAAATAGAAAACTGTTGCGCGATCTCCGCGGCCGTGTGCTCCTTGCTCTCCCAAAGGGTCTGCATTTGCTGATCTTGTTTTCGTGAGGTCTTCGGCTTGGCCCCGCCGAACCTGCCTCGTGCTCGTGCAGCTTCAAGGCCGGCGAGCGTGCGCTCGCGGTTCACGTTCCGCTCGTGCTCAGCAATAAGCGCCATGATGCCGAGGACCAGCTTTCCATGGGCGGTACGGGTGTCGATGTTCTCCGTGAGGGAGTGGAGCTGCACACCCACGGCGGTCAAGTGGTCCACGATCTGCAGCAGTTCTCTGGTGGACCTGCCGATGCGATCCAACTTCCAAATCACCAGGACGTCACCCGCCCGCAGGCTGTCCAGGCAACGATTCCACTCCTTGCGGTTCATGGAACGGCCGCTCTTCTTCTCATCGAAGACTCGTTCGCACTTCGCAGCCTTGAGCGCGTCGAATTGCAGCTCCGGGTTCTGATCGGTTGTTGAGACGCGAGCGTAGCCGACAATCATCAAAACCTACTCTAGCAGAAACGCCCGTTAGTGACGTATACTTTGTGAGTGGCTGTTCTGAGAGTAAAAAGCCTGTCGATCTGCCGGGAGTTTTTCTCGCTCCAAATCCACGCGGTAATGATCGTTTGTGAGAGGGAGGAGAAGGCGTAACCGAGTATGCCGCGCTACGATCCAGCTACGAAGCTGTGGAGCTTTACGTTCGGCTTGGACTCCCTGATGGCCGAAGAGCTGAGACGCCGTGTGCCGATAGATCGCTCTAACGGCATGGACTGCGTGTTGGCTGCCGAAGTCTTGCATGATCTGTTACAGCCCTTCGATCCCGCTCAAATTGAACGTTGCGCGCTTGGTCCGCGCCTGGCTAATCAGGCTCGAATCGAAGTGTCTTCGCTTCATGCGCGGTGGATCCACCTTCGTAAACTGCAACTCGCGCTGATTCGTGGCAAATCTGAGAGTTCGATTTATTGGAGCGAACCTGTTTTGCTGCACCTTGCATTGGTTTCTCCTCGCTTGCGGAAGATGCCGGTAACGACATCAACAAAAGCTGAAAGTTACGCCATCGCAGTACACCAGTTGAACTAGACCGCTGCTGAACTCGTTCGATGAACGAGTATTTGGAAACCTGAGAAAATGTCGATGAACTACGCAGATGTGTCGGGCTACCTTGCTGCTGTTCCGGTCTCCCGGTCTGGCTCAGACGGCGAACCCTGTGAGGTGGCCACGATTCAAGTTCTAAGCAAAAGCAGCCGGTTGTTCCTCGAAATCGAGCTGCAAGGAACTGAGATTGGACGGTTCGCTCAGTTGAAACTTGGGAGCCGTATCAACCTAAGCGGCTGGCTGACGGTTCGCACGGAACCTGGGACTCTGAAAAGAAGCCTCGTTTTCGTTGCTGGACGTGAGACAAAACAGATGCTTTACGCATGAAAGGCTCGCATGACTGAGAGACAAGCGTTCCTCGGAGACTCTAAGTTGTACAAAGCTGCACGGCGAAGTCTTCCCCTTATTCTGCTGGCGCTCACGGCGGGGTACAGCTTCAAGGCGATGGGCTGGTTTCACGTCTCTGTCCACTACGGCTGGCTTGTGTTTGTCCCGGCAACAATAGCGTTGCTTGCTCATCGTGCAAGCTCGAATGACCCTAACAAGGCCTCTCTGTGATATACAGATACCACTTAGCTCGGAGGTAAGGGTATGGCGAACACCTGGGAATACACTGGCACCCGGCGAACTGGCGTAGCAGAAGTATTCCGGCATCGGCCGGGGCGCGGACTGGAGCATGGGATTCCGCTCGATCCGCGTCTCGATCTCGTAAAACACAGTCCTTCTGGGCTTGAATGGGGCTATGTCGGGAACGGTCCGACCCAACTCGCCTTGGCGTTGCTAGCCGATGCGCTGCTGAGCGAAAGGGACGCACTGGAGTTGTACCAGCGTTTCAAGGACGAGGTTGTGGTGTACCTGCCGGAAGAAGGCTGGACGCTCACAGAAGCTCAAATCATGTCTTCCGTGGAAGACATTCGCGCTGAACGCGCACCCGCTCTTCAAGAGGAGTAGACGGCCATGCGGGTGACCTGCGAGCTGGGCGATGTCTCTGCAACCTACATGACTGGACTGGTAGTGACAGGCCGCACCGTCGATGAAACAGGTGCGGTGGACCTGGACGACTTCTTCACACTCAGAACCGACGATGGCGAGCTACTAGAAATCTGTGGCTGGCTGGCGAATACGACGGTCTGCACAGACTGATGCGCGGTAGAACAAAGGTGGAGCGCGAACGCGCCCACACAGAACGAATGCTCGGGCGGGCCGAGAAGCGCCGGAAACAAGCGGAGGCGCTAGTGACGAAATGGAGCAGACGGCTCGCGGAGCTGGGTGAGAAGCAAGCTACAGTCAGCCAACCGCGTTTGTGGAGAGAGGATCACGATGGCGACGGCTCTAGCATTGGTGGATGGACGGGATGACGATACGGCCGCGGTGCGGCTTGCAACAATGATCGAAGACATTGCCCGCAAGCTGGTTGACAATGCGGCCGGAGTAAGCGTGGAGATTGGCTACAGGGGCACGGAGACGTGCCTTTCGTTGTTTGTTGCCCCAGATGATCTTGGCAAGATGATCGGCAGACAAGGCCGTACGGCCCGTTCCCTACGGACCATCCTGGGAGCGGCCGCTCAGAAACATGGGCGTGTGGTATCGCTTTCATTGGAGACGCAAGGTGTGAGGGTCGATGAATAGCGACCACAAATTCACCTGGACAGTGGGCTGCCTGGCGGGGCTAGCGTTGGTCGCTGCATCGCCTTACCTGCTCACCGGGGATGCAATTGCCTCCAACCTTGCGGCCGCTGGCGTTCTTGTCGCTTACGCTTGTGTGCTGATTGATGTCGTCCTGGCTCCGCTGTCGCTACTGGAGTTCACAAAGACTTCGCAAGCATCGCAGCGGATATCAGAGGTGGCGGTCCCTGCGTACTACGTTGCCCTGTTTGGCGTCGTTGCCTGGGCTGTCGTTCACGCGCCCGCGTGGTAGTTCTAAAAGGCCACTAAGCGCTATTCACCATGGCCAGCCCCATCATCTCCGGACCCTGGTTGCGTACATTGCCCACCTTCGGGTGGGCATGGTACTTCACCATGGAATTGCTCTCGAAAGGGCGTAGAAGATCGGTCGGCGGTCGTTCCAGCTCCTCGCGGTCAAGCCAACGGTCATAGTCCCTGGGCTGCAAAATGGCAGGCATCCGGTCATGGATGGAAGAAAGCAGGGTGTTCGCGGGCACGGTGACGATGGCGTAGCTCTGCAGCCATTGTCCGTTGGCTGGGTTCTTCCAAGCATCCCAAAGGCCTGCCAGTCCCATCGGCCGGCCGGCCGATAACGCAAAGCGCCACGCTTCGCGCGTGGGCTTGAACCACTCATAAAAGCCGTCTGCAGGGATGATGCAGCGATGCCGGTGGAGCGGCGCTCGCCAAAGGCCGCTGTTGTCGAGGGATTCGGACCTGGCGTTGAAGGTGCTTCGCTTCGGATCGGGGCCGCTGCTGTGAAAGCCGACTAAGCCCCAGCGCATCGGAACGATCTCGCGGGTATGCGAATCACGACTCTGGCGGATGACCGGCTGGATGGTCGTAGGCGCGATGTTGTAGGCGGGGCCAAACGGAAAGGTATCGTCTTCCGGCAAGGCCGCGTGAAACACATCCGAGATGGTTTCCCGCGCGGCGGTTCGGTAGTAGCGTCCACACATCCATTCAGTTTATGAGGGACGCTTCCCTTGTGGGAGCGTCCCTCATCGTCCTAACGAAGGTAAGGCCGAACAGGATGATAGCGCGGCGGGAAGAGGGTGCGCCGGAAGCTGCGCACCACAAGGAAAAAGAGAAAGAACACGAACCGAAAGAACACGTAGAAAACAAAGAACAGCATAGGGGCTCCGTTGCCGCTGGGCGGCATGAGGGGTCGGCTGACTCAGTAGCCGTCCTCGTCTTGGCGCTGTGCCTCGAAGTCGGCCGCGTGCTTGATGCCGCAATCGGTTTCGGTGCAATAACCGGTCTGGGTGTTGGGGTAGAAGAATGCCCTGGAACCCTTGCGTATGGTTCTCGCGCATCCTGCGCAAACTATGGTCTTGTTGCTGGTGATCCAACGGGGATCTCCCTTCATCTGCATGGCGTCTCCTGGTGAGGCTGGGCTAAGCTGCTTGGGCGTACTCGGGGGAATCCGGGGTGCCGGGTTCGCCGGCACTCCCTTCCTCGTCGGCTTCGTCTGCGAAAGTTGCGCCGGTGATGAGGTCAACGGCTTTCTGAGCGTTGGCGGCGGCGTGAATGATGAGGCGGTTATCCTGCTCCAGCTTGCTAATCCAGTTCTGGATATAGGCCGTAGTGTTCCGGTCGGTCTGTTCATTGCCGATGCCTGCGAGGGCGCAAAGAAAGGCGGCTCCGGTCTCGGCTACAAGCTCTTCTTTGCTGTAAAGCTCATCCCCGAAGTGATCGCCAAACGTCCGGGCTAAGCGGTTCTCATGCCCGGTGCTGTGTACCAGTTCGTGAAACAGGGTGGAATAGTAGTGGGCCGTGTCGCGGAAGCGATTGCGAGCGGGCATGTGGACGGCATCGGTGCTGGGACGGTAGTAGGCGCGGAACTCGGTCTCGCTGGTGAGGTAAAGGCTGGGTTTGCCTTCCCACTCGTTCACAATGGCTTCGCAGGTTTCGTCGGCGTCGATGCCGCTTGGGGCGCTGGGCACGATCTCAGGAAGCTGTAGGCCTTCGCACTGCTCCACGTTGAACACGGTGTAATACGTCAGAACGAACGGGGCGCGGTCCTTGCTGTCGTCGGCCTCGGGCTTGGGCTGGTCGGCGGTCTTCCGGGTGCGGCTTTGAAGCTGCTTGTAAAAGACAATCTGCGTACCCTTTTCACCCTTGCGCACGTTGCCTTTCAATTCCAAGGCCTGTTTGAAGGTGAGCCAAAATGGGGAGCTATACGGGGTCCCCCATAGAAGAAAGATGTTGACGCCTCGGTAGGGCTTCCCGGTACGGAAGTTGCGCGGGAAGCATCCCCCGGTGAAGGTGGGTGTACGCCATGGCTTTTCCCATGGGATGATGCCCTCTTTGAGGCTGGCGAGAATGCGGTCTGTGACGATCTGATAGACGTTGGGCCGGTCGGTGGTGGGCTTCTTCTTCATGGCTTTCGCTCCTCGCTGTTGCTGTTGCTTTTCATGCCTCGCGTAGCGGCATGTACATACATGCCGAAC
>CAXTRT010000024.1:0-53099 GCA_964246835.1 uncultured Acidobacteriaceae bacterium | reverse complement strand
GGCCGGGGGCGGGCTGGTCGGTGTTGGCGGTCGCGGTGTCTTTTATGGGTTTGATGCGGGTGGGGTCGTAGACCTCGTAGAGCAGGAAGAGGTGCTGGTCGGCGCGGAAGACGTGGGGAACGTTGGGGATCCACTGCTGGCCGTCGCGCAGAAGGGGGTCGTCGATATTCTGTTTGGAGGCGTTTTTTTGCGGGCTGGGGGTGCGCTGGTTGGAGAGGACGACGGAGGAGAGTTTGAGGGGAGCTTTGGCGAGGTCGGGAACCTGGATGTCGGTTTCAAACGAGCCTAGATTGCCGGTCTGGTTTTCGCGCACGACGAACTTGAGGTGGTAGCGGCCGGGGGCGAGGGTGAAGCCGGTGGCGTACTGGATGTTCTTGCGGGCGACCTGCTGGTTGGCATCGACGGCGAGTTTTACGTTGTCGCGGATGTTGCCGACGAGGATGCCGGCGGCGTTCTTGACCTGGCCGACGACGTCGATGGTGGCCTTCGAACGATCGCCGTTCTTGAGGAAGGGAATGGCGGAGCCGGGGACGATGAGGGCGACGGGGACGAAGGCGCGATTGCCGGGCTCGCGGAAGAAGAGGGCCTGGAGGTAGAGGGGGACGTCGGTGGCGGGCGAGTCCGAGCGCATCTGGTCGTCGAGGGCCTGCTCGCGGTCTTCGGTCTTCTGGTGCTTGAAGTCCGCCGCGGCGTAGTATCCGGGGCGGTAGTCGAGCTTGATGTCGGGGCGGTTGACGCGGATGGTGAGATGGCGGAAGGCGCCGTCGCGGGCGGTGTTGGCGGAGCGGAAGCCGAGTATGTAGTAGGCCTCGGTGTCGTGCTGGACCTGGGTGAAGGCGGCGGAGACGTCGTTCGAGTCCGAGAAGAATTTGCCGCCGGTGTCGGAGGCGAGGGTGCCGAGGGTCTCCTGCGAGCCGAAGTTGGCGTCGAGCTGGGACTGCATGGAGCCGCCGTTGTAGGCGGAGACACCGCGGAGGGAGCCGGTGGAGGCGTCGCCGACGGGCGGCAGGGCCTGGAGGCCGCGGGAGTCGACGGAGTAGATGCTCATGTTGGCCTTCACCGCTTCGTTGGTAGCGGCGCGCATGCTGGCCTGGTTTTCGATGCCGTTGCGGGTGAGGCCGCCGGAGAAGTAGAGCAGGCTTTTTCTTTGGTCGACGCGCTCGAGGGAGCGGGCGATGGACTGGATGGCGAAGAGCTCGCGGTCGGTGTTGAGCGAGTTGTACTCGGTGTCGTCGGCGGCGAAGGTGCTGGCGTTGTCGGCGGTGCCGTCGGTGGCGCCGGTCTGGCCGCCGTTCGCGAAGCCGGTGCCTTCGGTGCCGTTGTACTTGCCGACGGCGCGGAGGAGGGTGGCTTTGTCGGCGGAGAAGTCCTGGTCCATGGAGAGCGAGGTGGCAAGGGAGACGACGGCGACGAGATCGGCCGGCTGCATTTGCGTATTGATGTACTTTTGGGCGGCCTCGACGGAGCGGTCGATGTCTTCGGGCTGCATGGAGGAGAGGTCGAAGAAGAGGATGATGAGGCGGTGGTCGCGGAGGGCGGCGGGCGCGGCGCCGAGGGCCTGATTGTTGAGGAGGTCGGCGACGGATTTCGTGTCCAGGGTGCGGCTGGAGAGGGTGGACTTGTCGGCGAGGAGGGCGGCGGCGTCGACGCTCTGGAAGTCGAAGGTGGAGATCTTCTGGGGCTTGTTGTTTTCGAGGAGGGTGAAGTCAGAGGCTTTGAGGTCGCGGATGACGGCGCCGGATTTTTTGTCGCGGGCGATGACGTTGGTGAGGACGATGTCGGTCTGAACGCGGAGGGTGAGGGTGGAGGCGTCGGGGGTGTCCTGGGTGAAGCTTGGCAGCGCGAGGAGGAGAAGAGCGAGAACCAGGCAGCACGAACGTCTTACATCCCACCCACCACGATGGAGCTGTGATGGATGGGGCACCCGGGGTGTTGTGGCTGGGAAATGCAGGTCCTTCCACTGCGCTTCGCTTCGGTCGGGATGACAGGTCTGAGGCAAGCGCGGGGTTCCCGGTATAGAAGCAGGTTCTTCGCTGCGTTCAGAATGACAAACAAAAAGAAAGCTGCGCTCAGAATGACAACAAGAAGGGCATAGGCGCGGGGCTATGTGGGTCATTGGGTTAGAACCTGTACCGGGCGATGAAGAGGAGGGCGCGCTGGGCGGCGGTGCCGGTGACCTGGCCGAAGGTGTTGGAGTCGAGGGCGGTATTGATGCCGTTGTATTGGACGGTGTTGAAGACGTTGTTGGCGGTGACGCGGGCCTCGAAGGTGCGGGTGTCGCCGAGGGAGACGGTGCGGGATAGAGAGGCGTCGGCGGCGATGGTGCCGGGGCCGCGGATGGAGTTGCGGGAGGCGGTGCCGTAGCCGTTCGCGGGCCTGGTGAAGGCGGCTCCATTGAACCAGTTGAGGAGGTTGCCGAAGCCGGCGATGGGCTGAGCGAAGTTGCGATCGGGGCGAAGGGTGAAGAGGCCGCCGCCGGCGAGGGCCGCGGCCGAGGACTGGTAGCTGGGGGTGAAGTAGGAGCCGGTGGCGAAGGTGAAGTCGCCGGAGAGGGAGAAGCCGTCGAGCAGCTTGGAGGTGCGATTGCCTTTCGCGAAGAAGCGGCGATTGGGGCCGAAGGGAAGCTCGAGGACGTAGTTGCCGGTGAGGCGGTGGCGCTGGTCGAAGGCGGAGTTGCTCTCTTCGAGGTCGAGGCGGGCGTCGTCCTGGACGGTGGTGCCGCCGGTGCTGCCGCCGATCGACGAGGCGTTGTCGATGGAGTGGCTGTACTGGTAGGTGGCCTGGAGCGAGACGCCCTTCTGGAGGCGCTTGCGGGCGTTGACGGTGAGGGCGTTGAAGCGGGAGTTGGCGGCGGAGTCCTCGTAGGTGAAGGCCTGCGCGTTCGGCGTGGTGATGGTGTTTGGCGTGTGGTTGGGCGCGCGGAGGACGTCGAGGTTGCCGCCGAAGGAGCCGTTGTAGCCGACCGAGAGGACGACGCCGAGGGGGAGCGTGCGCTGGATGTCGAGGTCGTAGATCTGCACGATGCCGAGCCGGTAGTCCTTGTTGACGGAGTAGTTGTTCTGGACGGGGGTGGTGGAGCAGCCGAAGCCGTTGGCGAGGGTGAGGTTGGCGGCGACGCCGGGGGTCTGGGTGACGCAGCCGGTGGCGTTGTTGCCGGTGGCGACGACGTTGGTCTGGGTGAGGGCGAAGGGCGGCTGGAAGGCGAGCGACTGGGCGAAGGTGGCGAACTGGCCGGTGTTGTAGTTGACGCCGTAGCCGGAGCGGATGACGGTGTTCTTGAGGAATTTGGGACGCCAGGCGATGCCGAGGCGTGGGGCGTAGAGAGAGCGGTCGGGGTTGACGAGCGAGCGCGGGAAGCTGCCGGAGAAGGGGCCGGTGCCGCCGGGGGTGACGGGGGTGACCTGGGTGAAGCCGGCGTTGTGGTCGAGGTTGACGAGGCGGTTGTTCTTCTCGACGTATGGCGAGAAGTATTCATATCGGAGGCCGAAGTTGAGGGTGATGTCGGAGCGCAGGCGGAAGTCATCCTGGGCGTACCAGTCGTAGACGTTGGCGCGGAGGTGGGTTTTGGCTAGGCCGGCCTGGATCTTGGTCTGCTGCGGCAGGCCGAGGAGGAAGTCGGCGAAGCCGGAGCCGCTGGCGGGCTGCGCGACGGTGCCGGCGCGATCGTTGGGCGAGAGCGTGGCGAAGTCGGAGAAGGTGAAGGCGCCGAGGGGGTTGTTACCGCCGACGGTGTCGGCATGGACGCGGCGGATGTCGACCCCGAAGCGCATGTTGTGCTTCTTATGGCTGTAGCTGATGAAGTCGGTGAACGAGATGGTCTGGTTGACGGTGTCGCGCGGGATGACGGGGTTGAGGGCGGTGAAGCTGGTGATGGCGATGGTAGGCAGGCCGTTGTAGAAAGCGCCTACCGCGCCCTGGCTGGGAAGGTTGATGCCGGCGCTGCCCGCGGGATTGTTCGGGGTGTTGGTGAAGTAGTTGCTGACGGTGGAGCGCGAGCGATTCCAGGTGAGGGTGGCGTTGTTCGTGAGGCGGCCGCGGCCGAGGGTGTAGCCGGCGGAGACGTTGTAGCCGTCCGAGAGCGTCGAGCCGCCGAGTGGAAGGAAGACGTTGCGGGTATCGGAGGCGGAGTGCGAGTAGTTGGCGCCGGCGTTGATGTTCTGCCGGAGGCCGGATGAGGCGCTCGAGGAGGCACCGCCGCGGCCGCCTCCGCCGAAGGCGCCGAACGGACCGCCGCCGCTGTTGGGGCCGAGGTTGCGGACGTAGCGCAGGTTGGCTTGCGTGCTGTTCGAGCCGGCGGTGGTGACGGTCTGGTAGTTGAAGCGCTGGGTGCCGGTGGTGAGATTGGGCGCGGGATAGAGCGCGAGCAGGGCGGTGGCCTGGGGCGAGAGGCGGAGGCCGGGGATTACGTTTCCGGTGAACGGCGCGCCGGTAGCGGGGTCGTAGATGGGCGTGAGGGTGGGAGTTCCGCTGACGGTCTGGATGAGGTCGGAGAAGTCGCCGCCGCGTTCCGCAAGTGACGGGACGGTGGCGTAGAGGTTTTGCGGCGTGATGTTGCGCTGGCCGGCGACGTTGAAGAAGATGAACTGCTTGGTGTTGGCTTTGACCAGGCCAGGAATGAAGGGCGAGCCGGCGAAGGAGACGCCGAAGCGGTTATTGCTGTAGGCGGGCTTGAGGACGGGCGCGCCGGTGAGCGAGTACTGTGTGGCGTCGAGCGCGCCGTTGCCGCCCTGGTAGAAGATCTGCCCGTGGGGTTTTGAGGGATCGAAACGTCCAAAGCCGCCGCCGCCTGGGCCCATCAGCCCGCCGAGCACGCCCATGACGGCGCCGCTGAGGTCCGCGCCGCTGCCGCCGTTGCGCCGGGCCTGGGCGAGCGCGTCTTCGACGCGGCTGCGGACCTCGTCTTCGGTGAGGTTGGCGAGACCGTTGGTCTGGCCGGCCGCGCCGTTGACGGCGACGGACTCGGTGGCGGAGTCTGAGCCGCCGAGGCCGGCGATGGAGGGAAGCTGGGCTCCGGCGTTGCCGCCGTTGCCGGCGCTGGCGTCAGTGCTCCCGGCGTCGCCGCCGCTGGCGAGCACGCTGAGGGATTGGAGACCGGAGCCGCCACGGCCGCCGATGGCGTTTGCGAGCGCGCGGCCGAGGGCGGCCTGCTGGGTGTCGGTTTGGGCGGCCGTGGCGCGAGACGCCAGCTGCATGGTGATGCTGATGGTCTGGTTCGGTTTACCGCCATTTTCGCTAGCGGCGTTGAGGAGGACCTCACGGGTCTCATTCGCGAATGCGGTGAGTTCGGCGCGGACGACGTAGCGGCCATTGGCGGGGATGCGCATGGCAAACGCGCCGGCAACGTCAGTGGTGGTGGTGTAGCGGCGGCCGGTAAGGGTGTTGGTTGCGGTGACGGCGACTCCGGGAAGCGGGGTCGGGCCAGAGACGATGGAGCCGTGGATGGTGCCGCCAGAGGCAGAGATCGTTGGTGCAGAGGGTGTCGGAGCAGCGGTCTGGGTTGGTGCTTGGGTTGGCGCTTGCGTTGGCATTTCTGGAGCCGGGGAGGTTTGCGAGGGTACAGCCTGGGCGCGCGCGACGAGGTGCAAGCTGAAGAGTATGGGAAGCAAACCGAGATGGCGGCGAAGGATCATGGCCGGGCCGGTGCGGGTGCGTCCCCGCTGTTGCGATGGGCGTGGGTGGTATTCGAGACGCGCAGCTCGGAGGGAAGAAAGGTGCCGTTCTTGAGCGCGCCGCGGCCTACAACGGAGTCACCGACCTTGATGTCGGCCAAGGTGATGCTCTCTCCGGTGGGCGGCTCCGGCTTGCGGGGGTTGGCATCGGGGGCGGGAGGAGCGCCGAAGCCCAGACCGCCGTTGCGTCCACCGCGCCGGAAAGAGGTGGTCTCGTCGACGGCGATGACCTGCTTGACGTTGTCGAGACGAAGGACGGTGAGCTTGAGGGTATCGAGATCGATGGCGGTGATCTTGCCGGCGATGTAGGTCTTGCCGAAGTCGGCCTGGGCACGGCGAACCTCTTCGGCGTCAATCACGGCGAGGAAGGCGGCGTGGAGAGTTTTGGTGGGGGCGTCGAGGATGCCACCCGCGCCGAGGCAGTCGCCGATCTTGATGTCTGTGAACTTGGCGGTTTGGCGATCGTGGACGATGCGCGTGTTGTCGGTGGTGGTGACTTGATAGAGCTCGCCGCCGATGTCTTTGAGGGTGAGGGCGTTGCTGCGGACGGCGGTGACGGTGCCGCGGAGCATCTGGCCTCCGGGCAGACGCATATCGCTATCGTCCTCCTGCGCGCGAAGAGCGAAGCCGGGCAGCAGAAGAAGCAGAAGGAGCAGGAGGCGGCCGCAGGAGGTCCGCGGGCGGACTTTGTGGACTCTGCGAACGATGTGGCGGCGGTACGGCGGCATGGTTTCGGGTGCGCTCTGGAAGGAAGTGATCTGCAGATAGAGACGGAACTGCAACGGGAAAGACTCTGTGAGCGCATGAAAGTGAGGCAGCAGCGCGCGGCGGCGGCTCGGCTACACTAGCGACCATGCAGGACGCAGCGATAACTACACTGCCGGAGCAGAGCGCGAAGCCGCCGCACGCCCATGATGAGCATCACTTCGATTCCGGGCAGGTGGTGCGCGATATTGTGATTGGCCTGTCGGACGGGCTGACGGTGCCGTTCGCGCTGGCGGCCGGACTGTCGGGTGCCCTATCGTCGACGCACCTAGTGGTTCTGGCAGGGCTGGCGGAGATCGCGGCGGGCTCGATCGCTATGGGTCTGGGCGGGTATCTGGCGGCACGGGGAGACGCGGAGCACTATGTCGCTGAGCGGAAGCGCGAGGAGCGCGAGGTGGTGGAGCGCACACGCGATGAGGAGGAGGAGATCTACGAGATTTTCGAGGAGTACGGTGTGCCGCGGGAGAGTGCGATGCCGGTGCTTGAGGCTTTAAAGCGGCAGCCGCAGGCATGGGTGGACTTTATGATGCGGTTTGAACTTGGTCTTGAGGCGCCGGAGAAGGGGCAGGCGGGCCGATCGGCGCTGACGATTGCCGGGGCTTACATTGCCGGAGGCATGCTGCCGCTGCTGCCGTATATGACGATGCGCGGAAGTACCGAGGCGCTTGAGCTCTCGGCGGCGATTACGTTGACGGCGCTGGCGCTGTTTGGCGGCGTGAAGGGGCGGCTGGTGGGTACGGGAGCGGTGCGATCCGCTGTACAGACGGTGGCGATAGGCGGCGCGGCGGCAGGGGTGGCGTATGGGCTGGCCCGGCTGCTCAGCGGGCATCCTGGGTAGGGCTGCGAATCGTTTCGGCGAGTCCGTACTCTGATTTGAGCGATTATAGCGGGATGATTGAGATTCGGGGTTTATCGGCGAGGCGGGGCAACAGGGCAACAAGCACGGTTGCAGGGGGCATCACAGGGTTACGTTTCACGGGGGTTCGATGCAGATTTCTACAGCACCAGAGACGCTCGCCGCGGCGCTTCGGTTGCGGTTTCAGACGGTACGTCAGGCGACGCTAGGGATCTGCGAGGCTCTTTCGGCAGAAGACATGATGGTGCAGTCGATGCCTGAGGCCAGCCCGGTGAAGTGGCATGTGGCACATACCAGCTGGTTCTTTGAGACCTTTGTTCTGCGGGAGTTTGTTGCCGGCTATCAGGCCTTCGATCCAGACTACCTATGGCTTTTTAATAGCTACTACAACTCATTGGGCGAGATGCCAGAGAAGAAGCTGCGAGCGTCCTTTTCGCGGCCGTCGCTCGATCGCGTGGTGGCGTACCGGCAGCATGTGGATGCGGCGGTGAACTCCATGCTGGAGCGGCCGGCACCGCCCGAGGCGCTACGGCGGGTGCGAATGGGTTTAGAGCACGAACAGCAGCATCTGGAATTGATCATCACGGACATCAAACATGCGCTCTATACGAATCCGCTGAAACCTGTTTTGCGGAATGACGCATGGCAACCTGCCGGGACTATTGCGCCGCCGGCCGAGTGGCGATCGTATGCTCCCGGACTGGTAGAGATCGGTCAGACGCCGGATGCAGAGGATGCGGAGAGCTTTGTCTGGGATAACGAGACGCCGCGGCATCCGGTGTATCTGGCGCCGTTTTCGCTGGCTACGCGGCTGGTGACGTGCGCCGAGTACCTGGCGTTTGTCGATGAAAACGGCTACGCCCGGCCGGAGCTTTGGCTTTCCGAGGGGTGGACGACGATGCGCGAGCGCGGATGGGAGGCGCCGCTCTACTGGCAACGCGACGAGAAGACGCGGGCAGGCTGGTCGATCTATACGGTGCATGGTATGCGGTCGCTTGATGATCTAAGTGAGACCCCGGTGTGTCATCTGAGTTTCTTCGAGACGGATGCGTTTGCCCGCTGGTCTGGGTGTCGATTGCCAACGGAGTTTGAATGGGAGTTTGCGGCGGCAGGGAGTATAGCGGCAATCGAGACGGGAAACCTGTTTGAAACAGAAAATTTGCAGCCGGTTCCGGCAGTTGCGGCAGGTGGGATGCAGCAGATGTTTGGCGACGTGTGGGAGTGGACGCAGAGCCCGTATACGGGATATCCGGGGTACCGGCCGCTGCCTGGTGCGTTGGGTGAGTACAACGGCAAGTTTATGTCGTCGCAAGTAATCCTGCGTGGAGGCTCGTGCGCGACGCCGCGCTCGCATATTCGCGCGAGTTATCGGAACTTCTTCGGACCGGCTACGCGTTGGCAGTTCTCCGGAGTAAGGCTGGCGAAGGATGTTTTAGCAGGTGCTGGCGCGTGAGCTCACCAGTCGAAACAGTTTCAGAGCTAGTTGTTGATAATTTGGCGAAGGTGGTTCGTGAAGGGCTCAGTGCACAACAGAAGTGGCTGCCAGCGTGGCTCTTCTATGATGAGCGCGGATCACGGCTCTTTGAAGAGATTACGGCTCTCCCGGAGTATTACCTAACCCGAACTGAGCGCAGTATTCTGGCAAAGTACTCGCCTACGCTTCCGGCTCATCTATCGGCAAAGGTGACCGTAGCGGAGTTAGGTGCAGGAACGGCGGCGAAGACCGGATTGCTACTAAAGGAATTCGTTGCCTTCGACGGCTCCGTCCTTTATCAACCAATCGACATTAGCCCGAGCGCACTTTATGAGGCGGCAGCGTCTCTCGCGACGACAATCCTGGGCGTGCGCGTGGAACCGCAGGTGGCGAACTATGTCACAGAGACCTATAGAATTCATCGGCCCGAGAATCATAAAATCCTGGCGCTGTACATAGGGTCGAGTATCGGGAACTTCTCGCCGGAGGAGGCCCGTGTCATTCTTAGGAACTTGCGAGGCCATCTCGATGTGGGCGACTTTCTGCTGCTGGGCGTGGATCTGGCGCCGAGTGAGCGGAAGGGAATTGCGATGCTGCTGGCGGCCTATGACGATGCCGCCGGTGTGACTGCGGCCTTCAATAAGAACATTCTTGTGCGGCTGAATCGTGAGTTGGGCCTGAATTTTGCGATTGATAGCTTTGCTCATCGCGTACGATGGAATGCTGTGGACTCTCGGATTGAAATGCACCTTGAGAGTCTGCGCGCACAGTCGGTGCAGTTCGGTAATGGCGTCGTCTTGTTTGCCGCGGGCGAAACAATCCACACTGAGAATAGCTACAAGTTCAGGCAAGACGACTTAGTCTCTCTCTTGCGAAGCTCAGGTTTTGCAATTGATCACACGATGTACGACGAGGAAGAGAGATTTGCGGTCGTACTGGCTGAGGCGGTTCAAGAGGCTGTGTAGACCGAGCATGTACGTAATGACGAAGAGCGAGATGGATGAATTATGCTCATTTTGAAGCCCGTAAACTAAAGGAAGATCATCTAGTTCGGCGACACAGGCGAACTCTGAAAGGCTATGCCTTTGCTATCGAAGAGATGAAGACAATTAGGATTGAAACCGAGTGATACTGTTGTACCGGGTTGAACGTTGGTCTCACCAGTCACCTTTATTGACAGCGCCTCGTGATCTTTTGTCTGTACATGGACATAGCTCTCCGAGCCGAGATGTTCCACTGTCTGCACCTGTGCCACTAAATTTCCGTCTACGATTAGGGAAATGTGTTCCGGTCTTACACCAAGAGTGAGTTGGTCGCCTGGCCGAGAAGACTCCGAGACCAGTGGAGCATACAGTGATGTTCCATCTCGAAGCGAGATCGTCGTTCCCAAAAGCGTGCTCTGGTGCAGCGTTACTGGAAGGAAGTTCATGCGCGGAGATCCGATAAAGCCTGCAACAAAAAGGTTTGTCGGCTGCTGATAGAGCTCCATAGGTGTACCAATCTGCTCAATCTTTCCAGCCTGAAGAACTACTATGCGATCAGCCATGGTCATAGCCTCTACCTGATCGTGCGTCACGTAGATCGTGGTCGCTCGTAGCTGCCGATGCAGCTTGGTCAACTCCACACGCATGTGAATACGCAACGCGGCATCAAGGTTGGACAGCGGCTCATCAAAGAGAAAAACCCTTGGATTTCTGACGATAGCGCGGCCGATTGCAACTCGCTGCCGCTGACCTCCAGACAGCTCCTTTGGCTTTCGATTAAGGAGCGGTTCAAGATTCAGAATGCGCGCAGCCTCCACAACCTTCTGCTGCCGCTCTTGTTTGGGGATTCCAGCAAGTTTGAGGCTGAAGGACATGTTTTCTGCAACGCTCATATGCGGGTACAACGCATAACTCTGAAAGACGAGCGCAAGACCCCGGCGGGCAGGTTGTACCTCGTTGATACGTTCGCCATCCAGTAGAAGATCACCCGAGGTAATTTCGTCCAATCCGGCGATCAGCCGCAGAAGAGTTGACTTTCCGCAGCCGGATGGGCCAACGAAAACCGTCAATTCCTGATCTCGAATCGTGAGGTCAATGCCGCGTAGAATCTCGCTGGTTCCATACATCTTACGAATTTGTCGTAACTCTATCGTCGCCATCCCGCATGCCCTTGTCTTACTTTACTGCGCCAAAGGTGAGGCCGCGAACCAGCTGCTTTTGACTTATCCAGCCTAAGATCAGTATCGGTGCAATCGCCATCGAGGAAGCCGCCGAGAGCTTCGCGTAGAAGAGTCCTTCGGGACTTGAGAAAGACGCAATAAATGCGGTGAGCGGAGCAGCTTTCGCAGCTGTCAACGTCAGACTCCAAAACGCTTCATTCCACGACAGGATTGTAGCAAGCAGGCATGTCGATATGATCCCAGGCAGCGATAAAGGCAACAGCAGATTGTAGAGCTCGCGAATTGGTCCTGCTCCATCCATACGTCCTGCTTCCAGCACCTCGCGGGGCACCTCTTTGAAGAAGGTGTACAGCATCCAGATCACGATCGGCAGATTCGCCATGGCATCCACGAGAAGCAGTCCGATTTTAGTATCGAGCAATCCTATATCGCGAAAGATCAGGTAGATAGGTACCAGCACACCGACTGACGGCATCATCTTTGTCGAGAGCATCCAGAGCAGTAGTCCACGCGTGCGATGCGTTGGATAAAACGCCATCGCGTAAGCGGAAGGAACTGCAAGAAGCAGCGCCAACAGCGTAGAGCCCGCGGAGATCACCACGCTATTCCATGCAAAATGCAGATAGTTTGATCGCTCCTGCACCGCTCTATAACTCTCAAGAGTCGGCTTGAAGAAGAATTGTGGCACACGTGCGATTGCAGCCGTCTCTGATTTAAGACTCGTTAGAACCATCCAGAAGATAGGAAAGGACAGCAGCAAGGCGGCGGCCCAAGCGACTAGAGTAAGCAGACTTTTTCGTCGAAAACTTCGAGAGAGTATCATCCTTCTCCTAGGCCTCAAGGTTGCGCGCGAACGAGCGCAGAAGAAAAAAAGCGAGAAGGTTTGCCAGAACGATGGCTATCAGTCCGGCTACAGCCGCTCCACCAATGTCATACTCCATCAGCACATATCGATAGATCAGAAATGACAGATTTGTTGAGGCGAAACCCGGACCGCCAGCGGTGGTGACATAAATTTCGGCGAAGATACCAAGCAGGAAGATGGTTTCGATCATCGTGGTTGCTGCAATAGCTCGTCCTAGATGTGGCCAGATAATGTAGCGGAACATTGCAATTGGACCTGCTCCGTCCATTCGTGCTGCTTCTTTACGTTCCTCATCGAGCGACTGTACTGCCGTAAGCAGTGTAAGAAATGCAAACGGAAGCCATTGCCAGGAGACAATCACAATAATTGAGGTCAGAGGCGCGACTGCGAGCCAGTCGATCGGCTTTAGGCCTACGCTTCGCATAAGAGATGCCAGGAGTCCATGGTCCGGGTGCAGCATCATATTCTTCCAAAGCAGTGCACTCACGGTGGGCATAATGAAGAAGGGAGATAAGATTAAGACTCTTGCGATGCCACGACCGAAGAACTCCTGGTCAAACAGCACAGCCAGCAGAGTTCCCGCTCCGATCGTTATTACCAGCACGGAACCGAGCAGCAAAACTGTGTTCCTGATCGCCAGTCCCAGCCCCGGATCGGTTATAAGGTAGCGGTAGTTCCCCCAGCCATCAAATCCAGTTCGGTTTGGCTCCATTAGGTTATAGCGATGAAAGGAGAACCACACCGTCATACAAAGAGGTACAACCGACCATACGAGCAGTGCTATAAATGCAGGCGAATTGAGCGTCAGTCTTTGCCAACAGTGTGCATTAGGATGAATTCTCCCAACGGCGAGAAGACGTCTTATCATCGCTCACCGCCAATACCCATGCGGCTATCAACACGTTCTGTTGCGGCCTGCGCCTTCCCGAGCGCCTCATCGACACTGAGATTGCCTACCAGAGCTGCCGCCATGAGCTGGCCTACCTGATTACCGATAGTCGGAAAAGAGGGGATAACCACAAGCTGAACACCCGTGTATGGAACGGGCTGCTGTGTTGGGTGCAGCGGATCCGCCGCCATGATGGATTGATAGGTCAATTTCGCAAAGGGCGCCTCCGCCAGGTATTCCGGACGCTTATAGGTCGAATGCCGTGTGCCGGGCGGAACTGCAGCCCATCCCTCCATTCGAGCTACAAGTTCGATGTACTGCTTTGATGTAGCCCATTCAATAAAAGCGATCGCATCGTCAGCGTGCTTCGATGCGACTGGAATGGCCAATCCCCAGAACCACAGCCACTGTGCACCTCGCGGAGTGACGGCGATCGGCGCCGAAGCAAAGCCAACTACATCTGCGATATTCGACACCTTCGGATTTGAGAGAGTTCCAGCCGCAACTGTCGCGTCAATCCAGATAGCACATCGGCCATTTTCGAATAGCGTCAACGATTCATTGAAGCCGTTTGAACTGCTTCCGGGCGGCCCATACCGCCTCAGGAGATCGATGTAGAACTGCATGGCTGTATGCCACGCTACAGATGTCAATTGCGGATGCCAGTCCTCATCGAACCATCGTCCACCGAATGTATTGACCAATGTCGAGAGATACGCCATATTTTCGCCCCAGCCGGGTTTGCCCCGCAGGCATATGCCGTACATATCCTTCGCCGGATCATTGAGTGTCCTGGCGAAGTGAGCAATCTCGTCGTAGGTTGGATGTGGAGGCATGACGAGGCCCGCTCGAGCAAATAGATCTTTTCGGTAATACGTGAGTGAACTTTCCGCGTAGAAGGGCAGCGCGTAAAGTCTGCCGCCATATGACGCGCCATCGCGAATCGGTTTCAGCAGATCGTCTATTGCGTAGTTTGGGGAGAGCCTGGACTCAAGCGGAAGCAGCCAGCCCCGACGACCCCAGATTGGCGTCTCCAGAGGGCCAATCGTGACCACATCAAATTGTCCGCCATGCGTCGCAGCATCCGTCGTGGTCTTTTCCCGCAGTATATTTTCTTCGAGCACGACCCAGTCAAGATGGATATCCGGGTGCTGCTGCTCGTATATTCTCGAGAGCCGCTGCATGATGATCATGTCGCCGTTGTTGACCGTGGCGATCGTTAGCGTGGTCTGAGTCTGCGGCTCAGCCACACCGGCCAAAGCTGCGAAGAAGCTTACACTCCGTAGCCAGAGGCGCAGCTGCGAGTGTTTTCTGCGCCTCAAAGACTTCATAGAACCTCCGAAGTTAGATCGCCGGGTTGCTGCGCAAAGAATTTACACACATAAATGTGAGGCCTGGAAGCTATATCAGTCAACGTTTACCTGTGCCGCCACCGGCAGCTTAGTCAGAGCAAGGCGGCCGCAGAGACGTCGTAAGTCTTTCAAGGAATGGAAGCTGAGCACTCACAATCCTAAGTTTAGCGACCTCGATCGGGAACCACTGGCAGCGATCGATCTCGGGAATCGTGAGTTTCTGCCCAGAACGCGGCGGCCATTGGATCTCGCACGCATTGCTGACTAGCTTCGTTGGATCGCAATCCCCTCTAAACGCCCATGCAGAGATTGTCTTGCCACCTTGCTTCACTTCACCTAGCGCAAGGAAAGGTTCTTGTACTGGAAAGCCGGTCTCCTCCTGAAACTCACGCTGAGCCGCTTCAAGATATTGCTCTCCGTCCTCGACCTCACCTTTCGCAATGGACCAGGCACCCGCATCCTTCTTTGCCCAGAAGGGTCCCCCGGGATGAACCAGCAGCAACTCGAGAGCTTCCCCGGAGCTCCTGTACATGATCAAACCCGCACTTCGCTTTGGCATGGCTCCTTCAAATAGGACAGTGATGTTTGCTTATAGCAATCGCCATAGCTAAATAGAGAGTTGCAAAATTCTGTTAAGCCGCTGAACAAACTTAGCTGGGTCCGTCAGCTGAACGCCTTCCATCAGAAGAGCCTGATCGTACAAGAGCCATGCCGCGTCTTCCGTTACAGAATCGTCAGTACGATCCAACATCTTCTTAACGATGTCGTGATCGGGGTTAATCTCGAGCGTAGGTTTTGGAGCAGGAACGTTCGTTTGTCCCATTGCACGCAGCATTTGCTGCATCTGCAGCGAAGGTTCTTCTTCGTCCGAGACAATGCATGAGGGACTGTCTGCCAGCCGTATCGAGGCGCGCACATCCTTAACGCGATCGCCGAGTATATGTTTTAGTTTGGCGATCAACGGCTGCAACCGTCCTTCTTGATCGGCCTCAATCTCATCTTTGAGATCGTCGCTTGTAGATGCCTTATTAACAGACCTGAGATCAAGATCGCCATAGCTGCTGATACCTGAGAAGACAATCTCATCGATCTCGTCGTCAAGAATAAGAACTTCAATCTTCTTCTTTTTATAGATTTCGAGCAATGGTGAGGCGCGCAGCAGAGATTCCGCTCCGCCCGTTATGTAGTAGAGACTCTTTTGTCCTTCCTGCATGCGTGACTTTACCTCAGCGAGGCTGGTGAGACCTTCTGTTGTTGATGACTTAAATCGCACCAGGTCAAGCAGAGCCTCGCGGTTTGCGAAGTCGCCATGGAGACCTTCCTTCAGCGGTCGGTTATATTCCTTGATGAAGAGGAGATACTTCTCTGGATTCTCTGCCGCAATCGTTTTCAATTCCGAGAGAATCTTCTTTACGCTGGCGTTGCGGATATTTGCAAGCACGCGATTCTGTTGCAGGATCTCCCGGCTAACATTCAGCGGCAAATCTTCACTATCGATAATGCCGCGGACGAACCGGAGATATTGCGGCAGAAGCTCCTTCGCGTCATCCATGATAAAGACGCGTTTGACATAAAGCTTAACGCCAACCTTGTATTCAGCCTGGTAAAGATCGAGAGGAGCCTTCGCTGGCACATAAAAGAGCGTTATGTACTCAGAGCTGCCTTCCGCTTTGGTATGAAACCAAAAGAGTGGATCCTGCGAGTCGCCTGATATGGACTTATAAAGCTCCTTGTACTCTTCTTCCGTAAGTTCACTTTTAGGGCGCCGCCATAGAGCACTGGCGACATTCACCTGCTCGGTGGTACGTACTTTGTCGGACTTCTTTTCCGTTTCGTTCCATTCGCTCTTGTCGTATGTAAGAAATATCGGAAAAGCAATGTGATTGGAATATTTCTTTATGATTTCACGAAGGCGCCAGCTGTTCGCATACTGCTTGCCTTCCTCATTAAGATGAAGAAGAACCGTGGTTCCGATCCTGGCGCGTTCTGTCACTTCAATTTCGAATCCAGTCTTTCCATCACTGATCCACCGCCAGGCATGGTCCTCGCCGACCTTTCGCGACGTCACCTCGATTCGATCGGCAACCATAAAAGCACTGTAAAAGCCAACGCCAAATTGCCCAATAAGGTTCGAGTCTTTTCTTGCATCTCCAGACAGGTGCGAGAGAAAGTTCTTGGTTCCCGAGCGTGCAATGGTTCCGAGATGAGAACTGAGATCCTCCTCATTCATTCCAATGCCTGAATCTGAGATGGTAAGTATCTTTTTCTCTTCGTCCAGCTCCAGATCAATACGTGGCTCAAACGGAAGAATCTTGTATCGATCGTCCGTCAGAGTTAGGTAGCGAAGCTTATCAAGTGCATCGGACGAGTTCGAGATGAGCTCGCGAAGGAAGATCTCAGGATGCGAGTAAAGGGAGTGGATGATCAGCTGCAGCAGCTGACTGACTTCGGTCTGAAATTCACGTTTCGACATGGTGGCCTTAGTTTATCCAATAATGCGGATTCATCGTTTTTGCCACGGGCTACTTGGACCGCTCCACTACGCGGTCCTCGTATCCGATCAGGGCCGTAGTGGCCATATGCAGAAACAGGCCATGCTCGACCACACCAATGACGCTCCGGATCGAAGCAGCCACCTGCTCGGGTTCATCGATCGAACCGCAGGCGCAATCGAGGATGTAGTTGTCCTCGTCTGTAAGGAACGGCAGTCCATCTGCGGATCGACGAAGAGACGGCTTTAGACCTAAATTATCCAGTTTGCGCGTCACAATCGGCAGGGCCATCTTGATGACCTCGACAGGCAAGGGGAAATGGCCGAGTTTATCGACCTGTTTGCTTGCGTCCACGATCACCAGAAATCTGTCAGCAGCGCTGATGACTATCTTTTCGCGCAGCAATGCGCCTCCGCCCCCCTTGATGAGAGACAGACCGGGACCTACTTCATCTGCACCGTCCACGGCAAGATCAAGCGTTGAGGTTTGGTCAAACGTAGTCATCGGAATGGATAACGCGACAGCCAACTCATGACTTGACTGCGAGGAGGCGATGCATCGAACTTTCAGACCATTGCTGACACGTTGAGCTAATTTCCGTATGAACAGGGTCGCTGTTGTTCCTGTGCCTAGCCCCACTGTCATGCCATGTTCAATAAAGTCAATGGCGCGTGTTGCAGCCAGCAGTTTGCCGTCTGTGGGTGTCATAGCGCGATGATAGATGATGCGAGCTGCGTGCTACTTTGCGCCCGACTTTTCAAGGTGCCCACCAAATTCATACCGTAAGGCGGAGAGAATCCTATTGGAGAAATCCGCCTCGCCACGAGAGCTGAAGCGTGTGTAAAGTGCGGCCGTCAACACGGGTGTCGGAACGCCCTCATCGATGCCCGCCTTGATTGTCCATCTGCCTTCGCCAGAGTCTGACACACGCCCGCTGAACTTGGATAGCTGCGAATCTTCCACGAGGGCTGTCGCAGCAAGATCAAGAAGCCACGACGAGATCACACTCCCACGTCTCCAAACCTCCGCCACGTCGGTCAAATTGAAGTCGTATTGATAAAGATCCGGATCACGCAACGGTGTCGTCTCCGCATCAATTTCTTCAGTATGCTTACCGATGTTTGCAGCACGAAGCACACCCAGGCCTTCGGCATAGGCTGCCATCATTCCATACTCGATTCCGTTATGCACCATCTTCACAAAGTGGCCGCCGCCATTGCTGCCACAGTGGAGATACCCCTCTTCGGACGTGCCACCCAGCGTCTCGCGTCCGGGCGTCAACGCAATATCTCCTTTGCCTGGAGCGATCGCCCTGAATATCGGATCTAAGTGTTGCACGATCCGCTCGGCACCACCGATCATCATGCAGTAGCCGCGTTCAAGACCCCATACGCCGCCGCTGGTGCCCACATCGACGTATTCAATACCTTTCTGAGCTAACTCCTTACTGCGTCGAATGTCGTCGACGTAGTAGGAGTTTCCGCCATCAATCAGAATGTCACCGGCATCTAAGTGCGGAACTATCTGCGCGATCGTCTCTTCGACTACACCGGCAGGGATCATCAGCCAGATTGCGCGCGGCTTCTCCAGTTTGGCAATCATCTCTATGATTGAAGAGGAAGGTCTGATGCCTTTATGCTTCGCGGTCTCCTCAATAACCTTTGAGGATCGATCGAAGACTACGCATTCGTGTCCGCTTACTCCCAAACGCTGAGCCATATTGGCTCCCATTCGTCCCAAACCTACCATTCCAAGCTGCATTGGATCGCTCCTAAACTCATCTTGACTACTGGCCCACATACATGGGGATATACCAGGCAATGCACCTAGCGAAGATCATTCCGGCTTGACGGTGATTGTGATGTCGCGGTCTAGGTGGGTGTCAAACTGGCTGATGTTCTTTTTCTTGGATTGCTGCCCACGAAAGACTGCCCACACATCGTAATCGACGTCGCCACCGATCCGTTTGAAGCTAAATCGACCACTTCGATCCGTCAGGTACGTTACTACGCTGTGTGTCCCGCTGTTCTCGAGGTACACGACCGCTCCACGGAGCGGCTCATGATGTCCATCCTGAACAACGCCTGACAGATCTCGCAGCGGCTGCTGCGCATATAGTCCATACACGCCAGAGGCCATAAGCAGAAGTCCGCAGGCGCCGCTCTTCGTCACTGAAGCTATCGTTCCAGAGATCAAGCTGCTGCCTTTCCGCAACGATCCATTATGCTCTCCCACGTACTCTCACTGAGATGCTTTCAACTGCACAGCGCTGCGGGAACTCGACAGAAATCAGCTCGCAACTGCCGGTGCTCTGCGCCTCTCAAAAACGGTATTCCAAGTCGCAGCCCCTCGGGTCCAAACTACAGGACCGGAAGCTTTCTTCTGCGGGATTCTTTGAGGAATCTTGCCATGTTCAACAGCATCGATGTCAGGCTCAGTGTAGCTTGATCACAAGAGCGTCGCGGAGCGTGTTCGGCTGCGTCTCTCTGGTTATCAAGGAGAAACTTGTGCCGGCAAAGAAGGACGAAGCTGCCGAAATCATCTCTGCGGCAGGCCACGATGTTCGCATCAGCCACCCTGAGAAGCTCTACTTCACAAGAGAAACACGCCTTACCAAGCTCGATCTTGTGCGTTACTATCTCAGCGTTGCTCCAGGCGCTCTGACCGGCATTCGAAACCGACCCATCGTTCTGAAACGCTTCGTCAACGGTGCAGAGGCAGAGCCCTTCTACCAGAAGCGTGCGCCTTCAGATCTCCCGCACTGGCTGCGAACGGTTACGCTGTCGTTTCCATCGGGCCGCACCGCGGAGGAGGTCGTTGTGGATGATGATGCGGGTCTGGCATGGATCGTAAATCTCGGCTGCATTGAACTCCATCCTCACCCGGTCCGATCCGCCGATCTTGATCATCCGGACGAACTGCGGGTCGATCTGGATCCCGGCCCGGGTGTCGGCTGGTCTGATGTCCGTCTAGTCGCGCTTGAGGTCCAACAGCTTCTCGACGAGGTGGGCCTTCGTGGCTGGCCGAAGACCAGCGGCTCTCGCGGCATGCACATCAACATCCGCATCGAGCCTCGCTGGACCTTCACCGAAGTTCGCCGCGCCGCGCTCGCGCTCTCGCGTGCCGTCGAGCGCCGCGCTCCCACTCTTGCGAGTTCTAAATGGTGGAAGGAGGAGCGTCACGGCGTCTTCCTCGACTACAACCAGAACGCCAAAGATCGCACAACGTGCTCGGCCTATTCGGTACGCCCGCTGCCGGACGCGCGCGTCTCCGCTCCGCTCACATGGGAAGAGGTCAGCGCTTGCGAGCCCGCGGACTTTACCGTGCTCACCATGCCGTCGCGCTTTGCCGCGATCGGGGATCCTCACGCAGGAATGGACAGCGCACCGGGTTCGCTGGACCAGCTTCTTGCTCTCGCCGCTCGGGACGAGACAGAGGGTCTTGGCGACGCTCCCTGGCCGCCGCACTTTCGAAAGGCAGAGGGCGAGGCACCGCGTGTTGCTCCCTCACGGGCCCGTTCCGCAGCCGCAAAGCCCTTCTCGCACCAACTTGGTGAGGGCTTCGGCACGCAACGGTTTCGCAAACGTTCTGTTGCCCTCGAAGGGCCAGCGCAAGATGGCGCGCCAGCCCTGCAACCCGCCGGACAAAAAGCTCTTCGCAAACCGCGCGTCTCAAAGCAGCCCCTGATCACTGTTGCGAACTCACCGGATAAAGCCGCGGCTGAAGCGGGTCTCGAGCGATGGCGATTCGCTCATGTAGAGGCAGCTGCCTACCTCGCGGTTGACGACGTACTTGTGGATCGCATGCGCGGTCGCTCGTATGTCTGGTACCGTATCCGTCTTAATCTTCGCAATGTGCCAGAGTCGTTGCGGCCCCCGCAGCAGACACCCGATCCGGATGACGATCCAACCCGCGAGTAGCTCTTCTGCGCATCCTTCGCCAGACTTCCCGGGAGCGGATCTCATCGTCCCGTGGGAAAGATCTCCATCAGCTCCTGCGGGCTAACTACCTCCAGCTGCACATAGGTGCAGTCCGCCACCTTTTTGTCCGTGCGCCATCGCCGAAACTGGGCCATGTGCCGGAACCGATCACCCTGCATGTGCTCGTACGCTACTTCTACCACCAACTCAGGCCGCAGCGGAACCCACGACAGATCCTTTCCCTGGCTCCATCGGCTCTGTCCTCCGGGCACCCGCTGCTCTCCCTCCGCCATGGTTTGGCTCCACGGATGATGGCCTGAGGGGTTTTGTCGGTACGGCGCTAGAAACTCGACCAGCTCTCTCCGTTTCACCTGCGTAAAGCTTGCGCAGACTCCCACATGCTGCAGCGCGCCGGCCTCATTGAAAAGACCCAGCAGCAGCGATCCTATGGCTGTTCCCTCCCCGTCCTTATGCCAACGGAACCCAGCGACGACGCAGTCACAGTCTCGCTCGTGTTTTACTTTCAGCATCGTGCGCTTATCTGGCTCATACAGGCCATCGATTGATTTGGCCATGACGCCGTCCAGACCTGCACCCTCAAAGCGAAGAAACCAATCTTCCGCAAGGCCGGCGTCGCGCGTCATGGGAGTCACGTGGATTGGAGCTGCCGCGCCAGCGAGTTCCTTCTCCAACTGCTCGCGCCGGCGTTCAAATGGCTCCAGCATTAGGTTGCGATCGTCGAGTGCAAGCACGTCAAAAAACACGATAGAGGCAGGCGTCTGCTCCGCGAGAAGACGAACCCGGGAGGCAGCCGGATGAACGCGCAACTGCAGGGCGACAAAGTCCAGAGCACCCCCACGCGCAATTACAATCTCACCGTCAAGAATGCATCGCAGAGGAAGCTGCCTGCGCACTTCTTCAAGGAGCTCAGGAAAATACCGGTTGAGCGACTTGCCGTCCCGGCTTTGCAGCAGAATCTCATCCCCGTCGCGAAATACGAGCACGCGAAATCCGTCCCACTTCGGTTCGAAGATCCAGGCTCCTTGTTCAGGAAGAGCAGCAACACGTTTCGCGAGCATCGGAGCCACGGGTGGAATGATCATAAAAGCCATTGAGTTACATCCTCAGGTTTTTCGCTCGGCAAAGTAAGATCTGACAAAGAAAGGAGGCAGGAGCTTTCGCTCACGCCTCCTTGATCTACCTCTCATAAATGCAACATTTTTCGGAACAGAGCATTGCACCCAACGAACACTCTATTTAGGTGTTGTGTCCTGAGCTTTTTGCTTTTCCTGACCCAGCTTGTCCGATGTATCCATCTTCGTCTCTCGCGTTTTATCGACCACCTTGCTCTTCTTCTCAGCTTTAGGATCAAAAACCTTCTGCACACCTTCCTTGGACCTGTCGTAGGCCTTGACCGATGTCTCTTTTGTCTTGTTGACTGCTACCGTCCCACCCTCTTTGGTCTTGTCGGCCGCTTTGGCGGTTCCGCTCTTCGTGTCGGCCTCCGCGCTCTTGGTTACATGCTTGGTCTTGTGATACGAACGTTTTGTGGTCTTTTTGACCGCATGTCCGGTGTCAGATGCTGCGGACTTCGTATCGCTACCCGCATTGTGCATATCCTGGCCGGCCGTTTGTGCAAATATCACAGCAGGCGTGATCAATGCCGATATGACGGCCAATATAGCGACGCTAGAAAGAAAGCGAACAGTTTTCATAGTCTATTAGGGAGTGCCTTTCATGAATTGGTTGCGTTACTTACCTCTATAGGGTACATGTCTCACCCAGCTTGCGGACTTCGATGACAACGCATACCGTAGTTTTCACCACCATCATCTAAGCTGCATCAGCCCAAAGTACAAGTGATTCCTGCTTTGTGCGCCTGTTGCGGATGATTAAGGTGGAGCGTATGACACGCCGTTATGAACCATCCTACTCAACATCGGATAGTCCAAGACGCCACACTGCGCCCTTATCATCCATCGGACCTGCGCTCAATCGTCAGCTTGGATCGACTCTGCTTTGCTGAGCAGTTCCGTTTCACTTCGCGGTACATGCGTCGGTACGCAGAGGCAGCCAAAGCGATATCCCTTGTAGCCGAAGGACAAATATCGGCTGAGATCCTCGGCTTCGTGATTGTTCATCTTGAACATGCCACACGCGATACCGCAGCCTATGTCGTGACCCTCGATGTAAGACCGTGCTACGGCAGGTCCGGACTTGGTACGAAATTACTTACCTCTGCGGAACTTCTCGCAGCCACTGCCGGCGCAGCCCTAATGAGTCTTAATGTTTACACGGGTAATCTAGGTGCGATTAACTTCTACGAAGCCAACGGCTACTCTCAAAGTGAGCAAATACGTAACTTTTACAAAACAGGTCAGAATGCATTTCTTTACGTCAAGGATCTCAGAGTTTCAGCGTTGTAAAGCTTAGTCTCATCCTGTAGTAGACATGAAGCGACAGCCTACTTGCCCGGGATATCTGTATTCACAGACACATCGTGGTCCTTCTTGTACATCTCGGCATTCTCAGACTTAGCCTCTGCATCGTACTTGGCGGCTTTTGCACGATCAATCAATGCATTTCCAGCATCTTTTACGTTTCCCCAGGCTTCTCTGGCGGATCCTTCGAGCTGGTCTTCCTTGCCGGCCACCTTAAGATTCTCGTTACCGACCAAAGCTCCCGCGGCCTCCTCTACGTGACCACCAACCTTCTGCAAGACACCCTTGATGTTGTCTGAATTCATGGCGTTGCGCCCTCCATAAAGATGTTGGGTGCATTCGCGGTGAGTAGGGTTGGCCGACCGGCAGTCCCGACGTGTTTCGGCCGCGCATCTCCTGCGAGCACTGGCGGCAGGACAGTGTCTCAAGCGAGTCGTGGAGAGGCGAAGCGGTAAGACTATCAATGGAAACATCGCCCGGCTCTGCAACTTTTGGGGCAGAGCCGCTGCGCTAACTAGTTATGTCGCTCCTCAAAGTCTCGGCAGAGTATTGCAAACAGAGGCGGCATGAGTCGCCCACCAAGGAGCTCCTCCCATGATCCACGATCTAGTTCTCGCCGCGGTATTTCTCGGAATGATCATCGCCCCAGCGCTTCTCGCCATGCGCTCCGGCCGGGAGGAAAAAGACGCTCTGTGATTCATCTGCTTCCTGTGGTTCGGGCCAGGGACACCTGTTGCCGGCCGACACCGCAGACTACTGTCCAACGCGTTCCCGGTCTCGCTTTCAACTTCAGTTCCATTCTGCCCCACCGCGTCAACGGGCTCTTGAGCGAGGCAGAAAGCCAGCGCGACACCCTTCGATCCTCCCCTCGAATTTGTCGTATCACCTTCACTCTCACCCCGCTTTATCCCGCCGCACTCGCAAGCTGAGAACAAAGGCCGTCTCCCACAACAGAGGAGGCGGCCTTCTTTCGAGCACTCGACTTGTCCTGGCGATCTATCCTCGTAGCGCCATCTGCTCCGTCATGATTTGTGTCAGGTCCGGCTTCTTCAGCCCGTGCTCGCGCTCGTTGAACTCATCCACCTTACTAGACCAGTTCATCGAACAGAACTTCGGTCCGCACATGGAGCAGAAGGCTGCCTCCTTGTAGTAATCATCCGGCAATGTTTCATCATGCATCCCGCGTGCCGTCTCCGGGTCCAGCGACAGTGCGAACTGCTTGTCCCAGTCGAACGTATAGCGCGCATGGCTGATCGCGTCGTCGCGGTCCTGTGCGCCCGGTCGATGCCTCGCGATATCCGCCGCATGCGCCGCGATCTTGTAGGCGATGATCCCGTCCTTCACATCCTTCTCATTGGGCAGGCCTAGATGCTCCTTCGGCGTGACATAGCAGAGCATCGCCGCGCCATGCCAGCCGATCATCGCCGCGCCGATAGCACTCGTGATGTGGTCGTATCCAGGCGCAATATCCGTGACCAGGGGCCCGAGGACGTAGAACGGTGCGCCATCGCAGAGCTCAACCTCTTTCTCTACCTGTTCCTTGATCTTGTCCATCGGCACATGGCCCGGCCCCTCGATCATCACCTGCACATCGTCTTTCCACGCCTGCCGCGTCAACTCGCCTAACGTCTTCAACTCGGCAAATTGGGCCTCATCACTGGCGTCCGCCACCGATCCCGGCCGCAACCCGTCGCCGAGCGAGTAGCTCACGTCGTACTTCGCCATGATCTTAGTGATCCGGTCGAAGTTCTCGTACAGGAAGTTCTGTCTGTGATGCGCGGTCATCCACTGCGCCAGGATCGCCCCGCCACGGCTGACGATCCCAGTAATCCGCTTCGAGACCAAGGGAATGTACTGCACCAGCACGCCCGCATGAATCGTGAAGTAGTCCACACCCTGCTGCGCCTGCTCTTCGATTACTTCGAGATACAGATCGATGTTCAGATCCTCAACCCGCTTCACCCGCGACAGCGCCTCATACAAGGGGACTGTGCCGATCGGCACCGGGCTATGCCGCAGAATGGCCTCGCGAATCATGGGAATATCGCCGCCCGTGGACAGGTCCATCACCGTATCCGCGCCGTAGTGCACCGCGGTATGTAACTTCCGCAGTTCCTCGTCTACATCACTCACGATCGCCGAGTTGCCGATGTTCGCGTTGATCTTGCAGAGACTCTCGACGCCGATCGCCATGGGCTCAAGCTCAGGATGGTTGATGTTCGCCGGGATGATCATCGTTCCTTTGGCAATCTCGCTTCGTACCAGCTCCGCCGCGATCTTCTCCTTCTGCGCCACGAAGGCCATCTCTTCGGTAATTAGGCCCTTGCGCGCAAAGTGCATCTGGCTCATGTTCCAGTCGCCCGTCCGCGCCGCCTCTTCCTTACGCTTGACGATCCAGTCTGCACGGCCCGTCGGCACGCGGTAGCGGCTTTCGCCCGCATGATGGCCGTTCCCGTTTGCAGGTCGCGACCCGTCCTCACTCCCTACACGTCCATTGCCATTTTCGCTCATGCGCCAACCCCCCTGCCAAGATACAAAACTCCCGCGATCAAACGGCATTCTGACGATCTACGGCTGCTCAAACTATACGCCGCCCGCGCAGCCGAATTCTTCTCGTGGAGTAGCGATTCCTTCCTGTAGACTCCTCACATCCATGCAGACACAAAGCCCGGCAGGGGTTCGCTCCCTTGTCATCCTGATGATTGAATCTGAACAGCCTGAAGGGATCTCCTCGCGCAAACTCGTCGTGGAAACGGCCAAGCATAACGTCATCACCGCCTACCAACCCGAGACCGGCATCGCCCTGCTCCGCCGCTTCCCGGCCGTAGACGCCGTCTTAATTCACGCCACAGTTCTCGATCATCTCCCGCTCATTCACCAGGTCCGCGAGATCAACCCGGATGTGCCAATTATCGTTGCAACGCCGCGACCCGCCGATCACTACGATGGTGCGACGTACACCGTGCCCTCGCACGAGCCGCAGCAGCTCCTCGACCTTCTTGCACGCGTTTTCGGCATCTCCAAGAGTACGGACGATACCTAGACTCCAGGCAACATTAGAGGCGCACCACCACGATACTGGAGTGCCGGACGTCGTAGAATATAGATGTTATGGCCTTAGCTCCGCGCAGGAATCACACCGGCATCATCGTTGCGACCGTCATCATCGTTGCGACGATTGCGTGGCTCGGCTTCACCGGCCAGCGCGAGAACAAGAGCTACTACGTCACTATCGCCGAGCTCAATGGCCTCGGCAACAAGGCCTACATGCGCCACCTGCGCGTCGCCGGCAACGTCCAGCCCGGCTCTATCCACCGCGTCGGCCCTGGAGCCGACTTCACCCTGCTTGAACAGGGTAAGACTCTCCGTGTCGACTATCGCGGCTCCGAGCCACCGCCCGACACCTTCAAGGACGATGCACAGGCCCTGGCCGTTGGCACCTTCGGCCACGATGGCGTCTTCCACGCCACGCAGATCCAGGCCAAGTGCGCCAGCAAGTATGCCCCGGCCGACATGAAGAAGCCGCAAGCCAAGCCGGTGGCGACCGCCGTCCTGCCCGCACGCCCCTAGTTCAAGTGGATTGCTCTACTTATGAAAAGAAGGCAGGCTTTAGCATGCCGCTTTATACTTCCGACGTGATTACAGCCTCGACAGCAGCCGCCATCGAGATCACCGACGTCGCTCGAATCTTCGGCTCCTTCGCCGCGCTCCGCCGCTGCTCCGCTACCATCCCGCAAGGGACCCTTACGCTCCTTCTAGGCGAAAATGGGGCCGGCAAGTCTACGCTTCTGCGCCTCATCGCCGGCCTTGGGATCCCATCGCGTGGAGTGATCCGGGTCTTCGGTGAAGACCCGCGCCTGCTGCGCAGCCGTGTCGCCTACGTCAGCCACAGCACCATGCTGTACGACGAACTCACGGCGATCGAAAATCTCCGCTACTTCGCGACGCTGCAGACAACTGGCCCTACCTGCGCGTGCAGTTCGGGATCACCCGAGATGGCCCTGCGCGCCGTCGGTCTCGACCCCCACCTTACCCGTCCCGTCGGCCAGTTCTCGCAGGGCATGCGCCAGCGCACCGCCCTGGCTCGAGCGATCCTGACCGACCCCGATCTCCTTCTGCTCGACGAACCCTTCTCGAACCTCGATGTCGCCGGCGTTCGCAGCATGATCGACCTCCTGCTCGACTTCCGCACCTGGCCCAGCAAAACCTCGCCCGCTGGTCGCACAATTCTCCTCACCACACACCAAGCCGATCTCGTCCGCCCCGTTGCCGACACCATCCTCACCCTCGCCGATGGCACCCTCACCGCCGAGATGCCCGTGAGTCTCTCCGCATGACCCGGCAGGAGGCGACCAGTCACAAGACCAACGCCGCCCGCACTCTTGACGCTCTCAGCATCTCCTACCAGCTTCGCGCTTACGAAGTCGACGAGGCGGACCTTACTGCCGTCTCCGTCGCCCGCAAGATCGGGCTTCCCGCTGAACAGGTCTTCAAAACCCTTGTCACCCGCGCCGCCTCCGGCGCATATCTCTTTGCCATCATCCCCGGCGATGCTGAACTCGATCTGAAAAAGCTTGCTATAGCAGCCGGCGAGAAGCGCTGCGAACTTGCCCCGCTTAAGGAAGTTGAGCCCCTTACCGGTTACATCCGCGGCGGTGTCACCGTGCTCTCCGCCCGCAAGCCCTTTCCGGCCTTTGCTGACGAGACCATCGATCTGCATGACGTTATCAGCGTCTCCGCCGGCCAGCGCGGCCTTCAGCTACTCCTAACTCCGGGCGACTATCGGCGAGCCACTGCCTGCACGGTCGTCGATCTCACCAAAGCGCGCGGCGGAGCATGATCTTTCTCCGTCACACCCTCAGCCATCTCGCGAAAGACCTTCGGCTGGAGTGGCGCTCGCGTGAGAGCATCAACGGCGTCCTCTTCTTCGCGCTGCTCGTCGTGATCGTCGTGTCACTCGCCTTCGATCCGACCTCCAATCCCACGCTCGCCCGCGAGATTGCCGGCGGTATTCTCTGGATTGCCATCCTGTTCGCCTCTGTAACCGCCCTTGGCGGCTCCTGGCTTCGCGAGCAGCGCAACGGCGTCCTTGACGCGCAGCGCCTCGCGCCCTCGGCCCCGGCCGCCCTGTTTCTGGGCAAGGTTTTGGCCAACTTCTTTTTCGTCTCCGTCGTCGAGCTGGTTCTCGCCCCCGTCTTTGTCGTCTTCTATAACCTTCATCCGCTTGGCAATACCTGGCTTCTCGCCCTCATTCTTCCGCTGGGGACCTGGGCTTTGGTTGTCAATGGTACCTTCTTCGCGGCGCTCAGCCTGCGCGCCCGCTCGCGCGAACTCCTGCTTCCGCTTCTCCTTCTGCCGATCATTCTTCCCGCCCTGCTGGGCTCCATCCAGGCCACCGGCGGCGTGCTTACCGCCGAACTTGACCCCGGCTACATCGCCTTCTGGATCCGCGCGCTCGTCGCCTACGACATCATCTTTACTACCGTCTCGCTCCTGCTCTTTGGCACGGTGCTCAACGCCGAGTAGGGCTTGCCTCCATCGCACCAATGTCCTCCAAAGGATCGAGAGCGCTCCTTCGTCTCGCGCGATAAACTAGGCACACTGTGCCGCCTGCCCATACAGCCGACCGCCCCAAGCTTCCACCCGCTCTCCTGCTTGGCTTTGTTGCGTCCACGCTGATCCTTGTTTACGGCGCTCGTCTCGCCCTCTTCGTCGCTCCTACGGAAGCCACGATGGGCAACGTCCAGCGCATCTTCTACTGGCATGTCCCCGTTGACTTCGGCGCGCTTCTATTTCCTTACGTGAACCTCGCTGGATCTGTCTGGCTCCTGGCTATTCGCAACCGGAGTCAAACGCAAGCTCTTATGGCTGACGCCCTTGCCCTCGCCGCCGCAGAACTCACCCTGCTTTACACCTCACTTGGCCTTATCACGGGCATGCTGTGGGCCCGTCCTGTCTGGGGCATCTGGTGGACATGGGACGCCCGCCTGACCACCTTCCTTCTGCTCTGGGTGCTATATGCGGCCTATCTGATCCTCCGCCGCTTCTCCGGCTCCGGACAAGCCTCTATCCAGACCGCCACCCTCTCCGCAGTGCTCGGCATCTTTGCCGCGATCGATGTCCCGATTACCTTTATGTCGATTCGCTGGTGGCGCACACAGCACCCCGCCCCGGTGCTCACCGGCGAGGGCCATCTCGACTCCTCCATGCTTCCGGCCTTCCTGGTCAATCTTGCCGGCTGGCTTTGCTGGGGTGTCTGCCTGCTGTGCCTTCGTTACCTGCTGGAACGCCGCCGCCAGCGCCTGGCCGAGGCTGAAGCGCTCCGCTCGCTCGATCTCCCCGTGGAGGTGACTCGTTGACCTTTCATCAGCTCTTCGATCTCTCGACTATGGAGCATCGTCATCTACTTGCCTCGTACGGCGCCGTGCTGCTTCTGCAGATTGGCTACGCCGCGTGGGTCGTCCGCAGCTTCTTCGGCCGGCCACGAGCCTAGCCGATCCCTCTCCGCTCCGTCTGCACTACACTCAGCCAAGTGCCCCACACCTGCCACAGCCTGCTCGCCGCGACAACTCTTCTGAGCGCCCTTCTGACCGGCTGCAGCCGGCATAACTTTCCGGATGTCCCACCGAACTATCGCGAGTTCGCCTACGTTGCCAACTCTGGCGCAGGCACAGTCAGCGTCCTTGACCTTGTCTATCTCCGCCCCGATCACACCCTTAGGGTCGGCGATGGCCCGATGGCCCTTGCCACCAACCCCGTCCGTAACGAGATCTACGTTGTAAATCGAAACTCCGCTTCCATCTCGGTTATCGATGCGAACAGGAATCAGGTTGCCGCTACAATACCGGTTCGCCGCCAGCCCTCCGCCATCGCAATCGCCCCCGATGGCCGCCGCGCTTTCGTCGCGAACTCAGGAGCGAATTCGGTGAGTGTGCTTGATCTCGATGCTCGCCGCGAACTCTCGACCGTTGTAGCCGGCAACTCGCCCGTTGCCCTCGCGCTCTCGCCTGACGCCCGTTCTCTCGTCGTCTCAAATCGCATCTCCGCCTCGGTCTCAGTCTTTGCCGTCGCTCCCACAAGCCCTGCGGCGGGAACCGCTCCACTCACTCTTCGCGCCAGCATCGCCGGCTGTTCCGGCGCCTCTGCCGTCACCATCCTTCCCGACTCCTCAAAGGCCTTTGTCGCCTGCACCGCCGCTCAACAGGTTATGGCCATCTCGCTCGCTGCCGCTCCCAGCTCCTGGGCGGCCCGACAGAACGCTTCGCTGCTCACCGACCATCTCCTTAGCTTGCTCGATGTCGGCGACAACCCCGCGTCGCTTGCTCTCAAACCTGATGGAGGCGAGGTCTTTGTCTCCAACTCAGGCTCCGATTCCATCTCCGAGATTGCTACTTTCCCGAACGAGGTTGGCGGTACCTACACCATCGCCAGCCACCCCGCTCAGGCCCTTGCCAGCGCCGACAATGGAACTCTTTGGATTGCGAATCAGACCGCCGACACCGTCGGCATCTACTCCATCGATGATGGCCGGCTCACCGGCAGCGTTCGCACCGGCTCCGCGCCTGTGGCGCTTGCCTTTTCTGCCGACGAGCACCTCCTGCTCTCCGCGAATGCCCGCTCCGGCGATGTCGCCGTTATTCGTACAGACAGCAAACAGGGCCCAGCCCTCTTCACCATGCTGCCAGCCGGCATGAATCCCTCCGCGATCGTTACCAAGTCCTTTACCGTTTCGCGTTGATGAAGGCGGCTCGTCATGCCGGCGCTTTGTGCAATCGCAGCATCGTTATACCTGCCGCGCCAGCACCAGAGTGATGTCGTCGGGCTGCTCTTCCGCCCCAATCCACGCATCGAGCGCCTGCATCACCTGTGAGCTGATGACGTGCAGCGGCTCATGGCGGTAGCGGCGGACGACCTCCATCATGCGGTCTTCGCCAAAGTCGCCGAAGTCGTTCTCCGGCTCGGTTACGCCGTCCGAGTACGCCACCATGATGTCGCCCGATCCCATCACAATCGTCTCCTGCTCGTACTCCATCCCGTCCATCAGCCCTACCACCGTGCCGCCGCAATCCAATCGGCATATGGTTCCGTCCGACCGCAGCACCAGGGGCGGCAGCTGGCCCGCATTCGAGTACGTCAGCCTCGCCGAATGCGCATCGTAGTGCGCCAGAAAGAGCGTCGCGTACTTCTCCGGCTGTGTGCTTCGGTAGAGATGCCGGTTGAGCAGGGCCAGAATGCGTCCCGGCGATTCGAACAACTCCGTTCCGCCACTCGCCCGCAGCGCCCGCAACGCCAGCTCTGCAGTTGAGGCACTGCCGTCGAGCAGCAGCTCCTCGCTTGCCAGCCGATACGCCCGCACAGCAGAGTGCAGTGTTGCCATCAGCAGAGCGGCCGAGATACCTTTGCCGCTGATATCTCCTAACGCAATGCCCACTCCGCTCGGTATACCTGGCGTGCCCTCTGCATCGTCGAAGACGAGGAAGTCGTAGTAGTCTCCGCTCACCGCGCGCGCAGGCCGGCAGACTCCGTGCAGCTCCAGCGTCGGCAGGTTCGTTACCATCTGCGGAAACAGGTTGGCTTGCACTTCCTGCGCGATCGAGAGCTCATTTTGCAGCCGCTCCTTCTCCTTCTGTTCCTTCAACAGCCGCTCGAGCGAGCCTGTCATTGTGTTGAAGGACCGGCTCAGCTCAGCCATCTGGTCGTCGCGCGTCACCCCGATCCTGTGATGGAACTCCCCGCGATCGATGCGCTGCGTCGCATCGTAGAGATCTGTAACTGAAGTCGTTACTGACCGGCTGAGCCGCGCCGCCATCCAGAGGGCCAGTGCCTCGATCGCCGCGAAGAGAACGCAGAGGACGATGAGGCCGATACGGAGAATGCGGCCGCCAAGAGAGGCTCCGAAGAGCGCCCGATAGAGCCTCGACGGCCGGGAGACGACCTCAATCGGCGCATTATCACTCTGCCCCGTATCCCAGTTCACGACGGGGATGGTCGACAGAAAACGCACCCGGAGGTCAAGAAGATTCTGGGCCGCCGGTTCCTCGCCCCCCACAACCGAACCTTGGCGAATCTGTTCTGGATTCGGGGTCCGCGTCTCCCGCACCCGCTTCGTTCCCGCTCTGACCGGCGCTCGCTCAGCCGGCGTCTTCGCGGGTACGATCTCTTCTGCGGAAGTCGCCGATGCTTCTCCCGTTGTCACCGCAATCAGCCGTGCACGACCCAGATTGTGCGCCACCGTCCGCATCAGCGCGCCATCGACGGGCATGCTGCTTACCAGGCTGTAGCGCTCCCCGGAGATTACCTCTACCTGCTCAATGCCGACAAGGTAGAGCTCGCCGTCATCGAGAACCATTCCGCGGAAGCGCTTTTCGCCCAGCCGTGTGGCCCACGGAGGGAGGCCCAGCGGGGTGCGCACGCGCGTTGGCTGCTGATCTCTGTAGTTCACCTGCAGTCCGTTGCGAAACACCCGCATCTGCGGCGAAAGCGTTCCTCCCGGCTCCTCCAGCTGCGGTTCAGTAAAGCGCAGTTCGGCAAGAGCGTTCGGCGCAGTGCTGGTATCGCCGCTGCCGCCTGGAGTCCGCAGGCGCTTCTCCAGGGTCCACTCGTCCAGCGAGTTCAACCCCTTTACCTGGTCCAAGTGGCTCTGCAGTCGAGCGTCCACCAGGTGAATCGCGAACTGGCCCGCAACGATGTAGGCGGAGATCAACACCAGCGTCGAAAACAGAACGATCGGAGCCAGGCCGATCAGCAGATAGGTCAGCACCAGTTTATTCCGGAGGCTCCACAGCAGACGCTGCCGCACCATGCGCCACAGCATGGGCAGAGCCGTCGCCACCAGAGCCAGGCCCACCATCACCTGCAGCACGGCACTCAGGGTTCCCAGCGTTCCGTTCAGCAACCGCAGCATGCTTAGTATGCAAAACCAGACCACCAGCCAGAAGACCGCGCCGGCTATCCCCTTTGGGGGCCGCCGCTGATGCCAACCTTGCCATGCGCGCAGACGTTCCCACCTCACCGCCGCCCCGCTCACGCTGTCTCCTTGCGGTCTTCGGCGTTGGCCTCGCGCGCCAGCCGCAGCGTGTATCGTGTCGCCGAAAAATGAGCCCCTGCCAGCAGGAGCAGGCCCGATAGGAACGCCCACATCATCAGCCCTACAGAGATGTAAAACGGTCCATAGACGGACTGAAAGTCCAGCCATGGCAGCGCCCGGACGTACAGCAGCTTGGCGCCTTCCCACAATACCCCGATCACCACCGCCGTCGGCAGCACCGCGATCGCAGGGACCTTGCGGTTCGGCAGCGCCCAATAGATCAGGAAGAACAGCAGCACGCTCGCGAGCCCGGCTGAGATGTGCATGAAGCCATGCGAAATCAGGTGGTACGCCCGATTTCTCGTATGCCCGAAGAACAACACATTGAGAATCGACTCCTGCCCGGCCGACAGCATCACCGAAATCATTGCCAGCGCCCCCACAGCGAACGCCAGCCCCAGCGAGACTGCCTGATTATGCAGATAGTTTCGATTGTTGCGAACACCCCATACCTGGTTCAGCGCCACCTCGAGCGGCAGGAACACGCCGGTCGAACTAATCAGCAGCATCACCACCGAGAACACCTGCATTCCACTCCGCGGATGGACCAGCAGCTGCATATTGCGCATCACGAACTCCTGCCCGGTCGGCAGAAAGCTCTTCAGCAGATCGCCCACGACCGGCTCGATCCGTGACGTGCCAAACACGGCACGGCTCACCGTCAGCATCAGCACGATGAAGGGAAACAGAGCCAGAATGGCGTTTGCCGCCACACTGAAGGCGTAGGTGTGCACCTCGGTTCGGATCAGATAGCAGCCCAGCGCCACGGTCTGAGCCCAGAGACCGTCCTTTAGAACGATCGGCTGCAGTTCGCGCACATCGACCGGCCCGGATTGCGCGGTGTCGCGCATCGCGGCGTCCGTTGTCTCACTTACCACTGTGATCGGCATCTCTCTTGGCATAAGCCGTTCATCGCATTCCTCGCCGCCCCGCATCTCGACCGTTAGGAGGGACCGAGGCAGCCCGCCTCGATGCTAGCAGAGCCTTTCGCGGAGCCACCTGCCCCGGTACACTCTGCCCTAGACAGATTCTCCGGAGCCCGCCGCATGTATGTCCATCACCATCTCCTCGCCCTGCTTCTCTGCAGCTTTGTCCCTGCCGCGGTGTCCGCTCAGACTGCCCCCGCAAGCGCCATTCCCCCGCACCAGCCTATGACGCCGTTGTTCAACGGTAAGGACCTCTCCGGCTTCGATACATTTCTGCGGAACCGAGGCCTGAACCAGGATCCCACCCACATCTTCCAGGTCGAAGACGGTCTCATTCACGTCTCCGGGCACGAGATGGGATACATCATCACGAAACAATCCTTCCGCCGCTTCTATCTCCGCGCGGACTTCAAATGGGGCGATGGCACCTTCGGCGAGCGTGCCGGCCAGGCCCGCGACAGCGGCATCCTCTATAGCATTCAGGGTGAGAACAAGGTCTGGCCACGCTCGGTTGAGTTTCAGATCAAGGAAGGTGAGACGGGCGACTTCTGGATGACCGATGGCGCCGCCGTTACCGGCTCCGACGGCAAGCGCATCACCGGGCCGGCCAACTCCGCTCTCAATATCGGCCATATCGGCAAGGGTCCGACGAAGAACACGGTCGGCTTCCGCAACTCCTCCGGCGAGCTTGAAAAGCCGCGCGGTCAGTGGAACACCCTCGAACTTGTCGTCGATGGCAACGTCATTCATCAGTATGTGAACGGTAAACTCGCGAACATCGGCACCGATCCCTCGCCTACAGAAGGCAAGATCCTCTTTCAGTCCGAAGGCGCAGAGATCTTCTTCCGCAATCTGGCGCTTGCTCCGCTGAAATAGCATCACGCCGCTTCTGCAACCTGCCGGGAGTTCTACAACGACGGAGGTCTGCTTTCCTCTCCTATGAATACGGCGCCAAGCCGCGCGAGGGCCCACGTCGCTGCTTCCGCAAGAACCGCATCTTCGCTCGCAGCCCACAACTCCAGACGTGTACGAAACCGCTCCGAGCCGCTATTCCCCATCGCAATCGCAACATTCCGGTGCAGCCGCTTCTTGCCCGTTCGCTCCAGCGGCGACCCTTTGAACCATCGCCGGAACTCGGCTGAGCTCAGCCCCGCCAGCCACTCCAGATCCGGGTTGATCAGCTCCTGTCGCGGCAGCATCTCCGGGTCGGCAACAATCGGAGCCCGCCAATTCCACGGACAGACATCTTGGCAGATATCGCAACCAAACACCTGCCTTCCCATTCCCTCGCGCAGGTCTTCGTCGATCGGCCCCTTCTTTTCGATGGTCAGATAGGCGATGCATCGCCGCGCATCCATCTGTCGCGGCGCAATCAGCGCGTCGGTCGGACACGCGTCCAGGCAGCGCGTGCACGTTCCGCAACGGTCCGCCGCCTCCACCACGAATCCGCTTGCTTCGACAGGAATGGAGGTGATGATGGAGGCGAGCAGCGTCCAGGAGCCCACGCCCTGGTTGATGACTGTCGTATTTTTGCCGATCCATCCCACCCCCGCCCGCGCTGCCACGGCGCGCTCCACCATGGGCCCGGTATCCACATAACATCGACTCTCACACGGCATGACCGCCTGGATCTCCGCCTCGAGCTTTTGCAGCCGGCCGAGCAGCACCTCGTGATAGTCAGTCGCTTGAAGCGGCTCGGGCGCGATCTGCTGCCGTGTTCCGCTCCAGGCATAGCGTCCGATCCACCCCGCACCGGTCTTCGACGCGTCAATCGAGAGTGGCCCCTCGGTCCGATAGTTCATGGCGCAGAGCACAACCGATCGCGCCCAGGGAATCGCAACATTCACCGCGCTACGCAGCAGGAGTCCTTCTTCATTGCGCCGCTTCAGATATTCCATCTCGCCGGCGAAGCCCGCCTCCAGCCAGCTCTCGAAGCGCTCGCCATCCACCCGCTCCGCCTGCGTCGTGCCGGCAGCGGCGGCTACCCCCGCCAGCGTGAAGCCGGCCGCGACTGCGGCCTTCTGAAGCCAGGCAACGCGCTCCTCTGTCCATCCTGTCATCGCGGAGACCTCCGTTCCAGCCTACCGCTATCACCAGCAGAGAACCTCAACGCTTCAATCGCAGTTCCGCCACATGAGTGGATCTACTCCGAGCGATCATGGACGAGAGAAATGCTTAGAGGCACACTTCTAGTCACACTTGCCGTACGACCCCAGAACCGCACTACTCGCAAGTTGTTCGGGTGGGATACGATAGACCTACGGAGAGTTGGCAGAGCCCGGTTGAATGCACCTGACTCGAAATCAGACATAGTCGCAAGGCTATCGGGGGTTCGAATCCCTCACTCTCCGCCATCCCTTCTATCTCTCAAGCGCACATACTACGGAGTTAGTTCTTCAGCACTCGCGGCGCTGAGCTGGTGAATCGCAGACCACGTCTGTGCGTACGCGTTGAGGGCGTTGCTCGTCGACGCCCTAGACTCGCGCAAGGCATCAAGGTAATCAATCAGCGCCAGGCCTCCGTGATCGTATGCGAATCGTGAGACGGTGAGGATGTCTGCGCTCTCATCGAGATAGTGACTTCCAAACCGATCTGAGAGAGCGCGTGCGCGCGTGTAGCCAATCCAGGCCTGATCGACATCGGAGGTGACCTGGTTGCGGGCAGCAAGCTCGGAGAGGCGTGCAGCATCAGTCTGCAGGCGTGCCGTCTCCTTGTTGCCCTGGTTCTTATCGAAGATGCGTATGGGAAAGTTGATGTTGAAGCCGAACGAGTTGTAGTAGCCGGACTTGTCGAACTCGCCCTCAAGAGTTGGGTCGCTGGTGCCATATGCGATGGCGAGCCGCGCGTTCGCCTCGGCGGCGATGATACCGGCACGGGTGGCGGCGTAGTCAGGCCGGCGGGCGAGCGCTGTCTGAATCAGCTCCTGTTCGGTCTGTGGAAGTACGGGTGGAACGATCTCGCCGATGATGTCAAAGCCAGGCCTCGGCGTATCGAGGCCGATAAAGGTCTGGAGCTGATCCGAGGCCTGAAGCAGGCTTATCTCGGCGTTGGCCTGATCGGACTCAAAGCCGCCAAGCTGGAGATCGAGGCGTTCGAAGTCGAGCTTGCCAATGTCACCTGCCTTGTAGCGGTCGTTGGCCACTTCAATTTCATGGCGGAAGTCTTTGAGGTTCGCGTTCGCGAGATCGAGCGCGGCCTTCGCGAAGAGCATGCTGGTAAAGGCGAGCTTGATCTGCAGCGTGGTCTGGCGAATGGTGTCGTCCAGTTGCGCCTGGGTCTGGGCGGTGATGCCGCGAGCTGTTTCAAGGCGAAACTCGCGCTTGTTGCCGCGTTCGAAAAGACGAGAGAACTGAAAGGCGTAGGCATCGGGGTTGCCTTTGGAACCGTTGGGCGGGAGAGTGACGTTGGTGCCGTTGACGCCGAAGAACGGGTTGGCGCGGACACCGGCCTGGAGCTCCTGGGCGCGTACAGCACGGAGGTTTCGCTCCGCGGCGAGGAGAGTGGGGTTCTTGGCGCGGGCCTGGTCGACGATCTGCTGCAGGGTAAAGGCTCCAGGTTTGGAGGGTGGCGATTTGCGCGGGTCCGGTGCAGGGGATGGCGTAAAGGCGCCCCCTGCATTGCCGGGTATCTGCTCCTGTGCCGGAGACGTAAGTGTCGCAGGAAGGGGCGCGGGCGCAGGCGCGGGTGCCGCTGGGGGCATCTGGGAGGTAGAGCGTGGAGTGGGTGCAAGGATCCGTCCCCCATCGGCTGTCTGAGAGTGGGCAAGAGGTGCAAGGAGGAGGGTTGCTGCCATGAGCAGTGTAGGGCGCAACGGGATGAGAGCGGGACGGATCACTGTTCAAACCCCGTTTCATGAGCGGGAAGAATATCGGTATCGCGCGCGATCCAGACGTAGAGCGTCGGCAGCAGAAAGACGCTGATCAGCAGCGCCCCGACCAGGCCGCCGACGATCACGATCGCGAAGGGCCGCTGCGAGTCCGAGCCGATCCCGTGAGAGGTCGCGGCCGGAAGCAGGCCGAGCGTGGCGACCAGCATAGTCATCATGATGGGCCGCAGGCGAAGCACCGCGCCTTCGATCGCCGCATCCTCGATCGACCTGCCGCTCACACGCATCTGGTTGATGTACTCGAGCATGATGATGCCGGTCTGCACGGAGACGCCAAAGAGGGCAAGAAAGCCCACTCCGGATGAAACCGAAAAGTGTGTGCCTGTGAGAAGAAGCGCCAGCAGGCCGCCGATCGGCGCCATCGCGAGATTTGCAAGGATTAAGGCGGCCCACTTGAAGGACCCGAACATGCTGTAGAGAATGATGAAGATAAGCATGAGAGTGATGGGAAGCACAATCAGCAGTCGCCGCGTGGAGCGCTTCTGGCTTTCGTACTCACCCGCCCAGTCGATCTTGTATCCCGGCGGCAGAGAAACCTGCTTCGAGACTTTGCCGATAGCCTCCTCGACCGTCGAGCCGAGGTCGCGATCCCGCACCGAGTATTTGATAGCCACGTAGCGTTGCCCGTTCTCGCGATAGATCTCTTCTGCACCGTCCTGTGTCTGCACATGCGTCAGCTGCGCCAGCGAGACGCGTTCCCCGGTCGGTGCGAGAAGCCGGATACCCGATATAGCCTCAGGCGTCACGCGAAAGGCAGGGTTGTAGCGAACGGTGAGATCGTAGCGCGCCTCGCCGTCCAGCACCTGGGAGACGGTGCTGCCGCCCACGGCGGATTCGATCGCGTCCTGAACGTCAGTGACGTTGATGCCGAAGCGTGCCGCGGCCTCGCGATCGACAACGAAGTTCAAATTCGGCTGACCGATGACACGGAACAGGCCGAGATCGCTGATGCCGCGAATGCCGGACATTACGTTCACAATGGAGTTCGCCTTCTGCTCGAGAGTCCGCAGATCGTCGCCGTAGAGCTTCACCGCAAGCTCACCCTTCACACCGCTGACCGCCTCTTCAACGTTGTCGGAGATGGGTTGAGAAAAATTCCAGATGACGCCAGGCATTTTGCTGAGCTCACGATTAATGGCGCCGATCAACTCGTCTTTATTCTCCCCAAAGACATCTCGCCATTCCGCCTTGGGTTTCAGGTCGACGAAGAACTCGGTGTTGAAGAAGCCTGTCGTATCCGTACCATCGTCGGGCCGACCCGTCTGACTGATGACCTGTTTGACCTCCGGAAAGGACAGCAGAGTCAGACGCGCGCGGTTTGCGATGGTGAGACTCTCCGTGGGACCGGTGGAGGGAGCGAGCGTGCCTCGCACCCAGATCGCCCCTTCATCCAGGTGCGGCAGGAACTCCGACCCAATAAGTCCAGTCGTCACAAGAATAACGGCACCAACCAGGGCGGCGGAGGCTACACCTACTGTGATCAGGCGATGCTCGATCGCGGCTCTAACTGCGCGGCGATATTGATTGATGAGCCAGCGCAGCAGCGGGTTCTCCCACTCGCTCGCGCCGTTGCGGAAGAGAAAGCTGGCCAGTACCGGGGCAAGAAGCATCGAGAAGATGAGTGCGCCTAAAAGCGCGAAGGCCACAGTCCAGCTCATCGGCTTGAACAGCCGGCCCTCGACCGACTGCAGCGTAAAGATCGGTAGATAGGCCGTGATGATGATGCCGATCGCGTAGAACACGGGCCGCTGCACCTCATGCGCGGCCTGACGGATCTGTTCCCGTACCGACATATCTTTGCGGGCGCCGTGGCTCAGGTGCCGAACGATGTTCTCGACCATCACAACCGCGCCGTCCACCACCATGCCAAAGTCCAGCGCGCCCAGCGAAAGAAGATTTGCCGGAATGTGCCGGAGATCGAGACAGATGGATGCAAAGAGCAACGAGAACGGAATGGTAAGCGCCACGATCAACGCGCCGCGGAGATTGCCGAGGAAGAGAAACAGGATGACGACAACCAGAACGATGCCCTCGGTCAGGTTGTGCAGCACCGTATGCGTGGTGAGGTGGAGCAGATCCGAGCGATCCAGAAACGGCACAACACGGACGCCTTGCGGCAGAACCCTCTCGTTCAGCTCTTTGACCTTGGCGTGGATACCCTCGAGCGTAGCGTCGGAGTCCTGACCCTTTTGCAGAAGAACGATTCCTTCCACCGCGTCGCTGTTGTCGAGGAACTTGCCGTCCGCGCGGCGGATGACGCGGCCTATCTGGCCGAGCCGGATCTTGGGTCCCTGGACCACGGTCGCAATCTCTGAAAGCTTCAGAGCGGTCCCATTTTGCGCCTTCAGAACCGTGTTCCCGATATCGGTGGTGTTGGTAAACAGCCCAACCTCGCGGACGTTGATCTGCTGTGAGCCCTGCTCGATGAAGCTGCCGCCGGCATTGACGTTATTCGCCGCAACCTGCTGCTTCACCTGAGCGACAGAGAGGCCGTAGGAGACCAGCTTCGCCGGATCGAGAATGATCTGATACTCGCGCGTCGGGCCGCCAAAGCTTGAGACGTCAACGACGCCAGGCACCGACCGAAAGCTCTTTTCAAGAGTCCAGTCCTGAAGGCTCTTCAGCGCCATCGTGTCGTACTTCGGGTTTGAGCTTTCGAGTGTGTACCAGTAGATCTGGCCGACCGGGCTCCAGTCCGTACCGATCTGGGGCTGCAGACCGGTCGGCAGCGTCACCTGCGAGAGCCGCTCCAAAACCTTCTCGCGATTCCAGTCGTTCTCGCTCTCATCGTCGAAGATCATGGTGACGCTCGACAGGCCGGCGAGCGAGGTCGATCGGAGATGCGCCATATGCGGAATACCCGCCATCGCAATCTCAAGTGGAATCGTGACCTGCTGCTCCACCTCCTCCGCGGCACGCCCCGGCCACTGCGTGATCACAGTGACGTAGTTGTTGGCTACATCGGGGTACGCCTCGACCGGGAGGTTATGAAAAGAGATTGCGCCCCACCCGAACAGCAGAATCGTCACAACCAGGATGATGAAGCGATTGTTCAGCGCAAAATCGACGATCTTCCGGATCATCACTGTGCCGCCGTATTCTGCAGCTCCAGCGCATTCGCGACAACCTGCTGACCCGGATTGAGGCCCGAAAGAATCTCGATCATGTTGCCCGGAAGCGTCTTGCCTGCCTTGACTTGAACCTGCCGGAAGTCGCCCTGGCTGCCTCCCGGCTCGAACACGAACTCGCTATCGTGCAGGTGCAGGATGGCCGGACCGGGTACAGTGACGACCGGCTCCGCACGCGACTCAAGAAACGTTGCCGTGGCGAACATGCCGATGCGCAGCAGGCTGTCTGGATTAGCTACCTGAATCCGAACCTTCGCCGTCCGTATCGAGGGATCGAGCACCGCACCGATGTCCGAGATGATTCCCGTACGCACCTTGTCAGGAAAGGCATTCAGGCGAATTTGCACGCTCTGCCCCAAATGGACCTGAGCCAGATCGTTCTCATAGACATCGCACAGCACCCACACGTGCGTGAGATCCGCAATCGTAAAGGAGCCATTCGCGCCGGCGAACGTGATGCCGGCAGCTCCGGCAGCCGTTGTATTCTGCGCGATAATCACGCCGGAGACGGGCGCGTAGACCTTTACTGTGTCGCCGGGATGATTTTTATCCACACCCAAAATCTCCAGCTGCTCGATGGAGGCCTTCAACGCGGCCTGTGCATCGTCCTCACCGTTCTGCGCGATCTCGAGCTGGCTTTGCGCGATGGCTCCCTTGTCGAAGAGCAGCTTGTCGCGGTTCAGAACCACCAGCGCAAGGTGCTCATCCGCTACAGCTTTCAAGTAGGAGGCAAACGCGGTCGAAACATCCGGAGACTGCACCTCCATGATGAGTTGACCCCTGTGAACCACGTCTCCCAGGCCGGCGTGGAGCGCGACCACTCTGCCGTTCGCGATCGAAAGCACGGGAATCTCCCGCGATACATCGGGCGCGACGCTGCCCGTCACCGCCAGCGTCCTGGTCGCCTGCTGGACTGCCGCGGAGACCAGCGCGAAGCTGGTCGTCCCGGAAACGTGGAGTATGCCCCCGTTGTTGTTCACCGCTACCACGGCTGGCTGAGCCGGCGGCGCTTCCTGCGCGGCACGGTTCTCCTCATGCTTCTTGCATCCCACCACCAGCAGCAGAGGAATCATCGAAAGATAGAGAAGGCAGACCAGGCCGCGCGCTCGCCCGGAAGATGGGTCAAGCTTCCGCAGTGCGATGCGGGGCATCTGGGATCGCGAAAGGATCCTCTCTCCCCGGGGACCTGGGAGCTTTGTCCAAAGAGGCATAGCTGTACCTTATTTCACCAAGGCATCAAATAGGCGTAAAAGACGGGTATCTTTCGATTGGAGACCCTGATCTTTCAGGGAGTCGTGGCTCTCTGTATGCTTTCACAGCCATACTGATGAGGGTAGGAACATGCCTCATTTCCTAAAGAGCCGATGGGTCATCGTGAGCGCCGGCATCCTCTTGCTCGCGCTGATCGCGTGGGCAGATGTCCACGTGAATGACGCAGTTCCGCTTGCGCTCCTGTATATCGTGCCTATCGTCTTGCTGAGCACAGTCCTGAACCGATGGCAGGTGGGCGTGCTGGGAATTCTATGCGCAGTTGTGGCGGAGTTCGCGGACGAGTACCCGTGGAACATAGAGCAGGGCATTCCACGCGACATCCTGTACCTTCTGGCTTACGAATCCGCGGGCTTTTATGTGGCCGAGTTCGTATCCAGGCGCCGCGCCGAACGGCTTCACGTGACGGCGCTCGAAACCGAGATGGAGGCACGGCGCGGTGCGGAAGAGCAGCTTCGCCTGGTTCTGACGACATCGTCTCTTGCGATTGTCACCTCCGATCCTGACGGCACCATTCTCGACGCCAACAGCTCTGCCGAGGAGCTCTTCTTCGGCGAGTCTACAGCTGAGGCGTCGCTGGTCGGCCGATCCATGAAGGAGTTCATCCCCTCCCTCGCCAGGGTGCAGATTCAGAAAGAGGGGTGGCAGCAGATTAAGACCATGATGCAATGCCAGGGTTTTCGGTCCGGCAAGGAACCGTTCCTGGCGGACGTCTGGTTCTCCTCCTACAGAACATCACGCGGCGGCCGGCTCACGTCCATGATCGTCGACACCTCAGCGGAGCTGAGAGACCGGGAAGAAGGCAATCTGGAGCAGGTTCTGGCAGGCTCCAGGCTTGCTGTCGGCGCTCTGACACACGAGATCCGCAACATCTGCGCGGCTATCACGGTCGTCCAGACCAATCTGCTCGCCAAGTCTCCACACCTGCTGGGTTCGGAAGATTTTCTTGCGCTACAGAAGCTCACATCGACCTTGGGAACGATGTCGTCGGTAGAGCTGTCGCGGATTAAGCGGCAGTCCGCGTCTCTGGCTCTGCAGCCTTTCTTTCGCGACCTCTACATCATCGTCTCGGCCTCTTTGCGCGATGCGTCAATCAGCCTCTGCTGGAACATACCCGACGACCTGCCGTCCGTGTGGGCAGACCAGCAAAGTCTGCTGCAGGTGATCCTTAATCTCATCCGGAACGCGGAGGCAGCTCTCAAGCCTATGTCGCAGCCGAGAGTTGTTCTAACAGCGAATCAAACCGCGCATGGGGTGGAGATCTGCGTCAGAGACAACGGGCCAGGAGTCAGGCAGCCGGAGCAGCTCTTCAACCCGTTCTGCACGAACTTCGGCAAGGGTGGCTTTGGCTTGTACATCTCAAAAGCAATGATGCTCAGCTTCCAGGGGGATCTTCGCTATCTGCCGACAACCGAAGGCGCCACCTTCCTGATTGACCTTGTTGTAGCGGGAGCGCCATGAAGGAAAGAGTCCCGTCCGATGCTGTGCGAATCGTGATCGTCGACGACCACACGCTCTTTCGCGAGAGTCTGCATCGGCTGTTGAGCGCTGAGCAAGGTCTTGATGTCGTGGGGGAGTACTCGTCAGCAGCCGGCCTTCTGGCCGCGATAGAGAGCGGTCTGGCCTTCGAGGTTGCGCTGATCGACTTTGATCTGTCCGCATCCGGAGTCAGGCAGGAGAGCGGACTTGATCTCCTGCGTGAGCTCTCCATCATCTCCCCCAACCTTAATATTCTGATGGTCACTGCCGGCATGACGAACGCGGGGTCGCAGCGAGTCATCCACGAGTTCAAGGCGGGACTGTTTCTCAAAACCGAACCCATCGCGGAGCTCATCCTTGCCATTCAGAGAACCTCACGAGGCGAACAGTGGATCTCCTCCTCCGCCGCTCTCTCGCTTCTGGCGACGGCAGATCTGCCGGGTCAGCAGCAGATGGACCTCGCAGAGCTCAGCTCGCGCGAGCAGGAGGTGCTTCGCGGCGTGCTGGAAGGACTCAGCAATAAAGAGATCGGCCACCGACTCGATTTAAGTGAGAGCCTCGTTAAAGCTGTACTGCAGCGGCTCTTCGAACGCACCGGCGTCCGAACACGATCGCAGCTGGTCCGCATCGCCATTGAGCGGCAGATTATTTTCGGTTCTTCCCGCGGCTGACGATGCTCCTATCGATTTGCCATTTCCAGGATTGCCGCGGCATTGTTGAGCGCGGTACTCAGCGCCTGCAACTGTGCCTCGACGCGCCCAGCATCGGCTGCCTCGATGCCTTCCGTAACACCCGGAATTACCACCGCGGCGTAGCCCGTGAACTCTCCCGGAGCGTAGATGGTGTGCTTGTACCAAGAGCGCTGCGGCAGACCCGCGGGGTTGAGCAGCGCGGTCTCGGCGGAGCGAAGCAGGCCGTTGAGCTTCGCCTCACCACCCGGCTTTGCCTGCGCCTCTACCTGACGCGTGTGCATACCGGCGCCGGCCGCGGAGAAGCGCTTGGCCGCGGCCTGGGCCGGCGCGAAGTCTAGCTTGAGCGCGTGAGTCTCGGCCTCGTGCTTTGCGCCATCGATGTAGGAGAGGATCTCCGCGCCGTAGCTGGCGTCGTCATACGGCAGCACATCGGCATCAGCCATATGCAGGATCTCGAGACCGAAGACGCGTGCCTGCTGCTGCTCGTAGACGAACGTCGGATCGGCGTTCTTCACAAACCATGCATAGTTGTCGAATGCGGAGTGATAGACGCCATACGGCCCGTCCGAGCCGATGTCCGTCGAGGGCACGCCGAGGTGCTGGATGAAAGGCGTGTAGTCAGAGCCGGAGCCGAGATCCCCGACACGCACGGCCTGCGTCGCGTGCGTGGAATTTGAAGCCGCGTTGAAGGGATTTTCCGAGCGCCGGCGGCGAGGATTGTCCACCTGCGACTTCTGCCATTGCTCATAGACTGTGCCGCCCTTCGGACTCGGCACCGAGCGCGTCACATCCCGCACGAACTCCTTGAGTGAAGGCACCGCAGACGCATTGAAGTCACTCCCGGAGACGGCTACGTCCGTATTGAAGTACGCAACGGCCTTGCCGAGTTCAGGGGCATGCTGCTCCGCCCACTCGGTCGAGCCAATGAGCCCTTCCTCCTCGGCGTCCCAGGAGCCGAGCAGGATGCTTCGCTTCGGCTTCCATCCCTGCCTCAGCAGCTCACCCAGACCGTGCACCGTTTCGAGCATCGCCGCGGTGCCGGAGTTCGGATCGACAGCCCCAAAGACCCATGCATCGCGATGATTGCCGGCCACCACCCAATTCTCCTTCTCCGCCGGATCCGCGCCGGGGATTGTGCCGATTACGTCCCAGATCGTCCGCAGCTGTGTGTCCTGTACGAGCGCCATGTGGGCCGTTACGCCGGAGCCGCCAAGATGGTAGGCGAAGGGTAGACCGCCCTGCCACTCGTGCGGAACAGCGGGGCCGGAGAGCGCGCGAAGGATCGGGCTCGCATCGCCGTACGAGAGCGGATTGGCTGGAATCGACGGCTGATCGCCACCCGGCAGCTGCCGCGTTTGCGCCTCCGTCAGCCGCTTGGAGTCCGGAAGATCAGGGGTGGACGCGACCCCCGGCGTCTCCGGGTCGCCAGGATAGATCGGCAAAAACTGGGTAGAGCCGCGCTGCACAGCGCTCTCCGGCCGCATGGGCCCGGCAGGATACATGTCGCCGCGATCGTAGCCATCATCCGCTGGATCGGAGTAGATCAGAACCCCCAGCGCGCCGTGCTGCTGGGCGATATAGACCTTGACTCCGCGAAAATTGCCGCCGTATCGAACGAGAACGATTTTGCCCTTAACAGAGATACCGAGCTTCGCGAGCTCGTCGAAGTCCTCGCGTGTCCCGTAGTTCGCATATACAACCTCGCCGGTCGCGTCTCCTGAGGGGCTGGAGCCATTGAACGCAGGCAGGATCTTGCGATTGTCCTGGAAGGGATCGCCGCCGTGATCGGAGGCGTCGACGTGCTCAGGCGTAGGACCGGCCATAAGCCTGCGGTGCTGCGCATCGAAGGCTTCGATCTTGATGCTGACGGGCTTGTTGAGCAGAACCTTGTACGGCACGATCTCGGTTTGGAGCCCTGCCGCCTTGAACCTTTCCGCGACATACTGCGCCGTCTTGTAGTCTTCGGGTGAGCTGGCCCAGTGCGGTTCGGCAGTTAAAGTCTTTAGGTGCTGACCGGCGAGTTGCGCATCGGGAACCTTGAGAAACGCCGCATCCCATTTGAACTGGGCAGCCGGATCGTGAAAGCCAAAGATCGAGGTCGGCGCGGCAGCCACCGCAGATAGCTGAGAGATGCCTTGAACAGGCAGAGCGAGAAGGCAGGCAACGGCAGCAAGACGGGCGTTCGGCAAGGCGCGGGATCTCCGGGAATGGTTAGTGAGCGTGGCAGTTGAAGCCGATGAGAGAGGGGTGCCGTTAAGGGCACCCCGGACGAGCGCAGAGCGGGACGTCTAAACGGTCGCTGCGACTGGTTCTCCGCAGAACTTGCAGCGGCTCGCCAAAAGTGGAATGTCTCCGAGGCACTGCGGGCAGGGCTTAGTCGTGCTTGGCGCGGGACCGCGCAGGCGAAGCAGAAGAGCATTCGTGGGAAGGACGATGGCAAAGTAAACGGTGCTGGCGACGAGGATGAAGGAGATGGCCGCATTTAGGAAGTTGCCGTACTTGATAACGCCGCCGTGAAGATTAAGGGTCAACGCGGAGAAGTCCGGCTTGCCGACGACGGCCGCGATAAGAGGATTAATAATGTCGCCGACGAGCGAGTTGACGATGCCCGTGAAGGCGGCTCCGATAATGACAGCAACGGCGAGCTCGACCACGTTGCCGCGAAGGATAAAGTCGCGAAAGCCCTTGAGCATGAGTTCCCCTGGAAGATCAAGTTTTACTAAGGTGGGGGAAGTCTATCACTGGTATTCCAGCTTCTTCTGTCACAAACCACCTTCTTGTGTCGCAAAGAGCAGCCCTGCTCCTGAGAGTCTCGAATGCATTCTCCTAAAGGCGTACCGCATCAGAGAAGGGGTTCTAATGTGTCCCGGAAAGCCACGCGGCGTAGGGATAGAGCCAAAAGAAGGCGATCATGCTGAGAACCATCAGATCGGCGTAGACACAGAGCACAACACCACCGTGATACCAGCTCCAGCGCCGGCGCATGTTTCGTGCGGTGTCGATCGTGCCCGTTGCGGCCAGGAAGAAGGGCAGAAACAGGAAGGGATTGGCGCGATTGGCCGGAAAATCCGCCATCAGCAGCGAAAGCATAAAGCTGAGACCAACCAGAAGGCAGCCACGCAGCAGCGACGGTTGGCGCGGGTTGAAGACGTCGGCAATCACCTCCATCAAGCATAGGCCAGAGGCGCAGGCCGGTGCTGCCAGGCCGAAGAGATCATGCGGTGGATGAAGCTGCGGAGCAAGGGATTTTGATACACCTCGCGCGAATATCGGTCAGGCCAGCGCGCGGGAAACGGTTCAGCACGCCAGGAACAGGTCAGCGCTTCTCGTTCCCCGTACCCCCGGTTGAGGTCTGCCGCAGCAGACGAGGCATAAACAGCTCAAAGAAACGGTCGGAGTTCGAGCGTAAACAGACCGAGACGTTCGGCTTTCCGGCCTGCTCGCGCGTATAGCCTCGCTCATCGACCGTAAGCCGCATCGGAGTCACCGGGCAGACCAAGGGGTCGATCGCAAAGGCGACGGCCACAGCGTCGAACAGGGTCGGTGTCGCCAGATCCGTGATGCGGGACCATTGCTGGTACAGCAGGGTCAGCGCGTCGGTAAGCGGCGATCCCGCGGTAAACAGCAGGCGGCGCTTCGTCTCGTCCAGCGGAATCTGCGTTGAGTCGAGCGGCATCACGAACAGGGGAACACCCGCCTCGAAGACCTTGCGAGCGGCCGCCGGGTCCATGGCAATGTTGTATTCGGCATCCGGCCCGTGGTCCGCCGTATACCCCAGATCCCCATAGCCGCGATGAACCGAGCCGCCCATCAACACGATAGCGTGCAGCCGCCGAAACGTGACAGGGTCGCGATCAAGCGCCTGGGCGACCGTGGTCAGAGGAGCGACGGCAATAAGAGTAAGCGCGTCCGGGTACTCGCGAATCTTCGAAAGCAGCAGCTCGACGCCGTCCGGGTAAGCTCTGGCCGGCTGCCGGCGCGCCCACTGCGCCTGCGAGAACGCGCCTTCTCCCGCATGGTGCTTCACCGGCCCGATCGCGACCGGGATCTCCGGATGCCCGGTCTCGGTCAGCAGACGGTCAAGCAAACGCGCCCGCAGCGTGGTGTCTCCCCAGGAGGCGGTAACTCCGACGATCTTCAACTCGGGGCTGGACAACGCCAAACCTAGAGCCAGCACGTCGTCGATATCGTCGCCGACGTCCGTATCAAGGACAACAAACTTCTGTGCGGGCTGAGACGATGCCTTCGGTGCGGCAGACGTCTGCGAGAAAGCGGCAGGAGCAAGAGTAGCCATAATGGAGAGCGTCGCAACGCGCAGGAACTGGGGGAAATGTCTCATAACAGCAGTCGGCTTCATGCCGGGACGAGCTCCGGCGAGCCCTGATGCGCCATGGCGGCGATGGATTCGGCGAACGGCGCACGCAGCACGCCGCGTTCTGTGATGATGCCCGTGATGTACTTGGCCGGTGTCATGTCAAAAGCCGGATTTTCAATGCGCACGCCGGTAGGTGTCATCTGTTTGCCATTCGAGTGCGTCACCTCGCGCTCATCTCTCTGCTCAATCGGGATCAGACCGCCATGCGCGGTCGCAAGATCGAGCGTAGCCCAGGGGGCCGCGACGTAGAAGGGGATCCCGTGCTCCTTCGCCAGAATCGCAACGCCATAGGTGCCGATTTTATTGGCGGTATCGCCATTAGCGGCGATGCGATCGGCGCCGACGATCACCGCCTGTATGCGACCCTTGCTCATTAGGTGAGCTGACATGTTATCGCAGAGAACGGTCGTGGGGATGCCGTCCTTCATCAGCTCCCACGCGGTCAGACGCGCACCCTGAAGGTAGGGCCGGGTCTCATCGGCAAAGACATCGATCTCGTGGCCACGCTCGACCGCCGCACGGATTACGCCGAGCGCCGAGCCATAGCCACAGGCCGCAAGGGCGCCCGCATTGCAGTGCGTCAGCACGGTACCTTTCTGAGGCAGGAGTTCGGCCCCGAAGGCGCCCAGCTGCTTGCAGGCCGCTATATCTTCGTCATACATGCGGCGGGCGAGAGCGACGACCTGGGCCTTGATCTGGGGAATGGCTGTCTCGGCGGCGGCAAGCTGGTTGTAGAGGTCACGAACCTTGCCGATCCCCCAGAAGAGGTTGACAGCCGTGGGGCGCGTCGACGCGAGGGTATCGCAGATGACAGCGACCTCGGCGGTGAGTGCCGTCAGCGTGGTCGCGGTGGAGCGGTCGATGCCGAGAGCAACACCCATAGCGCCTGAGACGCCAATCGCCATGGCTCCGCGCACGATCATGTCGCGGATCACTCGCGCAACCTCTTTGTAATCGGTCGCGAGAACGTAGGTTTCTTCAAGTGGGAGCTTGGTCTGGTCGAGAAAGTTAACGCCGGAAGGAAGCCATTCGAGGGTGGGAATCATGTCACTCCCAGTCTATCGAAGTCGGCTGTGGTGCAAGAGGTCGTATCTCAAAGAGGAGCGGCGGCGAGAGCATGGCTTTCGCCGCACGCTTTTGAGAGAAAAGCAGAAGAAGGACCCGGGAGCGGCTCCGCGGGCAGGTTTTATACGAAAGTGCGCACACAATAAACAACCAGAGAAGCAGGACAGCAGTGGTGCAGGAGCCTCTGTTGCATGGGCTCTCATTCAGCAGAGTAGGGACGTTGCGAGGTGGCAGCCATCCCTCCTCCGTGGGAGGGTTCGCGCGAACAGGTCATGCGTTCTGGGCCAAGCTGTGGAGATGCATGTGGGAAGCTCGGATATCGGCCGCGGTGAAGAGAGAAAAGAAGGGCGCGCCGGCAGCGGCCTGCTCGATGGCAGCGCGTCCGCCCTGCTCGCGGTCGACCAAACAGAGGACGCCGGCGACGACCATATCGGCCTCGCGGGCGGCTTCTATCGCGGTGATGGTAGAGCCGCCGGTGGTGCAGACGTCGTCAACGATGACGACGGGAACGCCGGGTTGGAGGAAGCCTTCGATGCGGCGGCCGGTGCCGTGGGTCTTTTCGGCTTTGCGGACGAGGAAGCCGTGGATGAGATGGGGCTTCACTTCGGCGGATTCGCGGAGCGGGTCCGCCTGGTCGAGGTCGAGTTGCTGGGCGAGATCTAGGATTTCGGCGAAGTCGGCTGCCGCCCAGGCGCTGGCGGAGGCGATATTCGAGACCAGGGGATCGGCTCCCATGGTGAGGCCGCCTACGGCTAAGGCGTTTGGAATGTGTTCTTTGATGAAGTCATAGAGGAGCAGGCCGGCTAGTCGGCCGCCCTCGGCGTGGAGTGTGGTGGTGCGGCAGTCGATGTAGTAGTCGGACTTCTGACCGGACGCGAGAGTGAAGTCGCCGAGGCGGAAGGAGAGGGTGGCGAGCAGGTTGAGGAGGGTCTGGCGATGGTCAAGCGGTGGAGGCATGGAGCGATTTTAGCGGTTTAGAACGTGATTTTCGCGGAGGTTAAGAGTGGTTTGGTGGAGGTTAAACAAGTTTGCGGAGGTCTAGAGGGGGTCGGCGTCATCAAGTTTGGCGTGGAGGTCGTCGATCCACTTCGGGACCTGCGGCTTGGGATTGAGAAGGTCGAGGCGGCCGCGGGTGACGGCCCAGTGGTCGAGCCAGGTGGCGCCGACGTCCGAGACGTAGGTGTCGGGTTGAGCGTAGGCGGGATCGGCGAGGGCGTCGGGGAGCGAGATGAAGGTGTAGCCGTGCTTGCGGAGGAGGGCGAGGAGGTCGGGGAGGTGATCGGCCTCGAGCCAGGTGGCGTGGAGGAGGAGGATTTGCTTGGGCTCGTAGCCGAGGAGGGTGCGGGAGAGCTGCTCGTCGTGGGTGAGGACCTGGTCGGTGTAGGTAAGCCAGGCTTGGGCGAGCTTGGGCATGAGAGCGGTGTCGTGCCGAGTGTGGGCGTCATCGTAGAGGTCGGCGAAGTACCAGTCGCGCGGGTCGATGGTGACAGGGGCGATACGGTAGCCGCGGCCGATGAGGAACTGTTCGGCCGCACGGCGGGTGTTGAGGTCGGGACCGACGTCGAGATAGGGGTGGCGGAGGTAGTGGAGGTCTTTCTTGTGGGCCTGCGAGAGCATGCGGGTGACGGTCTCGCCGGAGATGACGTCGTCTTCCCAATCCTTGAGTTCGACGTGGTTGAGCGAGGTGTGGGAGAAGGTGTGGTTGCCGAGGTCGAGGCCGGCGTCGAGCCAGGCGTTAAGCGTGGCGATGCGGGCGTCGGTTTCGCCGGTTTTATAGAGGCGCTCTTCGTTGACAAAGCCGATGGCGGGGATTTTGTCGGCCTTGAAGGTGGCGATGATCTTCTGATTGATGGTGGTGATGTCGGCGCTCTTGAGATTGGTCGCGCTCATGGCGGGGAGGTCGTCGACGGTGAGGGAGATAGCGCGGGTTTGTGCGGGGGCAAGAGCGGTGGTGAGGAGGAGAGTGAGGATGAGTTTGTGCATGATCGGGACCTTAGCGGCTAGGGTACCGCGTGCGTGCGGGTAGACGAGTGCACGCGGGCGTAGTTCACAGGCTTTATGAAGTTGTCAGCGCGTAGTCTCACGGGCTCTCTTGTTCGAATACCAAACAACAACACAGCCAACGACGATAGCCCATGGATGAAACACCGGGTGCACATGCCTGTTGTACTCGTGGTTTGACCGGCTAAACATGAATGCAGCGGAGCCGTAGGACAAGAGGACCATTCCAAGCACGAATAGCCAAGTCCATCTATCTGGGAGGTAGCTACGCAAGCTCATACCGTTCATGTTTTCACTTCTTTTAGGACGAACGCAACAGGAGACACTCTCTCGACGACGCCTAAGGCGCGTGAAAGATAACTAAAAACTTGCCGTGCCCGGAGGGCTAGATGTAAGCGGACGGAAGGCATACCCCAGGGGCTAAAGCCCCGCTCTATGCGGACGCGTTATGCCAAGGCTGAAGCCTTGGCCTACCTAGAAGCAAAGGCAAAATACAGGGGTCTCCTCACTGCGCGCGGTGCGCTTCGGTCGAGATGACGGCGATCTCGACGGTATAGAGCAGCGAGCTATTTGGGGAGTTTGTCGAGGTGGCGATAGCCGCCGGTGGTGATGAAGGCGGCGAGGAAGACGGTGAAGTTGTAGGAGGCGTGGGCGACCGTGGAGGCGGCGACGGAGCGGAGGCGGACGCGGACGGTGGTGAGGATGAGCGAGACGCCGAAGAGCAGGGCGAGGATGGGCCAGGTGAAGGCGGTCTGCTTGCCGTGGACGAGGGCGAAGAGGACGCTGGTGAGGACAGCCGAGAAGAGGTAGCTGTTGCGGGTGAGGGCGTTCGAGCTTTGCCAGGATGCGCGGGCGGCGTCGGTGCGGGGGAGGCAGAGCCAGTCGTAGGCGATGGCGAAGGCGGGCAGGAGGAAGCCGCGGAAGAGAACCTCTTCAAACAGGGGCGCGAGCACCGTGCCGAAGACGGTGATGAGCCAGACGGTGGACTGCGTGTGGAAGAAGGCGTCGATGGGGAGTTCTTTGGGGACGTTGATGTAGTTCGACAGGCCCTGGACGACCGCGGAGAGGAGAAGGCCGAGGGGGATGAGGCGAAGAGCGTTGCGGGTGGCGGCGGGCCAATTCCATTGCAGGCCGAGGAGGAAGGGGCGCTGCCAGAGCGGGGGGAAGGCGAAGAAGGCGGCGGTGAGGGTGAGGAGGTAGGCGAAGGCTTCAGAGGTGATGAGGAGGCGGGGGTCGAGATCGAGTGGATGCGCGGGGTGGCCGGCGAGGAGGGCGATGGCCTGCGAGAGGATGAGGAAGAGGGT
>CAXTRT010000023.1:3090-58572 GCA_964246835.1 uncultured Acidobacteriaceae bacterium | reverse complement strand
GAGGTCACCGAGGGGCTGGAAGTGGGTGGCGGGGAGGGCGGCGCGGACGGTGTGCCAGCCGCCGGTGATGTGGATGAGGACGGGGAGGGCGACGATCAGGGTGGAGGTAGCGAGGAGGCCGATGAAGAGGTCCATGTAGGCGACCGAGCTCATGCCGGCGATGGCGGTGAAGAGGATGACGAAGGCAGCGAGGATGTAGCGGCCGAAGATGGGGGTGATGACAGTGGGGAAGATGAGGTGGAGGATATCGCCGCCGCCGATGAACTGATAGCTGGTAATGGCGGTGTAGGTGAGGAGGATGGCGACGACGCCGAGGACGTGGGCGGCCTGGTTGTAGCGGGCTTCAAGGAGGTCGGGAATGGTGTAGCGGGCGAACTTGCGGGCACGCGGGGCGATGAAGACGATGAGCAGCAGGCCGGCCCAGCCGCCGCCGGCTTGCCAGAGGGCGGCAAAGCCGTGGCGGTAGGCGTTCTCCGCGCCGCCGAGGAGCGAGCCCGAGCCGATCCAGGAGCTGAGCAGGGTGAAGACGAGGACAAAGGCGGAGAGCGAGCGGCCGGCGACGAGGTAGTCGGCTCTGGTCTTGACGGTGCCGAGGCGGCCGAGCGAGACGACCAGCAGCGTGAGGGTGATGAGGGCGATGACGACGGCGTAGAGGGTCATGAGGTGTTGGGCGATTGTAGCGGGTGCGTGCCTTCCGTTTGGGGGAGGGTGTACGTCGCTTCGCTCCGTGGCTAAAGACGAGAAGCAGGTTCCTCGGCTTCGCTCGGAATGACAGCAAGAGAAGCAGCGGCGTGTACGTCGCTTCGCTCCGCGGTAAAGGCGAGAAGCAGGTTCCTCGGCTTCGCTCGGAATGACAGCAAGAGAAGCAGCGTCGTGTACGTCGCTTCGCTCCGTGGTTAAAGGCGAGGTGCGGGGGTTCTTCGCTGCGCTCAGAATGACAACCAAATACAGGTGCTCGGAATGGCAAGGAGAGGCCAAGTGGCTGTAAGTTGCTGGTAGGGAGATTTGCATGACGGGATGGCGGTTGGGTCTGGTTGCGGCGGTACTGGTGGCGGGAGCGGGTGTGGCGGGGCGCAGGGTGGGCCGATTACGTTGAGCGTGGATTTGACGGAGGCTCCGCGGCGGATTTTGCATGCGGTGGAGGTGTTGCCGGTGGCGGCGGGGCCGCTGACGCTGGTGTATCCGAAGTGGATTCCGGGGGAGCATGGGCCGACGGGGCCGCTCGATAATCTGGCCGGACTGGTGATGTCGGCGGGCGGGCAGCGGGTGGATTGGCAGCGGGACAAGGTGGATATGTTCGCGTTTCATCTGACAGTGCCGCAGGGGGCGACGACGCTTGAGGTAAAGCTGGATTTTCTGACGCCGGGGGAGACGCCGGGGTTCTCGGGCGGGGCTTCTACGAGCGCGAGCCTGGCGCTGCTGAGCTGGAACTCGGTAGTGCTGTATCCGGAGGGGGCGAAGGCGGCGGAGGTGATGATTACGCCTTCGGTTGTGGTGCTAAAAGACTGGAAGTTTGGGACGGCCCTGGAGCAGACGACGATGGCGCTCGACCAGATATGTCCGTCAGGTAAAGCTGACTGTGAGTCGTTGCAAAACTTTCGCACCGTCAGCCTGGAGACTCTGGTGGATTCGCCGGTGCTGGCGGGGCGGTGGTTCAGGGAGGTGGCGCTGGCGCCGGAGGTTTCGCCGAAGCATTTTCTCGATATGGCGGCGGACGGGCCGGAGGATCTGGAGCTATCGAAGGAGCATGTGGAGGCGTTTTCGAAGCTGGTGCGGGAGGCGGGGGCGCTCTACAAGAGCCGGCACTATGGGAGCTATCACTTTCTGGTGACGCTGAGCGACCAGGTGGCGCACTTTGGGCTTGAGCATCACCAGTCAAGCGACGACCGGGTGCCGGAGAAGACGTTCACGGACGACACGCGGTTTGTTGCAAACGGCTCTCTGCTGCCGCACGAGTTTACGCACAGCTGGAACGGGAAGTACCGGCGGCCGGCCGGTCTCGCGACAGAGAACTACCAGAGGCCGATGGAGGGCGACCTGCTGTGGGTGTATGAGGGGCTGACGGAGTATCTGGGGGATGTGCTGGCGGCGCGCTCGGGGATCTGGACGGCGGAGCAGTATCGCGGGTACCTGGCGGATGTGGCGGCGGAGATGGACCACAGGCCGGGGCGGACGTGGCGGAACATTCAGGACACGGCGACGGCGGCGCAGGTGCTGGGCGCGGGTGGGAGCTCGCAGTGGGACAACTGGCGGCTGGCGCTCGACTACTACGATGAGGGCGAGCTGATTTGGCTCGATGTGGATACGACGATCCGGGAGAAGACGAAGGGGAAGAAGACGCTGAACGACTTTGTGGCGGCGTTCCATGGGCTGGGCGGGAACACGGCGCCGAAGGTGACGCCGTATACGTTCGAGGATGTGGTGGCGGGGCTGAATGCGGTGACGCCGAACGACTGGGCGGCGTTTTTGCGGGAGCGGCTGGACTCACATGAGGCGCATGCGCCGCTGGGCGGGATTGAGCGGGGCGGGTACAGGCTGGTGTATGGGGAGAGCTCGAATGTGTACTCGAAGGCGCGGGAGGCGATCACGGAGTCGGCGAGCTTTTGGTACTCGCTTGGGCTGGGCGTGAGCAAGAACGGGAGCGTGTATGACGTGTTGAAGGAGGGTGTGGGCGATAAGGCCGGGTTTGCGCCGGGGATGAAGATTGTGGCGGTGAATGGGCGGGCGTTTACACCGGATCTGCTGAAGGCGGCGGTGAAGGAGGCGAAGGGGAGTGGGCCGGCGATCTCGCTGATTGCGGAGAATACGGGGTACTTCAAGGTGATGACGATCGAGTACCACGGGGGCGAGCGGTACCCGTTTTTGGAGCGAGTGGAGGGGACGCCAGACCGGCTGGATGAGATCGTGAAGGGGATGGTGAAGTAGAGCGGCGCACGCGTTGGGTGGGCGAGGGTTTCTGCGTCCCACCCATCACGGTGAAGCTGTGATGAGTGGGGCACCCGGCTTTCTCACATGGGGCACTGGCTCAGGCATTAGTCGTGCATGGTGGCGAACATGTCGAGGAACTGCTGGTACTTGCCATCTTGCTCCGCGGTGCGCAGAGGTTTAACTTGTTCGACGAGGATCTCGCCCTTTTCGATGGTGTTGTTTTCCAGGATCTGCACAACCTCCTTCGTGAAGTCCTCAAGAGGCATGGCGCGTGGATCGCTGGCCTGCTGTGGACCGCCGAGCTCAGTTTGTACGTAGGGCGGCGCGAGCTCCAGAACTTCAACGCTGGTTTTGCGCAGTTGCACACGGAGTGCGTCGAGCCAGTTGTGCATGAAGGCCTTTGTGGCACTGTAAACTGGGCCAGGCGGGTAGGGAACGAAGGCGAGGCCGGACGTGGTCACGATGAGCGTAGAGTGGGGCTGTGCGCGCAAGGTGGGCAGAAGCGCAGCCGACAGTTGCAGCACGCCGATGATATTGGTCTGAATGGTGCTGTAAGCGCGCACCAGGTCGATTGAATCCGACGTGTAGTCCTCTAAGCCGGCGATGCCGGCGTTGTTGACCAAAACATTTAAGTCAGGGAACTGACGCTTTACAGACTCCGCGAAGGTAGTGATGGCGGCGCTGTCGCTCAGGTCCACGGCGAGGCCGACCATGCCGGGATTGCGGCCTGTGATCTCGTCGAGCAGCGATTGCCGCCGACCGGCGACGATGACCTTGTTTCCCTTGGCGTGCAGCGCCTCGGCGAGGGCGCGGCCGATGCCGCTGGTGCCTCCAGTGACTAGAATCGTGTTGCCTGCGATGTTCATTGGCACTCCTTGGCGTAGTAGATGCACCAAGGCGGAGATTGGAATCACCCATGTTTCCGGATCGATTCGTTCTTAGGGATGGTCTGATTTAGTTCTGAAAGTCTGACCAATCTGACCTCAGCGGCTGAAGCCGCAGTGCATAGAGAGCACTCACGGCATGGCTGAAGACATGCCGTGAGTGACGGGGCACTTGATCGGAAACTGCTGGGACGCGCCTGTGATCCTCTGGCTGCCGGCAACTGCCCAGGGCGGTGGCTGAGTGGAAGAGTCGCGGCGGACTAGGCGGCCTGGATGGGGACGGACGCGTTGGTGGTGGCGTGGGCGGGGAGGTCGCCGGTTTGTTTCAGGTTTTTTTCGAGGACGGCGGCGGCGATCTCGGAGTTGAACTCCGCGCCGAGCAGGAGCATGAGGCCGGTGACGTAGAACCAGGTGAGAAGAATGATGACGGCGCCGAGTGAGCCGTAGGTGACGGAGTAGCTATTGAAGTAGTGGAGATAGAGCCGGAGGAGAACGGAGGCGGCGACCCAGCAGACGATGCCGACGGCGGCTCCGGGGGTTAGCCAGTGCCACTTCTTATTGCGAACGTCCGGGGCGTAGTAGTAGATGATGGCGAAGATCAGCATGACGAGAGCGGTGGTTGCGGTCCAGGTGACGGTACGGATGCCGATGGCGATGAGGAGTGCGAGCAGGTGATCGCCGATGCGCGTGCTGAAGAAGTGGGCGGCGAGGTCTCCGGCGAAGAGGGTGAAGAGCGTAACGGAGATGACAATGGCGAGCAGAAGGGTGACGAGCATGGCGGCGCCGCGGACCTTCCAGTAGGGGCGGGACTCCTTGACCTTGTAGACGATGTTGAGGGTATCCTGGATGGCGGTAAAGCCGACGGAGGCGGCCCAGAGGGCGGCGGCGAGGCCGAAGACGAACTTGCCGCCGGAGGAGGCGCGGGCGGTCTGATTGAAGGTCTCAAGCACGATGCCGAGGGCGGAGGGTGGGACGACGAGGGACAGATAGGCGAGGAGTTTGGGGTAGATGTCGTGCTGGGAGCGGGCGAAGAGGCCGAAGATGGCGGAGGCGCTGAGCAGGGTGGGGAAGAGGGCGAAGAGGAAGTAGTAGCCGAGCTCGGCGGCGCGGGAGAGAAGATTGTCCTCCTGAAAGGAGTGCACGGTGCGCTTGAGGATGACCTGAAGCGGGATGCCCTGGAGGTCCCAGAGGGAGTGCAGGGGAGAGTGCGAGACGTTGGACCAGATGAGGCGCTTGAAGCTCTCGGGAGGATGGCTGCTCGGGCTGCTTGATGGATCGACCGAGGTGCTGGACATGGGGTGATACCTCCAAAGCAAAGGAAGGAACGTGCCAGAGGAGTTCCTGAAGCAGGTGCTGCGGCTGAAACAGCTGCAGGAGCGTCTCTTGTAAGGACGGATGCGCTTTTCAATCAGATGCGGCTTGCCCGGCTCCTGGTTTGCAGCCCGATTGCGGGTTTGCGGGCGGCCTAGCCAGGTTTGAGCGAGGTCCGGGCGGGATCGCCTGGAGTTGTGACGCATCTACTTTGATGAAGGGATTTTGACGAGTATGAGGCAGGGAAGACGCACGACGCCGCCGGTGCTCGGGAAGCTGCGGCAGATGTGGCGGCTGGTTCGGGAGAGCCATGAGCAGCCGCTGCGCGGGGAGGCGAGGCGATATGCGCCGCTTGAAGCGGGCGAGAGCGGGGTGACGTTTATCGGGCACTCGTCGTTTCTGATTGAGCTGGGGGGCGTGCGGGCGCTGGTGGACCCGGTGTTTGCGCGGAGCCTGGTGGTACTGCGGCGGCAGCGGCTGCCGGGGCTGGACTGGCGGAGTCTGCCGGTGATTGATGTGGTGCTGCTGACGCATGCGCATATGGATCATCTGAATCTGGGGTCGCTGCGGCGGGTGATCCGGCGGACGCGGCGGATCTCGGGCAGGACGCCGGAGGTGGTGGTGCCGAAGGGGGTGGAGGATCTGGTGAGCCGGCTGGGGTTTGCGCGGGTGCACACGATGGAGTGGTGGCAGGAGGCGCAGGTGGCCGGGCTGACAGTGACGATGACGCCGGCGCAGCACTGGGGAGCGCGGATGTTCAGCGATGTGCACAGGGGGTTTGGCGGATATGTGCTGCGCGGTGCGGGGGTGAGCGTGTACCACTCGGGCGATACGGCGTACTTTGGCGGATTTCGGGAGATTGGGCGGCGGCTGGCGCCGGAGATCGCGTTGCTGCCGATCGGGGCCTACACGCCGGACAGCTACCGGGCGGTGCATACGAGTCCGGAGGATGCGCTGCAGGCGTTTCAGGATCTAGGCTCGGAGGTGATGGTGCCGATGCACTTTGGAACATTTCGGCTGGGGCGCGAGCCGATGGACGAGCCGCCGGTGCGGCTGATGACGGAGGCGGCGCGGCTGGGGATTGAGGACAAGATCCGGATTCTGGCTGAGGGGGAACGGCTGCCAGTTCGGGTGGCTGCTGGAGCTGTGCGTTGAAGCGGACGTGAAGGTTTGTGCTGGTCCTGGAGAGAACTGCAGTTCTCTCCACGGAGCGAGACAAGAGGCCGTTTCGCTTCCCACCCCAGCGAGCAACTTCGCTCGCCGGGGCCCGGGTTCCGGTCGAGATGACAGTATTGTCTCGTGTGCGGTTTCGTTGATGGTGTGACGGTTGATTTTGACAAGGCTTAATGGCAACGTTTCCGCGCAACGCGACCAATGACGGATCATCCAACAAGACATGACTACATTGGCGAAGGAACAGCAGGTGAACGCGGCGGCGAGCGGGACATTTAGGCTCGGTGGCGATCTTGAGGTGAACCGGCTTGGCTTTGGCGCGATGCGGCTGACGGGTGAGGGCGTGTGGGGCGCGCCGAAGGATCCGGAGGCGGCGAAGCGGGTGCTTCGGCGGGCGGTGGAGCTGGGGGTGAACTTCATTGATACGGCGGATGCGTACGGGCCGACTGTAAACGAGCCGATGATCGGTGAGACGCTGGCGCCGTACGCGAACGGTGTGGTGATTGCGACCAAGGGCGGGTTGACGCGGCAGGGCCCGATGAAGTGGCTGCCGGTGGGCCGGCCGGAGTATCTGGAGCAGCAGGTGGAGATGAGTCTGCGGTTTCTGCGGGTGGAGCGGATCGACCTGTGGCAGCTGCACCGAATCGATGCGAAGGTGCCGGTGGAGGAGTCGCTGGGCAAGATTGCGGAGATGCAGAAGGCGGGCAAGATCCGGCATGTGGGGCTGAGCGAGGTAAAGCCGAAGGAGATCGAGCAGGCGCGCAAGGTGGTTGAGATTGTGAGTGTGCAGAACCAGTACAACCTGAGCGATCGGCAGCATGATGATGTGGTGGACTACTGCGAGCAGAACGGCATTGCGTTCATTCCATGGTTTCCGGTCGCGGCGGGGAAGCTGGCACAGCCGGGCGGGGTGCTGGATAAGGCGGCGAAGCAGCATGGTGCGACCGTAAGCCAGCTTTCCCTGGCGTGGCTGCTGCATCGGTCGAAGGTCATGCTGCCCATTCCGGGAACTTCGAGTGTGGAACACCTGGAGGAGAATGTGGCGGCGGCGGGAATAAAGCTGAGCGATGCGGAGTGGGTAGAGATTGAGGCCGCGGCTAAGGGCTGAAAGTGCTTTGGTGAGAGGCTTGCGTCAGTGGAGCGACGGCGGGTTATTGCGGCAGGATAGCCAAGGGGAGTGATCTGCCCTGACTGGGGGATGGAGTTGGGGCTACCTTGGTGTTCTTGCCGCCCCTGGCAAGGTGCGGGATTCTTCGCTGCGCTCAGAATGACAACTTTAAGTACAACCGCCTCAATGGTGCCACTTTGAAGCGTTGTGGGTGGGACTGGGTTTACAGGGCGGGGATGCGGATGGCGTTGCGGATGCCGAGGACGTTGAAGTCCTTGAGGCGGCTCTTCATGACGTAGATGAGGCGATTGTTGCCGTCGGGGTCGGTTGGCATCATGAAGAAGCCGGGGCCGAGGACGTGGTCGCGGGTGTTGCTGACGAAGCCTTCGATCTCTTCTTCATCCTGAAAGCGGACGCGGACCCACAGGCCGGGTTGGATGGGGGCGTGCTGATGGAAGTGCAAAGCCTTGTGATGGGTGTCGCCATCAAAGGTGCCGACGAAGAAGACGGCTTTGGCGTCGGAGATGGGGATGTTCCGGACCTCACCGGTGTCGATCATGGTGAGACGGATGCTGTCGAGGGCGTGCTGCGGATCGTTGGCGAGCAGCTGCTCGACGGAGCCGAGCTCGTTCGAGCTGGCATAGCCGCGGATGGCGTGATCGACGAAGCGGATGACGACTTTATAGCGGGTGGAAGAGATGGGATTCAGGCTGGACCCTGACTGTGTCCCGGCGGGGAGAGGTCGTACTGCTTGATTTTGTACAGCAACGCCTTGTAGCTGATCTGCAGGTCGTTTGCCGCGGCCTTCCGGTTCCATCCGACACCCTCCAATACCTGTTGAATCGCGGTTGCTTCGGCCTCACCCTTGAGGCTGCGGACCATCTGTTTGAGACCGCCGGCGCCGCTGCCGTTCTCGGGGCTGACGGCGGACTCGCGCTCTCCCGAGTCGTGCAGGGCAAGCTCATCGAGGATGGCTCTCTCATCGCCGAGGACGAGGTAGCGGTTGATGACGTTTTCGAGCTCACGGATGTTTCCGGGCCAGGAGTAGTCGGTGAGGGCGCTGGTGAGGCTGCTCGAGAAGAGGAGCGGCTCGCGGCTATAACGCTTGGCGGCGCGGCGCATGAAGTACTCGGAAAGCACAGGAATCTCTTCCTTGCGCTGGCGAAGGGCTGGAATGGAGAGGGTGAATCCGTTGAGGCGATAGTAGAGGTCTTCGCGGAAGGTCTTGTTGGCCATCGCCTCCTTCATATTGATGTTGGTGGCGGCGATGACGCGGACGTCGACCTTCATGGGGGCGCGGCTGCCGAGGCGCATGAAGGTGCCGTCCTGGAGGACCTGGAGCAGCTTGGCCTGAAGGATGGCGGGCATCTCGCCGATCTCATCGAGGAAGATGGTGCCGCCGGAGCAGATTTCGAACTTGCCGGGCTTGGTTTTGACGGCACCGGTGAAGGCACCCTGCTCGTAGCCGAAGAGCTCGCTTTCGAGCAGGTCGGCGGGGACGGCGGCGCAGTTGACCTTGAGAAAGATGTGCTGACTGCGGACGGACATCTTGTGGGTGTAGAGCGCGAGCACTTCCTTGCCGGTGCCGCTTTCGCCGAGGATGAGGACGGGGATGTCGGCACGGGCGACGAGGGCGGCTTGGGCTTCAAGCTCACGCATGCGCTTGGAGGAGCGGACGAAGGAGTTGTTTTCGGTGAGCTGGATCTCTTTGGGCGCGTCGGTGGCCGGCTTGCGGTCGGCGAGGGCGAGATGCTCTTCGATGGCCGATTCGATATCGGCGGCGATGAAGGGCTTCATGACGATGGCGCGGACGCCGCTGCGGACGACGCGCTCGAGCTCGCGGATTTCGCCGGAGCAGGACAGGACGATAATCGGCAGCTGCGGCCGGGTGGAGCGGATGTGCGAGAGCAGGGGGAGAGGATCCTGGGTGGGATGAGGCGCAATGAGCACGAGATCGGGCTCACTGCCGCTCTCGATCCGGTCGAGCAGCGCCTTTTCCTCGCAGTAGGTGCTGAGGGCGTAGCTGCGTTCGAGGGAGGCTCGCAGGTAGTTCAGGACGGCGAGATCCGGTTCCAATATAAGGACCTGGGATTTGGTCTTCGGCGCCCGTGCAGCAGAGATGGGAAAAGAAGACAAGGATGCGGACATTCAAATACCTCTGTAGAGGAGTCGGGATAGCTGCCCGATGGCCTCGTTAGACAGCTTTTGGGTCTCACGGCTGGGAGGCCTGCATGTGGCAGGTGCCCCGGCGCATTTGAAGGACGATCTCGTCACCCTCCGGTGACCTGAACTGAGAATGATTCTAGTTGGGCGGTCGGTGAATTCCAGAAAAATGTTACGCACTTTGCTCGAAAGTAGGAAAAACATTTGCCACTTTCGTGGCATGAGTGCAAATATTTGCATCTCCCTAGAATCTGCTGTTCGGTGCCGGGCGGTCTGTGGGAGCGTGGCCGAGTAGATTAGGGTCAGCGGAAAGCTAGGTAAACACAGGAGAATGTAGTGAGAAGAGGGGGATTTTGCAGTTCTGGGGAGGTCTCCTGCACTCCATCTCACTCTGAACTGACGCAAGGACAGACCGTCTTGGATTGGTGCTTCACGTGCAATGTGAAGGATATTGCAATCCGACTGCAGCGTTGACTTCTCTCTTTCAGGATAAGACCTTGGCCATCGATAAAGGCAATACGACTCTCAACCTTCCGCCGCTCGACATTATCTTCGGCAAGACCGCAACGATGCAGGCTGTGCGCACCAAGCTGGAGCGGGTTGCGGAGACGGACGTTCCGGTGCTTTTGCAAGGGGAGAGCGGGACCGGCAAGGAGATTTGTGTGCGCCTGCTGCACGCGCTCTCGTTGCGGGCGAAGGGCGCCTTGGTGAAGGTGAGCTGCCCGGCCATTCCGCATTCGCTGCTGGAAACGGAGCTCTTTGGGTATGAAAAAGGCGCTTTTACGGGGGCCATGACGACCAAGCTGGGCCGCGTGGAGCAGGCGCACCAGGGGACACTGTTTCTGGACGAGGTGGGCGCGCTTGATATGGGTGTGCAGTCCAAGCTGCTGCAGGTTCTGCAGGACGGGACGTTCACTCGGGTGGGCGGACACGATCCGCGCTCGATCGCAACGCGGCTGATCTCGGCTGCGAACACGGATCTGCGCACCCAGGTTGAAGAAGGGACCTTCCGGCTGGACTTTCTGTTTCGCATCAACGCCGTGACGGTCAATCTGCCGCCTTTGCGGCAGCGCATCCAGGATCTGCCGATTCTGATCGACTACTTTATTGAGCACTATGCCCGAGTCTTTCACCACACGCCGGAGCTGCTCTCGAAGAGCGCGATGCGGCTGATGCAGAGCTATCACTGGCCGGGGAACATCCGCCAGCTGGAGAATCTGATCCGCAGTTATGTGTTGATCGGGTCGGAGGAGGCGCTGGTCGCTGAGCTGATGCCCGAGGAGCAGCGCGGCGGGATTACGACAGAGATCGATCTGAGCGAGCCGGTGAGCTTGAAGCGCATCACCAAGAAGGCGACGCAGGACCTGGAGCGGCAGATCATCCTGAAGGTACTGCAGGCGAACAGCTGGAACCGGCAGAAGACGGCAAAGTGGCTCCAGATTAGCTATCGCTCGCTGCTGTACAAGCTGAGCGAGGTGGGGATGCCCGAGGTGCCATCGCGGCCGCTGCGGATTCCGCAGCTGGTGCGCAAGGAGCCGGAGGTTCCGCGGGGAACGGTTCTGACGCGCAGCCGGATCTCGTAGTCTGGTAGTGAGGATCCTGCCGGAGGTGGCAGGATTGTTGCGGATGATGTAGGTGTGTCCACATCGGTTTTTTTGGAGTGAGTCTCGAATTTGTTGCGGTACTCGGACGATTGAGCTGCTTGTAAGCTCTCGGAAAGCAGGTCCTTCGCTGCGCTCAGGATGACAAGCTTTGTGAAGTGAAGTGATGATTCACCTCCCTAAGAGCCTGTTTATAGTCGCGGCCGCTGCGCTTCAGGAGAAAACAAGCAACGATCAAGGGCGAAATACGGGGATCTCTCCACTGCGCGAGACGATGGTGCTGTCTCGTTCCTCACCCCAGCGAGCAGATGCGCTCGCTGGGGTGAGGAACTTCGGTCGAGGTGAAGGCTTTCTTTGACTTCTTCGATAGGTTCTAAGGATGGTTGAGGCTTACCAGGTTTGCTGCCGGGCTGGCGTAGAGAGTGGTGTAGTTCGGTGCGGCATAGAGCTGCTGTGAGGCGGGCTTGCAGACGTTGAGGGCGATAGACGCCGTTTTTGTGCTGTCCTCGGTTGAAGTCGCTTCGATTACGACGATGGAGTTTACGGGGGTGGCTGCGGCTGATCCGGAGGATGTGCAGGAGTTGTCGGTGGCCGGAGCTATGACGTCAACCCAGGAACCGCTGTTTGAGGAGATGGTAGCGCCGCCGGATTTGACGGACCAGGTGAGCTGGTTGGTAACACCGTTGGTTACGGTTCCGAAGAGACGCCGGACCGATCCTGGCGTGACGTTGAAGCCGAAGGCGGGTTGGCCGATTGAGACGTTGACGGCGTCGTTGGTAGGGGGCAGTGTGACCGTCACGGAGGCGCTGTTGGAGTTGGCCGGGAGGTACTGTGCATCTCCGGCATACGATGCGGACGCAGAGTAGGTGTTGACGGGAAGATAGTTTATGGAGATCGACGCGTGCCCGGTGTTATCAAGTGCGGCGGAGATCGTTTTACCGTCGATCGTGAACCTGACCGTCCCAGTGGGAATGACGTTTGCAAACGGCGCGGCTGACGCTGTCAGCGTTACGGTCTGGCCGACTGTTGTGGTCTCGGGTGAGAGCGTGAGAGACAAAGTGGTCACTTGCTTCTTGGGTGGCGTTGGGGTTGTGGGTGGCGTGGGTGTTGTCGGCGGCGTTGTCGGTGGCGTCGGGGGTGTCGGCGGTGGTGTGGGTGCTGTCGGCGGCGTCGGGGTTACGGGTGATGTGGGAGGTGGCGTGGGCGCCGTGGTCGTGGAGGCGATCTCCATTGCGCCGATAGAGGGAGGATTGCTGCGCGGAGTGCCCATGAGATCGATGCCGAGAAGGTTCGGGAGGTTTAGGCCGATCGTCTGGAGGTTGAGCACGGGCAGTGAAATACCGGCATCTCGTGCAGGGCTGTTTACTGTCAGGCCGAAGCTGAAGTTGTCGAGAGCGAGATCGGAGGAGATGGTGAGGGTCGGCTCATTGACGAAGTTCGGATCGCTGCACAGTTCCCCAGCGTTGAGGGGGCTTGGGCAACCGCCGTTGCGGAAGTTGTAATAGAGGTTGTGATCGCGGACGGCCCAGCCGCCGTTTGCCGGCATGGAGTTGCTCTCGTTGTAGAAGAGACCGGGCTTCTGTGCGGCGTCGTAGGAACTCTTTACGATGCCGAGATTGATGTTGTTGCGATAGGTGCTCTGCGTGTTCGGGCAGGAGTCAAAGCCGCTTTCGCAGAAGAGGTCGTAGGAGGTGGCGCCGTATCCGGCATAGGAGTTGTTTTCGTAGAGAACAGAACCGTATGCGGCGAAGGAGAAGACAACGCCGTCACCGCCCGCGCGGCAGGCAGAGACGCCGGGAACGATCGCGGACGCGGGCTCATCGCCAAAGGCCGAGAGGATGCGCTCGCAGTTATGGAGAGCGGTGTTGTTGGCGAAGATGACAGTCTGGCCGGAGCCGATCTTGTACTGCTGCCCGTCGTTTCCGTAGCTTTCGGAGTTGGTGATGGAGAGCGATCGCATGCCGGAGTGCAGGAGATCGAGACCGTCCTGGAAGTTATACCGCCAGACGTCGTGATCGAAGACCCAGTCGCCGGAGGTGCTTGCAGTCCCGAAGCCGTCGCCGTACGCGCCGACTGTTTGATCTCGGCATTCGATGTAGGGATAATTATGGACGACCGGATACTCCTCGACGCAGCCGGTAAACTCCGTGAGCGAGTTGGTTAGAGTAAATCCGCCGGCGACCGAGATATTGCCGCTATACCAGGGATTGTCATCCATGTTGATGCCGGCGTCCGGCATTGCCTTGATGTGTATGTGATCGGCGACGACGGCGACGCCTGTCGCTCCGGTGAGACCATCCCGGGTGAGGCCGTGGATAAAGAGATCGGTTAGAGTATCGGACGCGGAGAGCGCGCTGGTGACGACGCCGTTCTGGCCGGGGCTGTTGGCTGTTGTGCAGTGTGTGGCGGCGGAGTAGTTTCCGTTGGTGGTGCACTGTTCTTTATCGGTGATTTCGAAGCAGGCTACATCGACAAACTGAGAGTCCTTTAGGTTGAAGGCGGCGATTGCGAAGCCGGTCATGTTGAGGAGGGTCTTCTGGCCTGAATCGCTGTGACAGCTGGCGTAGTTTTCGCCGAGGATGCGGGTGTGCTGGGCGGCGGTTCCCGAGGGGATAGACGGCATATAGCAGCTGCCGGAGTTGCCGGAGCAGTTTACGGGGACGTTGCCGGTGGGTTCGGCGCCGGTGATGTAGCCACCCTGTTTTTGACGGACGATGACAGTGTCCCCACCGTTGATCATCCACTGGGTCTGCATGTAGGTCTGCTGATCGGCCCAGAGATCTCTGAGGTTGCTGACGGCGCAGGGCTGGTTGATGCCGGAACCCTGGTAGGCGGCGTCGTGCTTTCCGTCACATTGGCCGTTCGGCGTCTGCGCGGCGCTGACAAAGGGAGAGCCGCCATCCGGGCGGACGAACCAGGTCTTTGCACCGGCGCTTCCGTTGACGACGGTGAGGGTGATGACGTTGCCGGGCGCGGTCCAGGAGGGGATGGTGCTGGCTCCGAAGGCGGCGTTGCCGGCGCGGCCGCAGGTGATGGTGACGGAGCCGGGAGCGACGGCAGTGACCTGTCCGATGGAGTTGACGGTGGCGATGGAGGGAGCGGAGCTCGACCAGGCGCAGCTGTTCTGAAAGGGGAAGCCGGTGGAGCCCGCGCCGTTGTTGTTGATGATGGCGCCGGTGCCGAGCGCGATGGTGGAGCCGACGACTACGTTCATCGGCAGAAGACCGTTGCTGAAGTCGGTGTAGTTATGCAGATCGGGGGTCATGTACTCGTACCATGTATCCCCGGCGTGCTGGGTGTAGACGCCGGCGCGGCCGGTGACGGCGCCGGCGGTTGCGACGGCGAAGGAGTCGATGAATTGTCCGGCTCCTGGGTCCAGGGTCGCGGTGAGGACGCCGGAGGCGTTCATTGACAGCCGTGACGGGCTCGAGGTGGTCCAGGTGACACCGCCTGCCGCGCCGCAGTTATCCGACGAGCCGTCGGTGTAGGTGCAGGTTGCGGAGAACTGAAACGAGGTGCCGCTGCGGATGGCTGCTCCCTGTGGCAGGACTGCGACAGTGGATACGGTCTTTGCGAAGGCGAGGGGAGCGGCGAGAAGAAGAAGTGTGGCGAGAAACTTTGTCATTACTATGCTGCGCCTCCAGGCGGACTGCAGTGGATAGCAGGTGATGGTAGGTGAAGCGAGTGGGCAGACAGCGCACGTCTCCTTGTCTGTCCTGATGAGACTGACAGAGAGAGGCGGCCTGGCTTAATCCCACGTCAGAGGGAGGTCTGTACTGAAGGCGCAAGACGCTTACTACCTTCGTGGTATGGATTGGGGATGGTGCAGAGGCTGACGACTCTTCTGCTGCAAGGACAAAGCAGGACTTTGTCTGTGTTGGTCATTGCAAGGCAGGGATACGTTCTCGTCCTGAGAGATCGTGAAAGTTACTTATATATGGGAGCGATACTTTGATCGTAAGCGGAGATGGTTTGCGTTGCGATCGATCGCCACGCAGAGTCTCCGAAGTGCAATTCCCTGATTTTATCCGAGAAAAGTTTTCGCAGAGAAGGATCGGAAAGTAGGTCGATTAGAGCTCGACTTAGAAGATTTTTCTCAGGAGCTACAAGGGACGCACTTACTCCATCTATGAGGATTTCGCGAAAGACGGGCAGGTCGGTTGCGAGGATGGTCTTGCCAAAGGCCAGACCGGTTGCGAGAGCGCCGCTGGTGGTGATGGCGCGATAGGGGTAGACGACGATGTCGGCGGAGCGGTAGAACGCGACGAGTTCCTCCGTGGTGATGAAGTATTGATGAAGACGGACGCGCTTGAGATGGAGCGCGGCGGCCTGCTGTTTGAGCGCGGCGAGCAGCGCGGGATCGCCTGTTCCGGCGACGACGAGCCAAGCGGTGTCATTCGCTTGCTCTACCTGCTGCCATGCGTCGAGCAGCAGATCGACGCCTTTGTAGGGGAAGACGAGACCCTGCCAGAGTACAAGAGGCGCGCCGGAAGGTACGCCAAAGTGTTCAAGGACGGGTGCGGGCTGGGTTGCAGCAAGATCGTAGAAGAAGGGGCCGTGCGGAATGACGTGGATATGCGCGGGGTCGACGGCGAAGTCGGAGATCAGGCGGGCCTTGATGGAGGGCGAGTGGCAGATGATGCTGTCGACGAAGTGATAGAGGCTGCGGAAGGGGGCGTGGTGGCGATTTGCGGTGTCGTGCGGCAGGAGGTCATGCACGGTGAGGACAATCTTCGCGCCGCGCCGCCGCGCGAGCTTCAGGAGCCAGAGATCGAGGGGGATGGGCCAGCGAAGCATGGGCAGGAATTGCACATGGATGACATCGGGAGCGGAGTGGGTGAAGCGAAGGGCGAGCGCGGCGAGGTTGAGGAGGGATTCGAGGAGCTTGAGAACTCTGCGGGGGAGTCTGGGCAGGCGGAGGCGGCCGACGAGATCGATGGCGCCGGGATCGTTGCGGATACCGCGCGAGGAGAAGGTGGCGGGATCGAGGTAGTAGGTGATCGAGCCGACGGTGAGGTCGACGCCGGCTGCCAGCAGGGCGCGGGAGAGGTAGGCGGTGTAGTACGGGACGACGGCCAGGAGATCCAGCATGAAGACGCGGAGAGGCGGTACGGGTGCTGTGGTCTGCGCGTCTGGAGAGGGCGTGGGAGTCATCGGGTCGCTTGTGGCGCGCGGCCGGGATGACTGATCACATGGGTGTAGACGCGTTTGTACTGCCCGGTCATCTGGGCGGCGGAGAAGTTTTGTTCGACGAGCTGGCGGGCGTTCGCGCCCATCTGCTGGCGGAGAGGCGCGTCTGCTAACAGGCTGTTCATCGCCTGCGAGAGGGCGTCGACATCGCTGGGCGGGACGAGAAGGCCGGTCTCATGGCTGCGGATGAGGGACGGGACTTCGCCGACGGCGGTGGCGACGATGGGCAGGCTGGCGGCCATGGCTTCAAGCAGGGACATGGGCAGGCCCTCCTGTCGCGAGGAGGAGACGAGGAGATCGAGCGAGGCGTAGACGCCGGGCATGTCGTCTTTGCGGCCGACGAACGCGACGTGCTGGTCGATATGGAGGGTGTGAGCGAGCTGCTCGAGGGCCTGGCGATCTGGTCCATCGCCGATGATCTGAAAGCGTGTCTGCGGGTGATCCTTGAGCGCGCGTGCGGCGGCCTGGAGAAAGAGGTCCGCGCCTTTTTCTGGGGAGAGACGGCCCACGAAGCCGACGGTGAGGGGGGAGTGTTGCAACCGGCTGGCGGGCGAGTGCTCGAGGAAGGGCCGGGTGTCGACTCCGTTGGGGATGAGGGTGACGCGATCGGGGGCGACGCCGGCGGAGAGAAGCTGCCGCTGCACGTCGCGCGACACGGCGATGACGGCGGCAAAGGAGCGGAGCACGCGGCGGTCGATAAATCCATAGGCGCGGAGCGGGGCGGTGGTTTCGATCCAGTTGTGGCAGGTGGAGACGATGGGGATGGAGGCTCGGCGAAGGGCGGCCCAGGTATAGAGATCGGCCTTGTAGCCGTGGGCGTGCACGACGTTGGCCGAGACCGAGCGGGCGAGATCCCGGATGCGGCCAGGGACGGAGAGATCGAGCTGGCCCTGACAGACGACGGCATGGGTGGGGATGGAGCGGTGCGCGGCGGCGGTCTGGAGGTCGAGGTTGGGTTGAGGCTGGTTCTGAAAGAAGGCAATCTCACTCTCGTCGCCCTGGTCGATGAGGGTCTTGGAGAGATTGAGGATGACAGCCTCCGCGCCGTACATGCCGCCGCTGCTGATGAGGTGGAGGATCTTCATGGGGCCTCCTGATCGGGCGCGTCGGCTTCCTCGCGGTTGATGAGGGACCAGAGGCGGCGATAGGCGGTGTCGCCGAGGAGGCGTTTGGCGGCTGTCTTGATGCGGTCGGCGCGCTCAAGGCGACGAAGGGTGCCGGTGGCGGGGTCGAGGAGGCGGGTGAGGAAGGGGACGGTGGCGTCGGCGCGAAGGTTGAGGCGGCCGACGCACGGGCCGGGCGGCAGGGTTTCGGGACGCGGGACGGAGGTGAAGACCTGGGTGTAGCCGGCGGCCCAGCAGGCATCGAGAACGGCGCGGTTGTAGCGGCCGCCGGGAAGCGACACGGTGGTGACGCCGACACCGAGAGTGTCTTCGAGGGTGAGACGGGCGACGCGAAGCTCACGATCGAGCTCGGCGGCGGAGCAGTGGGTGAGGAGGGTGTGGGTGAGGCCGTGGGCCCCGATGCGCTGGCCGGCGGCGTGCAACTCGCGCAGGTGGTGCGCCTGCATGAAGCCGGGCTTTGTGCCGGTCCAGCCGGCGGTGATGAAGAAATGCGCGGTGAGCTGGTTGGCCTGAAGGATGGGCAGGGCTTCGGTCAGGTTCGAGAGATGGCCGTCGTCGAATGTGATTTGGGGGGTAATTTGGGGGGTAAAGGTGTTGGCGGGCCGGGAGGAGCGAAAGAAGGCGGCGTGCGCGGCGAAGGTGGAGGTGCAGGTGACGTAAGAGTAGGCCGTGGGGGCCGATCGCAGCTCGTGGTAGAGGAGGAAGAGGCTGCGGGGTTGGGGGCTGGACGCCGATCTCTTCACGTCGTACACGGGAGCATTCCACCAAAAGGGTATCGTTGAGCAGGATCAACTCCCTCATAGTAGAGGACGGCGGCGGATGCGGAATGCCACAAAAGGGGATGGGACAGGGCGATGCTGACAGCGCAGGAGGGTGCTGGAGGGATTGAGCGCGTGAGCGTGGTGATCCCTGCGTACAACGTGGCGGGGTTTCTGCCGGAGACGCTCGAGAGTGTGTTTGCGCAGACGGTGCAGGCGTATGAGGTGATCGTTGTTAATGATGGATCGCCGGACACGGTGGCGCTGGAGGCGGCGCTGAAGCCTTTTCGGGATCGAATCGTGTATTTGGTGCAGGAGAATCGCGGGCTTTCGGGGGCGCGGAATACGGGCATCGCTGCGGCGACGGGCGACCTGATTGCGCTGCTGGACGGCGACGATCTGTGGGAGCCGGAGTATCTGGAGAGACAGACAGAGTTTTTGCGGGCGCATGCGGAGTACGACGCGGTGTACTGCAATGCCGTGTTCTTTGGCGAGTCGATCTATGCGGGCAAGGAGTACATGTCGGTGTGTCCCTCGGCGGGCGAGGCGGATTCGGCGGCTTTGATTGCGCGGCGCTGCCATGTGTTTGTGTCGGTCATGGTGAGAGCCGCTGCGATGAAGGCGATTCGGTTCGATGAGGCGCTGCGATCGAGCGAGGACTTCGATTGCTGGCTGCGGATGACGTCGGCGGGCTACCGGATCGGGTATCACAGGGAGGTGCTGGTGCGGTATCGCAAGCACCGGGCGAGCCTGTCGGCGGATCCGACGTGGATGGCGCAGGCGAACCTGACGGTGCTGCACAAGGCGCTGGGGCTGTGGCCGGAGGGATCGAAGGAGGTGCGCCTGCTGCGCGAAGCGATTGCGCGCAAGACGGCGGAGCTCGAGACGATTCGGGGAAAGCTGGCGCTGAAGGCGCACGATGCGCCGGCGGCAGCGGCTCATCTGCGGCGGGCGAATGAGTTCTATAAGAGTGCCAAGCTGCGGGGCGTGGTGGCGCTGGTGCAGGTGGCGCCGGCGCTGGTGCGGGGCGCGTTTGCGTGGCGAGAACGGATGGTGCGGTCGTATCGGGGGACAAGCTGATGCCGACACTTTCGGTGCGGGCCGACGCGACGCCGCGCGCGAAGAAGGCAGCGCGCTCGGGGTATATTCCGACGCTTGATGGATGGCGGACGATCGCTGTCTTTGCCGTGATTGCGTTTCATGCGCCGGCGATCCGGGTGGGCGGGCTCAACCTCGATGGGCTGCAGCGGTATGGCGATCGCGGAGTGCAGCTCTTTTTCGCGATCAGCGGCGTCCTGATCTGTTCGCGGCTGCTCGAGGAGCAGCGGATGCACGGGTCGATCTCGCTGCGCGGGTTCTACCTGCGGCGGCTGTTCCGGATTCAGCCGGCGGCGATGGTGATGCTTGCGGGTGTTGGGCTGCTGGGAGTGGCCGGCGTGCTGCATATCAGCGCCGCGCCGACGATTGCGTCGCTGCTGTCGTACCGGAACTTCTACGACGCCCTGGGTGGGGCGGCGACCGCGGATGACAGGTATACGGCGCACTTTTGGTCGCTGGCGATCGAGGAGCACTTTTATCTGCTGCTGCCGGCGATTCTGGTGCTGTTTCGGCGGCGGGCGATGGGCATTCTGGCGGTGCTGTCGTTTGTGTTTGTGGTGTGGCCGCCGGTCGCTCATGTGCTGGGGCTGACGGCGAACGAGTTTTCGTATAAGCGGACGGACCTGGCGCTTGAGGATCTGCTGGTTCCGGCTTTGCTGGCGATTCTGCTGACGCGGCCGGCGTTTCGCGCGACGATGCTGCGGGTGTCGCGGCATGGCTTCTTGATCGGGCTGGTGATGGCGGGCGTGCTGGTCTCGGAGGTGGCCCTGGGCGGGCATCTGACGCACCAGATCACGTGCGTCGGTTTTCCGGTGGTGGTGGCGAGCACGATGCTGCACCCGGAGGAGTGGCTGGGGCGGCTGCTGGAGACGCCGGTGTTTACGTTCTTTGGGAGGATCTCGTACAGCCTGTATCTGTGGCAGCAAATCTTTTTCATTCGCAGACCGGAGACGTCGGTGCTGCACTTTGTTCAGAGGTGGCCGGTGAGTCTGGGGGGTGCGATTCTGTGTGCCGTGGGAAGCTATTATCTGGTGGAGAAGCCGCTGCTGCGGCTGGGCCACAGGGTTGCGCCGCCGGTGACGCCGGGGCGGGCCGATCTGGAAGGGGTGGCGGCGGGTCAGTAGTGGCAGCTGCGATGGTTCTCTGGAGCTTGAGCAGAATGCGGGGATCTCTCCGCTCGCGTTGCTCGGTCGAGATGACGGCTTTTGAGGGGGGCTTTGCCTTCGGTCGAGATGGCGGCTTCTTCGTGATGGGCGGATGTTCTGCGGGCCTATTTCGGGGCTTCGACGAGTTCGAAGAGCTGGCGGGATTTGGTGTAGATCCAGGCGATGCGGCGGCCGTTGAAGGCTACGGCGGGGGCGGGTGCGGTGACGATGAGGCACTTGAGGCGCTTGGCGTGGGCGAGCGCGGCGTCGAGGTCGGCGGTCTCGAAGCAGAGGTGGTAGGATGCGCCGCCGCCCTTGGCGAGGGTGGCGCGAATGGGGGAGTCCTCGGTGAGGGGGGCGATGAGCTCGATTTCTGCAGTGTCGGTGGGTTGGGTGGTGAGGAAGTTGACGGAGACGCGCTGGATGGGGTCGTCGAAGGGGCCGGAGATCACGCGATAGCCGAGAAGCGCGGTCATGAGCTCGGTGGTCGGGCCGAGCTCGGGGACGGCGACGCCGACGTGGAGGAGCTTGAAGCCGAGCGCCTGCAGGTCTGGATCGGGTGTGGGCTTGAACTCGCCTGCGAGGATCTCGGTGGCGCCGGCCGCTGACGGGAGCGGAGTCACAGGGCGACACCTTTTTCGGCGAGCGCTGCCTGCAGTTTGGCAACGGAGGTGAGGTCGGGGATGCGCTGCGGATCGAACTGGACGCCGTACTCACCTTCGAGCGCGAGGATGACCTGGAGGTGAGTGAAGGAATCCCAGGACTCGAGGGTCTGGGTGGAGAGCTCCGGCGTGACCTCGGCGGTCGGGATGTCGAGGGTGTCAGCGAGAAGCGAGCGAAGGGATTCCGGGACTGGCTGCGAGGTCATGGGTGGTGTGTCCTTCCAGAGTGATCCATGGGGGTGTGGCGGGGAGGCTGGTGGTGAGGTCGAGATCGAAGAAGAGCGATTCGGAGGGCTTGGCCGGGTCGGTGGGGAGGCTGTTAAAGCCATGGTCGGGATAGAAGCTGGCGGCGGGCGCGTTCTTCTTGCTGGGGATGAACTCGCCAAGGAGACGTGTGGCGCCGAGATGGGCGGCGTGCTGGGCGAGGTGCGCGAGGAGGGCGGTTTCAATGCCGCGGCCGATGACCCGGCAGGAGAGCAGAAGGGAGTCGATGACGCAGGTGGAGCCCTGGTTGCGGGCGAGCGCGAGGCCGACGACGCCGGCATCGCCGAAGCGGTCGCGGACGCGGACGACGACGGCCTGGGCCGCGGGATCGGCGGCGAAGGCTTCGATGTCGGCGGCGGAGTGGCGGCGGGTAGTGAGATTGAACTGGTTCGTCTTGCCGAGGAGCTGGACGGAGCGGGCGAGTGGAGCGTCAAGGGCGCTCTGGAAGGTGCAGACGATGTCGAGCGAGGCGAGGAACTCGTCGCGGCCGCCTGAGGCGGCTTCGAGGGTGGCGCGCTGCGCCTGCGCCTTGTATTCGATGAGGCGGTTTTGATCGTCGGCGGTGACGCGGAGGACGTCGAAGAAGGGCTCTTCGGCGAGGAGATCGAGGAGACGCCAGGGCTCGGCGACGGGGACCTCGAGGACGGCGACCTCGGGCAGGCGCTGGCGAATGGCTTCGGCTTCGACCGGGTTGTCGTCGACGAAGACGAAGGAGTCGAGGCCGAGGGAGAGCTCGGCCGCGAGCTCGCGGATGGACTGCGATTTTTCATTCCAGTTGATCTTGAGCGCGGCGAAGTCGTCGAGGGTGAGGGCGAGATCGGCGGCGCGGGCGGTGAAGGCCTCGCGCACGTCGGCCTCGTTGTTTTTGGAGACGGCGGCGAGGAGGATGCCGCGGGAGGCGAGCTGCTTGAGGTGGCGCTGATACAGGAGGAAAGGTGTGCCGGGGAAGGCGGCACCGGTGACGATGCCCTGCACGCCGTCTTCGCCGAGGACGCCGCCCCAGAGGGTGTGGTCGAGATCGGTGCAGAGAACCTTGCGGGCGGGCTTGTAGAGGGCGCGGAGGGTGCGTGTGAGGGCTCGGGAGTAGACGCCAAAGTTGGCGGCGGCGACGGCGAGACGCGAGGAGAGGAAGAGGCGCTGATCGGTCCAGCGGGCGCGGCCGTGCTGGGCGGCGAGTGCATCGACGTCGAAGAAGGCGCAGTCGGAGATGGAGGCGCAGAGGCCGGCGAGCTGGATATTGAGGCTGGCGACGGCTTTTGGGAGGCTGTGCGGCAGGTTGGCGTCGGCGACCGGACCAAGCGAAGAGATGTGCGGGACGACGAAGCCCTGCAGCACGATGCGGGCGCGGCTATTGGCGCGGGCGCTGCGGAGCAGATGGGCGAGGTGCTGGACGGAGCCGGCGATCTCGGCCTCGACGGCGGCACCGATGCCGTCGGCGCAGAGGTCGGGGAGGCGGCCGGCGATGTCTTCGAGATCGAGCAGGATGAGGAGTAGATCGGGGTTGGCGGCGGCGAGGGCGCCCTGCGGGCTGAGCAGATCGTCGACGTAGGAGCCGAAGCCGCCGACGCTCGGATCGAGCAGGAAGCCGGAGAGAAGCGCGGAGGTCAGGAGGTAGGGAAGGATGGGCTCAACCGTGACGGAGCGCACGATGAAGGTGCGCAGCGGCTGCAGGCCGGGTTGCTGCCTGAGGCTGCCGGCAAGCGAGGTAGCGGCGCGGGCGCAGAACGATATGTCGGCCGGTTTGCTCTCAGGCTGCAGCAGGCCGCGCATGGCGGTGAGCGCGGCGGCGGCATCATTGGCGGCGAGGGCGGACTGAATGGAGTGCCGCAGCTCGTGGCGTTTAGCGTCCTCAAGCATGCGTGCTCTCCTCGACTGTTGCCGGAGCGGATGCCGGGGCGGTCGCAGGCGGCCGCATGATGACGCGGCCGGGAACGCCCATGACGGTGGCTCCTTCGGGGATGTTATTGATGACCAGGGTATTGGCGGCGATCTTGGCGCCGGAGGCGACGCGGATCTTGCCGATGATGGCGGCTCCGGTACCGACGTAGACGTTGTCGCCGAGGGTGGGCGCGCCTTTTCTGCCCATGGCGGAGGTACCGATGGTCACGCGGTGGGCGATGTCGCAGTTTTTGCCGAGGGTGGCCTCGGGGTTGATGTGGACGCCGCCGATGTGGGCGATGAAGAGGCCTTCGCCGATGGTAGCGCCGGGGTCGATACACATCTCCATGAAGATCTCGCAGAATTTATTGCCAAGCAGGGAGATGACCTTCAAGGGAACGCGAAGCAGCAGCGTGGGCGGCGAGACGTTGAGCCAGTTGCCGAGACGGTACCAGCCGATGGCCCAGACGGCGGGGTTGAGCCAGATCTCGCGCGAGCTGTTTCCCTTTTGCCGGTATCGTGCGAGGTCTGCTTTGAACTTACTCATGGGGTGTCTTTCGGAGAGTTTGAAGGAAGAGCGTTGAGGCAAAGCAGATCCGTGCAGATGACAAACAAAGCTAAACAGGAAAGATGAAAACAGGAAAGCTAGAACAGGAAGGTTCAACTAGGAGAAGCATAGAGGGGCTGTGACTGGAAGGGCATACTCCAAACAGGGTAGAGCATGACGCGAAGCGGCAGGAGCTTAAAGTGCCTATTTCGCAATGCGCGTGGCTGCGTTCGAGAGAAAAGGACAAGCAACGACAAGGGTGGAATACGGGGATCGCTGCGCTTCGGTCGAGATGACGGCTTCCTTGGGATATTCGAACGCTCAGCGAGGGCCTCGGACTTCGGACGAGAAGGCGGCTTCGTAGAGTTTGGGGTTAGGAGAGCAAAGGCGAAATGCGGGGATCTCTCCGCTCCCGATGGTCGGTCGAGATGACGGCTTCTAAAGGTAGGCTTTGCTTCCGATCGAGATGACGGCTTTTGGAGGTAGGTTTGCTGTTGGCCGAGACGACGGCTTCTAAAGGTAGGCTTTGCTGTTGGCCGAGATGATGGCTTCTGAAGGTAGGCTTTGTTTTCGGTTGAGATGACGGCTTCTGAAGGTAGGCTTGCTGTCGGTCGAGATGACGGCTTCTGGAGTTATTCAGCAGGTTCAGGGGCGGTAGAGGAACGCGCCGAGGTCGGTGGGGGCGCCGTCCGGCCGGGGAGCTCCGGTGGCGTCGGTGTGGAGGTCATGGATGGGGGCGCCTGAGCCGCGTGCGGGGCTGACCGCGGCGAGGTGAAGGTCGAGGTGGTCGAGGGTGCTCTCGCCGGTCCATCCGGGGAGAGATTTCAGCTGGGGATCGATGCAGCGCTCCTGTGAGCTCCCCGAGCTGCCGGAGGGGCAGGTGCGCATGCGGAAGTAGATGTTGTGGTCGCGCGCCTGGAAGGGATTTCTGCTCAGGCCTTCGGAGTAGAAGACGGCCGGCGGCTGTCCGTCGTGAGGGTTCTTGTAGCCTGCATGGATGTTGTTCTGGAAGGTGATGTTGGGGCGGGAGCAGGTTCCGTTGCAGGAGATGTCGTAGCTGGTGGTGCCGTAGCCGACGTAGGTGTTGTTCTGGAAGATATAGGAGCCATCGTTGGTTACGACAAAGGCGATGCCATCGCCCGAGGCGCGGCAGAAGAGCGAGAGACTTTTGTTGTAGCCGTTGGGGACGCCCTCCATCGCGGCGGAGAGGCGGCTGCAGTTGTGGATGGTGATGTTGTTGCGGAAGACGACGGAGTGCATGGCGCCCATCTTCCATTGCTGCCCCATGTTGCCGTAGGACTCGGAGTTGGTGACGGCGATCTCACTGCCGTTGGTGTGCAGCAGATCGAAGCCGTCCTGGGTGTTGTAGCGGAAGACGCAGTGGTCGCAGGTGAAGTTGAGCGGGGTGTCGGGCGTTCCGATGCCGTCGCCGTAGCCGCCGTGATCCTGATCGAAGCAGCTGGCGGCGGGGTGCGCGTGCTGGATGGGATACTCCTCGTTGCAGCCGTTCCACTCGACGAGCAGGTTCGAGGCGTGGACGGAGGCGCTCGGGGTGCTGCGCGTGTTTCTGCCGTCGTCGAAGTCCCAGCCGGCGCCTGCGTTGAAGGCAATGCGAACGTGGTCGACAAAGACGTTTCCGCCGATGGCGCCGATGATGCCGCGCGAGGCGAAGCCGTGGATGTCGAGGTTTTTGAGGGTGAGGTCCGAGGTCTCCTGATTGGTGGTGAGGCCGACGCTGGCGTAGTCCGAGATGGGAAAGGAGCTGCTACAGGGCTTGATGCCGGGACTGTTGGCGCCGACGCGGGAGCAGGTTCCGTGCGCGGTCACTTCGAGGCACTCGATATCGACGTGTTTGGAGCCGCCGAGATTAACGACAGCGCTGAGACCGTATCCGCCGAAGAGCTGCGTCTTGGCACCGCAACTTGCGTAATTTTCACCAAGGATGCGGGTGGGGTGATTGTCTTCGCCGGAAGGGATGGGCGGCATGAAGCAGCTGAAGGGATCCCCGGGGCACATGCCGGGAAAATCGTACGGGTTCGGGCCGGTGTAGCCCATCCGGTAGGGACCGCCGCGAATGAGGATGGTGTCACCGCCGACGATGATCCAGGCCTTGTTGTCGCGCTCGCCATTGGTGAAAAGGTTCTGCGGATGCTTGAAGGCGCAGGGTTGATTCGCGCCATGGCCGTGATAGGGCGCGTCGACTTTGCCGGTGCACTGCTTGCGATCGCCGCCGTCCAGCCGCACGTACCAGGTGTGGTCTGCCTTGGGTTGCGCCTGCAGTCCGGCTGCGGGCTTGGCTGACACGAGCGAGACGCCGAGGAGCAGGAGGACTAGCGAAAGAAGAGAGATGGATCGCGCATCTGGAGGGTGAAACGAGGACATGAAAGGCTCCGTTTAGAGTTACAGGCGGAATCGCGCGATGCTACCACGAAGGGGGAACGCCGCGGCGAGTGGATGCCGTTATGATAGCCGAGTCAAGAAAGGTTCTTCATGCTGTCGATTGCGCCGAGTCTCACTGTTACGGAACCCCGAGTTCTACTTGTTATTTTGAACTGGAACTCGTGGGAGGAGACCATAACGGCGACGCGATCGGCTGAGAGGATGAACTATCCGAATAAGCACATTCTTCTTATCGATAATGGCTCGGTGGATGGTTCCGTGGCTCGGCTGGAGCCTCTGCGGAGTGAGTCTGTGGACCTGATTGCGCGGCCAACGAATGAGGGTTTTACGGGTGGATGCAATCTGGGGTTTGAGGTAGCGGTGCGGGATGGCTTCGATTATGTGTGGCTGCTGAATAACGATGCAGTTACAGAGAGTGACACGCTGGCGTCGCTGGTGCGTACGGCAGAGCAACACCCCAGGATTGGCCTGGTCTCGCCGCGAATTGCCTCGCTGCAGGAGCCTTCAAAGCAACTCAATCTTGGCGGACTGTATCACCCGGAGGTCCCGGCGTTTGAGTCTACGAAGGATATGGCGAAGGCGAGACGGTGGGCGGAGCAGCAGGCAAAGTGGGTGATGCTGATGGGCACGGCGCTGCTGGTTCGCGTGGACCTGATTCGCGCCATTGGAAGGCTGGACGATGCGCTGTTCGCCTACTGGGAGGACACGGACTATTCCCTGCGGTCGATCCTTGCAGGCTATGAAAATCGTTTGGATTTCGACTCGGTCATCTATCACAAAGAGAAGGACGCGGGGACGGAAGCGATGACCATGAAGCCACACTACTGGTACTACATGGCTCGCAACGAGATACGTTTCTGGCGAAAACATACGAAGGCTCGAGCCAGGCTGAAGGCTTTCTGGTGGACTTATCGATTTAACCTGCGAAACCTATATCTAGTTCGTGGAAATTTCATTTCAAGGCAGGCAATTCTTGCGGGACTGTGGGATGGATGGCTAGGCCGGGTTGGACCGTATACTGCCGAACGGCGCATGCCAAAGGCCGTGGCACGGATAGCCGAGTGGCAGAGTGAACGAACTTTGGGGTAAGCAGGTTGGTAAAAGCGGGAGAACTCAGGGTGAAGCTTGACGTCGTTGTTCCTTCGTATAACAGAAGCGCGCTGCTTGAACGAACTCTTATGAGTTTGGCAGAGGCTCCTGTTCCGCGGGGTATGGACGTCACCATCTATGTCGTGGATAACAACAGCACCGATGCTACGCGTGATGTTGTGCAGGCTTTTTCATTGCGAAGTTCGCGGAAGGTTGAATATCTGCTGGAGACGCGGCAGTCGTCGTCGTATGCAAGGAATAAAGGGATTCGGGCGGGTTGCGGAGAGTTGATCGGGTTTATCGACGACGATGAACAGATATGCTCTGAATGGTATGAGACGGTTGCCAGGGAGTTTCAGGAGAAAGACCTGTCTTTTATTGGTGGACCGTACTATGCGGAGGCTGGGGTCAAGCTGCCGTCGTGGCTGCCTCCGAGTTACAGAGCGGCGACCGGCATCCAGGACCCGAAGCCCAGGGCTGTTTTTGGCGCGGGACACGCGGGAAATTTGAACAGCGGCAATGCTGTGATTCGGCGCAGGGTCTTTGAGGCGATCGGACTCTACTCGGAGAAGTTGGGAAGAAGCGGAAAGGGACTTCTTTCGGAAGAAGACGCAGACCTCTATCGCAGGATTCAGGCGGCTGGATTCCGCGGAGTCTTTGTTCCCGAGTTGGTGATCTACCATCATGTTCCGATGGAGCGGATGACGAAGCGATACCATCGGCGATGGTGCTTCTGGCGCGGGGTTTCGCTTGGAGTTGTCGACCGCGAGAGACGTGAGCAGACGACGTACAGATTCGGTGTTCCGCAGTATCGTCTTGGGCGGGCACTCAAGGCGCTTGCGGGCGCTCCGGGCGCTCTTCTGCGCGGCGATATAGCTTCTGCGTTCGATCAGGAGTTATCGTTGTGGGATCTTGCCGGTTTTCTCTACGGGAAGCATGCGGCGCGCATCGAGACGTATTACCGATAGACCGATTGCTTCAGAGTGCAGGCTCCGGCTGTCTCCTATGTATGGACGAGAGAAGACGGTCAATGACCTGCCGCCTTTCGTCGGGAAACACAAGCGCCATGAAGGCTGCATAGATTGGGAGCGTGGCGAGGATCTGCAGGAAGAAGACGAGCAGCGAGTGCGGGTGCCAGATGCGATCCGCGTAGAAGCACGCGATTCCGTATGGAATGGCGCCGAGGACAGCCTTTCCCCAACCTAAGCTGAGGTAGGTCGTTATGGGAACGTCAAGCGTGCGCTGGATGTAGCGCGGCCAGAATGAGAGCGTGATGAGTGTGATGGCGATGGATGTGCCCCAGGCAACGCCGTAGGCTCCGAAGCGCCGGCAGAGGATGAGGGTCAGTGTGATGTTGAGGAGTGCTTCGACTACGGCAAACTTTGCGGGTCCCGAATGCTTTCCGATCGCCATCATGATAGATCCGGCGGTTGCAACGGCTACGCTCATGAACTGCGCGATGAGCAGGATCTGCAGGACTGTACCGGAGACTTGCATGTAGGACGGACCCATCCAGAGGCCGATAAAGGTGCGTCCGCGAAAGAGGAGAGCCAGACTGATGGGGAGGGAGAGAACGAGCGTGGCCTGCGTGCCGCGGATGAGCAGGCTGCGCAGCTCTTTGACCTTGCCTGATGCTTCAAGACTGCTGGCCAGCGGGGTGAAGGTTGTGGTGAGCGCGGAGACAATCTGTCCGGAGTATGTGACCAGGCTTCCGCCGATCGCATAGAACGCGGCGAGCTTGACTGAGACAAAATGCCCGACCATCAAGTTATCGGAGTTGATGATGACTTGGACGGCGATGATCCAGATGAAGGTGATGAAGCTGTAGCTCCAGATCTTTTTCAGCAGATCCATCTGCGGCTTCTGCAGCCGTCCGCGACATGCGGGGACGAGGTTTAGCGCGGAGGCCATTACGACTGATCCGGAGACCGTGATGATGGTGAGCTCCCAGCAGGCGAGGGCGACCAGTCCGTGTCCTGTCCTAAGAAGGAAGATGACTCCGGCGGCTCGGCCGACGGTCTGAACCATGGCGATGGTGCTCAGGCGATCAAAGCGATGGACAGCGGCGAGCACAGCTCCGAAGACACCGGTGATTAAGGTGACGGCTACACCCAAAGCGCAGAGGAGAACAGTGATCTGGGAGCTTCGATAGAGGGTAGCGGGAATCTTAAACAGACGAGGGAAGTTGATAGCCAGGGCGATGCTGATGACGGCGACGATGAGCGCGATCATCACTCGAAACCAGAGCGCGGCGCCTACGACGTCCTGGACGTCTCTGGCTGCTCCTTGCGCCTGGGCCTTCGATACAAAACGAATGACGGCGCTGCGCATGCCGAGGTCGAGCAGGTTGAGGTACGAGACGGTGGATGCGGAGAGGATCCACACGCCGTAGGCTTCTGCCCCGAGACTCCGCACCACGAAGGGTGTAAGAAAGAACGGTACGAGCAGGCCGACGCCTGTTGCGGCCCAGTTCATCAGGACGTTGAACGCTAATTTCCGAGTACCAGCCATAAGCAGAGGCGAAACACGTTGATCGTAACAGGCGCGTGGGAGAACCGGTGCGAGGTGGATTTGGCATTTTCAGGGACAAGATTTTATTTTTGTGAGAGATGCAGCTGGGGTGATGATGTCTGCGCGCTTGTGGGACCGAGGTGAAGAGTTCTGTCACTTTTGTGGCATCTCGTCTGAACCGAGTTGTGCCGATGGAAGGCTTAGTATGAAGCAAGGTCTTCACGAGCATTCAATTTATGCGTGGGGGCGATCGTCTGGCGCCTGGATCGCGCGTGGATCGCGCTTGAGGGATATGAGAGACATCTTCTGGCTTTCACTCGCGTTGATTGCCTACGCGTATGCGGGGTATCCGATCTTGCTTTTGGCGATGGCCCGGTTCAAGCGTCTGCCGGTGCGGAAGGAAGAGGTGCTGCCAACGGTTTCGATTGTCATGGCGGTTCGGAATGAAGGCTTGCGGTTACGCCGGAAGTTAGACAATCTCAGGCAACTGGAGTATCCCCTGCATCTGCTGCAGATCGTCATTGCGTCTGACGGCTCGACCGACGATACCGAGGATATTCTGCATCTGGAGCGCGATCAGGTTGAGACGGTGATGTTGAAAGAGAGTGTTGGGAAGGCGGCTGCGCTGAATGCTGCGGTGCGACACGCGACTGGGGAGATCCTGGTTTTTCTTGATGCACGACAGAGAGTGGATCTGCGCGCGCTACGAGAGCTCACGTCAAATTTTGCTGATGCTGGTGTGGGCGCGGTGAGTGGAGAGCTGCTGCTCGAGGAGGAGAGTGGTGCACCCGCGGCGGATGCCGTCGGGCTCTACTGGAAGATTGAAAAGATGGTGCGAAGGCTTGAGTCCGCTTCCGGCTCCGTTGTGGGCGTAACGGGGGCGATTTACGCGATACGCCGGGAGCTCTTTGAGGAGCTGCCTTCGGGACTTCTTCTCGATGATGTCCTCGTTCCGATGCGCATTGCGAGGAGGGGCCGGCGAGTTGTCTTTGAGCCAAAGGCGATCGCGCGAGACACTGTCTTTTCGGAACGAGGGCGGGAGTTTAGCCGGAAGGTAAGAACTCTCACGGGAAACTATCAACTGGTGCAACGGGCGCCGTGGATTCTTTCCGCAAAGAATCCCTTGCTGTTCCGATTTGTGAGTCATAAGCTAATGCGGTTATTCGTACCGATTTTATTACTGGTTTGTCTTATCTCTTCGATTCTTGCGGACGGCTTCTTCTATAAGGCAATGTTTATGGGGCAGGTCGTGCTGTATTGCCTGGCTCTTCTTGGAAGCGTTGTTCCGTCGAGCAGGCGATTCAAGCCGGTGGCTATCGTGAGCACTTTCGTGATGCTGAACGCTGCCGCTGCGATGGCTCTTTATAATTTTGTAGCCGGCAAAGACGAGGTCTGGACTTAATCGTGCCGTGCAGCATATTTGAGACAGGGTTTAGGGAGACTGTGTGGGAACAGGTATTGGACATTACATCCCGTTGGCGGCGTACCTGGTGTGCTGCCTGGCGTGTTTGATGGCCTTGTGGCGTCCTCTCTGGGGGTTGTATTACATGGTCCCGCTGCTTCCATATCGGACGCTGCGCGACCATTTTCTTGATTATCCGCTTGGCGGCAACCTGCTTACCATTCTGGTGCTGTGCATTCTTGTTGGGGCTCTGCTTCAGGGAAAGCGGCTGCCACGATCGGGTATTTACGTTACGTGGCTGATCTTTGCGGTCTATCTTTATCTGTCGATGTGGCTGGGCGTCGCGCTTTCGAACGCGCCTTTACCGCTCTGGATCAATGATCTGAACTTTGCCTTGTGGAAGGATTACATGCTCTTGCCGCTCATCTTTGTAGCTGCCGGCATGGTGGTCGAGGACAGGCGCGCTATTCGCGGCGTAGTTATCGCGTCGGCTCTTTCGATTCTCTTTATCGATCGAGCCTCTTTGATGAGCAGTCTCTCGCATTCCTGGGGACATTTCGACGAGAATAAACGGGACGGCGGTCCTTTGGGGTTTGCCGGAAGCAACGGGCTGGCCGCTTTTCTGGCGCAATTCGCGCTGTTCCTATGGGCTTTTGTTCAGTTTGTTAAACGCCGCAAGGCAAAGCTCATTTTGTATGGTCTGGTAGCCGCGACCCTGATGGCTACGATGTACTCGTTCTCTCGTGCCGGCTATATCGCTGTTATCGCTGGTGCGATCGTGCTGGGCATCCTGAAGGACCGCAAGCTCATCCCGATCGCGATTGTGTTTTTGTGTGTCTGGCAGGTTATCGTTCCGACCGCTGTCAGCGAGCGGGTGAATATGACTCATACCGCAAACGGCCAGCTTGAGGCGTCGGCTCAAGAGCGCGTCGACCTATGGACGGCGGCGAAGGAGACGATCGAGAGTAACCCGATCTTTGGAGTAGGTTATGGGACCTTTCAACTGACGACGCATGTGGCGAACCTGCGCGACACGCATAATTGGTATGTCAAGGTAATGCTGGAGACAGGCGCGATCGGGATGGTCATGGCGTTGGTTCTGCTTGGCCAGATGATGATGCTGGGGTTCTTTCTCTTTCGCCGGGGGCGCGATCCTCTCTACAGGGGGCTGGGGCTGGGCTTGTTTCTGCTCATGACCTGTTCCTTGATTCTGAATTGTTTTGGCGATCGATGGACCTATCTTGAGATTCAAGGGATGACGTGGGTGCTGTTCGGCGCGGCCGCGCGGGCGAAGCAGCTGGCCCAGGCGGAGGCGATACCCGTCGAGCAGGCGTCGCCCGTGGAAGCGTCTCCCATGCCTGCCTATCTGGCCTATCGATGAGCCGTATTCGTCTTCTCCGCAGTGGGCCGACGAGCGAGATACTCACTCCTGGCGGCGCGAAACATATTCTGCTGGTGGTGGACCAGCTGGCGAAGGCTCTCGGGGGCGGAGAGCGCATTGTCTTGAAGATGGCGGCGCTGCTGCCGGCGTACGGCTATCGGGCTTCGATTCTGACGTTTGCCGCGGAGGAGCAGAGCGTGGCTCTGATTGATCCTCCATGCCCGATTTATCTGCTACCGCTTAAAAGAACCTATGATCTGCAGGCGATGCTTGGAGCTCTGGCGCTGCGCCGTTTTCTGAAGGAGCAGCGGGTAGCTCTGGTTCATACCTGCTTTGAGAGCTCAGACCTCTGGGCTGGGGGCATGACGAAGTTGCTTTCAAAAGCCAAGCTGGTCTGGAATCGGCGCGATATGGGGATTCTGCGCGGCCGCAAGCATGCCGTTGCGTACAAGAGACTGGCGGGTATGCCGGATGCCGTGTTCGCTGTCTCGGAGAAGGTGCGCCGCTACTGCATTGAGGTGGATGGAGTCGCTCCCGATCGTGTGACGACGATTTATAACGGGCTGGATGTGTCGCGGTGGCCGGAGCGGAGTGCGTCTTGGCAGAGCACTGCTCCGGTCATTGCGTCGCTCGGCAATCTTCGCCGGGTCAAGGGCCATGATGTGCTGCTGCGGGCGTTTGCCGTTGTGTGTGGGGAGTTTCCGCAGGCCAGGCTGGTTGTGGGCGGGGCAGCTCTTGAGCCGGAGTTTGTGGAGGAGTTGCACGCATTGACCGGGGAGCTTGGGATTACGGACAGCGTGTCGTTCGCGGGTTGTATTCAGGATCAGCAGCACTTTCTTCAGAGTGCGTCGGTCTTTGTGCTACCTTCCCGGAGCGAGGGGTTTTCAAACGCGATTATCGAGGCGATGGCTGCGTCGCTTCCCGTGATCGCGACGGACGTGGGCGGCAACGCGGAGGCCGTGGAGAATGGAAAGACCGGATTCATCGTAGCGCCGGAGGATAGCGAGGGGATAGCGGCGGCACTGCTTCGCCTGCTGCGCGATCCGGTGAAAGCAACGGCGATGGGCGTGGCCGGCCGGAGGCGGGTTCTGGAGCAATTCACGACTGAGGCGATGATGGGCCGTGTGGTTGCGACGTTCGATCGCCTCTTGGCGTAGAGCCCTTTAGGTGCATTAAGGATGGTCTGATCAAGTCGAAGAAGTAATTTAGACGATACGAACAAAAAGCAGGTTCCTCGCGCTGCTAGGAATGGAAGAAAGAAAGCAAGGGCTTGTTTAGAGTCTCTATGCCGTGTGCGCTCACTTCAGGTCTCTCCACTTCGCAAAACGGAGAAGTCGTTTTGCTTCGGTCGAGATACACCTCTGTACCGATCAAATACTTCCGCTTTAGCAGCGATGAATTTTGGGCGACTTGATGCCCTTGGTGGCGTTGCGTGTGTCGATCACGAGCTTTGAACGGTTCACGATGTCCTGATAGTCGTAGTCGGTGTGATCGGTGACGATCAGCACGCAGTCGTACTGCTCGAGATCGGTCAGGGGAGTTGAGGACATATTGAGGTTGTAATGGCGGCCGCGGCCGACCGTGGGGTGGTAGGGATCGTTGTAGAGGACCTCAGCGCCTTCCTCGCGCAGCAGCTCGATGATGGTGAGCGAGGGCGACTCGCGCAGATCGTCGATGTCTCGCTTGTAGGACATGCCGAGCATCAGGATGCGCGAGCCATTGACGGCCTTTTTATGCTGGTTGAGCGCCTTGCCGACCTGGGCGGTGACGAACTCCGGCATGGCTTCGTTGACCTCGCCGGCAAGTTCGATGAAGCGGGTGTTGAAGTCGTACTCCTTGGCCTTCCAGCTGAGATAAAAGGGGTCGATAGGAATGCAGTGGCCGCCGAGACCCGGGCCGGGGTAGAAGGCGTGGAAGCCGAAGGGCTTGGTCGAGGCGGCATCGATCACCTCCCAGATGTCAACGCCCATGCGCATGGAGAGCACCTTGAGTTCGTTGACGAGCGCGATATTGACGCACCGATAGATGTTCTCCAGTAGCTTGGTCATCTCGGCGACGCGCGTGGTGGAGACGCGGATGGCGCGCGTGAAGATTCCCTCGTAGAGCGTTGCGGCGAGCTCTGTCGCGATCGGCTCATGCCCGCCGACTACTTTAGGTATGTCGTGCCGCGCGACGTCGGTGTTACCGGGGTCTTCGCGCTCGGGGGAGAAGGCGACGTAGAAGACGCCGCTCTCGTGCTGCTCTCCGGTCGCCTGCGCCTTGAGGCCGAGCTTATTTTCCGCTTCGAGGATCGGGATGAGGATGTCTTCCGTGGTGCCGGGATAGGTCGTGCTTTCAAGTACAACGAGCTGTCCGGGCTGGACCCACGGCGCGATGGAGTGGGCGGTGTTCTCGATATAGCTGAGATCGGGTTCGCGATGGCCTGTGAGCGGCGTCGGCACGCAGAGAATGATGGCGTCCTGATCGACCAGATGCGAGAAGTCCGCGGTCGCGCTAAAGCCGTGGGCGCGCGCGCTCTGGATCTCCTCGGCGGGGATACGGAAGATGTAGGAGCGGCCGGCCTCAAGGTCAGTGACCTTGCGCTCGTCGATGTCGAATCCAGTTACCTTGAATCCTGCCTCCGCAAGGAGCAGAGAGAGCGGCAGACCGACGTAGCCGAGGCCGATGATGCCGATCCTGGCGGTACGGGTCTTGAGGCGCTCGAGGCGCTCGGTGGCAAGGCGGGGGAGAGTTTCCGGGCTGGTCATCAACATGTCCGCTATTATTGCACTGGGCCTCGCCTGATTGACGGGGCGCTGCTGCCACAAAGGTCGCAGAGACGCTCCCTCCGATGAGCGGAGGAAGAGCATCTTCCGTCAAGGTGTGCGACAGGGTGCCTAAGTTCGCGCGAGCTTTCCAATAGCGCGAGCGGATACCCTCAAGATGACGAACGGAAGTTGCATTGCGACGGGTCGGAGATGGCGAGATAACGGAGAGGCTGTCTTGCATGGAGTCGCATGGCGCCGCTTCGGTCGTGCGCAGGCTGAGTCGCAGAAGAAGCATAGGAAAGGAGCCGGAGTCGTCCGGCTGGAGGGAATGTGGCACGCTATCTGATCACAGGAATTGCTGGATTTATTGGATCCTCCATCGCTCACGCACTAGTAGAGCAAGGCCATGAGGTTCGCGGGGTGGATAACCTGTCGACCGGCCGAATGGAGAACCTGGCGGAGATTCGCAGCTCGATCACCTTTCAACTGGCCGATATTCAAGACCTGAACGCAATGCATGCGGCCTGCGAAGGGGTGGATTACGTGATGCACCAGGCGGCGCTCGCATCGGTCCCTCGCTCGGTGAAGGACCCGATCAGCTCGCATGAGTCGAACATCAACGGAACGCTCAATGTTCTGCTGGCGGCGCGCGATGCGAATGTGAAGCGCGTTGTGTACGCGGCTTCGTCGTCGGCATACGGCGACCAGCCGACGCAGCCCAAGCATGAGGAGATGAGTCCGGCTCCGCTTTCGCCCTATGCCGTCCAGAAGCTGACCTGCGAGTACTACATTCAGGCGTTCTGCAAGGTGTATGGCATGGAAGGGGTGTGTCTGCGGTACTTCAATATATTCGGACCGCGCCAAGCGGCGGATTCGCCGTACTCCGGTGTGATCGCCCAGTTTGTGTACAAGATGATGGCGGGCGAAACACCTACGATCAACGGAGACGGCTCGGTCAGCCGGGACTTCACCTTCATCGCCAATGCGGTAAACGCGAATCTTCTGGCCTGCCAGGCACCCAGCAGTGTGGCAAACGGGCGTGTGTTCAACGTCGGCACGGGCCATAGTCATACGCTCAACGACCTGTATGCCGAGTTGGCGGAGATTTTGAATTTCTCCGCAAAGCCGATCTATGGAACGCCGCGGACGGGCGATGTGCAGCACTCGCTGGCCAGCATTGAACGGGCTCGCAAGGAGCTGGGCTACGAGCCGCAGGCGGATTTCCGGGCCGGTCTTGAAAAGACGGTTGCGTGGTATCTAGCGGAGAAAGACAAAGTAGAAGCGGCGGTAGTTAGCCGTTAGCTCCTTTTGAAATGCATGATTGCGTCCTGGTGATCGAGTGGTCATCGGGGCTCATCTGTGTCAGTTCAAGATTTTGCCCGAAGTAGAGTTACTGAGCGCCGCGGCGGCGAAGGATCGTCTTTACAGTCTCAAACATGATGAGGAGATCGAGGCCGAGCGACATGTGCTTGATGTAGTACAGGTCGTACTCGAGCTTTTCACGAGCCTCTGCGAGGGTTGCGCCGTAACCGTAGCGTACCTGCGCCCATCCTGTGAGTCCCGGTCGGATTATGTGGCGCAGGTCGAAGTAGGGGATCTGTTCCGAGAGCCAAGGAACAAACTCCGGCCGCTCCGGCCGCGGACCAACGAAACCCATGTCGCCGCGGAGAACGTTCCAGAGCTGTGGGACCTCATCGAGTCGGGTCTTCCGCATGAAGCCGCCAATGCGTGTGACCCTGGGATCGTTTTTGCTGGCCCATTTTGCTCCTGCGGCTTCAGCATCTGTGCGCATCGTGCGAAACTTTACGACTTCAAAGTTCCGGCCGCCAAGACCGACACGCGTTTGCTTGAAGAAGATGGGACCCGGCGAGGAGAGCCGGACCGCCAGCATGACAAATGGTAGAAAGGGGGCAAAGAGAAGAAGGCCCAAAGCGGCGGCCAGGGTCGAGACCAGCCGGCGCATGATCTGCTGCGAGGGTTTGACGCGAAATCCTTCGCTGTAGATAAAGTTTGAGGGACGAAGGCCATCGAGCGGCATCTTGCCGGAGAGTCGCTCGAGAAGATCGCAGGCATCCTCAATCACAACGCCATCGAAGCGCAGCTTGAGCAACTCGCGGACCGGGAGAGCTCCGCGCCGATCCTGCATCGCTACGATCACACGATTGATCTTCAAGCCAGAGATGCGTGAGTCTTCGATTGCCGCCGCGAAGTGCTCCCGCGTGATCGGTCCCTCAGGGGTATTGGCCTCCCACCCGACAATATGCATGCCGATATCTTTGCGTGTCGTGAGGATCTCAACGATTGAACGGGCGCGCTCCCCACCGCCGAGGACGTAGACATGCTCGCGGAAGATGGGTTTGGCGATGATCCATTCGTAGGTCAACCGCCAGGCGACGAGAGCCGCCGTAAGAAAGGCAAGGCCAAGCAGGATAACGGAGTGAGCGATATCGGCTTCCGGAAAGATCCATGTGACCGCGGAGAGTAGAAACGAGAGGAAGCCAAGCACCAGGAGGAGGCGGAAATAGATCTCCCACCGCTCCGAGATACGCGAAGGCTCGTAGAGGTCGAAGTAGTACGAGAAGAGAAGCGTCAGCACGGTTAAGGTGAGGATTTTGAGAGCGCCGTACTCGTAGTTTAAGGCGATGTAGGTGTCAGGTCCCAGGACGAAGGCGGTTGCCAGCAGAAAGGATCCGCTGACAATGAGGGCCTCTGTGACCAGAAGAACGATGGTCCGCGTGGGATAGTAGACATTGAACAGCCTGATCATGGTGGTGCTCTATTCGATTTCCTTAATGCCTGAAGGAGCGGAGTAGCCGTAGTATTCGCCGCGATGCAAGGGAGCAGGAGCGCCGTTGAGTACAAAGCCAAGCAGGTGAGCGTTCTTCAACTCAGCCAAGGTTCGCTGCGCATTTTCGTATTCGGTGACTCCGCTGCGTGCAACCAGCAGAACTCCATCGCAGAAGCGGGACAGATTGACGGCATCGGAGACTGGAAGCACAGGGGAAGAATCGACAATAATCCAGTCGAACAGAGGGCTCACCGTGTGGATCAGCTCCTCAAATCGATTGTTGTTCGAGAGATCGGCCGCCTTATCCCCACCGTTCCCGCCGGAGATGACCGTGAGCGGCGGAAGGCTGACGCCCGTGCCGTTGGTCACGCCTTTCGAGACGGCTGGATCGCATCGTTGAATGACCTGGGAGAGAGGTGTGCGGCTTGCAAGGTAGTCCGCGAGACCGGGGTCGGGATCACAGCCGAGCACCTGATGAACCGTGTAGCGGCGCATATCGCCATCGATCAGGAGAACGCGGGCGTTTTTGTTGCGAGCAAGAGAGACCGCAAGATTGGTTGAGACAAAGCTTTTGCCTTCCTGGGGAAGGCCGCTGGTAATAAGAATGGTCTTGAGCGGACGTTTGTCGCGAAGCTCGTAGATGCGAGACCGAAGACTTCGGAACTGCTCAACAGCTGGACCTCGATCCAGCAGAGCCGGAAGGCGGTCGAAGGCCGGAGACCAGGCGCGCTGCGGAAGTGCATCGAGGTCAAGCCCGACGACTCGCGTTGGAAGCTCGCCAGGCGCCTGAGACAACGACGACAGAGGCGAGTAGACGTGTTCAAGCGGAGGCGCCTGATCGAAAGCGTCGACCTGCGGTTCTGGATCGGCCAGGGCCACGGCGGAGTTGTAGCCGAGAGTCTCTGAAAAAGCAGCAGCTTCCGGCGTACGGCGATCCAGATCGAGGCTTCGGTCCTCGCGCTGGGGGGGGAAGCCATCCGGTGTAAGGTCTCCGCTGCGTTCTGCTTCCGCTTTCTGTAGCGCTTCGTATATTCGGCTCATCGGTCTCGCCTTCCGGTGCTCTCAGATCCGAGCGCCGTTGTGAAGTTTGGGTTCTCCGCCGGCGCTGAGCGGGGGCTGAGTGGATTTGTGCCCATCGCGGCAGAGGAGATCAGGAACGGCTGTGTTTCCAGCTCAAGCTCGACGGCAACAGCCTCAATCATCTCCGGGCTAACCTGCTGCGTCTGTTCCACATAGGCCGAGATTAGGGAGTGTTCGCACAACAGATTGATGATTCTGGGGATGCCGCGGCTATAGCGATGTACCAGATCCATCGCCTCCGGCGTGAAGATGGCATACGCCGCGCCGGCGATTCGAAGACGTTCGGCGATATAGGCTTGGGTCTGCTGCGCGGTGAGGGCCTGAGTTCGGCACCAGAGCGCAACGCGCTGCCGAAGCTGACGAACGCTCGGATGGCGGAGCTTCTCTTCGAGTTCAGGCTGCCCGGAGAGAACGATCTGCAGCAGCTTTTCCGACGATGTCTCCAGATTAGTGAGGAGACGAATCTCTTCGAGCAGGTCCCAGGAGAGATTCTGTGCCTCATCGACGACCACAACGCAGGTCTCCTCCATGCGGTAGCGCTCGATCAACCAGCGATTGAGTTGGAGCAGCATGCCTGACTTGGTTCGTGCGGAGGGCACGATGCCAAAGTCGGTGAGAACAAATTCGAGGAAGTCGAGAACCTCAAGGCGCGGATTGAAGACGAAGGCCGTCGAGACTCTCCGGTTGTGAAAGGAGCCCAGGGCGCGGCGCAGAAGTGTCGTCTTGCCGGTTCCGACCTCGCCGGTGAGAACGGTAAAGCCCTTTCGAGCCGAGATACCATATTCAAGGCAGGCAAGGGCCTCTCGCGTATGCGGCATCATGTACAGAAAGCGCGGGTCGGGGCTCGTTCCAAACGGACTTACCTTGAGTTTGAAGAAGTTGTTATACATGGGCCTCAGCTCCCGGCACGAAGAAGAGGGCTATCGACCTTCGGATCGCCGGAATTTCGGCGGCCGAGGAACCATCTCTTCGGTTTTGATGACGTTGTTTCCACATCGCCGATCAGCGAGATGGTGGCGAGCGTGGGCAGTTGGGTGAACGCCCAGATATCCCGCTCTGTGCGCAGGGACGTGTTGCGGTACTCAAGCAGCGCGACGACTCCCAGGCCAAGAGCAAGGCCGAAGATGAATCCGCCCGCCGCAAAGACTGGACGTTTCGGCGAGGTGGGAGCATCCGGCAGGTTGGCCGCATCCATGACGCGGAACTGCTCGCCCTGCTGCCGGTGCTCGAGGTCTGATGCCATGCGGCTCTCATTCATCTTCTTGAGAAGATCGTCGTAGAACGCCTGCGCCTGCTGGTAGTCGCGGGTCAGATTCTTATACTCTTCCTGCACCAGCGGACTCGCGGAGATGCGCTCCTGGTAGAGATTGACCTGGCCTTGAGTGCCCGACTGGTCGTGCTTGCGTTGCGCGATGGCCATGTCCAGAGCTTTGATCTGCAGACGGAGCCGCTGTGTCTCGGGCGAGTCACTATGGGCTACAGCGGCTGTGGTGTTGGCAGCAGCCGGAGCCGGGGCCTGAGCCATCTGGTGCTTGAGGTCTCTGATCTTTCGTCGAATGGCAACGACGTCCGGATAGTCGTCGGTGTAGCGCGCCGTCAGGTCTGCTTCCTGCGACAAGAGAGATTGCAGCTCGGTCTGCTGGGCCTGCGGCGCGATCCTTTGGGTCTCCGGCGTCGCTGTCTCCCGCTGCTGCTGGGCGAGCATCGCTTCCATGAGCGTCTTATCCTGCTGCATGCGCTCGATTTGCTGGGTAGAGGCGCTCAGCTGGGTGTTCAGGCTGTTCAGCATGTTCATGTTCCCCTCTTCCTGCCCGGGGAGCTTGCCGACATACTGTTGCTGAAACTTGGCGAGCTTTGCATCCTGATCGTCCAGGCTCCGCTTCGCCTGGTCGAGCTGCTGCTTGAGGAAGTCCGTGGTTCCCTGCGTTTGGTCCGCCCGGGCGCGAAGGTTCTCACTGACGAACATTGAGGTGATCTCCTCACAGACGGCCTGCGCCGTTCGTGCCTCGTTGGCCTTGAAGGAGATGAAAAATCCGGGGAGACCATGCGCCATCTCCGACTGAATCGGCTTGATGTCGATGTTCTTGCGCATGAGATCGAGACGATCGTCCATGTTCATGTGATCGCCGGCGAAGAGGTTGAAGCGTTCAAGGATGGGTTGGAGGCGGGATCGGCTGAGGATCTGCTCCTTCATCGAGGCCAGACGGGCGCTAATGTCCTCCGCGATGACCGGCTTGACCAGAGTGTCGGGAACCTTTTGCTGCTCCACCAGGACGAGTGTCTGCGAGGTGTACTGCGGAGAGACAAGATAGCTCGCGGCATATGCCAGAATGGGCAGCAGAAGCGCGGGAATGGCGATGATCCACCAGCGCTTCTTGAGGATAGCGAGATAGTCTTCCGGAGAGAGAGAGCGATGACCAAGCATAGGAATCCTTAGAACTGCCCCAGGTTTGTCGACTTGGGATACCACGAGGCGCCGATTGTGAACGATTGAATAAGGCCGCTGACGGCGCCGGGGATGTTTTGGACGTTTCCGTAGGTCTGATCGAAAGCGGAGTAGCTTGCGAAGGCGGAGAAGGAGTCGCTGATCCGCCTCGTCACCTGAGCGCCGGCGAAGGTCGAGTTGAAGTTTCCGTAGTTGCCGACGCCGGGCAGAACGATCAGTCTGTTGTTCACGTTGTTTCCCAAGCCGCTGGTGCGGGTGTAGCCGACGTTGCCGGAGACGGCCCAGTTGTGGCCGTATGCTCTTGAAGCCGTGCCAGTGATTGAATCCGAGAAGGCTCCAGGCAAAGCGCCCGATCCGCCGTTTGCGCCTCGATTGTAGGAGGCGTTGAAGGTGCCGAAGCGCCGGACGTACGTTACTCCAACACTTGCATAGACGCTGAGCCGGGAGGGAATCCCCAGTTGCGAGGAGGAGTTCACCCACTGCGGTCCGATACTGAGCGAGCCGGAGAGAGCCCGCGAGAACTGGCGCTGCCCTCGTATACTCGCGGCGCGGGTCGTGAAGGAGGCATTACTGCCGCTTTGGGCACCAACCAGGTAGTTTCCGAAGGTGAAGACGGAGTAGTTTACGTCGACGCCGACCGACGTTCGCGGGTCGATCTCATGGTTCAAGCCCAGGTCGCTCGAGATCTGACGTGTATTCAACGAGGCATTGTCAAAGTAGTGCAGGATCCCGTAGCTGACATCCGCCGTGATTGCTGTCCGAGCGGTGATCTTTCTTGAGGCATTGCCGGTAGCTGTGTTACTCACGCGATTTGAGTTATAGGTGAGGATGTTCTGCGCCGGTGTGTCAATGCCGGTCACCGGCGCGAGGCCTACATCTCCCGTGCCGGGTACGCCGGATAGACCGAGCGTTGGTGACTGCGGCAGGTAGCTGACGATGTCCGAGACGCCGAACGTCCAGTTCTTCAGGATGTAACCCTGGCTGAGGGCGAGGCTCTGAAAGGTGTTGGTTCCGTAGTTTCGTTGATTCGAAAAGAGAACTCCGCCCGTGTAGATGGCGTTGAACGGCGCCTTCAAACTCTTGGTCGCGTAGATCAGCGAACCTGAGAGATTGGTTTGCTCCGTGACACCCTGATTCTGACCGTAGCCGGTCTGGAACGACTCCGATGCTGTCGCACCGTAGCGGAACGTTCCGTTGACCACGCCGAGATTAAGCCCTGACACATTGAGTGGGGCTGACGCGGTGGCCGTCGCCTGACCGTAGCCCAGAGCGGAAGAAAAGACCGCGAGCGCGACGGCGAAGGTGTGATGTTTCATGGAAGGCCTCATGGGACGACGATCGTGTCACCCGGTTGCAGGGTGATGTCCTGTCGGTTATCGCCCTTCAGGGCCTGCTTGTAGTTGAACGGGATCTTCTGCTGCTTCGCGCCGAGCCCACGCAATATATAGATACGCTTCAGATTTGCGTACGGACTTGGTCCACCGGCGGCGGAGATGGCCTGAAGCGGCGTCATCCCTGGGCTCATCGAAACAGGTCCGACATGTCCGACCTCCCCCACCATGAAGATGCGCTGACTGTTGACCGCGGTTACGGCGACGGTAACGCTCGGGTCCTGGATGTACTTCTTGAGTTGCTGCCTGATATCGCCGCTGAGCTGGGTCGGGGTCTTGCCGGCTGCTTTCATATCGCCGATCAGCACCAGCGAGATCATGCCGTCGGGGCGAACCGGCAGCACGCCGGAGAGAGAGGGCTCCCGCCAGACCGTGATCTGCAGATTGTCATCCGCTCCGATGATGTAGCGCGTGTTATCGACGGCGCTGGCCGTAGAGCCTGCGGCTGGGGAGGGAGCGCCGAGCTGCGTCCCGGGAGGTGCTGCCGGAGCGGGGACGTCGTGAGATTCCGCTCCCGGCTGCGGGCTTTGCGCGGCCGGCGAAGAGAGTTGCTGCGAGGCGGGCGTCGACGCCGTCTGCGCCGGACTTGGCACGGTAGAAAATGTCAACAGAGACGCGACAACGGAGAGGCTTAAGACTCTCTTGAGTGCGAGAACGGTCTTCGGCCGACCAGCCAAGGATGTGGCGAAGATCTTCCGGAGAGTACGATGGTGCGCTTTCATGCAGGGTCCTCGTCCTACAGCTGATGCAATACCGATGCCAAACTCCGGATCCCTCGCCTGGCAATGCTTTCGCTCGAAACAGCGTGGCATCGGGAGAGCCTCGATGATGCCCAGTATAGGGCAGGCGCCCCTCCGAGCCACCCGGATCGGTTACAACTTTAGTTTGCAAAGTGCAGGCTTAGTGGGAAATTTGCTTCCACTTTGTCGGAGTATACTTCCCATTCAAGGGGCATACCGGCGAAAATCGGCTGACGTACGCCATGAATCCTGGCACTGCAATTGCTCTCTACCAAGTACCAGTTGAAGCCTAAGAGGTTTTGGACCGATGATGCCGGACGTGCAGGTAGCACCATATTCTGGTGCAACAAAGAGTGAGGAAGCGGCGGAGCGGGTAGAACTCATCGCTTCGCATTCTTCGCAGGAGCCTCACGGGGCAAGTTCCGGCTTTCGGCTGCAGGAGTACGTGCGGCAGAGACAGGTGCTGCTTGGCGGCGCAGGAATCGGTCTTCTGTTGACTCTCATGTACTGGAAAATTGCCGGTAAGCTGGTCACGGACTGGTACCAGATCCCGGATTACTCCCATGGATTTCTGGTTCCGTTCTTTGCCCTCTTTCTGCTGTGGGACAAGCGGCCCAGGCTGCGGACCATGACCGTAAACCCGGAGTGGACGGGTCTCCTACTTCTTCTCATTGGTATTGTCACGCTCTTCTTCGGCGTTTACGGCGCGGAACTTTTTCTTTCCCGGATCTCATTTGTGCTGATCGTGTCTGGCCTCGTCTGGACCTTCTGCGGCCGGGCTGTTCTTCGCGAGGTGCTCTTTCCCCTTGGCGTACTTCTGCTGGCCATACCTTTTCCGGAGATTGTCTTCAACCAGATCACGTTTCCGCTCCAACTTCTGGCATCGCGTGCGGCAAGTGCGCTCCTTCCCCTGCTTGGGGTTCCTGTCTTTCGGGAAGGCAACGTGATTCAGCTTCCGGTCATGAAGCTGGAGGTGGCGGAGGCCTGCAGCGGCATTCGATCGCTTATGAGCTTGTTCACGCTGGCAGTCTTCTACGGCTACTTTCTGGAGCGGACAACGGTTCGGCGGTGGGTGATGGCGCTGGCGAGCATTCCGATCGCGGTCTGCGCCAATGCCCTGCGCATCGTCGGAACCGGACTTTGTGTTCAATATTGGGATCCATCGAAGGCTGAGGGCTTCTTCCATGAGTTCTCGGGCTGGGTTATGTTTGTGATCTCTCTGACCTGTCTTTATCTCCTGCACCGTATTTTTCGCCTGGTTTGGCCAACGAGAGTTCCCGCATGAATGGTGTTCGCTTTTGGGCAGTGATAGGTATTCTGGGCCTGGCGACTGGCGTGCTATACGCGCGCCCTGATGTCGACAAGGTTCCGGTGAGTGAGCCAGTGAGCAGTATGCCGGAGCAGATCGGCGACTGGCAGGGCAAGGACCTTCCCATAGACCAAGCGGTGCTCGACATCCTAGGGAAGGGTGATTTCCTGAATCGGGTCTACGTCAGCGGCAATGGGGATGAACGCTCCGCCCCGGTCGTCGGTCTCTTTATCGGCTATTTTCCGACGCAGCGAACGGGGCAGACGATTCACTCGCCACAGCATTGCCTTCCCGGCGCCGGCTGGACCTTCGAGTCGTCGAGCTATACCGATCTGAAGGCAGAGAACGGGCAGGACTTTCGCGTTGGCGAGTATGTGATTACGAATGGGGAACAGAAGCAGTTCGTTCTGTACTGGTATCAGGCACACGGGCGCAGCGTCGCCAACGAGTATGCCTCGAAGTTCTACTTGATCGCGGACGCTATGCGAATGAACCGGACGGATGGAGCTCTGGTACGGGTTATTACTCCCATCGGTCCGAATGAGACAGTCGACTCTGCGCGGCAGCGCGCTACGGGCTTCACCAGTCTGATGGCGCCACAGCTGCATCGATTTATTCCCGGTTGAGACGTGCGTTCTGCCCGGTTTCGGCGGGAATGAGCCGGCTGTGCGTGGCAGAGCACAACTACTTTTTAGAGGCATGTGAGGAAAGCACGATGAAGAAGCGGATGATCGGGTTCAGGCAAAAGACAGCCTCTGCAGCACTTGTACTTGTGGTTCTAGCGGCTTCGGGCTGCCACCGAGATCCGAACAAGCAGAAGCAGAAATACCTTGAGAGCGGAAAACGGTACGCGGCGGACGGAAAGTTGAAAGAGGCCGCGATTCAGTTCTCGAATGCGCTGAAGGTCGATCGGAACTTCGCAGAGGCGCATTACCAGCTCGGAAATACATACCTGAAGATGGGTTCGGTCATGCCTGGGTACTCTGAGCTCATGCGCGCTGTGGCGCTCCAGCCCACAAATCAGAAGGCGCACATCGACCTGGGAAATCTTCTGCTGGCGGGCAAGCAGTCCGACCGAGCGGCGGAGCAGGCAAACGCTGTTCTATCGATGAATCCAGGCAGTGCGGACGCGCATGCCCTGCTCTCGAGCGTGGCGGCATCGAAGAACAACCGGGTAGAGGCTATTGCCCAGATTCAGCAGGCGCTCGCGGCTGAGCCGGATCGTGCGCAGTTCCATGCGGCGCTTGGCCTGCTGCAGAGCAGCGATCCGGCGCTCGCGGCGTCGTCCGAAGAGCAGCTACGAAAGGCCGTGTCGCTCGATGACAAGAATGCCTTGGCCCATCTGGCGCTTGCGGCCGAGCTGGATAAGAAAGGCGATAAGCAGGCGGAGCTGGCGCAGTATAAGGCCGCCGTTGCCGGGGAGCCGAAGAGCCTAATGGCGCGCGCCGCTCTGGCCCAGTTCTATCTACGCCAGAACGATATGCCGAACGTTGAGGCAACACTGCGGCAGGCGACGGAGGATCTTTCAGACACAGCGTCCGGAGCGGAGATGCTGCAGAACTTCTATCTGCGAACGAATCAGATGGAGAAGGGGACGCAGGCATACGGGGATCTCGTCGCCAAGCATCCGAAGAGCGTTGAACTGCGCCTGGTCTATGCTCGCTTTCTGCTGGCCACGAAAAATACGGATAAAGCCAGATCTCTAGTGGCGGACCTGGTCAAGAGCGATGGGTCGAACCCTGACGTGGGTACGCTGAACGGCATCATGTTGCTGAATGATGGAAAGGCGAATGAGGCGACCGATGCCCTGCAGAAATCGTCGAAGAACAACCCGGAGAATGTAAACCTGAAGCTGTGGCTGGGCCGGGCGGCTCTCCGCAAGGGCGACTACGCGCTATCACAACAGAGCTTTAGCGATGCCTCCAAGCTGAGTCCGTCCAATGTTGAAGCTCGCGACGGACTGGCGCAGGTCGCGCTTTCCAAAAAAGACCCCAGCCTGTTACGCGACGTGGGCGACAGTGCAATCAAGGCGAACCCAACGAGCGCGATCGGCTATCTCTGGCGGGGCATGGCGGAGGCCAGTGGTCAGCCGGATCAGGCGGAGACGGATCTTCGCCAGGCAATGAAGCTCGATCCGAAGAACTGGGCAGCCTCTCTGGAACTGGGTGGGTTGAAGCTTTCGCAAAATAAGATTGGGGAGGCACGGCCTCTGCTGGAAGAGGCACTCGCGGCGAACCCAAACTCCGATCGAGCCGTCGGCTTGCTCGTATCCGCAGATCTGATGGAGAAGCAGCCGCAGAAGGCGCTCAGCCGGCTGCAGGCCCAGGTCGCTCGCTCTCCGGACAATGGACAGATGTATGTCGAGTTGTCTGAGGTCCAAATGCAGGTAGGAGACCGCGACGGCGCTCTCGCGTCCGCACAGAAGGCCGTGCAACTTACCCCGGGCAACGGTGGAGCAGTGATGGCCTACTCGCGAGCAGCGATCGCTCATGGCGACACGCAGAAGGCGATCGATGCATGGCAGAGCTACATCAAGCTCAGGCCCTCGGACGCGCAGGGTTACGCGGTACTGGGCTCCCTGCAGCAGAGCAAGGGCGAGACGGATGCGGCGATGGCCTCCTACAAGAAAGCGTTGACCATTCAGCCTGAACAACCTATCGCTGCCAATAACCTGGCGTATCTGATGGTGGAAAGTGGCCAGAATACCGATGTGGCGCTGAACTATGCACAGATGGCCAGGCGGGAGCTTCCGAATGCGCCGAGCACCGCCGATACGCTTGCCTGGGTGTACTACGCCAAAGGAACATACTCCTCGGCTCGCGATCTTCTGGAGGAGGCCGCCAAGACGTCGCCACAGGATGCTTCGATCCAGTACCACCTTGGGATGACGTACCAGAAGCTGTCAGACCAGACAAACGCGGCGGTCCACCTGAAGAAAGCGATCTCTCTCTCACCGGATTCGCCGATCGCAAAAGACGCACAGAAGGCCTTGGGGCAGAGCAGCTAGGGCGTATCGACTAATTGCGCGAGCCATCTCGTAGTGTATTTCTCCTGATGCTGTGCCGCTGTTCAACTGAAGTGGAGGCCATTTTCCTCGGGAGCAGCTGACATTGACTGATTGCGGCCTGGAGTACATCTTCAGGAGAAATGCAACAGCTACAGCAATAGATTCCCCCCGAGACAATCGAGCTCGATTCTCGACAGCTCGGGTCTGCTGTACCGAAGAAAACAGGCAGTGTTAACCGTGCTTCGCCTCGGCGAGTTTTTCTGACCTGCTCCACACTGCACGAGACAGAGAAACCTATACCGATTGGGTGAGGAAATGACCGCGATGTACGCCAGGTTGAGCCGTGCTGCCACAGGGCTCGATCGTTGTCCGTCAAGGGTTGATTGAGCGCAGAGACACTAATGGCACCGTCGTGTGATGCACTGTGCGGAGTGGGGCTGTGCACCGGATTGCTGTGACAGCCAGATCGATCTTAAGTGCAGCAGAAAGCCCGGCAGGAGTCTGCCGGGCTTGTAAGGAGGTGAAACAGCGAAGGAAGACCTGTCTACGACCGCATGCGGCGAAGCAGGGTGCCTGCCGATCCGAGGAGACCGGTTCCGAGAAGCATCAGCGTGCCTGGTTCCGGCGTCGCGGTGACGGTGCCGACGAAGTCAAGACCAGTGGAGTAGTGGCCTTCCTGATAGACCTCAAAGTAGAGGTCGTTTGGGCCGCCATCTGTGCGGAAGTAGGAGCTCAGGAACTGAGCCGACGTCGCTGTGATGCAGTTCGGGGCGGTTGCGGAGCAGTTCGGATACCCGCCGCTTGCGCCATTGCTGTTGAAGATGATCTGCGTGCCATTCAGGAACACATCAACAGTGTCATCTGCCAGAACCGAGAGGTTGCCGCCAAAGACAGTGCCAGCTGGTGTGTAGAAGTAGCTGTGATACCCATATATGCCGTTTGGTTCAACCGTTCCGCCGTTCGGCCCATCGCCGGGATTGACGGAGATATAGGAGGACGCGACACCGTTGATGGAGAGGGGGCCGGTCCATATGGGGCTGGTGCCGGCTAGGTCGTACGTTCCCTGCTTGCCAAAACCGTAAGACGATCCCGTAGCAAAGTTGCCCGCGGGCGCACCAGGCTGGTAAGGGGCGAAGTAGGTGGGCTGGTTATAGAAGCCGGGGTTGGTTGTGCCTTCATTCGGCGTGCCGTAGCTTCCGATGTAGAACGTCGAAGCTGAGGCGATCGTAGCAGAGGCAACAAGGGTGGCACCGAGAGCCAAGGTCTTCAAGAGCTGATTCATACTCCTCCTAGATAACCGCGTAAGCGGGTGGTGCAATGGTGTGAGCTGGACCGTAGCGAAGTGGAGCTGGCTCAATCTGGAAGAGCTTGGCTTGATCACCTTGCTGTCCACTACTAATGCAGCTCTGAGGCCAAACTAGAAGTAATAGAATGAGTTACATAGAGATTGCCATGAAAATGTGTGTGCAGATAAATGCATACGAGACTGAGTCTTCGCGGAAAATTCGGTTATATCCAAACCTTGATGAACGTAAACTGCGTAATTTTTTCTAAACGTGCGAGTTTATGACTGGTAATGTAGGTACTTCTTACCGTGATTACTCAAAATAACTAATTTTAGTTACTTCTTCTCGCCTACTAGCTTGCAGAAGGATGCACACAGTCTGCATTTTTACGTCAGTTTTGTGTTGTGCTTGATAGTTCAACTTAGAGGCGATAGGAAATGATTTCGGTCCTGATTCTGACGAAGAACGAGGCGAAGGATCTGCCAGGATGCCTTTCGTCCGTGACGTGGTCGGACGATGTTCATGTCTTCGACTCGTACAGCACGGATGAGACCGTCGCGATTGCTCGGGCTGCAGGGGCCGCCGTATACGAGCGGGTGTTTGACGACTATGCGTCGCATCGGAACGCAGCACTGCGGGAGGTGCCATTCCGACATGCATGGCTTCTGCTGCTTGATGCGGATGAGCGCATTCCGGAGCCGCTAGGGCGCGAGATGCAACGAACGGTGGCGGAGGCCGCGGCTGGGGTCTCCGGCTTCAGCATCCGTAGGCGGGATTATCTGTTCGGGACGTGGTTGAAACATGCGCAGATCTCGCCGTTTTATATTCGTCTGGTGCGGCCGGAGCGGGCACGGTACACACGAGCGATCAACGAGGTGATTGAGGTAGAGGGCGTTGTGAACACTCTCACGCAGCCGATGGATCACTTTCCGTTCTCGAAGGGAATCGGGCACTGGGTGCGCAAGCATGATGTGTACTCGACGATGGAAGCGGAGCTGATCTTCCGGCAGCAGGGGCTGAACGATCCCTCGCTGAAGAGCGCTCTGACGGCCAAGGACTTCCACGAGCGACGGCTGCACCAGAAGGCCTTGTTCTACAAACTCCCTGGCCGGCCGCTGCTCAAGTGGCTCTACATGATGTTTGCGCGCGGCGCGGTGCTGGATGGCGCGGCGGGTATGACGTACGCTACGCTGCAGTCGATTTATGAGTACCTGATCGTGCTGAAGACGAAGGAGCTGCGGCGGGGCGGCGCGTGAGCCGGCATGCTGCGTTGTGTCTGCTACTGCGGAAGTTCTACTGGATGATGTAAGGAGAAGACGCCTCAGCGCGCCTGCTGCATCGATCGGATGTTGCGTAACGTGTCCTCGTCATTGGGTCTTAGTTCAAGGACCTTTTTGTATAAGACGAGCGCTAAGTCAGAACGCCCGGCCTGTTGCAAGATGACAGCAAGGTCGTAGTAGGGAACAGGGTCCCTGGTCTTTAGATCGATTGCCATGGCGAACTGATGCATTGCATCCTGCGACTGGTTTGCACTGAGATAGAGCACGCCTAGATTGACGTGGGCTGCACTGCTTGCCGGGTCAAGCTGCAGCACCCGGTCGTAGGCGATCTTCGCTTCGCTGAACGAGCCTGCACTTTGAAAGGCGGTCCCACTGTTCAGGAGTACAGCTGTATCGTGGGGATCCTGCGCGAGCGCCTGCCGGTAGGCTGCCTGCGCCGCGGTGTAGGCATGAAGCTGCAGGTAGACATCGCCCAGCCCTGCAAAGCCGTGAGGATAGCTCCGGTTGATCTGGAGTGTGCGTTCATATTCGCGGAGAGCCCCTTGAAGGTCGCCCTGCTCGCGCAGGGAATACGCCAGATTGAAGTGCAGCAAGGGGCTCTGCGGTGTCGCCTGCAAAGAGCTTCGGTAGAGCCGAACAGGATCGGACCAGTCTTTCACTCGTACAAGGGTTCTTGTGATGTTCCACATGGACCAGACAGCAGTGGCGAGCAGGAGAGAGTGGCGGAGTCTTGGCTGCGCGGAAGGAGAGCACAGAAGGATTGGGACTCCGGCGAGTCCGAGGGACGCGAGATAGGCAAACCGCTCTGCCACGCCTTGATAACTCACGAAGAGGGAAAACGGCGCGATGCAGACGACGAACCATGCAAGGCATCCGAGCAGAGCAGGGTTTGTGCGACGACGGAGCAGGGCGTAGCCGAACACGAGAGCGAGGCACGCGATCTGAACGGGAAGCCAGCGGTGCGGCTGACTGAGCGAAACGGAGGTGGAGCGCTCCATGCTCATGTACACGGGCAGTAGTGTCAGGGCGCTGTAGTTCCATACCATCAGGCCGGCCCATCGTGGAGAAGCCAGCCCGGAAAAGGTTTTTACCCCAACCGCGAAGCGCAGAGCTTCCACGCCGGTGAGCGCCAAACACAGGACGCCTAGCATTTCGAGCAGGCGTCTGGATCCTTGCGGCTTTGGGGTAAGTACGAGCAGAAGCGTGAGGGGAAGGATGACAATGCCAAGCTCATGCGAAAGAAGGGCGCACGCAGCGGTGACAAAGCTCAGACTCGCCCACCGAGATCCGCCGCCACGAAGATAGTTCAAAGCGCAGAGAAGACAGAGCAGGAGGAAGAGGGTGCACAACGCGTAGGCGCGGCCGCTTACCCATGCAACGACCTCCGTATTAATAGGCAACGAGAGCCAGAGCAGGCTGATCGCTGCAGCGGAGCGGACCGGTAGGCTCAGCCGCCGGAGAAGCGCAAACGCGAGATTGCCATTGAGAAGATGGAGCGCGACGTTGGTTGCGTGAAAGCCGCCAGCGGCAACTTCCCAGACAGAACGGTCGATAAAGAGAGAGAGCCAGAAGAGCGGACGATAGATCGATCCTCCCTGGCCTGAAAACGACGTTGTCAAGGAGACAGGGCGCAACAGAAAGTGTTGAGTGAAGGCGCGCCAGGATTCGAGACTGGAGTTCTTGACGATCTGATCGAGGTCGTCGTAGAGAAAAGGAGAGCTGAAGGAGCGCCAATAGAGGATGATAACGAGGGCGCTTGAGACAAGCAGAAAGGTGCGTCTGGGATGCTCCTCGAAAGATAGTGCGGAGGGAAGCTTCAAGCGCATGACGAGACCCGAATTGAGCGAGGGTGAGGTGCGTGCATGGCTCCTTCGCGACCACGCCGGCGGAGACCCACAGCCTTCTAGCTGTCCTTCCGATAGAGGAGATTCCGCATGGACTGGCGGCGGGCTTCGTTGGCTTCGGCAAGCGTGCGGCGTTCATCGGCGTCCATGGAAATCTTGCCGGCGGAGTCGGAGCTTTCGGGTTCGCTGCACGTGGGGCAGCGATTGGCGAAGCCGGGCTTGTCGGGCTTAAGTTCGAACTCTTCAGAGCAGACGGCGCAGGTTTTGAGGGGGAACGGCATGGTGAGTCTCAGATGGCGGTAGGAGCGATGAGGATTCGCAGGAGCAAGAGGAGGATGGTGCGCCCGAGACGATTCGAACGTCTGACCTACAGCTTCGGAGGCTGTTGCTCTATCCAGCTGAGCTACGGGCGCACTTGATGTTAAGCCTAGCATGATTGAGCGCGGGTTTTGTGAGTTGGCGTTTGACAGTGCGGTGGCCGCGGAGGAGCATGAAGGTGCCGCTGTGCCTGCTTTCAGGGATGATCGTTGCAGGCTGCGGGAGATTGGCGAGCGAGGGACGACGATGCAGTTGAAGATGATGGCGGCGACGGTGATTTTAGGGTGTTGTGCGATGGGGATGGCGCAGGGTATGGGCGGGATGAAGATGGATGCGCCGGCGGGCGGAAAGAAGCTGCCAAGTCCTGCGGCGAAGGCTACCGTGATGCTGGAGGGCAAGCCGCTGACCGTCAACTACAACTCGCCTGCGATGCGCGGGCGAACGATCATGGGGGAACTGGTGCCGTACGGCAAGGTATGGCGGACGGGCGCGAATCCGGCGACAACCTTCATCACCACGACGGCGCTGAAGATCGGCAACCTGATGGTGCCGGCGGGGACGTACACGCTCTACTCGCTGCCGAGCGAGAAAGATGCGTGGATGCTGATCGTGAACAAGCAGACCGGGCAGTGGGGAACGGAGTACGACCAGAGCAAGGATCTGGGGCGGACGGCGATGACGCAGAACGCGCTGGCCTCGCCGCAGGAGAGTATGACGATCTCATTTGAGAATACGAAGGGAAAGACGACGGAGATGCATGTGAAGTGGGAGAAGGTGGATGAGTACGTGACGGTGGCGGCGCAGTAAAAGGGCTGTTGTAGAAAGCGATTAGGCGCGGCTTCTGGGAAGATTTTCGGTGGCCTCGCGCACTTAGATGAAGCGCTGCATAAACTCCTGAAATCAGGCCCTCTGCGCCTTCCAGATGCTCGCGCACGCTGGTTCGATCTTTGGCTTCTTAATGTTCCGGACGCATTTGAAGCAAAGGACCTGGTCAGAGTCTCCCTAGATTGCCGAAGTCAGCGAAGCTCGGCGGCCGGCAGGAGCTCGTACGAGACGAAGGCGAGGCGGGTGCTGTCCGGCGACCATGACGGCACGTTGAGCGTGCCCTGTCCGCCAAAGAGCTTGGCCAGAGTGCGGCTCTTGCCGGTTGCGAGGTCGAGAACGCGAACTTCCACGTCCTTGTTCGGCGGGTGGCCCTCCGTGTTCTTGGCGAAGCTCACATAGGCGACGAGCTTGCCGTCGGGAGAGACATGCGGAAACCAGTCGTCCGTCTCCGAGGTCAGGAGCTGCTGCTGGTTGGAGCCGTCTGGGTTCATGCGCCAGAGCTGCATATGGCCGGAGCGAACGGAGCAGAAGAAGATAGTCCGGCCGTCAGGCGAGTACTCCGGCCCGTCGTCAAGGCCCTTGGCGGTGGTGAGCCGGGTCTGCGAGCCGCCGGTAATGGGAACGGTGTAGATATCGAACTCGCCGGAGCGCTGGCCGGTGAAGGCGAGGGTCTTGCCGTCCGGCGACCAGCCATGCCAGTACGAGGGACCGGTCGATGTGATCTCCCGCGGTGTGCCGCCGGTGACGGGCAGGACGTAGACGCGGGAGTTGTGATCAGGATTCGAACCGTCGCTTACGGCCAGCTCCGATCCGTCGGGTGAGAGGCCATGGTCGTTGTTGAGGTGTGTCTGCGGGCCTGCGTTCAGCGGCGTGGGATCGGTGGCCGCGAGCTGCGCCTGATGCCAGTTGAGACGAACCATGCGCCCGGTATTGTTCTCGGACTGGTTCACCAGCAGGAACGAGCCGTCGCGGGACCAGTTGGGGGCTTCGAAGTGAGTGGCGGCGAGGTAGGCGACACGGCGATCCGTTGAAGCGACGTTGATCGTCTCGAGCACACTGAGCAAGACAGGCGCCGCGGTGCTGGAGGGAACGGGCTTGAGCTCGACGTTTGAAAAGATCGCTGTCTCCGAGGCGTCTTTGTCGTGGGCGGAGACGCCGAGACCGACGTAGAACTCTCCCGGGAAGGGAACGCGGATGGCGGCGCCGGCGGGATGCAGTGTGCCATCCGCGCCGGAGACAAAGGCATAGAGGCGATCGCCGCGTTTCTCAAGCAGAACGCGCCTGGGCGCGGTTTCAGCGGATTCGACCTCATGGGTATCGCCGTTTGCGGTGTCGCGGAACTGGAGCGAGGTAAGGCCGTCGCCGTGGAGAGCGATGTCAACGGCGGGCGAGCCGCTGTCGAGGCTTTGACGGATCATCAGGACGGCCTTGCGGTGCTTGTTGCCTTTGTCCCCGGCAAAGTGGATGTCGGCTGCGAGGCTGAGATCGCCGCTGGCCTTCTTCCAGACGAACTGAAATTGATCCTTGCCGAACCACATATTCTCGCCGGAGCCGGTGAGGGTGTAGGTGTGGGCGGCTGGATCGTATTGGGTCAGACCCGGATGGAGAACGCCGCCGATATCCTGCGCGTGCTCGAAGAGGCCGAGAGACGAAGATGCCTGAGCGCGAAGAGGCATCGGCGAGAGTACGGCAAGGGTGGCAAGACAGACGAGGGAACGCGAGATGAACGACAGCAAGAAAGCCCTCCGGGGTGGGGGGGGGGGGGGGGGGGCGGGGGCGGGGGGGGGGGGGGGGGGGGGGGCGG
>CAXTRT010000023.1:0-3080 GCA_964246835.1 uncultured Acidobacteriaceae bacterium | reverse complement strand
ACCAACACCATCAACCCCGGGGGGGGGGGGTCCATTTTGTCCCCGCCGCCCACGGGGCATGTGCCATAGAGTCGGGGAAGGTCTGAGTCAAGTCAAAGAACCTTTATTCTTCAAGAGAAGTGTTTCGCCGGTCCGAACGAAAAGCAGGTTCCTCGCGTGGCTCGGAATGGAAGAAAGAAGAGCAAAGAATTTAGTTAGAGTCTCGCTAGACAGTTACGACGATCTTGCCGATCTGCTGGTTCGACTCCATGTAATGGTGGGCGCCGGTTATTTCTCCTGCTCCGCTTTTGCCTCTAAGCTCGCCTCGGATGTTTCGCCGATGACCACCTGGCCGTATTCAAGCAGCGTGACCATGCCGACGCCGCCGCAGATGTTGCCGGCCACAGCGGGGAAGAACCAGGCGGGAAAGCTGCGCCACGGAGCCTGATGCGAAAGGATGGCGGCGAAGACCTCACCCGAGCCGGCGATGCAATGCGCGAAGTTGCCCAAGCCGACGACAAAGGTCAGCATCCAGATGATCATGACGGAGCCGGTGATGGAGTGCGAGCCGGAGACCAGCCACGCGGCGGTTGCGATGATCCAGCCGCCCATGACGCCCGACCAGAAGATAGCGGAGGGCTCGCGATGGATTGCATCCACCCCGAGCTGCGCGAGTGCCTCAATGATGCGCGGATTGATGGCGTCGGTCAGCGTGGCCAATGCGGCGAAGGCGAACGCGCCGAGCACGTTCGCCGGAAGAACCGTGAACCAGAGACGCATGGTCGCCCAGAAGTGCTTTTTTTCGGTGAGCACAAGGGCGACGGGGTACAGGGTGTTCTCGGTGAAGAGCTGGGCGCGGCCGAGGATGACCACGATGAAGCCGAGCGGATAAAACATCTTGGCGATGAACTGGATCTTTGTCGATGTGCCCAGCATAGCGAGCGCGATGGCGTTACCGAGCGCGGTCAGACCCATGAAGATGCCGCCGGCAAATCCGGAGAAGCCAAGCGAGACACTGGAGCGCTTGAGCTCCTGACGCGCGTTCTTCGCGACCTGGAAGAAGATCTCTTCCGCGCTGGGGCGCTCCAGATCTTTCTGTGCGACGGTTGTGGCCTCGTCGGCCTGTTTTTTGCGGCGAAGCCGGATGGGCATGCGGGATTCCTCTTGTGCGGGTGATGCAGTGGTGACTGTGGTTGCGGCGCTTTCGATGAGATGCAGCAGACTAGAGAAGATCGCGGAGCTTGGTAGAATCAGCCCAGAATGCCAACCAGGATCGCGCTTTCGCCTGACGTTCTCGCCAAGTATCAGCCTGTGATCGGGCTGGAGGTCCATGTACAGCTGCTGACGCAGACGAAGGCGTTCTGCGGCTGTCTGAATCGCTATGGCGGCGAGCCGAACACGCATGTGTGCCCGGTGTGCCTGGGGCTGCCGGGAGCGCTTCCGGTTCTGAATCGCAAGGCGGTTGAGTATGCCGTTCTGGCGGCGCGGGCGATCGGCTGCGAGATTCGCGAGACCAGCGTCTTTTCGCGCAAGAACTACTTCTATCCGGACTCGCCCAAGGGCTACCAGATCTCGCAGTTCGACAAGCCGATCGCGGAGCATGGCCAGATTGTTGTTCCAGACGCCGATGGCCGTCCGAAGCGTATCGGCGTCACGCGGCTGCATCTGGAGGAAGATGCCGGCAAGAGCGTGCACGATGGCTTCGCGGACTCTGCCAGCCGAACCTATATCGACCTCAACCGCTGCGGGACGCCGCTGGTCGAGATTGTGAGCGAGCCCGATCTGCGCACGCCGGACGAGGCGTTTGAGTACCTGACGCGGCTCAAGGAGATTCTGCTGTACACGGGTGTAAGCGATTGCAACATGGAGGAGGGTTCGCTGCGTTGCGACGCGAATGTGAGCGTGATGCTGAAGGGCGCGGCGCAGTTCGGAACCAAGGCCGAGGTGAAGAACGTCAACTCGTTCCGGTATATTCGCGCGGCGCTGGAGTACGAGATCGAGCGGCAGATCGGCGTGCTTGAGGACGGCGGCCGCGTGGTGCAGGAGTCGCGTCTGTGGAACAACGCCGAGGGCCGCACCTTCAGCATGCGATCAAAGGAGGCGGCGCACGACTATCGCTACTTTCCGGAGCCGGATCTACCGCCTCTGGTAGTGGGTGCCGCGTGGCAGGCGAGTATTCTTGCAGCCATGCCGGAGCTGCCGGAGGCGCGGCGCGCCCGCATGGTGACGGAGTATGGCATCAGCGCGCAGGATGCGGCGACGCTGACGGCGGCGCGGGCGTTTGCCGACCAGTTCGAGACGGCGGCGAAGCTTGCGAAGTCTCCACGGCGCGTAGTGGCGCTGCTGACCAGCGAGCTGACACCCCGGCTGCGCGCGGCGGAGCTGGAGATGGAGGACTCGCCGGTGACGCTGGCCGGCGTAGTAATGGCGGCGGACCTGCTCGAGTCCGGCGAGCTCTCGTCCAAGCAGATGAAGGGTCTGCTCGATAGCTGCTTCGCAACGCGCGAGGACTTTGCCGCTGTCTACGCGCGGGAGAGGCCGCAGCAGATCTCCGATACCGGAGCGATCGAAGCCATGATCGACGAGGTGATCGTCGCGAATGACAAACAGGCCGAACAGTACCGCGGCGGCAAGAAGACGGTCTCTGCCTTCTTCGTCGGCCAAGTGATGCGGCTTTCAAAGGGGCAGGCGAACCCGGGTGTTCTGAACGATCTGGTGACAAAGAAGCTGGACGCGCTCGGTCCGCTATAAACGGCCTGTTTGATAACTCGTGCCGCAGCGCCAGGAGAAAAGAACAAGCAACGACAAAGGCGAAATACGGGGATCTCTCCACTCCGTCGGTGCAATAGAACCGCACGACTTCGGTCGAAATGACGGCATTTCTTTGAGTTATCCAACAGGTTTTAACGGCTCGCGACTGGAACAGGGCACCTCGAAAACAGTCGTTGCTCCTGCGCATTCAAGTGGCAGCGCAGGCTTTGAGTGGCGTACAAATGGGAGCTATGTTTTCGCTCCGGTTAGGGATGCGTTGTAGGGCGAGCCGAATGGCCTGGGGTCTGGCAATGACGTGCCTGATCGGCTGCCGCGGTACCGAGATCTAC
>CAXTRT010000022.1:54392-59479 GCA_964246835.1 uncultured Acidobacteriaceae bacterium | reverse complement strand
GGGGTGAAAGTCGGGGTCCCCGGCGAGCGCATCCGGCAACCGCCCGCCATGCGGCAAACTCCTACATGCAACCTGGCGCAACCTCTATCCGAACTCTCTACACTTAGACCATGTCCACCATCCCCTCAAGAAAGCCGTCATCTCGACCGACCAACGGGAGCGGAGAGATCCCCGCATTTCGTCGTTGCTTCAATGCCGTCATCTCGACCGACCGATCGGGCCCTCACCGGCGTCTTTGCCCTGTGGGATTGAACGCGAGCGGAGAGATCCCGCACTCACCCCAACCCGCCACGCAAAGTCCCATAAGAAAGAGGACTTTAGCCAGAAAGTACCCGGGGGAGGGCCCCTAGCTTACCTCATGCGCCGATCCCAGCAGAGTGCGGAAGTATCCCCGGTACGCCCAGATCAGAAACAGCTCCAGCAGCGTCACCACCAGCCCGGGCGCGATACCCGCGCCGCCCAGCAGCAAAATGTGGAACAGCAGAATATTCACGATCACAGGTGCCAGCAGCGCGAGCCCCAGCGGAACATAGCGCCCGACCAGCAGCAGGATGCCGCCGACCAGCTGCACCAGCCCGACAAACGTCATCCACTTGCTGTGATCCAGAATCTCGCTCAGCTGCCCCGCATCCCCTGTCGGCATCGGCGCATGCAGAAAGTGCAGAATCAGATTCGCTCCAAAGAACACAAAAACCAGCCCAAGCAGAATGCGCACCACCAGAATGACCCTCTTCATGCCTCACCTCATCCCTTGAAAGTACCCGAGACGGACGCCATCCGAAGCGCCTCATCCGGCCTATACAGTCACGAGCGACGGTATCACGCCGGCCGCCTTGCATCACCCCTTCATCTCACCTAGCCTTGTGCCGTATGCCTCTGCCGCCCTCACCTCTACCGCCATCCCTCTCGCTCGCCGGCCGCACCGCCCTCATCACCGGCGGCTCGCGCGGCATCGGCGCCGCCACCGTGCGCCTCTTCCACCAGGCCGGCGCCCGCGTCGCCTTCTCCTTCAACACCGCCTCCGGCCCGGCTGAAGCCCTCGCCGCCGAGTGTGGCGGCCCCGACCTCTGCCGCGCCCTCCAGCAGCCCCTGTCCACCCCAGCCAACGGCCGCGCCCTCATCGCCTCCGCCATCGCCGCCTTCGGCAGCCTTGACATCCTCATCGTCAACCACGGTGTCTGGCCGGCGCACGATCAATCCATCGCCACCATGTCCGACGAGCAGTGGACTGGAACCCTCGCCATTAACCTTCAGAGCGTCTTCGGCCTCGTGCAGGCGGCCACCGCACACCTGCTCGCCCAGCCCCGCGGCGGCGACACTCCGCGTGGTCATATCATCCTGGTTGCCTCCACCGCCGCCCAGCGCGGCGAGGCCTTCCACGCCGACTATGCCGCCTCAAAAGGCGCCCTCGTCTCGCTCACCAAGTCGCTCTCGTCCGAGCTCGCGCCGCAGGGCATTCTCGTGAACTGCGTCGCTCCCGGCTGGGTCGCCACCGAGATGTCTGCCGCTGCCCTCTCCGACCCCGCCGCGTCCAAGAGAGCGATGTCCCTTATCCCGCTCGGCCGCCCCGCCCACGTCAACGAGATCGCCGGCCCCATCCTCTTCCTCTGCACGCCCTTCGCCGGCTTCGTGTCAGGAGAGATCGTCAACGTCAACGGCGGCGCCGTCCTCACCGGTTGAACGCGCATCCGTCCCTCTGGTTATGATCCTCTTGGTTTGGTTGTCATCCTTCGCGCAGCGGAGGATCCGCTTTACACCCTCGGAACCCTCGCCCGCATACGCTCTAAGGACCACAATGCGCCTCCGCTCGCTCCTCCTTCTTTCTCTTCTCGCCAGCCCCGCCGTCCTGCACGCGCAGGCCAACGACATTCCCAGCGCCGCCCCCAATTCGAGCACCGCCAACCCCGAAGAGCGCGGCCGCCAGCTCCTGAACCAGATGGTCGTCGCTCTCGGCGGTCCGGCGTGGCTCAACCGTCAGACCCTCACCACCCTGGGCCACACCGCCGCCTTCTTTCGCGATCAGCCCACCGGCTCAAACGTGGAGTATGCCGAGTACTTTCAGTTCCCGCTCGCGGGCAAGCCGCAGGTCGAGCGCATCGAGTTCATCACTCCCAAAGGCATGATTATGCCGGGCAAAAAGCGCGATGTCGTCCAGGTCTGGGTTCCCGACCAGGGCTACGAGCTCACCTACAAAGGAAAGACCCCGCTTCCGAAGGAGCAGGTAGAGGACTATCTTCGCCGCCGTGCGCACTCGATCGAAGCGATCCTCGCCGTCTGGCTCAAAGCTCCGGGCGTGGTCGTCGTCGCCGAAGGCACCAGCATGGTGCAGCGCCGCGCCGCCGACAAGATCAGCGTGCTCTCGGCTAATAACGACGCCGTCACGCTCGAACTCGACGCCAACACGCACCTGCCGCTCGCGCGCACCTTCGAGTGGCGGAACACGCAGTTCAAAGATCATGACGAAGACCGCGAAGAGTACGACAACTACCAGACCTACGGCGGCATTCCCACGCCGCTGACGATCTCGCGCTACCGCAATGGCGACCTCGTCAATCAGCGTTTTCTCAACAAGGTCGACTACAACCAGCCCTTGCCCACCGCCCTCTTCAACCCCGACGCGCCGCTACAACAGAAGAAATAATGTCCGCATAAAGCAAGCGAGCCCTCTCCAAAAAGGAGACGGCTCGCGGCTGCGCCAGCCTGTTGCGGTTACATGCGCGCACGACGCCGCAGGAAGGCGAACGCCCCCAGGGCGCCGGTACCAAGCAGCGCCAGCGATCCGGGCTCCGGCACGGCAGACGGCGTCCCCGGCGCGGACGTCGCGACATTCGTAAAGATGAAGCCGTTGTCGTTGTAATCGAAGTCTGAACCCTGCGATGCCAGCAGGTCCTCAAAGCCCACGTAAGTTCCGGCCGGGTATGGCAGACCGCCGGTCAGGCCGCCCGCGTAGGGAATGATGTAGGCATGCGCGTCTCCGTCGCTGTTCTGCGTGTCCGAGCGCAGGACCGTGCCCGTGTTCGCGTTAAACAGCAGAAACACCAGCTGATCGCCAGCAGAAACGCTGCCGAAGTTCGCCGTAGCTCCTGACGCTGTCGAGTGATTCGGAAAGACGTACGCGCTGGTTACGCCGGTGGTGACGTCCAGTAATGCGATCGAATCCAGATCGCCCGCGCTCTGAAAGACGAAATAGCCCTGGATCGAGCCCGTAGCCGCCGCGGTCAGAGCGACAGCCGGAGCCGGAACCGAGGGATGCGAGTACCAGATCGGATCGGCCACAGCCATCGCGGTTGATCCACAAAGAAGCGTTAGAAACAAGGCAGAACTTCGGAGGCCCATACAATCCTTGAGGTGCGGAGAAGTTAAGCAGCAGAAACAATCTCATCAGACCATAAGCTAAGCCTAAAGTCATTAGATTTCTGTAAGAAAGTAACCTGTAGTAACTATTTGCGCCGGCTCACTCTCCGCTCGTCTTCGCGACACTGCATCCTAACGCCACAGCTTTTATGCAGCCTTTATACTCATCCCTGCCATGTCCGACACCGTTCCAGAGCCAAATGCCGCCGCATACCCCGTCAAACAGACAATGGATCTGGTCGAGATCATGGCTATCCTGCCGCATCGCTACCCCTTTCTCCTGATCGACCGTGTCACCGAGATTGAGCGCAAGCAGCGCATAGTCGCCATCAAAAACGTTACCGCGAGCGAGCCCCACTTTCAGGGACACTTCCCCCATTACCCCATCATGCCGGGCGTCCTCATCGTGGAGGCGATCGCCCAGGCCGGGGGCGCCTTGCTGCTTACCGAGATTGCCGATCGCGACTCCAAGCTGATGGTCTTTACCGGTATCGAGCAGGCCAAGTTTCGCCGACCGGTCACGCCCGGCGATCAGCTTCGTATCGAGGTGACCGTGCTCAACTGGCGCACCTCCGCCGTCAAGATGCGCGGCGTTGCCACCGTTGAGGGCAAGATCGCCTGCGAGGCCACTGTTACCTGTGCGCTCACCAACCGGGCTACCGCACCTGCCTCTGTCGCCGATCCTGCGAGTCCCGCAGCCTCCCAACCCGACCGCCCGGCAGAGTCCCAGGCGGCGGAGTAGGCAGCCCGAGTGCCCATCCATCCCACTGCCCTCATCGCCCCCGGCGCGCGCATCCCACCCTCCTGCACCGTCGGCCCCTTCTGCACGATCGGCCCCCACGTCGTTCTCGGGGAGGCGTGCGAGCTGGTCTCGCATGTGGTGCTCGATGGCGCCACCACGCTGGGCGCCCGCAACCGGGTCTTCTCGTTTGCCTGCCTGGGGATCGCGCCGCAGGACCTGAAGTATGCCGGCGAGCCCACCCGCCTGACGATCGGCGACGACAACTCGATCCGTGAGTCGGTCACCATCTCCCGCGGCACCGCGGGCGGCGGCGGCGAGACCACGATCGGCAGCAACTGCCTGATTATGGCCTACACCCACATCGGCCACGACTCACGCATCGGCAACGGCTGCATCCTCGCCAACGCCGCCACCCTCGCCGGCCACGTCATCGTGGAGGACTTCGCCGTCGTCGGCGCGCTCTGCCCCGTGCACCAGTTCTGCCGCATCGGCCGCTACAGCTATATCGGCGGCGGCACCACCATCACACAGGATGTGCTGCCCTACTCGCTGACCTCGATCGAGCGCAATAACCACGCCTACGGCCTGAATAAGGTGGGGCTTGAGCGCCGCGGCTTTACCCCCGCTCAGCTCAAGCAGCTACGCCACGCCTACAGACTTCTGCTTTCCTCAAAGCGCAATACAGGCGACGCTCTCGCCGCCATTCGCGCCATGCTTCCCCCAGAGGATCAGGAGAATCCAAAAGACCAGACTGCCTCCGGCGAAGCCGAGCACGTCCGCTATCTTGCCGATTTCATCGCGGCCAGCACACGCGGCATCATCAAATAGCAGGGAGCGACTTTTCTCTTTGGGTGAGGAAAAGACGTGGCGATAGTAATCAGTACCCAATGCGGCTTCGTAAAGCCTTGACATTTCTCTGCGGCAATGGTGGTGATCACGGCTAACCTTGAATGAGCGCAACGCGCTCAAGGAGATCCACCATGCAGAAGTC
>CAXTRT010000022.1:0-54292 GCA_964246835.1 uncultured Acidobacteriaceae bacterium | reverse complement strand
ACCATGCAGAAGTCACTCCGCTCCTTCGTTCTCGTTTCTCTTGTTGCCCTCACCGCTGCTCCGGCTCATGCCGATGTTATGGGAACGAACCCACGTCCAACATCACGCGTCGTCGCATCGCCGACCATCGCGCAGACGATTTTGAGCTTTTTTAACTTCTAGGTCCGATAAGATAGTCATCGCGAGATGACAAGTCCTACCATGACGAATGTGCTGTGGGCGGCGGGCTTCCTCGGCCATGTCGCTCTACTAACAGTGCTTTTTTACAGGCGACGCAGCCACGGGTTTCCCGTCTTCACTGCGATGATCGGCTTTCAAGCTCTAAACACTGCTTTTCTTTTCCTCATTGCAAAGTATGGAAGTCATCATTCGTATTACTTGGCTTACTGGAGTGCAGCACTCGTTGATTACATCTTTCAGATTGCTTTGATCTTCGAAATCGCTCGTATCGTACTTCGTCCCACAGGTACCTGGGTGAGCGACGCACGACGATCGTTTCTCCTTTGGGGCGGCCTTGGTCTACTGCTGGCTGCGATCGTAGCCTTCGGCCTTGGCGCTCCGAGCGCAAAGGGGTTGGATCTCTGGGAGGAGCGCATTACTCTCTTCACCTCGCTTCTCACCTGCGAGCTCTTCGCAGCCATGATCCTCTCCGCCAATCGTCTCGGCCTTCAGTGGCGGAGCCATGTCGTCGCTCTCGGCCAGGGGCTTACGATCTGGGCTCTCTTCACCTTGGGGAGTAATGTTCTGCACGTTCTTGCCGGCTGGCAACGAGATTTCGCGCTCTACGACGGCATACGCGAGTTCGCCTACCTGGGCGCGCTACTCTTCTGGATCGTCTCCTTCTGGTTGCCGGAGACGGAACGCGCCCCACTTTCCACAGAGATGGAAGCGTATTTGCTTGCTCTTCATCGCAGAGTGCAATACGATCTCGAAAACGTGCATCGCACTTAAAACGCCTCTATGAGCTTTCTGGTTCTGATCGTCGCCGCCTTCTTCCTTACAGGGATGCTGCTCCACGCGCATCTTAAGCAGCGGCGTCTGGCCTCGCTCAACTGGAACGATCTGCTCTCCCGGCTCGGTCCCGTTCCCACCCGCGGCATTACGACTGTCGCGCTTGAGTACCTGCACCCCGTGAAGGGCCAACTTGGCTTGCAGACCGACGATCTCTGGAATCTGGTTGGCGGCGCGAACGGCCTGGCCCAGATGCGCGAGAACGCGGAGACGCTGCTCGCGATCGCCGGCTATGCGGCCCAGTGGAACTTCGAGGAGAGCGTCATCGTGGCAGAACGCATGCGTCACGACGCCCTCACCCTGCGAAAGGCCACCTTCAAGATCGCCCTTGGACTCTTCCTGCACTACGGCCGTGCCCGCGGTCCCTTCTATGTCCAGGAGGCAGCCAGCGCGTACTACCTGATGCGTGCCCGGCTGCTTGCGCTCTATGAGACCAGCCATGCCGGTCGCTACCCAGCCTTGAACGCCGTACTGTAAACGCCGCCCGGCTCTTTGCTCCCGCAGCCATCTCTCGGCATAGGCTCATAGCCTGCTATTCCTGTCCTGTGCGGACGGTCTCGCACCGGCAATCGCGGATTCCAATACACTTGTCTGCATCATGCGCCATCTCCCTCTCGCTGCCGCCGTCCTTCTTGCCTCCGCCCTCACCGCCGCCGCGCAGACACCCGCGCGCGTCGCTATTGTCGGCCTGACACACGGCCATGTCCAAGGCTTTCTCCGCAATCTTCCGAACCACCATGAGGTCGAGCTCGTTGGCATCTCCGAGCCCGACGAGAGCCTGCGCGCCAAGTACGAGCGGCTCTACCATTTCGACCATAAACTCTTCTTCGCGGACGAAAAGGCCATGCTCACCGCGACCCACCCGCAGGCCATTCTGGTCTATACCTCGCCCGCCGGCCATCTCGCGGCTATCGCGGCCGCCGCGCCCATGCACATCGCGGCCATGGTCGAAAAGCCTCTCGCGACGACAGTTCCTGACGCCCTCGCCATCCAGCACCTCGCCGAGCAGTACAAGATCCCCGTCCTCACCAACTACGAGACCACCTGGTACGCCTCAAACGCCGAAGCCGCGAAGATGCTCGGTGAGGGCAAGGTCGGCGAGCTCCGCCGCGTCGTCTTCCACGACGGCCACAAGGGGCCCAAGGAGATCGGCGTCGACCCCGAGTTTCTCGGCTTCCTCACCGACGCCAAACAGAACGGCGGCGGCGCCCTCTTCGACTTCGGCTGCTACGGCGCGGACCTCACGACCGTCCTGATGCATGGCGAGCTGCCGCTCTCTGTCACCGCCCTCACCCACACCGACAAGCCCGCCGTCTACACCCACATCGATGACGACTCGACCATCCTTCTCCAGTACCCGAGGGCCGTCGCCGACCTCGAAGGCTCCTGGAACTGGCCCTTCGACCGTAAGGACATGGAGATCTACGGCGCCACCGGTTACGTGGACACCGTCTACGTCTCAACGCAGATCACCGACCGCCTTCGCATGCGCCTGCCCGGCGACAAGGAAGAGCACACCGCGACCGCACCCGCCCTCGCCGCGCCCCAGAACGACTCGCTCAACTATCTCGTCGCCGTCCTCAATGGCTCGCTGCACCCGCAGGGCGATCTCACCGCGCTCGACACCAACGTAAAGGTCGTCCGCATCCTTGCCGCCGCCCGCGAGTCCGCAGCCACCGGCAAGACCGTCAAGCTCGCCCAAAGCAAGTAGAGCGGCGCTTGCATTGTCACGTATGCGTTGCGCGGCAAACATCCCCTACACTAGCGGCACATGCAGTCCACCTCCCCGATCGTCGTCACAAGTCCCGCTGAGACTCTCGGCCTCATCGCCGGCAACGGCCGCTTTCCCTTCCTTCTGCTGGACGCCGCGCGCGCGCACAACCTCATCGTCGTCGTCGCCGCGCTGCGAGAAGAGACCGATCCCGAGATCACCGCGCGCGCCGCCGCCGACACCCTCATCCACCTGCATTGGCTCTCGCTCGGCGAGCTCTCTCGCCTTATCAAGATCTTCCATAACGAAGGCGTCACCCGCGCCACCATGGCCGGGCAGGTTCGCCACAAGCAGATATTCTCGTCGATCCGGCCGGACTGGCGCCTCGCCAAGCTCCTCTTCTCGCTCGGCTCCCGTAACACCGATAACCTCCTCGGCGCGATCGCTAAGGTTCTCGCCGACGAAGGCATCACGCTCATCTCTTCGACCGAGTATCTCGAGCCGCTCCTTGCACAACCAGGCGTGCTCACCACCCGCGAACCCGATGCCGAGGAGCGGAAAGACATCGCCTACGGCCGCACCGTCGCCCGCGGCATCGCCGCCTTTGATCTCGGCCAGACCGTCGTCATCGCCGCCCAGGCCTGCGTTGCCATCGAAGCCATGGAAGGCACGGACGCTACCATCCTCCGCGCCGGTGACCTGCTGCGAGCGGAGAGCGATCCTTCCACCCTGCGACGCTCGCTCACCGTCGTCAAGGTCGCCAAGCCGAATCAGGATATGCGCTTTGACGTCCCCGTGATCGGCCTGCAGACGATCGCCATCATGCAGGCCGCCGGCGCCACCTGCCTCGCTCTTGAGGCTGGCCGCACCCTCCTCTTTGACCCCGCAGCCATTCGCGCCGCGGCCGATGCAGCCGGCATCGCTATTCAGGCGGAGTAGAATCGACTTCGCTCCTCGGCCCGCTAGCAACACACTGTAAAGCAAGACTGACAACTCTACTTCGCCCCACCCTGAAAGAGGCTCCTCTATGCGCAACTCGTTCCTCGCCGCCGCACTGCTCGCCACACTCTCGCTCGCACCGGCTGCCCTCCACGCCGCGGATACACCGGCCATCGGCTCCACCGCGCCCAGCTTCACGCTGCCTTCACAGCTGGATAAGCCTGTCAGCCTCTCCGACTTCAAGGGCAAGTTCGTCGTCCTCTACTTCTACCCGAAGGATCAGACCCAGGGCTGCACCATCGAAGCCCACAACTTTCAGCGCGATGAGGCCAAGTACACCGCCCTCAACGCCGCCGTCGTTGGTGTCTCGCTCGACACCGTCGACAGCCACAAAAAGTTCTGCACCAAAGAGACCCTCACCTTCAAGCTCCTCGCCGATCCCGACCACAAGGTCGTTGACGAGTACGGCGTCCCTATTCGCGGCATGGGCCCGATCAAGTTCGCCTCCCGCCAAACCTTCCTCATCTCGCCCGACGGCAAGATCATCAAGCACTGGCCCGACGTCGACGTCAACAGTCATAGCGAAGAGGTCCTTGCCGCCATCAAGCAAGCCGGCAATAAGTAACTGATCCTGCTACAGACTGCAAGCAGACGCAAAAAGGCCCGGAGTCTCGCGAGAGAGGTCCGGGCCTTTTTGCTTGCCTTGGAGTGCGTTTACTTCTTTGCTGCCGTCTTTGTCGCGGTCTTGGTCGATGTCTTCTTCGCTACAGTCTTCTTTGCCGGCGCCTTCTTCGCCACGGCCTTCTTCGCCGTTGCCTTCTTTGCGGGTGCCTTCTTCGCTACGGCCTTCTTCGCCGGAGCAGCTTTCTTCGCGACAGCCTTCTTCGCAGGAGCTTTCTTTGCGGTTGCCAAGGTTTTACCTCTCACGTTAGATTTTTTGCTGCTTGCGGTGCCCTTGTTGCCTGACGCTCCTTTCTTCGGAGCGCCCTTCACGCCGCGCGGTGCACTCGACTTCTTCGCGGCAGACCCTGTGATCTTCTTGGCGACACTCTTCTTCGTCGCGGGCGCAGCCTTCTTCGGCGGCACGGTCTTGCTGGCAGGCGCCTTCTTGGCCGGCACAGCCTTTTTGGCAGACACGCTGGCCGACTTCGCCGGTGTCGCTTTCTTCGCTGGAGCCGCTGCCTTCTTTGCTTCAGCCGGTGCTTTTGTCGCTTTAGCCCCTGCCCTCTTCGAGGCGCTCTTCCTTGGCGGCGTCTCCATCGGAGCCTCCGGGGTGTCCGAGGTCAGATCCTCCACAACATCCATCTCGGCCTCCTGGATCACCGGCTCCTTTGACATCTTCGATGGCGGATCATACGGCTGCCCCGGGGCCGCGGGCATGGCATGCATCTGCGCCTCCTCGGCATGCGTGTCTTTGCGCAGCAGCGGATCCGAGCTCGCCTCATCGACGTCTTCGTCCGCGCCGCTTATCTCGTCGTCATCCGAGCTCGTCAGGATCTCTTCTTCTTCGTCGTCGTCCTCATCGTCGAAGCCTTCGTCGAGCGCGGCGTCGTCATCGTCCGCCTCTTCGTCTTCGTCGTGCGCCGCCGCATACAGCTTGATCGTCTCGTCGAACATCATCGTCGTCTACCCTCTCGCTGATCCAAAGCAACTGCACTTTATACGATGCACTGATTTCGTGACCGCAACATGCGGATCGAATTCTAGCAACAGTCTGCATCGCTGGGCCAGCAAGCGCAAGAACTCTTTTGTTCGGAAGCGGCGGAGGTATCGCGTGAACCATTTCTCTTGCTGCCGCAGCGCGGTTGAACTTTGATCGAAGCGGCCGTCTCGAAGAGAAAACCGCGTCTCACTGCGTCTGCCCGCAACCTTCAAGAGAGCCGCGTCAGTATCCCCGCTTCTTCTTCGCTGCGGTCTTGGCGCCTGTAGTTGCGGTCTTCGTCGCTGCATGCGTGCTCACCGCCCGGCCTGCCGCTCGATTCATCGCCGCGCGCGCACCGCGCACAGTCCGCCCGCGCGATGCCTTTGCCCGCGCTCGTCCGGTCGGCGCCAGATGCATCGGCTCCGCGACCGTCAGCGTGCGTCCCGGCGCAATCGCGCTCGACGATAGATGATTCCAGCGCCGCAAATCCTCAACCGAAACATTGAACCGATCGGATACCGTAATGAGCGAGTCGCCGCGCAACACACGATAGTGCACCGGATGCGCCGTCGCCGCACTCACCACGGGTGTGATCGGAATGACCAGCTCGTCGCCCGCCGCTATGGCCTCGGTCGCCGTCAGCCCATTCGCCTGCGCAATCTCGGCCGCGCGCGCGTGCATCGCTGTTGCGATCGACTCCGTCGTCTCCCCCGCCCGCACCACATGAAAGCGCCAGCTCGCGCGGTGCTCGTCCGGAATCTCCTTGATGCGCTCCTCGTAGAGCGTCTTCGTCCCCGACGGAATATGCAGGTCGAAGGTCATGTCCCGCGGCGTCGTCGATCGCAGCAGACTCGGGTTCAGCGCCACGATCTCGCCTACCGCCACGTCGGTTACATCCGCCACCAGCCGCAGATCCATCGCCGTGTCGGTCTGCACGGTGTCATAGATCACCGCCGGCATCGGATGCAGATTCTCAAGCCCGTACTGCGCCGGGTTCTTCGCCATGATGGTCGCAGCGATGATGCCCGGCACATAGTTCTTCGTCTCACCCGGCAGCACTCCGCGGCGGTAAAGCTCCCAGTAGTCCGCGTAGCCCGTCTTCATCACCGCGCGCTGCACATAGCCTGGCCCCCAGTCGTACGCCGCCATCGCCAGATACCAGTCGCCGAACTGCGCGTAGAGCGATTTCATATAGCGCGCATAGGCCATGGAGCTCTTCTCCGGATCAAAGCGCTCATCCACATAGCCGTTTCGCACCAGGCCATACGCGCCCTGAAACCCCATGAACTGCCACATGCCGGCCGCGCCGCTCTTCGCATTCAGCGCCTGCGGCTGAAAGCCCGACTCCGCCACCGCGAGGTAGATCAGATCCTGCGGCAGCCCGGCGTCGCGCAGATTCTTCTGGATCATCTCCTTGTACTTCCCGGCTCGCTCGAGCGATCGCAGCAGATGCGCATGCCCCGTCTGCGTATTCGAGTAGAAGTTGATGAAGCCTGTCACGTAGTCGTTCACGACCAGCGGCAGATCGGACTGCGTCGTCTTCAACTCCGTCTGCACCTTCGCCGTCAGCGCCGCATTCGGGGCGAACGTCACCTCGTCCGCGGCGTCCAGCGGCGTGGCCTCGATCGGCGCGGAGAACCCGTTACCCTGCTTCAGCGACGCCATCTCCACCGAGTTCACCACATTCAGCAGATGATCCATCTCGTCTGCCAGCGCTGGGTCCGCCTTCACGTCCAGCCCGCTCGTCAGCATCTGGTCCACCGAAGAATCAAAGTCCGCGCGCGCCGCATCCAGCCGTCCTGCACGGTAGTTGTTGACACCGCTCGCATACGCCCGCTCCGCGTTGTTGATTAGCGCCTGCACCTTCGCAGCATGGGCCGCGCTCTGCGGTGTACTCTGCCCTCGCGACTCCGTCGGCGTGATCGCCAGGTTCATCGATGGCGCTTTTGTCTGCCCCGGCTTACTCTCCGCAGGGGCCTGTATCGTTGGAGCTGTCGCCTGCGTCGGCGGCGGCCCCAGCGGGTCACTCTGCGGACACCCCAGCAGCAACAGCAGCGGAACGCAGCCTGCCAGCACACCCAACCGCCGCCCCATCCGCCAACGCCCCGCTGTATCCGTCATCCCTGCTCATTGTAAGACGCGGGAAATCATAAAGCCCCGCTCACACTCCCGACCACGCTCATGCAAGAGCCGTCCCGGAGCGCACGCCGTGACGATCTGTCCTCAGAGGTCTTTCTTCCGGCACCGTCGCGCTTCGTTGCTCAGTGTCTGCCGGCTCTGCTCGGTCTTCGCCGCGCTCGCTGTTCTCTCGCCGTCATCGGCTGCGGCGGCAACGTCACCGTCCCGGGCGGCTATTCGGCGCCCGCTCCGCCCGACCCCGACCAACGGGAGCGGAGAGATTCCGCATTTTTCATAAGACCGCGACGCCCGCAACTTTCCCTCCATCTCGCGGTCTAAGACAGCAGAGGCTCTTTCGACCATGTGTCTCCGTGCCGCAATCCTTTCCATCGCTCTCGCAGCAGCCCTCCCCCTTGCGGCACAGCAGCCCCAGGGCGTCGCTGACGCCCTGGCCAACCTCGCGGATCAGCCGGCCTCCCGCATCTCCTTCACCTTCGATCGCTCGATGCTTCAGTCGGCGCAGAGCTTGTTCGGCGCAGAGTCTGCATCGTCGCTTGCCGCCGTCACCGTCGATACCTATCGCTATCCGCAGCCCGCCTTCTACACACCGGAGGCCTTCGCCGCGCTCATCGCCGACTACAACGCCGCCGGCTGGAAGCATCTCGTGAACGCCAACGCCGCCCCCGGCGCCAACGCTCAGCCGGACCGCACCCTCACCGATCTCTGGCTGCACTATGAGGGCGCCGAGGTCCGCGATCTCACCGTCATGCTTCGCGGCCCGCGCACCATGAACGTCATTCAGGTCTCCGGCTCCATACGCCCCCTCGATCTTCTCCACCTCGCCGGCCACTTCGGCATTCCCAAGGTCGATCCGAACGCAGTTATGGTTCCGGCGCCGCCCGGCCGCTAAAGCACGTGACTGCGTCGTACACTTCCACCATGCCCGACCAAGCCGCCCCCCAGTCGCCCCCCAGCCATCCTCCAGACTGCATCTTTTGCAAGATCGCTGCCGGCGCCATTCCCGTCGAACGCGTCTACGAGGACGATCTTGTCCTTGCCTTTCCCGACATCAACCCACAGGCCCCGCAACATCTCCTCATCATCCCCAAGCAGCACCTGGCCTCCACCAAAGAGGTCGTCGCCGAACACACCCCCATGCTGGGGCACCTCGTCGCCACAGCCGCGCAGGTTGCCGCTCGGAAACAGCTGAAGGACGGCTATCGGCTCGTCATCAATACCGGCTCCGATGGCGGACAGACCGTCAACCATCTGCATCTGCATCTGCTCGGCGGACGACACATGAGCTGGCCTCCAGGCTAGAGCCTCACCGCCCAATCGTCTTAACCCGCAAACGGAAACGGCCCGAAGCAAATCGCTCCGGGCCGTTCCCTTTTATTGGGACCGACTACTGGTTGAAGTTCGCGTCTTCCGGCTCTTCTTCCAGCCCATAGCGCCGCAGCAGGTTCGGCAGATTCTGTGAGAACGCCGCCCGCGGCATCACCGTATCGCATCCCGCCTCGGTCGCCTTCGCCTTCAGGTCGCCCTGCAGATGCGAGAGAAAGCCCACGATCGAGGTCGATCGCTTGAGCTTTGCCTTCAGCTTCGGAATCAACGTGAGCGGCTTCGCATTGGCGTTGTTCAGATCGAAGACGATCAGACCGGGCCGATCGGCCTCTTCAAGCGCCAGCATCTCCGCAATCACCTCTTTTTCATTCTTTACAAAAGCGACCTTGACCCCCAGCTTGCGCGCAGTCTCATTGATCTTTGCCGTAAAGAACAGGTCGTCGATGAAGAAATAAATGCGAGTCGGAGCATTCTCCGCAATCGGCACCGTCCGGCCCTGCGAGTAGTCGATCGGCTGGCTGTCGCCGTTGCTGTGATAGCTCTTGGATCGGCCATGAAATGCACTGCCATGGGTCTCGATCGTCGAAGGAGGCGTGTCCATGAAGTTTCCATTGACCGCGCGGTAGCTGTGATCCATCGGTCCGACAAAGCTTCGCGGGCCGCGGTCACGTCCCTGCTTGCCGCCACCATTGCTGCCGCCGCCCTTACGCTTGAAAGAGTCCGAGCGGTTTCCAAACTGATGCGTGTTTGTGTCGCGTGGACCGTTCTGGTTGTTCTGCGGAGCGGAGAAGCCGCCGTTCTGCTGGCCGCCACCCTCCGCGTGCCGCGGCCGGTCCCGGTCGCGATCGCGAAACTTCTTCTTCCAGCGTTTTGCCCCGACTGGCTGGCCTTGCTGCTGTCCGTTTTGCATCGATCCATTCTGCGGAGATCCCGTTTGCGGAGATCCCTGCTGGGGAGGCGTTGACGCGACCCCTGGTGTCTGTTGGCCTGCCTGGCCCTGGAGGTTCGGGACGACGCCCGCAACCGCACCGCTATTACTTTCAGTGGCGAAGTCGCTCCCGCTCTTTCGTTTACGGCGCCGTCGCCGGCTACTCTTCGACTGCCCCATTCCGTGGGTGCTGCCAGACTCCAAAAGCGCTTCACCCTGCTGGGATGGCGGCGGGCCCTGGTGCACTGGCACCTCAGGCAGATTCTGCTCTGAACTCATGCTTCCACTTCCTATTGCACGATCGTGCTCTTACTGGGCGCGCAGACCTCATGGCTGCGCTTGCCGGGACAACACGCTATTCCGCGCACACGGAGAGCTGTGTCGCGCGAGGGACGAATCGGGAGCCGTACTGCTGAAGGATTTCTGGTATGGCGTCAGGGTCAAGCGGTCACTCGATGGGACATCTTGTCACGTCACCGCCGTTCAACTGCTGAACGGCTTCTCCGCAGATCGCGGTCCATGCTGCCTCTATTCGCTTGAACGCCACCACCAAGCCTGGTCAGAGACCGTATCGGGGAATCGCGCTTGACATCCCGGCGGCGCTCCGCAGTCCGGCTGATGGATGCGCCCCGAAAGCATTCACCCTTCACGCAACGCGGAGGGCACCCAAACTGGCTTTACAAGGCACCATCAGCGTACCGCGAATAGTGCCTTTTGGCAAGCATCACGTTGGAACGGACGGCATACTCCTGTTCCGGATCGTCACGCTTACCTATGATTCCTTACATCGATACAGCTACTGGCCAGTCACTGGCCTCCTGAAGATGCCCTTGGCAGGGCGGCTCTTGTACCGGCGGCCACTCCCGTCATTGCAGGAGCAGCTTCACACCGAAGGAGCACGCGTGGTCTACGAAACGTAACCATGCGACACATAACCTTATGCACGTAAGGGACCACACAAAATCTCCCTTATTCTAAGCAAGTTAGCAGAACGCAGGAGGCAGATAGCTTTGACAATCTGGAGAGAGTGCCGCGTCAAATCCAGAATTCAGAATCTTTCCCCGTCCTTGGCCACCGTCAATCCTGCCTGCTTCGGTTGACCACACATTAAGCCGTACCTATAATTATGGTCATCTGCCGCTCAGCTCTAATCTGCTCTCAGAGCAGAACGTGAGCTGGACGAAGTGGAGTAGAGCGACGCGTGCAGCTCCGCAGAACGCTTCCGTTGCCACCTTCAGGCAGTCTAGAGTACAAAAACCGTCGCCGACGGATTCCGAATAAATCGATCTTCGTAAGGAGCAACACACAAGCATGAATCGCACCGTAGTAGTGACCCTGGCGCTGAGCGCCGGCCTGATGGCTGCACCTTCCTTCGCCCAGACTGCCGGTGCAGCACCCGCAACATCCCCTGCCGCAACCGCGCCCTCCGCCGCCCCCCAGGCGGTCCCTGCTAAGGTCGCTCTGATCGCCTTTGAGCAAGCCGTCTTCTCCACGAATGAGGGTCAGGTCGCGGTGCAGACGGTTCAAAAGAAGTACGAGCCGCGCAAGGCACAGATCGATTCCCTCTCGAATGAGGTCGATACACTGAAGAAGCAGGCCCAGGCCGCGCCGGCCACTTCATCCGAAGAGGAGCGCCAGGCTCGCCTTCGCACCATCGACACCAAAGAAAAGCAGCTCAACCGCGATGCCGAAGACGCAACCAACGCCTACCAGGCCGACCTGCAGGAGGCCTACGGCAAGGTTGCGCAGAAGTTCTCCGGTGTGATGAAGAACTACTGCCAGACCGCCGGCTTTACCCTGCTGCTTGATGTCAGCAATCAGGCGAGCAACGTCATGTGGGCGCTTCAAACCACCGATATCACCCAGGCGGCAGTCGATGCCTACAACAAGAGTTCAGGTGTTGCGGCACCACCGCCATCTGCCCCATCCGCCTCCGGCCCAGCCGGAACCCGCACCACTACCCCGCGGCCCTCAACGACGACACCGCGACGCTAACCCTGGATCATTCAAAGAGGCGGCCATATGGCCGCCTCTTTCTTGCTATAAACACTAACTTCGGTGGAAAAAATTGTGGATTGCTTCTGGTTCAAGCAATTTCAGGGATGACACGAATGGCCCTTTCGGCCGCGTCACTCTTGCTCCGTAGAAGGCTCTATCCTGCCTGATTTGAACCACTTGAAAGCAGAACATCGCCGGCAGCAGAGGTTCGCCTTTCCTCCCATGGGTGTAAGTCACAGACCCACAAAGGTTTCCACAGACTGGCGTTACAAAAGCGTGACGAACATCGTCTCTTTTGGAAATGCTCCCTCAAAGCCTGCGCCAATTTCAATCCCGGTCAAGAGCAGACTGTCCGCGCCGTCGCTACTCCTCCCCGACCTTAAGAACTGCTAGGAACGCCTCTTGCGGGATGTCCACCTTGCCAATGCGCTTCATGCGTTTTTTACCCTCTTTTTGCTTGTCGAGCAGCTTGCGCTTCCGGCTGATGTCGCCCCCGTAGCACTTCGCGATGACGTTCTTGCGAATCGCGGAAACCGTCTCCCGAGCCACAATCTTCGACCCGATCGCCGCCTGAATCGCCACCTCAAACATCTGCCGCGGAATCAGCTCGCGCATCTTGTGCACCAGAGCCTTGCCACGGTCGAATGCCGCATCCCGGTGCACGATAATCGACAATGCATCTACTGGATCGCCGCCGATTAGGATGTCCATCTTCACCATCGGCGAGATCCACGTACCCGCCACCACATAGTCAAGCGATGCGTAACCGCGAGAGACACTCTTTAGCCGATCGTAGAAATCCAGCACAATCTCATTCAGCGGCAGCTCGTATGTGATCATCACACGCGTCTCGGAGACGTATTCGAAGTTCTTCTGACGGCCGCGTTTGTCTTCTACCAGCTTCAATATGCCGCCGACGTATTCTTCATTGGTCAGGATTTTGGCAATAATCACCGGCTCTTCAATCTGTTCAATGTTCGACGGGTCCGGCCAGCGCGAGGGATTATCCACTTCGGTTACAGATCCATCCGTCAGCGTTATTTTGTAACGAACTCCGGGCGCTGTCGTGATCAGGTCCAGGTCATATTCGCGCTCCAGCCGCTCCTGGATGATCTCAAGATGTAACAAACCCAGAAACCCGCAGCGAAACCCAAACCCCAGCGCGACGGACGACTCCGGCTCAAAGTTGAAGCTCGCATCATTCAGCCGCAGCTTTTCGAGTGCATCCCGCAGCAGCGCATGCTCATGCGAATCGACCGTATACAGCCCCGCAAACACCATGCTCTTGATATCTTCAAATCCCGGCAGCGCCGTCGCACACGGCCGATCGACCTCCGTAATCGTGTCGCCCACCTTGGTGTCCGCGACGTTCTTAATCGTCGCGACAAAGAAGCCAACCTCCCCCGCCGTCAGCTCCGTAAGCTCCACCGGCTTCGGCGTCATCACGCCCATGCTCTCCACGTCGAACTGCTTGCCGTTCGACATCACCTTGATCTTCATGCCCTTGCGCAGCTTGCCGTTGATAATGCGCGCCAGCACAATCACCCCGCGATACGCGTCGAACCAGCTGTCAAAGATCAACGCCTGCAGCGGCGCCTCCGGATCGCCCAGCGGCGGCGGCAGCAGCGTCACTACCGCCTCGAGAATCGCCTCCACGTTGAGGCCCGTCTTCGCCGAAACAGCAATTGCATCATCCGCCGGCAGCCCCACCGACTTCTCGATCATCTCCTTCGTCCGCTCAATATCCGCCGAAGGCAGGTCGATCTTGTTGATCACCGGAATGATCTCAAGCCCGTTTGAGATCGCCAGATACGCATTCGCCAGCGTCTGCGCCTCCACACCCTGCGATGCATCGACCACCAGCAGCGCGCCTTCGCACGATGCCAGGGACCGCGACACCTCATACGAAAAGTCCACATGCCCCGGTGTGTCGATTAGGTTCAGCTGATACCACTCGCTATCCGCCGCCTTGTACATCATCCGAACCGTATGCGCCTTGATCGTGATGCCACGCTCACGTTCGAGATCCATCGCGTCCAGCACCTGCGCCTGCATCTCGCGCGAGGTGAGCGACCCCGTCATCTCGAGCAATCGGTCAGAGAGAGTGGACTTGCCGTGGTCAATATGCGCGATGATCGCAAAGTTGCGTATGTGCTGAGGATCCATGAAGGTACTTCCATCTTACAGTCGCACTCATACCGCGATTTCGTGAGGGAACGTATTGCGCCCTGGTTTAGTTTGTCATTCTGAGCGCAGCGAAGAATCCCCGCATCTCGCTTCGGGTGCCTCTTCACTCGAGGATCTCTCGACGACGATCTACTGCCTAAAAGATCGGAAACGGACTAGCCCCTTCCGCTCGATCCACCCACCGGTACCTCATCTCCTGCCCGGACGCGCCCCACCGCGCCGGCGTCCGCGACTCAAGCCAGTCCTGCGGCTGTGTCGGCCGGCTCGCCGCCGCTCCCACCTGCTGAAACGCCTCGCGCAACGCCCGCTTCTGCTCCGCCCCCACCGCCCCCGGCTCCGGCGACACCAGCAGCACCGACCCCGTCGCCGCCACCGCCCGCAGCCACTGTTCTGTAACCGACCAGGAGACCGCCGCCGTTATAGGCACACAGTCCGCATCAAGAGAAAAGAGAACCCGGTGCTGCGGCAGCCGAAACGCCAGCGTGTTCACGCCCATCCGCCGCGTGCGCTCCCAGTCTCTGCCGCTCACGTCATCGCCCGTGCGCTGTGCGTCAAAGATCCCCGCCGCCAGATGTCCCACCGTATTGCACCCCAGCACGAGCCGGTCCTCGCCCGCCGCCGCGCGTATGTCGTGATAGAGCGCCGTGATTATCTCCGCATTCGTCAGCGAGTGATCGTGAAAGCTCCATCCATTCCGCGTTGGCGACGCGCCCATCTGAAAACCCCACTGCCCCAGCAGCTCCCACGTGGTGAAGTCATGCTTGATCAGCCGATACCCCCACCCGCGTGCCTCCCGTACCACCGCCAGCACGGCCGCGCGCGCCTCCGGCACCGTCGGATCGTACGCCATGCCCTCGCCGCTGCCGGCATGCGGTCCAAACCGGACCGTCGGCAGCAGCTGTCCCGCCGGCGTTCCGGCAGCCGCCCGCAGCGGCCTGATCCAGATCCCCGGAACCACATCGTGCGACGCGATCTGCGCCGCCAGCCCCGCCATATCCGGAAACGTCGCGCGGTCCTGGTAGCCGTCGTCGATCACGGTAAACGGCTGCGGTCCGCTCGCCGGCGCAAGCTCCCGCATCAGCTCCGCATCGCGCAGGATGCCGGCAGGCGCATTCTTCCCATACGCGTAGTACCAGTCGTTGCTGCCGAAGACTGTGGCCACCGGCAGCCCTCCGCGCTCCCCACGCAGCGAAGCCTCGGGCGCCATCCGCCGGCACAGCGCCTGAGCCGCGGCAAAGGCCGTCTCGCCCATGTGGCCCTCGCGTTGAACAATCCGGCACAGCGCAAGCTCGCGTTCGCCCAGCACCACTCCATTGCCGCCATTCCGAACATCGAGCCACAGCGAGACACCCTCGCCATCTACCTGCCAGAACGCAAACGCCGCCGCACCCGTCCGCACACCGTACCCCTGCGTGCCGGCCGCACTCTCGAGCAGGCAATACCACGGCAGCACTCGCTCCGGCTCGATCGGCAGCCACGCCAGATCGCCATAGCTGCGCTCCCACGCATCCCCCAGCACCCGCGTCTCCGCCGCAATCGCGCCCAGCCACCGCAGATGCAGCCTGCGTAGCGCGATACCCGGAGCATGCAGCGTCAGCGCGCTCTCTGTAGCGCCGACCGCTACACTCAGCGCAAGACCGCCGCTCCGCGCATCCAACCAGCGATCTCCATCCCGCTGCAGGCGCTTCGGAGGGTCGTCCTGCGCGTCTCCGCCGATCAGAGCGATGAAGTCCGGCTGCCGCAGAACGGGCACGAATCCCGCTGCCGCACTGCGAGGAACTCCCGCCACCCCCAGCGGAGCCGCTAGCATCGTAGCCGCGCCCAGCCCCTGCAACACACGTCGCCGCGACAGCGAGTTCAACGAGGATCGAGATGACATCGAAAGCCGCTCCTGAAGCCGAATGAGTCCGTGCTACTGCGCCGGCCGCGGCGCAAAGTATCCCTTGCTCGCCCGCACCTTGTACCGCGGGTCCAGCGCCTGCAGATAGATCGTGCGGAACGCACCATTATCGATCAGATTCGCCGGCCGGTACTGCAGCGAGTACTGCGACCGCAGCTCCTGCTCGATGTTCCGGAAGCCCGTCGCCACATCCTCGATCTTCGTTGGATAGAACGCCTGCCCGCCCGTCGCGTCCGAGATCACCTGCAGCGTCTGGTCGCCCTTGTCCTTCGTCGGGCTCAAGTTCGTCGAGATCGTCTCGACAATCGTCTCCGACCGTTGGCACATCTTGACCGCATCCGCCAGCTCCGCGCGTGAGTAGTTATCGTCCCCGTCCGAGAGCAGGATCAGCACCTTCCGCACCGCCAGATCGTCGCGCAGCGTCAGCATCTGGTCGCGGCATGTCCTGTAGAGCGCGTCATAGAGCGCCGTTCCGCCGCCCGGCCGCAGCTTGCGAATCCCCTGGTTCAACGCATCCACCGAGTTCGTAAAGTCCTGCGCCAGATTCGTCTGTATGTCGAAGCCTTCTACAAACGCGCGGTCGCTGCGATGCATCGTCTGCAGAAAAAACTCCACCGCCGAGTCCTGTTCGAACTGAAACCTCGACCGGATCGACGAAGACGTATCCACCATCACGCCCACGCGCAGCGGCAGGTTCGTCTGCTGGCGAAACCCCACCACCGCGATCGGCGGCTTGCCATCGTCCAGCAGGCCAAAGTTCTCCTGCTTCAGGCCCGTCACAAACCGGCCCTTCTTATCGGTCACCGCAAAGATCAGGTTGACCTCGTTCACCTGCACCTTGAAGGTCGTGTTCGCCTCATCCTCCGCCCCCGGCTGCTGCGCCGGAGCGCCAGACTGCTGTGCCGGAACGCCAGACTGCGGCGCGGTCCCGGTCTGCGGCACAGGCTGCTGCGGCACAGCCTGCTGCGATGGAGCCTGCTGCGATCCCGCCGGAGCCGGCGTGCTCGTCTGCTGCGGCGGTCGTGACGCAGCCGGCGCTGCCATAGGGACTGTCGTCTGCGGAGCCGCCGGCTTCGGCGGATAGTACGGCGCAGCGGACGGCTGAGAGGGATCAGGGGCTTGCGTCAAAGCTCCGGCAGGCCACAAAACGGAGCCCGCCAGCAGCACAGCAGCAGACAAAAGTGGGGGACGAGAAGCGCGGTCGATCACGCCGTCGATTCTACTGGGTTTCGCTCATACCTTGCGTTCGACCGCCTGCATGAGACCAGCTTGCATGCAGGTTTTAAGCCTTTGCTTCCGAGCAGGTCTGGGCCTTAGCCCAGACAGTCACGTCGGCAAAGAGGCGGGGCTTTAGCCCCAGGGTACGCCCTCCTTCAAACCGGCAGCAGGCTGGTTCTAGCCGCGCAGCTCCGCCAGAAACCGCACCAGCTCCGGCGGCAGCGGAGCCTCCGCCACCAGCGGCTTTCCTGTACGCGGATGCGCCAGCTCGAGCTTTGCCGCATGCAGAAAGTTTCGCCCCAGCTCGAGCGTCCGCGGCTCACTCGACGTCCGGCCCTCCGGCCCGCGCAGCACCGCCGCCGCTCCGTACACCGTATCGCCCACCACCGGATGCCCCAGAGCCTGCAGATGCACGCGTATCTGGTGCGTCCGCCCGGTCTCGATCGTCACCTCCACCAGCGTGAACGCGCCGAAGTTCGTCTGCAGCCGCTCCACCACGTGCACGTGCGAGATCGCACTCCGCACCCCTACCGCCTCCAGCGGCCGCCGCGTCGTCATCCGCGTCCGCCGAATCAGATCGCGGCCGATCGGCAGCGTCACCGTCGTCTCGTCCCTGCGCAGATGCCCCTGCACCAGCGCAATATATGTCTTGTGCACCGATCGCTCGGCGAACGCCTCCGAGAGCTTCGTGTGCGTCCTATCGTCCTTCGCCACCAGAATCAGCCCGCTCGTCTGCTTATCCAGCCGATGCACGATCCCCGGCCGCAGCTCACCGCCCACCGACGACAGCTTTCCCGCAAAGTGGTGCATCAGCGCGTTCACCAGCGTGCCCGACGATCGTGGATCCCGGGAGACCCCAGGATCAGCGTCCTTTACCGTTGCCTCCTCCCCCTCCTCATCCGCCTCGCCCGGCGCTTCGGGAACCGGAGCCGCATTGCCCGCATGCACGCTCATCCCCGCGGGCTTGCTGATAATCGCCAGCGACTCATCCTCGTAAATGATGTCGAGCGGAATGTTCTCAGCCGTCGCCTTGAGCGGAGCCGGCCGCGGCGATCCCTGAATCACGATCGTCTCGCCCGGCGCGACCTTGTGCTTTGCCTTGGGAACAGCGCCATTGATCAGCACCTGCCCATGCTCCACCAGCAGCTGCACCCGCGAGCGCGAGATCTCCGGAATCGCCTGCGCCAGATACTGATCGAGCCGCAGACCACGCGCCTCTGCCGGCACCACAATGCTGTGCGTCGCCTCGTTCGCACCCGGCGCATACGGGTCCAGCGCAAGCACCGGAATCACCGGCGCCGCCGCCACATCCACCCCGCGCGTCGCCCGGTACTCCGCCCGGACTGATCGGTGGCGCTGCCCCTTCGGCAGCATGTTCTTCGACGGCATCGCTAGCTCTCCCTCTCGTTCGTCGTTCTACGCATCTCATCGACCTTCCCCACACCGCCGTCATCGCGACCGAGCAACTCTCTCTGATCGCCGTCATCGCGGCCGAGCAACTCTCTCTGATCGCCGTCATCTCGACCGAGCAACGCGAGTGGAGAGACCCCCGCATTTAGCCCGCCGCGCCACAACACCAGCAAACACCCCACTCCCACCATCCCCACTGCCAGCCACTGCACCGGATCTAGCCACCCCATCCGCAAACCCGGCTCATACAGATACGGGATCCGCAGAAAACTCAGCCCAAACTGCGCCACCCCCACCAGCACCAGCCCTACACCCGCAACCCACCCTGCCGCTCGTCTCTGTTTCAGAAGCGAATACAGCACAGCCGTAAGCGCCAAGGCCAGCACCGCCGCGTAGAGCGCCACCGGCTGCTCCCGGTACCCCGCCAGCGAGGTTCTCAGCCCCAACCGCGTCGGCAGCCCCGGGTCCGATCCCTCCGCCAAGTGCCCCATCGCCAGAAATGCCCACAGCAGCGTCGCCGGCGCCGCCCAGGCATCAAGCGAAGGCAGCAGCGGCAGCCGATGCCACTTGAGATAGACCGCCACCGCCGCAGCCGCCAGCGCGAGACCCGCCGCCGTAAGCGACGGCACCATCAGCAGCAGCACCGGCGCAGAAAGAAAGCTCCTGAAGTTGAAACTCACCAGCAGCAGGCGCGACGCAAGAAACGCCGCAAACACTGCGAACAGCCCTGCGTTCCATAGCCCGTCAGGCGAGATCCCCGCCAGCACAGCCGTTCGCAGCGAGAGAAAGATCGCCGCCGCCAGCCCCAGCGCCGCGAGCAGCCCAAACGTGGGCAGGTAAAGATGTCCGATGTGGAGAAGCGTTGGATACACGGCTTCTTACAGGCTACCGTGTCCCGCATTCCCCTGAAATGTGCCGGAAGAGAAGAAAGAAAACCGATCCGCTGGGCCGTGCGTCGAGTCGCTGGTGAACCCGTCTAAGACGGTGGGACCCCGCCGTGGCTCTTTAGGCATTCCGGACTGGCGGACACTGCACACCGAGCCATATCTACGAGCTAGGTCCCTGTTCAATGAATATTGGTTCAACCAGCGTTGGTCGCGCACCTGCTTTGCAGACCGGTTTCTTGTGTTGGATGCTACCGGCAGCCGGTGGGATTGGCAAGTCAAGACTCAGAAACAAACTTCAACGATCCAGGCACACCCGCCTCAACGAATCGTGTCCGGCACCGCAACCTCATCAAACGCGTCCGCCAGCTCATACAGCCGATTCGACACACCCTCGCCCGTCAACGGCCTGCCATGGCCCGGTACCACCGTCAGCGGCTCGAGTCCTGCCAGCCTCCGCACCGACGCCTTCGCCGCCGCCCAGTCCGACGTAAAGTACGCCGGCGGCCCATGCAGCTCCGGCTGCTGCGCGATCGCCGCCTCAAAGAAGCTCTCCGGCTTCGTCGTACAAAACGCATCCCCCACCAGCAGCGTCTTGTCACGCTCCCGGAAGAACGACACATGCCCCGGTGTATGCCCCGGCGTATGCAACAGCGTCCATCCCGGCAGATTCGCCGCGGAGAGCTCGGCACCGTCACCCGGCAGCGCCTTCAGTCGCGAACCAAGATCGATCGGGGCCTTCGGGTACGTCGGCGAGAGCAGGCTCATCAGCCCGCCACCCGCCTTCCAGTTCGGCGCGTCATACGCCCTCTGTCCCGTCAGATACGGAAACTCCAGCGGATGCGCAAAGATCGGGCAATCCCATCCGTCTCCTAGACTTGCGGCTTCGCCCACATGATCAAAGTGCCCATGCGTCAGCACAATCGCGTTCGCCGGCCTGCCAAACGTCCTCTCCGCCCACGCGCGAATCCGACCGGCCGAGAACGGAACTCCCGCATCAATCAGCGTCCACGTCCCGTCAGCGTGCGTTACGCCAAATACGTTGACAAAGACGATCCGCAGCCCCTCAACGCCCGGTGCGATGGTGTCCAGCGACGTAACCTGATCGTCCGAGATAGTAACCTTGTCCATGCCGCCCTCGTTCCATCCAGCTTCTGGCGGTTGGATGCCCACAGACACACTGTCGACTTCGGCGTGTGGAAAAGAGCAGGGCGGGTACGTCGCTCACCTCGCACGTACTACTCCGACAGTCTTCCGCGTGCATCCGGCCCATCGACGATGCTAAGCGGTTGTCGCCGGCGCAGCACACCAATCATCCCGAGCGCGCCCGTGCCCAGCAGCGCGAGCGAGGCTCCGGCGTCGCCGCGGTTGCCGGCTCGATCGCCCGAGCGATACGGAAAAGTTTTCCCTAACGCCTCAGTGCGCCTGCGCGGGCACACTCTCCGCCCCCGCCCTCGGCAGCGCCCGCCGCGGATGCGCCTCACGATTCGCCTTCAGCAGCAGCGTCCGCACCCGCGCCTCGATATCGTCCACCCCTACCCCCACCACCTCGGACTGCAACGCGCCATCCGCGTCGATCGTAAAGTAGTGCGGCAGCCCGTCTACGCCATATGTATTTGAAAGCTCGTGACTCGCATCGAGCACCTGCGGCCATGTCATCGCGTTCGCCGTCACATACTTCTTCCATGCGTCCGCATCCTCGTCCCACGAAACGCTCACCAGCGTAAACGGCTCATCCTTCAAGTCCGCGGCGAGCTTCTGCAGCCGCGGCAAAAATTGCCTGCATGGCACGCACCACGTCGCCCAGAAGTCCAGCAGCACCACCTGCCCATGCAGCCCGTCGAGCGACATCGTCCGCCCATCGAGCGTCTTCGCCGCGAACGGCGGCGCCATTGTCGCCCGCGCCAGCGACAGATTCGCCAGATAGTTCTGCGCCCGCGCCTTGTACTTATCGTCCGCCGGCGCCATCTGGATGTACCGCGTAAACGCCTCCCGCGCCGCATCATCCTTATGCAGCGCCGCCAGCGCCCGCCCGTCCAGATAGAGCGCCGTCCGCAGCTCCGGATCATGCACGATCGCCGCCTTCAGCGCCGTGTCCGCCTCCGCCAGTTCTTTCGGCGTCGGCTCATCCTCGTTCAGATGGAAGACCGCCGAGCCATGCAGCAGCTCCGCGTACGCCTGATCCTTCGCCACGGTCGTGATCGCGTCAAACTGCGTCGCCGCCCGGATCGCCTCTTCCCATTGACCCGCCCGAAAGCTAAGCGTCGCGACCCGCTCGAAGCACTCCGCGCACTGGTCGCCGGCCAGCACATTCGCCTGCCTCCAGTGCAGGATCTGCTCTGCGGCCGTCACACCCTGCGCTCTCGCAGCCGCCACCTCGCTCAGAAACGCCGGATCGCTTCGGAACGCCGCCGCCGGAGCAGCTGTCTGCGCGCGTATCTCCGCCGCGCCAGAGACGATCAACGCTACAACCCAAAGCCCCCGAAAAACGCGCATAGAGCCCATAGTCTCAGAACGTAAAACTGACAACGGACAACGGACAACCGCTTCTCTCACCCAGCTTTACGCTCGTCCAGAACCTCATCCAGCATGTGCGCCAGCGATCCCGCACGCGACTGAATCGAGCTCTGCGACTGCGTCACCGACCCATCCAGCGACTCATACCGCTGCCGCAGCTGCGCCAGCTCATCGGCGATATTCAAAGCCGCCAGCACCGCCACCCGCAGCGAGTCCACCGTCCCACCCATCGCGGAGACCGCCCTCATCTTCGCATCCACACTCGCCGCCAGCCGCTCAATGTAGCCCGCATCTATCCCGCGCAGATGGTACACCTGGTCATAGATATCGACCGCCACCGCCGCCGGCATCCCTGTTATCGCCTCGTTCCCGTTCATCCCACCCCCTGCTGCGTGTTGCCCGCTTTTGTTGTCATCCCGTAGGGATCTGCTTGTCTACCGAAGGCCTTCATCCAGCCTCAACGCAAAGCAGTTGTTTTCTCATCGAGCGGTGCATCTCTCACCGCGAATACCGGAGCCACCTACAGCAACTCGTCCATCTGGTGCAGCATCTTCTCCACCCGCTGCCGCACCTGCTCGCGCTCCTGCCGCAGACTATCCAGTTCACTCGCCGCCGTCTCTGCCGACGCACTGTGCTCCTGCCGCTCGCGCGCCAACTCCTCTTTAAGCCGGGCCACCTCAGCCTCCGCCGCCGCCCGCGTCTCGCGCTCGCGCTTCACGATCTCCACCGCCCGATACACCTTTTGCTCAAGCGCCTGGAACTCGTCAACGCTGATTGGTGCCGATGTACTCATACATGCCCTCGCAGACCTGATATCCCACGAAAAGTATAGGGTGAGCCGCCGTGGATTATGCGTCCCAAATCGATCAGGGGAACCAAGCCAGATGCGCCCACACCCCCATCGATGTCAGCTCGGCCACATCCTTGCCGTCCTCTCAACCAAAGGCGCAATGCGCCGAACCTACATCCGCTGCACCCCACCCAGCGCCGTCAACGCCTCTGTCACGCGCCGCGATGCCTCCACCAGATCTGCCTCCGTCAGCGTCCGCGTTGCCGACTGAAATACCATCCGCAGCAGCAGCGAATACTGTCCCGGCGCAATCGCCTTCCCCTTCGCATCGCGGAAAACCTCCACCGGCAGCAGCCGTTCCAGATCAGGCAGCGCCAGCGCCAGAATCGTGGCCGCTATCGTATGCCACTGCATCGTGTCCGAAAAAATGAAGGAAAGATCCCGCTCGACCGCCTGAAAACGAGAAATCTCCCGCGCCGTATGCGATCGCACCGGCAACGTCAGCAGCTCTCCCATCGCAATCGCCGCCAGATAAACCGGCTGCCGCAGCTTGCGCGCCGCCTGCTCCGATCGCGCCAGCTCTCCGAACTCTGCAAACGGCCGGCCATGCAGCCGCGCCACCCCGCCGCGCCCCGGCTCCAGCCATGCCGGAGCGTTCTCGGTCGAAAAGCTTAACGACTCCTCACCCGCCAGCGCAAACAGCGACGACACCGATTCGATCACGCCCTTCAGCTCAAAGATCGGCGCATCCTCCGCGCTGTAGAGCGGTGTCGCCTGAACCGCGGCAAACGTCATCCCCAGCACCAGCGCGGCCGTCTCGATCACATCGCCCACGCCGTCGCTGCCCTTGATCGCCGTCCCGAAAAAAACCTGCCCCTGCTCAAACAGCCGTGCCTCCCGCACATCACGGTTCAGGTTATGCGCCAGCATCGTCAGCATCCCCGGCAGCAGCGTCGGCCGCAGCAGCGAGGCCTCCGCCGAGAGCGGATTCTCCATCGCCACATGCCGCACCGACGCCTCCCCGTCCTCCGTCCCGAGACCAGCCTCCGGCCGAAACAGCGCCGCCTCCGCCGCCGAGGCAAACGTCGACGAGATCGCCTCCGTAAATCCCAGCGCCAGCAGCCGCATTCGCACTGCCTGCTCCTGCGCCGCCATTCCATGCCGCAGCACCGGCAGCGGCGACGGCAGCGTATTCGCAAACCGGTCATACCCAAACACCCGCGCGACCTCTTCGATCAGATCGATCTCGCGCTCCAGATCCAGCCGCCAGCTCGGCAGCGCCACCGCGTAGCTATCCTCCCCGTTGCTCTCGAGCCCGCACCCCAGCGACGAAAGATACTGCTCGATCAGCGCATGCGACAGTGCCGACTCACCCGCTGCATCGTCCCTCGTCGTCCCCAGCTGCCGCCGCACCTGCCATACCGAAAGCGCAATCGTCTCCCGCTTGGCCGTCCGCCGCTCTACGGACCGAACTACCAGGTCCACCAGATCGCCCGCAATGGTTCCACCATCGGTCAGGATCAGCTCCGCCACCAGATCGTTCGCCAGCGGCGCCGCATTGAAGTCCGCCCCGCGCTCAAAGCGATGGCTCGCGTCCGTGTGCAGCAGATGCCGTCGCGACGACCGCCGCACCGCCGCCGGGTCGAACCACGCCGCCTCCACCAGCACGTTCTTCGTCTCGGGCGTGATCATCGACTCCCACCCGCCCATCACGCCCGCCAGCCCTAGCGCCTTCTTCTCGTCCGCCACCACCAGGTCATCCGCAGCCAGCGTCCGCGTCGAGCCGTCGAGCAGCTTCAGCATCTCGCCCCTGCGCGCCAGCCGCACCACGATCCCGCCCTCAATCCTGTCCAGGTCGAACGCATGCGTCGGATGCCCCATGCCCAGCAGCGTGAAGTTGCTCGCATCGACGGCGTTCGAGATCAGCTTCTGCCCCAGCAGGTCGAAGTAGCTCTTTACCCGTCCCCCACTCGGCTTGATCGTCACATCGCGCAGCACCCGCGCCGTAAACCGCCCGCAGAACGCCTCCGCCTCAGGCTCGATCCGCACCGGGAATGGCGCCTCAGCCATCTTCACCGCCGGCAGCTCGGCCTGGAGCGGCATCAGCTGCAGACCATACATCGTCGCAATCTCACGCGCGATGCCGTAGTGGTTCATCGCGTCCACGCGATTGGTCGTAATGTCCATCTCAAACAAGTGGCCGTTCGTCTCACCCGTCGGCGAGACCCCAAGATCATGCACCCCTTCAACCGCGATCCCGCGCAGCGTGAGATCGTCAGCCAGTTGTCGGTCGGAAACAGAGATCGTGGGCAGGGTGGCGCGAAGCCATGCAGTCAGAATCTTCATGTGAGTACGGACTCAGTCTATAGAATCGCCAGGCGTCTTCTTTCAGCAGCTTTACGCGCTCTAAGACAGTCGTGTGCTTGATTGAACCTGTCTCACTTTAAAAGTTCGAAGAGAATCGCCAACACGATTGGAATGAGAATAAAGATGACCCATAGTGCTGTAACGATTCGGCTTGCAACGTAACGGGCATCTGCAGAAATGTCGGTTTTTGGATCGAACGGATCGGCTGCTAAGAGAGTGCGCTTTTTTGCAAGACGTTCTTCCTCGACCTGTTCTTGCTGCTCCTCGGCGGCTGAACGCCCAGCACGGACATTCGCTCTACGCATAAGTTCTGCCGCACACTTCTCCTTATCGAGGCAAAGTGGATCATTCGCCCCTTCAGAAATGGCATCATCGTTGTAAGCATGGAGTCCCCATTGATCCCCCTTCTCAGGAGCATGGTAAGTGCCATCCTTCCTTAACTTTTAACAAACTCATTCATCGCCACCACTCATGTGAAGTTAGATAAAAGTTAGCTAAATTATGCTGGCAAGCTAATTTAGCTAATTTCCCTATAATCGCCTACGCAAACTGCTCCAGAAACCGCATATCGCCACTGTAAAACTGGCCGATATCAGCCACGCCGTGCAGGATCATGGCAATGCGCTCGACCCCCATCCCAAACGCAAATCCACTCACGTGAGCCGGGTCATACGCTGTCGGGTCAAGCCCTTGCCGCCGCCGCTCCTCGCTCACCGCGGCAAACACCGCAGGGTCCACCATGCCGCATCCCAGCAGTTCGATCCACCCGGAATGCTTGCACTTGCGGCACCCCGCACCGCCGCAGAAGATGCACGAGATTTGCACATCCGCCGACGGCTCCGTAAACGGAAAGAAGCTCGGAAAGAAGCGAGTCCTCACATCCGCGCCAAACAGCGCCTTCATCGCGTGATCGAGCGTGCCTTTCAGGTCAGAAAACGTAATGTCCGGCCCTACCGCCAGCCCCTCTACCTGATGGAAGATCGGCGAGTGCGTCGCATCCGCCGCATCGTTCCGGTGCACCTTGCCCGGGATCACAATGCGCAGCGGCGGAGCGCTCGCGATCATCGTGCGGATCTGCACCGGTGAGGTATGCGTTCGCATCAGCAGCCGGTCCCGCGCAGGCTTGCCCTCCTGGTTCGCCACCAGCAGCGTGTCCTGGGTGTCGCGCGCGGGATGGTTCGGCGGAAAGTTTAGCGCCTCGAAGTTGTAGAAGTCCGTCTCCACCTGCGGCCCCAGGTTCACCGAGTAGCCCAGATCCTCAAAGACCTTCACGACGGCATGCATGGTCTCGATCAGCGGATGCGGAATGCCCGGCCTGCGAACCGCACCCGGAAGCGAGAGATCAATGCCCGAGAGCCTTCCAGATGCGGAGTGTGTCGGCCCTGAACCCGGCGCCTGCATCGCTTGCTCGATCTCCTGCTTCAGCTGATTAAAGCGAAGTCCCAATGGCTTGCGTGCCTCGATCGGAGCGGCCTTCAACCAGACATCGCTCACCAGCTTCAAGCGGCCTCCCTTCCTGCCCAGCCAACGCAGACGAAAGGCTTCGAGAGCGTCCGGGCTGACGAGCCGTGCCGCCTCTACCTGGACCTCCTGCGAGAGGCTTGTGAAGGCTTGATCCAGGGCGGCTTCGTCGTAGCTGGCGAGGGCTTCAGGTGCGATTGGCATTACGTCTAGGATACGTGAGCGCTTAAGTAGGCCTACAGGGCCGAGAGCGCAATCAGCACCACGATCGCACCCAGCGCGAGCGATCGCTTGTCCGTGATCGCGTACACAACCGGATCCTCGTCGAGCTGTCCCCGGCTGGCCAGCAGCCACAGCCGGCTCAGCCAAAGCAGCAGCACCGGCACCAGCAGCCAGAGCCGCGTGGAGTGCCGGTACAGCTCATGCGCGTTCGAAAGATTGGAGATATAAAGCGTAAACACCACCACCGAGGCATACGCCGAGGAAGATCCGAAGCTGCGCAGCTGCTCGATATCCTCAATGTGGTAGCCGCGCCCGACCGAGGTCACGCCGCCCCGCGCCCTCAAACTTTCGAGCTCCGCAAACCGCTTCACAAAGGCGAGCGACAGAAAGAAGAAGATGCTGAAGCCGGCCAGCCAGGTTGAAACCGTCACGCCCGTCGCCGCCGATCCGGCCAGAATGCGGATCGTATATAAGCCCGACAGCACGATCACATCAATCAGCAAAGCCCGCTTCAGCCGCAGCGAGTACGCCAGTGTGGTGACGGTATAAAACAGCAGCCAGCCGAGGAACGAGAAAGGCCGATGCAGTGCCGACGTCGGCGAAAGCGCGCTCACCACATGCGGCACCGCGACCGCCAGCACGAGCGCGAGGACGAAGAACAGGCCCACCACTGCTACGCCATGGAGCGCGGAGAGATCGCCTGCCGCAAACGGCCGCCGCCGCTTGCGCGGATGAACCCGGTCGGCTTCGATATCCAGCAGATCGTTGATGATGTAGGTTGCCGAAGCGCACAGCCCAAAGGAGAGAAAAGCCACCACAGCGCCGGCGATCAGCCCGGCGGAGCGGACGTGCGCCAGCAGGAGCGGAAGAAAGATGAGCACGTTCTTGGCCCACTGATGCAGCCGGATCGCCTTCAGCCATGCCCGCAGCGGAGACGCTCGCTCAAGAAAGCTGCGCGTCGGCACGATCTTTCGGGCTCGCAGACCCGAGAGCAGGCCGCGGGTAGGATTGGCGACCAGCACCTCAGCCCCTGCCGCCGCGCAGGCACTGAGCAGCGGCAGATCCGCGCTCGCGTTGCCGATGTAGCAGAAGCCCTCCGGAAATCGCTGCTGAAACGCCTCCAGCTTGTTTAGTCCCGCGAGATTGTGGGCTCCATCCGACGCTAGAACGCCCGAAAACAAGCCAATATGATCGGCAACGCGATGCGCCAGAACGCTGTCAGCCGCCGTCGCCAGGTAGATCGGCCGGCCGCCGGCATGCTGCTCCTCCAGGTAGCGCAGCAGCTCCTGGTTATACGGCAGATGCACCACATCGAGCTCGACCGCCTCGGTGATGTGCCGTTTGAACGCCGCCTTGCCCCCGCGCAGCCATCCCGGAATCCTGAGCAGCGCCAGCGGCGACTGACGCGCCAGCGCCAGCGTCGAGTCGATCAGCGTATCCGACCGCACCAGCGTGCCGTCCAGGTCCACGCACAAAGGCAGACCGGGCATCGCGGGCGAGTGAATCGAAGTACTTTGGGCATTGACTTGGGCCCTGATCTGGTCCGGAATCGAGTCCTGCGGCATCATACTGCTGCTCCTGACCGTACGTGGGCGACAAACATACGGGTCATCGTCTCATAGCGGGATTTATTCATGGAACTGGGCGGCTGAAACCTCCAAACCTCCACGCACGTCATTATCATTGATTGCGAAGCTCTTCCCGATAAGCTGCAGTAAACAGATTTAGAGATTCCCTCAAGTGAGCGTGCATGGCGTCCGTCCCAACTGAGCAGGAAAGTATCCAGCAGCACGAGCCCCCGCTGGCACTCCCGTCCCCCGAGCGGCAGACGCCGTCTGATGCCGCGCCCGCCGGGCCGCCGAAGGGCTCGCTCCTGCGCAAGCTGATTGTGGCCGCGGTCCTTCTGCTGGCTGTGGGTTTTGTCGTCTGGAAGGTGCGTGCCAATCAACGCCAGCAGGAGGCGGACACGCAGAAGCTGGCGGCTGCCGCCGATCGCCCCGTGCCGGTGTCTGTGATCCCGGTACAGCAGAAGAACATGCCGATCTACCTCTCGGCCCTGGGCACGGTCACGGCATACAACACCGTAACCATCCGGTCGCGCGTGGACGGGCAGCTCATGCGCGTCAACTTCCGCGAAGGTCAGTCCGTCCGTAAGGGCCAACTGCTGATCGAGATCGATCCCAGGCCGTACCAAGCAGTGCTCGATCAGGCCCTGGGACAACTCGCCCGCGATCAGGCGAACGCCAAGAATGCCGATGCCGAGGCTACCCGCTATACAGCCCTCTATCAGGCCGGCGTGGTCAGCCGCGAGAGCCAGCAGGCCCAGGTCTCGACCTCCGGCCAGGCGACCGGCACCCTCACCGCCGATCAGGCGGCCATCGACGCAGCCCGCGTCAACCTCGTCTACACCAAAATCACCTCACCGATCGACGGTGTGGTCGGCCTTCGCCAGGTCGATCCCGGCAACATCGTCCACGCGGCGGATACCACCGGTCTCGTCGTCGTCACCCAGCTTCAGCCCATCTCCGTGATCTTTACCCTGCCTGAGGACTATTTGCCGCAGGTTCTGCAGATGACGCGCGCCGGCAAGCGCCTCGGCGTTGAGGCCTACGACCGCTCCGAGACGACGCACCTGGCCAGCGGCAGCCTGCTCACGGTCGACAATCAGATCGACACCACCACCGGAACCGACAAGGTCAAAGCAGTCTTCGAGAATCGCGAGAACACCCTGTTCCCGAACCAGTTCGTCAACGTGCGGCTGATCCTGCAGCAACGGCCGGACGCCCTCGTGATCCCCGCCGCCGCAGTGCAGACCGGATCGCAGGGCAGCTTCGTGTACGTGCTGCGCGATGGCGATCCGCCAAAGGAGCTGCAGGATGCCAACGCCGCCACCCGCAACGGCGGCAAGGGTCGAAAGGCAGCCGGCGCGGGCGCGGGCTCAGGCCTTGCGGGCGCATCCAGCGACGCGGGTGCGGGTGCGGGTGCACAAGCCCAGAAGACTCCGCCCCATTATGTCGTCATGCAGCCGATCAAGATCGATCTGACCGAGGGCACACAGGTCATTCTGGCCGACGGTCTGAAGGCCGGCGACCAGATCGTCATTGACGGCCAGGAACGGCTGAAGAACGGCAGCCGCGTAATTCCGCACGCTGCCGCCCAGCGCAGCGCCTCCGCGGCCCCGGCCAGCACCATCTCGGACTCTGCCAACCCCGCCACCGGCGACGACGCCGGAAAGCCCGTTGACCGTATGGACACACGCCGCAGCCGAAAGAACGGACAGCCGCAGCAGCAAAGCGGCACAGCGGGGCAACAGCCATGAGCCCGTCACGGCCATTCATCCTCCGGCCGGTGGCCACCTCGCTCCTGATGGTGGCCATTTTGCTTGCCGGTTTTGTCGCCTACCAGCAGCTGCCGGTCTCGGCCCTGCCCGAGGTGGACTACCCCACCATTCAGGTGATGACCTTCTACCCCGGCGCCAGCCCGGACGTGATGGCCAGCTCCGTCACGGCGCCGCTCGAGCGGCAGTTTGGCCAGATTCCCGGCCTCTCGCAAATGACCTCGACCAGCTCGGGCGGCGGCAGCGTCATCACGCTGCAGTTCGATCTGTCCGACTCAATCGACGTCGCCCAGCAGGATGTGCAGGCGGCCATCAACGCCGCTACAAGCTATCTGCCCAAAGACCTTCCGAATCCGCCGGTCTATAGCAAGGTGAACCCGGCTGACGCGCCAATTCTCACCCTTGCGCTCTCGAGCGACTCGCTCGCGCTCTCGAAGGTCGAAGATCTCGCCGACACACTGCTCGCGCAGAAGATCTCGCAGCTCTCGGGCGTCGGCCTGGTCTCGATCAACGGCGGCCAGAAGCCCGCCGTCCGCATCCAGGCGAACCCGACCGCCATGTCCAACTACGGGCTCAGTCTCGAGGACATGCGCACGGCGCTCGGCACGGCTAACGTCGATCAGGCCAAGGGAAATCTCAACGGCGCGCGCCAGTCCTACACCATCGGCGCCAACGACCAGCTGCTGTCCAGCATCGACTACAGCAAGGTCATCATCGCCTATCGGAACGGCTCGCCCGTTCGCCTGAGCGACGTCGCCAACGCGGCGGACTCCGCCGAGAACCTCTATCTCGCCGCCTGGATGGGCTTCTCCGCGCAGCCTGCCACAAAGGACGCTCCGGCGCGCGAGCTTCAGCTCAAGCCCGCCGTCATCATCAACATCCAGCGGCAGCCCGGCGCCAACATCATCGGCGTCGTCGATGAAGTCCAGAAGCTCCTGCCACAGCTCCGCAGCTCGCTGCCCGCCAACGTTCTTCTCCAGGTCCTTACCGACCGCACCAACACCATCCGCGCCTCGGTCAAAGACGTTCAGTTCTCGCTCCTGCTCACCATCGCTCTCGTCGTGATGGTGATCTTTCTCTTTCTGCGCTCCGTAGCCGCAACTGTTATCCCCTCGATCGCCGTTCCGCTCTCGATCGTCGGCACCTTCGGCGTCATGTACCTGCTCGGCTACTCGCTGAATAACCTCAGCCTCATGGCCCTCACCATCTCGACCGGCTTCGTCGTCGACGATGCCATCGTCATGGTCGAGAATATCAGCCGCTACCTTGAAGAAGGCGACGACCCGCTCACCGCCGCGCTCAAGGGCTCGGAGCAGATCGGCTTCACCATCCTCTCGCTGACCGTCTCGCTTATCGCCGTGTTGATTCCCCTGCTCTTCATGGGCGATATCGTCGGCCGACTCTTCCGTGAGTTTGCCGTCACCCTCTCGGTCACCATCCTCGTCTCGGCCTTCGTCTCGCTCACGCTCACGCCCATGATGGCGGCCAAGCTGCTCAAGCACACGCCCGACAGCCAGCAGACCCGCTTCTACAAAAAGTCCGAGGAGTTCTTCGAGTACGTCATCGCCCGCTACGGTGCAGGCGTCCGCTTCGTGCTGCGGCACCAAACCATTACGCTTCTGGTCACGCTCGCCACCTTCCTGCTGACGATCTTTCTCTACATCATCGTGCCTAAAGGCTTCTTCCCCGTGCAGGATACCGGCGTTCTGCTCGGCATCACGGAGGCTCCGCAGACGATCAGCTTCTCCGCCATGGCCGCCGGACAGCAGACGCTCGCCCGCAAGATCCTCGAGAACCCGGACGTCGATAGCGTCTCCTCCTTCATCGGCATCGACGGCACAAATACAACCCTCAACAGCGGCCGCATTCAGATCAACCTGAAGGATCGCGAGACCCGCACCCACTCCGCGACAGACATCATCCGCGTCCTGCAGAACGACCTCGCCTCCGTCACCGGCATCGAGTGCTACCTGCAGCCGCTGCAGGATCTCACCGTCGACGACCGCATCAGCCGCACGCAGTATCAGTACTCGGTTGAAGATGCGAACGCGGACGAGCTTGCGGTCTGGTCCAATCGCCTGGTCGAGAAGTTCAGGACCATCCCGATCATGACCGACGTCGCCAGCGACCAGCAGCTCGAAGGCCTCGATGCGCATCTCGTCATCGATCGCGACACAGCCTCGCGCCTCGGCATCACGCCGCAGAACATCGACGACACCCTCGACGACGCCTTCGGCCAGCGCCAGGTCTCGACCATCTTTACCCAGCTGAACCAATACCACGTCATCCTTGAGGTCGCGCCCAAGTTCCAGCGCAACACCGATTCGCTCGACAACATCTACGTCAAAAGCTCAAACGGCACGCAGGTTCCGCTCTCCACCTTCACCCACCTTGAGGAGCGTCCGGCCAGCCTCGCCATCAACCACCAGGGCCAGTTCCCTGTCGTCACCATCTCGTTCAACCTCGCTCCCGGCAAGTCCATCGGCGACGCCGTCACCGCCGTTAACAAGGCCCGCGGCGAGCTCAACCTGCCGGCCAGCGTCAACGCCAACTTCGAAGGCACGGCAAAGTCCTTCGAGGCCTCGTTGCAGAACGAGCCGATCCTCATCCTCGCCGCGCTCATCGTCGTCTACATCGTCCTCGGCGTTCTGTACGAGAGCTACATCCACCCGATCACCATTCTCTCGACGCTTCCCTCGGCCGGCGTCGGCGCCATCCTCGCGCTGCTGCTCTTTCATGTCGATCTCTCGGTCATCGCGCTCATCGGCATCATCCTGCTCATCGGCATCGTGAAGAAGAACGCCATCATGATGATCGACTTCGCTCTTGAAGCCGAGCGCGACAAAGGCATGCAGCCCGAGGAGGCGATCTACCAGGCCTGCCTGCTGCGCTTCCGGCCCATCATGATGACCACCATGGCCGCCCTGCTCGGCGGCGTTCCGCTCGCGCTTGGCAGCGGCACCGGCAGCGAGCTGCGCCGGCCGCTGGGTATCGCGATCGTCGGCGGCCTGATCGTCTCGCAGGTTCTCACCCTGTTCACCACCCCCGTCGTGTACCTCTTCTTCGATCGCATCGGCCGCCGCTATCTCCACACCGCCGAGGCCGATGCGGAGCTCTACGCGCGCACGCACGAAGGCGAGCACGCACCCGTACACGCGGCGGGAGACTAGGCACCGTATGTCGTTCAAGAATCCGGAACCCGGCGACACTACACCGCGCAATGGCGCTCGCCCCGGCGATGCGCGGAAGGCCTTCGGCGGCGTGCAGGATCGTGGCGGAGATACGACTCCCACCGACCACGCCCGCCCAGCGGACCGGCTCGATCCCGGCACGCTCGACCGCGAAACCCGCCCAGACGAGACCGAGCTCAACCAGGGTGGCGTGCACTTCTCCGCGCCCTTCATCAAGCGGCCGGTCGCCACCTTTCTGCTCTCCGCGGCCATCCTGCTCGCGGGTGCCGTCGGCTACAAGCTCCTGCCCGTCGCCAGCCTGCCGCAGGTGGAGTTCCCCGTCATCTCGGTCGGCGCCAGTCTGCCCGGCGCGGATCCCGAGACCATGGCCTCCTCGGTCGCCACCCCGCTCGAACGCCAGTTCGCCAAGATCGCCGGCATCAACGAGATGACCTCATCCTCGTCGACCGGCACGGCATCGATCACGATGCAGTTCGACCTGACCCGCGACGTGAATGGCGCCGCCCGCGACGTGCAGGCCGCCATCAACGCCGCACGCAGCCAGCTGCCGGCGAACCTGCCGAACAACCCGACCTACCGCAAGATCAATCCGGCCGACGCGCCCATCCTCATCCTCGCGCTCACCTCAGACACCCTCAAAGTCCCGCAGATCTACGACGCCTGCGACAGCATCCTCGCACAAAAGATCGCGCAGGTAGAAGGTGTCGGGCAGACCTTCTGCGGCGGCAGCGCGAAGCCCGCCGTCCGCGTGGAAGCCAATCCGATGCAGCTCAGCCAGAACGGCATCGGCCTTGAAGCCCTGCGCGCCGCGATCGGCACGGTCAATGTCAACCAGCCCAAGGGCTACATGCAGAACGGGAGCCAGCGCCAGAGCGTCAGCGCCTCCGACCAGCTCTTCGGCGCCGCCGCCTACGCCCCGCTCATCATCTCCACCGATCGCGGACCGGTCAGCTCCGCCCCAGCCAGCTCCGGCCTGCCGGCCGCCGTCGCCAGTGCCGTCTCGAGCGCTCCCGCAAGTACTCCGGGCACAACCTCAAGCTCAGCCACGGCCAGCAGTCCTTCAAGCAGCGCCCCTGCCCCTGCCACCAACCTCAACGTGAACTCCGCCACCGTCACCAGCGGCGTCTCCGCTCCCGGCCATGGCATCGTGCGCATTCAGGATGTCGCGCAGGTCGTCGATTCGGTGGAAGACATCCATACCGGCGGCATGTTCAACGGCAAGCCGGCCATCCTCGTCGTCGTCTTTAAGACCCCGCAGGCCAACGTCATCGAGACCGTCGACAGCGTTCTTAAGATGCTGCCCACGCTCGAAGCCTCCATCCCGCCCTCAATCAATCTGCACGTCGCGCTCGATCGCACCACCACCATCCGCGCCTCTGTCAAAGATGTGACGCGCACTCTCGTCATCTCTATCCTGCTGGTCATCCTCGTCGTCTTCCTCTTCCTGCGCGAGGTCCGCTCCACGCTCATCCCGAGCGTCTCCGTTCCGCTCAGTCTGCTCGGCACCTTCGGCGTCATGTACCTGCTTGGCTATACGCTCGATAACCTGAGCCTGATGGCCCTGACCATCTCCACCGGCTTCGTGGTAGACGACGCCATCGTCGTCATCGAGAACATCAGCCGCCATCTTGAAGACGGTCTCTCGCCCTTTGACGCCGCAATGCTTGGATCGAAGGAGATCGGCTTCACCGTCCTCTCGATGAGCGTCTCGCTGGTCGCCGTCTTCATTCCCATCCTGCTGATGGGCGGCATCGTCGGCCGCCTCTTCCGCGAGTTCGCCGTCACGCTCTCGGTCGCGATCGCCGTCTCGCTTGTGGTCTCGCTCACCACCACGCCCATGCTCAGCGCCAAGTTCCTCAAGGCACACGGCGATCAGAATCACGGCGCGGTCTATCGCTTCGGCGGCCGTGTGCTGGACTGGATGACGCGCGAGTACGAGCGCGGCCTGCGCTGGGTGCTGCGCAAGCAGGGCCTCGTCCTGCTCATCACCATCCTCACCTTCGTCCTCAACATCTATCTCTTCATTCTCGTTCCAAAGGGCTTCTTCCCGCAGCAGGATACTGGCCGCGTCGGCGGTCAGATCCGCGGTCAGCAGGACGTCTCTTTCGACGAGCTCAAGACAAAGGTCCAGCAGATCTCCTCGATCGTGCAGAACGATCCCGGCGTGCTCAACACTATGGCCTTCGTCGGCGGCGGCGGGCCGGGCGGCGGCGGCGGCAACACCGGCTCGGTCTTCATCTTTCTGAAGGGCGATGCGATCCGTCAAAAGACCGGTGATACCGCTGAGGCCGTGCTCAATCGTCTCCGCCCCAAGACCGGCAACATCCCCGGCGCGCAGCTCTTCCTGCAGTCGCAGCAGGAGCTTCGTATCGGCGGACGCAACACCGCCACGCAGTACCAATACTCGCTCACCGCCGACAGCCTGGCCGACCTCAACGAGTGGTCGCCCAAGCTCATGGACGCGATGAGCAAGCTGCCGCAGCTGAAAGATGTCGCCACCGATCAGCAGGAAGATGGCCTGCGCGCGCAGATCGTGATCGATCGCGATACCGCCAGCCGGCTGGGCGTCTCGTCGCTCACCATCGACAACACGCTCTCGGATGCCTTCGGCCAGAAGCAGGTCTCGACGACCTACATGCCGCTCAATCAGTACCATGTGGTGATGGAGGTCGCGCAGGAGTACCAGCGCAATCTCGACGCTCTGAAGAGCATCTACGTCAAAAGCACAACCGGCGCCATGGTGCCGCTCTCCGCCGTCACCAGGATCGAGCAGCAGCGCATCCCGCTCACCGTCAATCATCAGTCGCAGGCGCCCGCCACAACCCTCAGCTTCAACCTGACCACCGGCACCTCCCTCAGCGACGCGACCGCCGCCATCGAGCAGGTCCGCGTCCAGATCGGTATGCCCTCCGCCATCCGCGGCGGCTTTCAGGGCACGGCGCAGGCCTTCCAGGCCTCACTCGCCAGTGAGCCCTATCTGATCGTGCTCGCCCTTGTTGCCGTCTACATCGTGCTCGGCATGCTGTACGAAAGCTTCATTCACCCGCTCACAATTCTTTCAACGCTGCCCTCCGCGGGTGTCGGCGCGCTCATCGCCCTGCTCATCACCCAGACCGATCTCAGCGTCATTGCCATGATCGGCATCATCCTGCTGATCGGCATCGTGAAAAAGAACGCCATCATGATGATCGACTTTGCGCTGGTGGCCGAGCGGCAGGGCGGCAAATCACCCGAGGACGCCATCTACGAGGCCTGCCTTCTGCGCTTCCGCCCCATCATGATGACGACCATGGCGGCGCTCCTCGGCGGCCTTCCGCTCGCGCTCGGCACCGGAACCGGCAGTGAGCTCCGCCGGCCTCTCGGCATCACCATCGTCGGCGGCCTCATCGTCTCGCAGGCGCTCACCCTGTTCACGACGCCGGTCGTCTATCTCTTCTTCGACCGCCTGCGAGGCCGCTTCGCGCAGCGGCACGCTCAGCCCGGCGTACACCTGCCGGCCCATCGTCAGCCCACCGCGCAGCCCATCGCCGGCGACTAGACGCGCCATAAAAGTGTCATCTCGACCAAAGCAAAACAGCTTCTTCGTTTTGCGAAGTGGAGAGACCTGCAGTACATGCGCTCGCCGAAACTTCTAGTCGGCAGTCGAAGCCGTCAGCGATTGCGTCGCCAGCGTGATCGCCGTGCCAACAGCACCGACGATAAGGAACGCCGGGATAATCGAAGCCGTCACGCCGCCGCTCTCGGACTTTGTCGCCGTGCGCCGGTTGGAATGGCGAATGATCTCCGTCGAAAGGCTCGTCAGCCTCTTATTGACCGCGCCGTTCTCGTCCAGTGTCTTCTGCAGCAGCTTTGCCACCTTGGTGCGCCCAAGTTCGTGCGCGTAGTGCCGCAGCGCGCCATACGTTGCAAGGTAATAATGCACAGCATGCTGACCGGCCGAGATGTTGATCAGGTCGCGCTCCGTCGGGTTAGTCGTCTGCGCGACGAGCGTGTTATTGGTGTCGAGAATGCCCTGCATCGTCCGGTCCGGCGTTCCCTGTGGTGTGAGGCCGAGGATTTTAAACACCTTTTCGAGTCGCACAACCTGATCGCGGTTCTCTTTTGCGCCGGCCTCAAGCAGGGCCTTAAGCTCGGGCGACGTCGAGCTGCTGGTGTTCGCATCGACCTGCGCGGCGCCCTGATGATGCGCGGCATAGACCAGTTCCAATCCGTTTGAGAGTAGTTCGTTCAATACATACATCGACATGAGATCTCCTCGACAGACTCCGGCCACATCGGGAGTGCCTGTCTCACACTGTGTGACGCGTGCAGGTCACGATGCGCCGCCTGCACGCGCGGAGTTGGATGAGGAAGAGCGCCGCCGGAGTATCTGGTCCGGGATGCGGGAGCCGGTAAGCTTCAGCACACCAAACACGAGCACGAGCCAGATCGCTCCGCCGGCCAGCAGAGTGAGCAGCGCCGTAAGGTGCGACTCGCCGCTGATCGGGACGCCGTGCGGCAGTGCGTGCAGCAGCAGAGCGATCCCGGCCCAGCTGAGCAGAGCTGCCCCAAGCGAGCGGGCGATCTCTGCAAAGTCCAAGCCGGCACCGGAACCAAACAGCGGAACCAGACGGCGGCGATGCGCGAGCAGGGCGAGGATAAGGGTCTGTGCGAGGATGGCCAGGTCGGACGCCCACGCGAGACCGGCAACGCCGGCCCGCTGGTGCAGCAGCCAGTACACGGGGATCGACAGCAGCATGACTCCAGTGCCGCCGAGCATGGGCGTGCGCGTGTCGCCGGCGGCGAAGAAAGCCCGCGCGTAGAGGCTCTGCGCAGCCCAGAACGGCAGTGAAAGCGTAAAGACAGCAAAGAGGGCGGCGGTGGCGCGGCCGTCGGCGCGGGAGAAGGCGCCGCCGCGCAGCAGCAGATCGATCAGCGGCTGTGCAAGCGCAAACAGGGCAGCCGCGGCCAGCAGCGAGACCGCGAGGATGCGCGTGACGGAGCGGTTGACCGCGCTTGCAAAGTCTTCGAAGCGGCGCTGCGAGAAGAGTGAGGCGAAGAACGGCATGGAGGCGGCTCCCGCAGCCTGGCCAAGCACGGCGATCGGCGCGGAAAAGAGGCGCTTGGCATAGAGCACGCGCGAGATGTCGCCGGCAAAGTGCCGCGAGAAAAACGTAAGGATATACGTGTCCATAAAAACCACGGTGAACCCGAACATCAGCGGCAGGCTCATGCGGACCCACGCGCGGAGGCCAGGATTGCGAAGATCCCACGCGATACGAATGCGGGAGCCCGCGCGCAGGGCCGCATAGCCATTCACGCAGACCGGACCAAGTAGCGCGCCAAAGAAGGCTCCCCACGCAAGCGAGCGGATGCCGAGACGGTGCGAGAGCAGAACCCCGCCAAGAATGATGCCGCCGGTATAAACCAGCGGCGCGAGCGCCTGATAGGTGAACTGCTTGCGCACCAGCGCGACCGACGCAAGCACGCCGCCGGCAAAGAAGAAGACCTGCCCCGGCAGCAGAATGCGCGTCATCGAGGTGCACAGCGCGATCACGGCAGGATCGTCCGGGCAGAAATGGCGCGAGTACCAGGGCACGAGGAACTCGGTCAGGCCGAGGCCGGCGGAGAGCACAAGTGAAACAGTGGTGAGAATAACCGAGAGGGCGCGGTCTCCTTCTTCGATCTCGCCGGCCTCGCGGTAGCGCGTAAGGATGGTGACGAACGAGATGGAAGCCGCGCCGCCAATCAGCAGGCTGGTAATCAGGTCCGGCAGCTGGAAGGCCACGTTATACGCATCAGTGGCAGGACCTGCGCCGAATGTGTGGGCGATGTACTTATCGCGGAGCAGCCCAATCACGCGGGAGAGCAGCGCGAAGAAGCCAAGCAGAAGCGTGGCGGAGGTCGCGGTATGCCGGTGCGAGGGACGAAGAAAGCTGAAGCGGCCTTGATCTCTGAGCGACGAGGATGGAGACGCGGAGGCAGGTATGGAGGACACTGAGTTCCGATCGAGAAAAACTGGTTACCGCAAGGCGATGCCCTAGCCATTAACCGGTTGACAATCAATTTAGTTGGTTGTCAACTGTTCTTAAGCCCGATGCGGCGGACACCGCACCGGGGTTGTTGACGCGCTATAGCAAGATCTTCAGAAGAACTGCAACAAGCACTACAAGTGCCAGGACAAGCCAACCATTGACTTGGACTGAACCCGTAGCCTTGAAGCTTCCGAGCTGCATAGGCTACCTCCGTGGTGAAATCCCGGCTCGAACCGCATCAGGAATCAAGATGCGGTTCGAGCCGGTTTTCCGCTTTTAGGCGGAATGGCTGAAGCTGCACGGATTCCAGGTTCGCCGCCGGCGTGCCGCCCCACGGAGATAAATCGAGTCTAGTCGCGAGTCTCACGTGTGCCTGTGCCACGAAGGGCGTAGAACATTTAGCGCCTTGAGGCACCGGTGCTGCCGGAGGGATCGGCCGGGGGAAAAGAAGAATCCTCGCGCTGCGAGGCGCCGGAACGATGGCGATGGCGGATATAGGATGGAATCGAGACCGCGGCCACGGTAAAGCTGACGGTCTGCCGTTGACTGCACCGTGCGCAGCGGACCGGGTACCGCATCAGCAGCAGCTGCGGAATATCGGCGGCGCGAAGCCGTGACCGGCGGAAGCTCTGGCCGACGCAGAACTGGCACTGCAGCGGTATGCCGCTCGACATCTTTTCGGTCGCAGGCTCACGGATGGAGTTCGTGGCCCAGAGCGGGTTGGAGATCGGCTGTCGTTGTTTACTGGTCATAGAGAATCGTCCTCGGTCTCCTGCTCTTCGTCCAGTGCAGGCACCACACCCGGAAAGTCGAAGAGTTTTTCGGTAGCGGGAACGGGATGCAGCGAGCTTCGCCGCATCGCCGGGGTTGAGTTTGCCTGCCGCGCGCCGGACCGAAGGGTGTAGGCAGCGGCAGCATTGAAAGATCCCCCATGCGGTGGCCCCTGAAGCAGCGTAAGCAGGCTCAGCAGGTCCTCCCGTAAAGTCCTGAGCCGAGGGTCTCGCTCCTTCGAGCGGTCGGCGGGCCCGGAGGGGTCGCTTAGCAAAGTAAGTTGCGGCTCGCTCTGTTTCGCCTCGCTCTTCAGCAGCTGCCGCGCGCCGGGAATCGTATATCCCTCATCGTAGAGCAGGCGTTTGATCCGCATCGCCATCTCGACATCGCGGCGGCGGAACAGGCGCTGGCCGGTGCCGCCCTTGTTCGGCTTCAGCTGCGGAAACTCGCCCTCCCAGAAGCGCAGCACATAAGCAGGAACCTCGCACAGGCGGGCTACCTCGCCGATACGGAAGTAGAGCTTGTCGGGAATCTCCGCGGACGTGGTGCTGACCGCGTCTCCGCGCGTGGCCGTGGTCTGCTTTCGGATTGGCTGATGGTGGGCCATGGCACACTCCGCTCCACAGCAAGGTCCCGTAAGATCCCCTAAAACGGCTCGAGCTGCGGATCGAGCCGCTCGGGAATAGTATAGAGCCGCTCCATGATGTCAGCCGGTTTTAAGCGCGGGAGCGTACTCCGAAACATGAAAGCACAGGAGCGGGAACAATCTTCCGAAGAGCCGCGTACTCTCGGAAGGATTTGAGGAGGGGCGATGCAGCGCAATCTGACGGCACTGGCTCTAGCGATACTCGCGGCGGGACTGCTAAACGGCTGCCGCGCCGAGACCTCAAAGGATGCGGCCGGCGAACGCGTTCGCGTCGCAACACCCTTCGGCGGTCTGCAGCTGAAAACGAATGAGTCCGCTGCCGAGAGCGGGATCGGCCTGCCGCTTTATCCCGGAGCCACGCTGGTCAAAAAGCAGAAGGGCAACGGCAAGGAGAACGACAATGACAACGGAGCCGCGGATATCAATCTAAGCTTCGGGTCCATGAGTCTGCGCGTGAAGGTCCTGAGTTATGAGACCGCCGACGCTCCCTCGGATGTGCAGCGCTTCTACCGCAAGGAGCTGGGGCGCTTCGGCACGGTGATCGCCTGCATGGACGATCGTCCGTATGGGCAGCCCACGCGAACACCCGAGGGGCTGACCTGCGACAAAGATTCCAAGGGCTCGGAGACGAGTGCGGCAGAAGGTGCGATCGAGCTGAAGGCCGGCTCCGAGCAGCATCAGCATACGGTCTCGATCGAGAAGCAGGGCAGCGGCACTAAGTTCGCTCTGGTGCTGGTCGATCTGCCGAAACGCTTTGTACTGGGCGGAGATAACGAAAAAGACAGACAAACACAGTAGGCGCGCTACGCTCGGTTGCTGGGTTCTACCGGCTCCTGTAGCCTCAAATCTGTGACCTATCTGACATGCCACCGCTGTGGTGGCGATCTGCCGGGCGATGATCTGCGGGGGTTCTGCCCGGCATGCGGTGCGCCGCAGCTGCGTTTCGGCGAGGCGCTCTCCGGCGAGCTTGAGGCCGCCGACAGCACCGGATCTCTGCCGCCGCCGCGGCCGCTGGAGGTTCACTGGCCCATCGCCATGGAGTGCGCGGCGATGGTGGCCGCCGGATCGGCGATCGTCTTCGCGGCAGCCTTCGCCCTGCCGATCCTCGGCCTGCCCAGCCTGCTTCTGCTCTCAGGCAGCTCTTTTCTTACGGTTGGCCTCTATCGCCGCAAATCTCCGGCGGCACTGATGACGCCGGGTGTCGGCGCCAGGCTCGGCCTCTCGACCGGAGTCTTGCTGACCGCCGCGCTCGCCATCGCGCTCTCTGCGATGCTTCTGCTGGCGCGCTATCACGCCCACAGCATGGATACATTTGACGCGCAGTGGAGTGCCCAGGTGCAGGAGTTGCTCGAGCGCACCAGGTCGAGCAGCCCGGTGCCCCCGGATGCGGCGCGGCAGATGATGTCGCCGGAGTTCCGTGCGGGCAGCATGCTGGCGGGCCTGTCGCTGCTAGCGGCCTTTCTTGTTGCGGTCTCGGCCGGCTCAGGTGCGTTCGCGGGATCGATCGCGGTACGGCAGCGGACGAAGCCCTAACCGCTCCTGGTGAGCAGGCTGGCGAGTAGATATGGCGGGAGCGTCACTGCTATCATCAGCCCAACCCATGAGCGACTCCGCGGCGACACAGCAACCGAAGCTGAAAGAGAAAGGCCGGCTCATGTCGGCCTCAGAGATTGAACGCACACTGGTACGGCTGGCGCATGAAATCGTCGAAAAAAATGAAGGCGCTGCGAACATCGGGCTGGTCGGCATTAAGCGGCGCGGTGTGCCGCTGGCCGAGCGCATCGGCGCCCTCATCGCCGGCATCGAGAAGCGGCCGATCGACACCGGCGTGCTCGACATCAGCTTCTATCGCGATGACCTCACGACCCAGGGACCGCGGCCTGTCGTCACGCCGGGTGCGATCGGCTTCGACGTCACTGGGCGCGACATCATCCTCATGGACGACGTCCTCTACACCGGCCGAACCATTCGTGCGGCGCTCGATGCACTCTTCGATCATGGCCGTCCAAAGAGCGTGCAGCTGCTGGTATTGATTGATCGCGGACATCGCGAGCTGCCGATTCAGGCCACCTACACCGGCCGCAACGTGCCGACATCGAGCCGCGAGATCATCGAAGTCAAGCTGAACGAGATTGACGGCCAGGAGCAGGTGCTGCTGGTCGAAGTGGCCGAGTAACCGCGCATGGCTCTTCCTGCAAGTGCTGCGAGTCCGCGCTCGCCGGGGTCTCTGCTCTCGGTCGACGACCTCTCGGTCGCGGACGTCTCGTCGCTCCTTGCGCTCACCGCGAGGCTCGATCGCATGGAGCACACCGACCGATCCCGGCTGCTCAGCGGCCGGCGCGTCGCGCTCCTCTTCTACGAGTCCAGCACACGCACGCGTACCTCCTTCGAGCTGGCGGCCAAGAGCCTCGGCATCACCACAACGCTGGTCAGCGACAAGAGCTCGTCGATCGAGAAAGGCGAGAGCCTGAAGGACACCGGTCTCACGCTGCGGGCGCTCGGAGCCGAGTGCATCATCCTTCGGCATCAGCACTCCGGCGCGCCGGTGCTGCTCGAGCGCATGACCGGTCTGCCGGTCTTGAACGCTGGTGACGGAACACATGAGCACCCCTCGCAGGCGCTGCTTGATCTGCGGACGATGCTGTCGCGGCTCCCCGGCCTGCGAGACGACATCGCAAACCAGCACTCTCTCGCGGGTATCACCGTCGTCATTACCGGCGACATTCTGCACAGCCGCGTGGCGCGCTCGAACGCAATGCTGCTGCCGCGGCTCGGAGCGAAGGTCATCCTGTGCGGGCCGAAGGAGCTCCTGCCCGAGGACGCGCTCGGGCTCGGAGACGGCATCGTGATCGAGCGGGACTTTGATCGCGCGCTCAGGCAGGCACAGGTCGTCATGATGCTGCGCATTCAACGCGAGCGGCTCGCCGGACTGGAACTGGACCTGAACGACTACATGGCCCGCTACCAGCTGAGTGAGGCCCGTCTGCACGCCTCCGCGCCCAGCGCCCTGGTAATGCATCCCGGCCCCATGATTCGCGGGTTGGAGATCGCCGGCGAGGTTGCGGACGGCCCGTGGTCCGCCATCGAAGATCAGGTGCGGCATGGGCTGGCCGTACGTTCGGCGCTGCTGGTTCGCGCTCTGGCGAGTGCAGAGGCCATGCGCCAGTTGACAGGTGAGGTGAGGATTTGACCGGGCGCGACATGATTGTTCATGGCGGGCGGCTGGTGGATCCAGCAGCCGGCGTCGACGGCGCGCGCGATCTGCTGCTGCGCCATGGCCGCGTAGCCGCGGTAGAGGTGCCGGGCGGCCTGCGCGGCGTGCTCGAAGCCGAGCGGATCGACGCCACCGGCTGCATCGTTGCGCCAGGTCTGATCGATCTGCATGTGCACCTGCGTGAGCCCGGCCAGACCTGGAAAGAGACCATCGCTACCGGAACCCGCGCCGCGGCAAAGGGCGGCGTCACCACCGTGGTCGCAATGCCGAACACCGTACCGGTCAACGACTCAGCAGAGACACTCGAGTGGATGCTTGCGCCTGAACGCAACGCGGCAGTACGCCTGCTGGCGATGCCGGCAGCAACGCGCGGCAGCCTGGGCGTGGAGTTAACCGACTTCGAGCGGCTGGTTCGCGCCGGAGCCGTCGGCTTCACCGATGACGGCAAGCCGGTGCTTGAGGACAGCGTCATGCGCGCAGCCCTGCTCGCCGCGGCACGACTCGGTGTATTCGTCTCGCAGCACGCCGAAGACACGCGGCTGACAGCCCTCGCCGGCGGCTCGTCCGGTGTGAACGCAGGCGCGCTGGCGTTTCGTATGGGGCTGCGCGGCATGACCGTCGAGGCGGAGTCACGCATCGTGGAGCGGGATATCGCCCTGCTGCGGGAGATCGAGCGCGAAGAGGGCCTGCGGCCGCACCTGCATGTGCAGCACGTCTCAACCGCGCGCGCGCTCGAAGCCATTCGCACGGCCAGGCAGGAGGGCCTGCACGTAACCTGTGAGGCCGCGCCACATCACTTCACCCTGACCGAAGCAGCCCTGCGCGGCTACGACACCAACGCCAAGATGAATCCCCCGCTGCGGTCCGCGGTAGATCGTGATGCCGTCATTGCCGGACTGCTCGATGGCACCGTGGACTGCATCGCAACCGACCATGCGCCGCACGCGCGCCACGAAAAGGAGGTCGAGTTCGATCGCGCGCCCAACGGCATCACGGGCCTTGAGACCAGCCTGGGACTGGCTCTGCAAGTGCTTGGCCGCGAACACGGCGCCTCGATTGCTAGAATTGTAACCCTGATGAGCACAAATCCAGCGGCGCTGCTCAACCGCCCGGATTTAGGCACACTGGCGAAAAATAGCGCGGCAGATCTGATCGTGCTCGACGCCGGTGCACAGTGGACCTTCTCCGCGAGACAAAGCCTCTCCCGCTCGAAAAACACGCCGTTTGATGAAGTAACAATGCTTGGGCGGGTGCGGATGACCCTTATTGGCGGGCAAGTGGTCTATGCCGACTCAGCATCGCCAGAGATTTACTCTTAGTCCTTGGTGTGAAAGAGCTTGTTGTTGATATTGGGCCAGAACTCCTTGAAGACGAACGTGCCGCCATCGATCAGGATATTCGTGTACCAGATCTGGCCGACTTTGGTCAGGTTTCGATCCGAGCTGGGATAGTACAGCGACGAGATGCCCGACGCGGCGCCCGCGCCAACGATCTCCGACGCATTGAAGACCTCATTGCCCTTGTCGTTTCGCGTGATGACGACACGTGTCAAGGCGTACTCCGCGCGCTTCAGAGTACTGCCGTGGCCGAGCGTGTAGTACCGGCTGTCCTGGTGCAGGACGGTCGGCATAATGGCTTCAACCCAGAAGTTTTCATCCGCCGTATCGGCATATGTGTGCCAGTAGTAGCGCGCGTATCCAGGCCAGCCGTCATGAAACTGCGGAGTCTGATTGAAGCCATAGTAGAGCGCCGCCTGCGCGGCGATGAAGATCGCCGAGGAGTAGTCGAAGCTGTCCTGGAACGCGGTCGTAAACTTCTCTCGCGGGCTCTCGGGCGGCAGGTGGACGTCAGCCGAAACAGAGCGGAAGTTCGGGACTATACCGAGAATGCGCTTGGTCTGCTTAGGCTGCGCAGTCGTCGCATCCGGAGCCCTGCTGCTGGCTGCCGTTTGACCAGCGGCAGCGTTCTTCGAGACCGACGGAGCATCCGGCAGATCGGCATCGGCGGCTACGCTGGAGGAGCTATCGACAGAAGCAAGAAGAGGACGAGAAGCGAGAAGCGAATCGGAAAGCGGGCCCTGAACCTGCGCGCACGCCGAGCCGGCAGCGAGGCAAAGCGTTAGGGCTGAAAGCATGGTCTTCATCCTTTTAGGATGCGGAGACGCGGCAAGCGACGCAGAATCAGGCGAGACCACAGTAAGGATTTGTAGAGCGTGCAAACTTGTTTGTAAACGAGCACAGAGATCAGCGAAGACTTCCGAATTACTCACCGGTGCCGCCGTCCTTCTTGGCGTGGAAGACGCGGCTGACATAGCGGCTGTTGATGTCGGGCCAGAACTCCTTAAAGGTGAAGTTGGCGCCGTCGATGATGACGCCCGTTAGCCATTTCTGGCCGACTTTCGTCCAGGTACGATACCGCGCGGGATAATACGTGGAGGAGATGCCGGACGCTGCGCCGGCGCCGATGATCTCTGAAAAGTTTGGCTGCTCGTTGCCGCTGTCACCGCGTGTAATCAGAACGCGGGTGGAAGCATAGAGTGCGCGATGGGCGATGCTGCCATGGCCGAGCGTGTAGAAGCGTGAGTCCTGATGGAGAACGGCGGGAAATACGCCGCCGACCATGAAGTTCTCATCCGCTGTATCCAGCAGAGTCCTCCAGTAGTAGCGCCCGTACCCGACCACGCCCTTCCCGAACTCGGGGTAGGAGTTGCCGTCGATCGAAAAGCCGGCCTGCACCGCGGCCAGGATAAAAGACCCGTAGTCGAAGGAGTCGCGGCCGGCAATGACGAACTTGTCGCGCACGCTCTGGGGCGGCAGGTGCTCATCGGCGGAGACGGAGCGGAAGTTAGGGATCACGCCAAGAATGCGCTGCGTCTGCTGCGGTTCGTTCGGCTTCGCCGCCGGCGGAGGCAGGGCCGCGGGGTCGCGCGTCTCGGTCTTTTGCAAGGGCGTCTCTTGCTTCGGAGTATTCGTCTGGGAGTCGGTCTGGCTCTGTTGTGAGGACGACCAGCCAGGCGCATCCGGAAGCGCGTTCGCCGCTGTCTCCGCACCGCGCGGAAATGAAGCAGCCACAGCCAGGCTTTGGGCGCAAACTCTATTCACCGGCAAAACGATTGATGAAGCGACTGCGGCAGCAAGGAGAAGGCTGCGAGCCCGGCCATAAAGCCGGTGGGAAGGAGAAGATGGGTACACACCTTACTAGACGCGCTTATACCGGCCAAGTTTCGCAATGTGCGCGCTTTTCGGCGGCAGCGCGCCTCTCTTCTTACAACACGCCGGTCTATCGCTCATAACAGGCCGGTCTGCCGCGCCACGGAACGAATAATTTCAAGCGCCTGATCGAGCTGCGCCAGGCTGTGCTCACTCGTCAGAATGCAGCGAATACGTGCCTTGCCCTCGGGAACCGTGGGGAACGCGATGCCCGTCGCCATCACCCCGGCCTCAAACAGCGCGCGCGAAAAGGCCATGGTCTGGCGGCCATCGCCAAGGATGATCGGCGTAATCGGCGTCTCGCTGGCAGGCGTCGTCACGCCGCCAATATCGAAGCCGGCCTGCTTCAGCTCAGACTGAAAGTAGCGCGTGTTGGACCACAGCCGCTCAATGCGCTCAGGCTCGCTCTCCAGTATGTCGATCCCGGCGATGCAGGTGGCGGCCACCGACGGCGGGTGCGAGGTGGAGAAGAGGAACGGCCGCGCGCGATGATACAGGTAATCGATCAGATCCCTCGATCCGCAGACATAGCCGCCCAGCGCGCCGATGGCCTTTGACAGCGTGCCGACCTGGACATCCACGCGCCCATGAACGTTGAAGTGATCCACCGACCCGCGGCCATTGCGCCCCAGCACGCCCGAGGCATGCGCGTCGTCGACCATCATGATCGCGTTATAGCGCTCAGCCAGATCGGCGAGCGTGTCGACCGGCCCAATATCGCCATCCATCGAAAAAACGCCGTCGGTGATGATGAGCCTGCGGCCGGGCTCCTGCTCAATCTCTCGCAGCAGCTCCTCGGCGTGCGCAACGTCCTTGTGCCGGAAGACCTTGATCTTCGCCCCTGAAAGCCGCGCGCCGTCAATGATCGAGGCGTGGTTCAACTCATCCGACAGGATGAAATCGCCCTTGCCGAGAATCGACGACACCGTGCCCGCGTTCGCCGTAAAGCCCGACTGAAAGACGACGCAGGCCTCGACATTTTTGAACGCCGCGATCTTCTCTTCGAGTTCCATATGGATCCGCATCGTGCCGGCAATCGTGCGCACGGCTCCGGAGCCGACACCATACTCGCGGGTCGCGGCAATCGCGGCCTCGCGCAACTTCGGATGGTTGCAGAGACCGAGATAGTTATTGCTGGCGAGATTGATGACCCGTCTGCCGTCGTACGTGCAGACCGGTGCCTGCTCGTCCTCGAGCACACGCAGCCGGAAGTGCGTGCCGCGGGCGCGCAGATCGTCAAGAGCGGCAGTGAGGTGGGCAAGCTGAGGCCGTGCAGCGACGGTAGGCATATGTCCATGCTAAACCTCCGGCAGTCGGTGCCGATAACCCCACAGCTAGCCGCGGCAGGAACACCATGCCATGAAGGTGCTATGGCGTAACCCGCCCAGCCTCGGCTATCTCTACGCTGAGGGTTCTATGACATATCGAGTTTCCCAAGTTGTGGCCGCGGTCGCGCTGGCCGCCTGCCTGACCACCGGTTGCAAGAGCAAGGAAGAGCAGGCGCTGGAGCAGGCGAAGGCGCAGGCAGCCTCCACCGGGCAGGCGCAGCAGATCGTAACGGTCGACAAGAACGGCAACACCACCACGACCGTCGTGCAGCCACCCCAGCCCGGCCAGGCCAGCCAGGTCGTGACCACCACCACGACCACCTCGGCGCCTGCGGCACAAGGGCCCGTTGTCTCACCTGCTGTAGGCGGCGTTCCCGCGAACACCCCGGCCAGCGCGAACGGCGGCCCGGTCTCGAGCGGCAGTGCTCCCCTCGCAAGTGGCCAGCCGGCCGCGGCCGGACAACCGGTAGCTCCAGTAGCCGGCGGCGGCCCTGTCGTCTCGGCCGTGAACGTCAGCATCCCGGCGGGAACCGATCTGGCGATCCGCATCAATCAGCACATCAGCGTCAAGACCAGCCGCGCGGGCGACCACTTCACCGGTGAAGTAGCGGAGCCGGTCTCCGATGCGAACGGACGCCCGCTGGTCCCGCAGGGCACGCCGGTCGGCGGCCTCATCGACGCCTCGCACCGTCGCGGACACTTCAAGGGTCGCTCCATCCTGGAGCTGCGCCTGACCTCCATGACGCTGAACGGCCAGCAGTACCCCATCGACACCCGCGACCTGACCCGCACCAAGAAGGGCAAAGGCAAGCGGTCGGCGGCGTTCATCGGCGGCGGCGCGGGTCTCGGCATGCTGATCGGCGGCGTAGCCAGCGGCGGCGTCGGCCTGCTCGCGGGCGGCCTTGCCGGCGGCGGCGCAGGAACCGCCATCGCAGGTCTCACCGGCAACCGCGACATCGAAATCCCCGCCGAGTCCATCATGCGCTTCCGCCTGGCGGACGATCTCGTCGTCCAGGGGCGTTAGGAGCGCTCTAACATAGCCCTTTTCGTTAAGGGCATAGCTTTAGCCATGCCCCAAATGCCTCCATCCCTTGCGGCTTCAGCCGCTGAGGTCAGCTTGGTCATACTTCAGGACTAAATCAGACTATCCCTAGATGTAGGGATCCGTTCCTGTCGTCTAGTCGCGGAGTAAAAAGCCGCAGTTTGCTGATGCTGTTCTGGCCGAAGCGACACACGTTCTCTAACCCACCAGATGTGCCCGGATTCGTTCGAGCGCCTCTTCAAGGATCTCCGGCTCATCGCCAAAGCCCTCCATCCACTCGATCGCCGCATCCTTGCGGAACCACGTCCCCTGGCGCTTCGCGTAGTTGCGATGCCCCTGCTGCGCGCGCGCGACCGCCTCATCGAGCGTCAGCTCGCCGCGCAGCACTCCCACCGCCTCCGCATAGCCGAGCGATCCCAGCGGCCGGCAGTCATAGCCATAACGTTCCGCCAGCAGCGAGGTCTCGGCAACCAGGCCGCGGTCGAACATAGCGGCGGCGCGCCGATTAATGCGGTCGTAAAGCCGCTGCCGTGGCGACGCCAGCCCCAGCCGGAGCACGCGATAGCCCATCAGCGCATCGCGGCCAGCCGTCCATTGCTCGGTCAGCGGCCGCCGCGCCGCCCAGGAGACCTCAACCGCGCGCACCACCTTGGATACATCATTCGCGTGAATTCCCGCTGCCGCCTGTGGGTCCAGCCGGCCGAGCAGCCGGGCCAGCGCCGCCGGCCCTCGCCGCGCCGCCAGACCGCGCAGCCGCTCGCGCAGAGCGGCGTCAACTGCCGGCGCGGGAAACAGGCCGTCGAGCAGCGCGCGCAAATACAGCCCCGTCCCGCCCGCGATGATTGGCAGGCGGCCCCTGGCCGTAACACCGGCCAGCGCCTCCCGCGCCAGACGGCTCCAGTCGCCCGCCGTGAACGGCTCATCCGGGTCAACCAGATCGAGCAGATGATGCGGCACCAGCGCCCGCTCCTCCGCTGTCGGCTTGGCCGTGCCGATCTCCATCCCGCGATACACCGCTACCGAGTCGCAGCTCAGGATCTCACCCGCGAGCCGTTCGGCCAGCCGCACCGCAAGCGACGTCTTACCGCTTCCCGTAGGCCCAACCAGCACCACCAGCGGCCGGTCTCCCCCACCAGGAACGGCCGCCGGCTCATCGTGGTGCATGCCCGCCTGCTGCGCCGCGTGGTCTACCAAAGCCGCCACCATCCCGGTGTAAACACCCGGTCCAGCCCAAAGCGAACCAGAACGAAGACAATCGCCATCACCGCCAACACCAGCAGCCCCCGCATCTGCCGGCGGCGCTCCTCCGCCTCCCGCAGCGTCCGTTCCCCCGAATCGCGCGTCGTCAGGCTCACTGCGCCGACGGATCCTTGTTCACGAGATAGTGGATGCGCAGCTCCAGATTCGGCCCGTGAAACTCCTTCGGCAGCGGCGGAAACTGCCCCACCCCGGTGATCGATCCCCACGCCGCGCGGTTCAGCGCATCGTCGTGCGACGAGCCATCTAGATTCATCGCCCCAATACGCCCGTCCGGCAGGATCATAAACCGGATCAGCGTCGTCCCCTGCTTGTTCAGCGGCGGCCGCGCCTCGACCGGAATCAGCGGCAGCCAGGTGTTGTAGATCTCTCGCAGAATCCGCCGCAGATACGGGTTGAAGTCCACGCCCATCGTGTCCGAAAGCACATCCACGCCGGTGTTCATGCCCTGGTGCTCGACCGGAACCCCATTGCCATAGTTGCCGCCCTGCCCTGCCTCGGCGGCCTGCCGCGCCGCCTGCCGTATCGCGTCGCCCGCGCTCTGTGCCGGCTGCGAGAAGTTCGGCTTGGTCGGCGCCTCCGCCGTTGCCTGCTGCTGCGGAGCCTGCGGCCGGGGAGCCTCCGCCATCGTCGGCTTCTGCTGCGGTTGCGGCTGCGGCTGCGCCGCTTGCGGCGCAGGCGTCTTCGGAGCAGGCTGCGCCGCCGAGGGCTGCGGCTCCGGAGCCTTCGGCAGCGGCGTCGCGGCTCCGGGCGCACCCGCCTTGCGCATCGCCTGCAGCTGGTCCAGAGTCTTGCGGCTCAGCGACTGCCGAGCCGTCTGCTGCGTTCGATCCTGGTCGCTCAAGGTATTCGTCGGCTTCCGCGGCAGCTGCTTGGAGATGTCCTTCGGCAGGTCCAGATAGGTCAGCTCGCGATCGCGCTGCTTCAGCACATCCGCCGGATTGATCAGGCGCGGCTGGTGGAAGATCACCTGCGGGCCATAGAAGATAAACCATCCGATCGCCAGCCACACGATCACCGAGATGTAAATCGCCTCGCGAAACCGCGCACGCGCACGCTCATCGTTCACCGAGTCGAGCAGGTAGATCAGCTCGTGCGTGTCGAGATCGGCATACCGCCCGGACCGGACCGTCTCGCTCGGGGGAGGTGTGGCCGGGTTCGGTGGTGGTGTCTCCAGAGTCGGCATCGTGTCCATGGTTGGATGTCGTCAGGCCATGCCGCGCAGAACTCGCCCGGCTTCACCCAGTCGCGTCCCAGGGCTCGCCAGGTCACGCCCCGGCAGGACGCCCGCGCACCATCCACCTTCGTCTATCTTCTCATCTCCCATGCTAAAACCCGGCTTCCGGCATCGGGTTGTGCACCGCTGTGCTCTTTCAATAAGACTCGGAACAAATCCTTCGCTTTTCTTCTTCCATTCCGAGTATTACGAGGGACCTGCTTTTTGTTCGGACCGGCTGCGTAACGTCTCCTGAAAGTTCCATCCCCAACTCACCTCTGGCAAACACCCGACGTACACTGGCCCTGCATGAAGTCGCTCTCCGAAGACACGAAGGCCTGGGTCCTGACCATCAGTGATCGCTGCAGCCGCGGCGAGCAGACAGACGTCTCCGGACCAGCCGTGGAGGCGATGCTGCGCCGCGCCGGCCTGACCCACATCCACCGGCGCACCCTGCCCGACGAGCTCAACGTCATCGCCTCAGCGCTGCGCGAGGGTGCCGCGGCAGGCGCCGCCCTCATCGTCACCACCGGCGGCACCGGTCTCGCACCGCGCGATGTCACGCCCGAGGCTACCTTGCAGGTCTGTGATCGCAGGGTCGACGGGCTCGCGGAACGCATGCGCGCGGCCAGCCTCGAGTCAACCCCGCTCGCCGCCCTCAGCCGCGCCATCGCCGGCACGCTCGGCCAAACGCTGATCGTCAACCTGCCCGGCAGCCCGAACGGCGCCGCCGTCTCGCTCACCGCGGTGCTGCCGCTGCTCGGCCACGCCATCGATCTGCTCGCCGGCCGAACCGCGCACGAAAACACATCCGTCAAAACCCCAGCCACCCCCTATCCCTAAGAACCTATCGAATAAATCAAAGGTGCCGTCATCTCGACCGGAGTCGTGCACTTCTATCGCACGACGCAGTGGAGAGATCCCCGTATTCCGCCGTTGTCGTTGCATGTTCTTTCTCCTAAAACGCCGCGCGCGCTTTGTTAAACAGGCTCCTAAAGAAATGTTTCAGTCAGGGTATAAAAGTTGTCATCTCGACCGCAGCCGGGGTCCCCGGCGAGCATCTGCTCGTTGGGGTGAAAGCAAAACAGTTCTTCGTTTTGCGAAGTGGAGAGACCTGCAGTGTGTGCACCAGCTGCGCACCGTCCAGCGCGCGCCCGCGATTAGCTCACGCCCGCGACAAACCTGACGCCCGCGGCAAACTTGTAGACTTGCACTTGAGGCTGTTTTGAAACTTCACCCTGTCATCTGGTTCCACAAAGGCAGCGCCTGGACCCTGGCGCTGCTGAAACCCCTGGGCGTTTGGGGGCTGGGCGGCCTGGCTTTTATCGATAGCGGCCTCTTTCCCGTGCCGCCCACCATGGATCTCGTGCTCGTCGGCTACGTCGCCGCCGACCCCGGCAAGCTGGTGCTCTACTCCTTCGTCGCTGCCCTTGGCTCAGCGCTGGGCAGCCTGATCCCTTTCTTCATCGGTCGCGCCGGCGGCGAGCTCTTCCTGCTCAAACGCATCAACCGCGAGCGCTACGAGCGGCTGCGCAATCGCTTTGAAAAGCAGGAGTTCCTGGTCATCATGATCCCCGCCATGGTCCCGCCGCCCATGCCCCTGAAACTCTTCGAGCTCGCTGCTGGCGTCTTTGAGATGAAGCCCCTGCTCTTCGCCTCCGCCATCTTCGCCGGCAAGTTCCTCCGCTTTCTCGCCTTCGCCCTCATCACGCGATGGTACGGACCGGCCATCGTCCGCACCGTAGGCGAGGCCTTCCACGAGCATCTCGGCCTCGTAGTCGCCGGCATTGGCCTGCTCGTTCTACTGATCGCCTTCATCGTGGTCCGGCGCATCTTCGACCGCCGCCGCGGAACCTCCCTCCCGATCGAAGAAGAGGGCTGAGAACGAAAGAAGAGCTAAAGAAGCCCCGCTCGTTTGAGTGTTTGTCATCCTGAGCGCAATCTTTTTATTGCATTCTGAGCGCAGTCTTTGTTTGTCATTCTGAGCGCAATTCTTTTGTTTGTCATTCTGAGCGCAGCGAAGAATCCCCGCACTTCGCTTCTAGCCACGGAGCGCAGCGACGTACACCCGCACTTGCTTTTCTTTCTTCCATTCCGAGCACCGCGAGGAACCTGCTTCTCGCCCATCAGATCAAACCATCCGCAGCACCAACCCCAAGAAGCCGTCAATCGACCGAGCATCGCGAGCGGAGAGATCCCCGCATTTCACTTCACCCGCCACACCCCCGCCAGCAAGCCTACCCCTCCAGCAACCGCAGCAACCCAGCCTCATCCACCACCGGAACCTTCAGCGCCTGCGCCTTCTCCAGCTTCGAGCCCGCCTCCTCACCCGCCACCACGTAGCTCGTCTTCTTACTCACCGACCCCCCCACCCCCCCCCCCCCCCCCCCAAAACCCCAACTACACCCCCCCCCCCGCAC
>CAXTRT010000021.1:9416-61335 GCA_964246835.1 uncultured Acidobacteriaceae bacterium | reverse complement strand
GGGCGCGCGCGTCGGCATGCTGACGCTGACGCGCGGGGAGGGCGGGCAGAATGTGATGTCGGGCGACTTCAACGACGCGCTGGGGCTGGTGCGGACGCGGGAGCTGCTGGCGGCCGACCAGTATCTGGGGGTGGACCAGATGTTCGGCACCGAGGTTGACTTTGGGTTTTCAAAGACAAAGGAGGAGGCGTTTTCGCAGTGGACGCACGAGCGTGTGCTCTACGACGCGGTGCGGGCGGTGCGGCTGTATCGGCCGCTGGTGGTGACGAGTGTGTTTCTGGGGGCGCCCACGGACGGGCACGGGCAGCACCAGGTAAGTGGGGAGATCGCGCAGGAGGTCTTCAGCGCGGCGGCAGACCCGAAGGTGTTTCCGGAGATGGGGCTGCCGGTGTGGGCTCCGGCGAAGGTGTACGGGCGGATGCCGTTCTCGCGGGTCGATGAGCGTGGCATGTTTGATTACGCGACAGGTAAGACGGTGCCGGTGCGATTTGAGAATTATGTAACCGGCAAGGTATCAAAAGACGCGCCGCGGCCGACGGTGATGGTGCCGGAGGGCGAGTCGAGTTCTCTGCTTGGCGCGAGCTATGTGCAGTTTGCGCGGCAGGGGCTGGCGCTGCAGAAGACGCAGATTGGCAGCGGGGTACGGCTGGCTCCGGCGGGCAAGTTCGACGTGGGCTATACGCGATATGGCTCGCGGGTGGGCGGCGGAGATACGGAAGAAAGCTTTTTTGCGGGTGTGGATGTCTCGCTGGCGGGGATTGCGGGGCTTGCGCCGTCGATCTCTCAGGACCAGCGGGACGGCCTAGTAGGAGCGTTGCGGCAGATTGATGAAGTCGTGAAAAGGGCAACGGCGGAGTTTGACGCGGCGCACCCGGAGAAGACGGCGCCAACGCTGCGACAAGGTCTGCAGGTGTTGGACCGGTTGATTGCGCAGGCGGAAAACGCGCAAGACGTGAACGAACGAGAGCGATACGACGTGCTGCATGAGCTCCGGGTAAAGCGGGTGCAGTTCAACGAGGCGCTGGTGGATGCGTTGGGATTGGAGCTGGAGGCTTCCTGTGTACGAGGAGGGCCGGTGCATGTTTCTGACGGACACAACTACGGGTTCTCAGGACCTCCGCCGCATGTGGCCTCTCCGGGCGAACAGCTTAGCGTGAATGTAGTGCTGAAGAACAAAAGCAATGCACCCCTGCGCATCCATGATGAAACGGCAGCTTCTACAGTCGGTATGGCGATACTGCCCGGGAAAGTATTTTTTCAGGCGGGAGACGAGCAAACGACAAAGGGCTCAGAAGAAGGAGGCTTTACGGCCAACGTAGCACATGATGCACCGACCAGCCGTCCCTACTTTACTCGCAGGAATGTGGAGCAGCCTTTCTATGACCTGCTTGATCCGAAGCTGCGGAATGCCCCAACGATTTCGCCTGCCCTGACGGTGTGGGAGGTGATCGACTGGCAAGACGTCTCGCTGCGCATGGGAGCGGTGGTGAAGGTGCTTTCTCAAAGAGGGCTTACGAACCGCGCGCTCGAGCCGCTACGGATTGTGCCGCCCATGAGTATCGCCTTGCAGCCGACAGTCGCTGTTTTACCGGTGGGCCAGCAGCAGCTTCACCTCGAAGTTGAGCCGCGCTCGGAGCAGATAGGCTCTGCTGTTGGGACAGCGCGGCTGGAGACCCCGAAGGGCTGGATAGTTGATCCGAGCGCAAGCAAGTTTCAAGCGCCGGGCGGCGGAGAGACCGATAAACTTCCTGTTGCGGTCACGGTTAAAGCACTCGGAACAACCGAGAAGACTCTCGTCGCGGTGGCCGAGTCATCAGGGAAGGAGTATCGCGAGGGATACCATGCTGTCGGCTATCCGGGAATCACCAACGACGACCTGTATGAAGCAGCCTCGACACGCGTACGCGGGGTCGACGTCAAGGTACCTGCCGGGCTGAAGGTGGCGTATTTACCGGGAACCGGCGATGCGGTGGAGAAGGCATTTGGTCAGATCGGAATTGCGGCGACGCGAGTGTCCGTTCCTGATATAGCGGCGGGCAAGCTGGCCGGGTATGACGCCCTGGTGATAGGGGTTCGGGCGTATGCGGCGCATACGGATCTGGCGGCTGTCACGGCGCAGATCACGGCGTTTGCGCAGGCGGGCGGGGCGGTCATAGTGCAGTACAACTTGGCGGAGTTTGGCGGGTCCGAGGCTCCGTATCCGCTGTCGCTGGGGTCGGCGGAGAAGGTGGTGGAGGAGACCGCGGCCGTGCGGCTGCTCGCGCCGAAGAGCCAGGTGCTGAGCTGGCCGAACCGCCTTACAGAGCATGATTTTGATGGTTGGGTAGAGGAGCGCGGACACGGGTTCATGGGCGAGTGGGACCCGAGGTATGCGGCGGTGACGGAGGTGCATGACGCCGGGCAGGACCCGCAGCGGGGCGGTCTGCTGGTGGCTCCGGTGGGCAAGGGGGCGTATGTGTACTGTGCGTACGCGCTCTACCGGCAGCTGCCGGAGGGGGTGCCGGGAGCCTTTCGGCTGCTGGCGAATCTGGTGAGCCTGGGGCGGCGACCGTAGGGGCAGTCTAGGCCAAGGGACCGTGCGGGACAGAGATGCATCCTACCGGGTGATGCTCGCGAAGACGCGATGACGCAGTGCCTGGAGGGACGGATGCAAGAGGTAGGAACGAGATCGATGGATCAGGGAGTGCCGCCGGCGCGGCGGTCGGAGCTGCTCGATGCGGCAAATCTGCTGGGGGACGCGCGGCGGACGAAGAGGGCGGTGTTGGAGCTGCCGCAGGCGCTGCGGCCTACGTCCGAGCTGGAAGCTTTTCTCATTCAAGATGAGCTGGCGCTGGCGTGGGGCGAAGTGGGCGGATGGAAGGTGGGCGCGCCGAACGCCGAGGCGACTCCGCTCTTTGCGCCGATGCCGAAGGTGTGGATCGCCGCCAGCGGTGCTGTTGTGCGGGGATTGCGCTATCGCGGGCTGGAGGCGGAGGTTGCCTTCTATCTCGGCAAGGACCTGCCGTATCGGGCGACGGCGTACACGCGCGAGGAGATCGGCGCGGCGGTTGCAAGCTGCCATCCGGCGATCGAGGTGCTCGAGAGCGCGTTTGAGGATCCGATGAAGGTCGATCGGCTGAGCATGATCGGCGATCTGCAGATGCATGGCGGGTTTATCTATGGGCCGGCGTATCCGGGATGGGAGTCGATCGACTTCAACCAGGAAGGCGTGATGCTGGCGGTCGATGGCGTCGTGCGTGTGGAGAAGACGGGCGGCAATACGGCAGGCGATCTGCTGCGGCTGCTTCCATGGCTGGCGAGTGAAGGGGCCGCGCGAACCGGCGGTTTGAAGGCCGGACAATGGATCACCACGGGCAGCTGGACGGGAAATACGCTGGCCGAAAAGCACTCGACGGCGGATGTGCAGTTCGCAACAATGGGCCGGGTTGAGGTTCGGTTTGAGCCGGAGCAGGATCTTGAAAAGGGCCTGCCGGGGACGACGAGGACGTTTGTGTAGATCTCAAAGGTAGAAAGGTGTCCGATTCGATCTTTTTTCCTGAGGCTGCACAGCAGGGCAGTATTCTTCCTAGACGAAGATGGTGCGTATTAGATGCAGCCCGGGAGCCATCTCCAGGAGACATGCTATATCGTCTACCGAAGGGGGCTTTTTGATGATTTTCACTCATACAATCAGTGTCCGCGTATCGAGCGAGACAGCAAGACTCCTCCAGGAAAAGGTGGATTCGGGCGAATACGCCAGCGAAGATGAGATTGTTGAAGAGGCTCTAGCTGCCTTCTACGAACGTGAAGCTACTCTTGAGAACTGGCTCAGGGAAACGGTCGTTCCGATCTGTGAAGCTACTCTTGAGAACTGGCTCAGGGAAACGGTCGTTCCGATCTGTGAAGCTATGGAAAGAGATCCGTCGCAGGTGCGCACATCCGAGCAGGTACGAGCGACGCTTGCTGAAGAAAGAGCACGATATCGCAGCAAACAATGAAGCGTTACCAGGTTCGATACTCTCCCTGGGCAGAGACAGATGCGGCACAGTTGTTTCGTACCATTGCTGAACAATTCTTGACCGAAATTGCCGAACGATATGTAACTGCACTGCTCGCTGAATGCGACAGTCTTTGTTTTGCGCAGTATCGAGGCACTGTCCGCAGTTCAATCTACCCAGGGCTCCGTACCATCGGTTTTCGACGCCGCATTACGATTGCCTTTCAAGTGAAGGCAGACATGGTTTAATCCAGGGTCTTCTGTACGGGGGCCAACCGGTTACGCACCTGCCTCAAACAAGAGCTTTGGAAGCGGAACCATAGTTAAGCTAAATAGTTTGAGATAAAAGGACACCCTCTTCAGCCTATTTGTATGCCGTCAGGCTTCGTCCAGGCGTAGCATAAGCATCCCAGTGTGAGGTGTAGTTGCGCGGTCCGCTGATTTTTTTCTGAGAGGCATCTTTATGGCGCGTCCTTACTGGTCTGGTCAGATTCAGATATCGCTGGTGTCGTTCGGCGTGAAGTTTTTCGTTGCGACCGAGGCAAAGAACGAGATTCGTTTTCACCAGATCAGCCGGAAGACGGGGGAGCGGGTGAAGTACCAGAAGGTCTCGGCGAGTGCCGCGGAGCAGCAGGCGGAGACCGGCGCGGATACCAAGGCGGCCGACCGCGTGGAGAAGGATGAGATCGTCAAGGGGTACGAGTTCCGCAAGGGGCAGTATGTGACGATTGAGCCCGAGGAAATCGCGCATCTGCGGGTGCCCTCGAAGCACACGGTGGCGATCGAGCAGTTTGTGGGGTTGGACGAGCTGGCGCCGGAGTATCTGGAGAAGCCATACTTTGTGGTGCCGGAGAACGACACGCAGACGGAGGCGTTTGCGACGGTGCGCGAGGGTCTGCGCAAGTCGAAGAAGGCGGCGCTGGGAAAGATTGCGTTTGGCGGCCGGGAACACGTGCTGGCGCTGACCGCGGATGAGGACGACGACCTGCGCGGGATGATGGCGTACACGATGCGGTATGCGCAGGAGCTGCGGGATCCGAAGGAGTACTTCAACGACATCAAGAAGGTGTCTGTGGCGGAGGACTCGCTCGACTTGGCGATGGAGTTGATCAAGCGCAAGACGGCGAAGTTCGACGCGTCGAAGTTTGTGGATGGGTATGAGGTGGCGCTGAAGGAGCTGGTGGACGCCAAGGTGAACAACCAGCCGGTGCCGCAGGATGAGCCGGCCGCGACGCCGCGCGGCAAGGTGGTGAACCTGATGGATGCGCTCCGCAAGAGTGTGGGCAGCGTGGGCGCGGATGGAGAGACGAAGGCGGCCCCGGCTGCGGCGAAGAAGCGGGCGTCGAAGACGGCGGCCGCGGAGGAGAAGCAAGGCATCACGCTGGTGCATGCGGCTCCGGCCAAGGGGACAAAGGCCGCGAGCAAGAAGAGATCGGCGTAGGGTGGCTGCGCGATGGCGGGCACGAAGGATAGCGTGAAGGCCGCGGGGACATCGCGCAAAGCGAAGGCTGCCAAGAAGCCGGCGACAGCCGCGGATGTGGTCGATGCGCAGCTGGCGAAGTACCGATCGATGCGTCACTTCGATGTGACGGCCGAGCCTGCGGGTGCGGCCCGGGATGGTACAGCGACGGCGCTCCCCTTTTGCATCCAGAAGCATGCGGCGAGCCACCTGCACTATGACTTCCGCCTGGGATGGAACGGTGTGCTGAAGAGCTGGGCGGTGGCGAAGGGGCCGAGCTACTTCACCGGTGACAAACGCCTTGCGGTGCAGGTGGAAGACCATCCAATGGAGTACGGCGGGTTTGAGGGGATCATTCCGGCGGGGCAGTACGGCGGCGGCACCGTGATGCTGTGGGATCAGGGCACGTGGGAGCCGCAGGCAGGGCACGAGGATGTGGACGCCGGCTATCGCGACGGATCGCTCAAGTTCCTCATGCATGGCGAGAAGATCAAGGGCAAGTGGACGCTGATTCGCATGGGTGGCAAGGCGGCGACCGAGCGGAAGCCGAACTGGCTGCTGATCAAGGAACATGACGAGTTTGAGCGCGGCAAAGACTCGCCGTGCGTGACCGAGGCGGAGCCGGCCAGTGTTGTAACCGGGCGGACCATGGAAGAGATCGCACGGAACGAAGATCATGTGTGGAACTCGAAGGAGACGGCCGGGACGGGGCAGGCTTGGTATAGAAATGCGGCGAGTGGTGCGGGCGCGGGTAATGAACCGGCGCAGGACGATACGGCGAAGAAGGCTGGGGCTGCGACGAAACGGAAGAAGAGCTCGGCAGGGTCGCGGGATCTCGTGGCGAGAGAAGACCTCGCTGGGCTGCCGAAGGAGCTGCAGCCGACCTTTCTCAAGCCACAGCTTGCACTGGAGGCGAAGACTCCTCCGGTTGACGGCGGATGGCTGCATGAGCTGAAGCTCGATGGGTATCGAATCCAGGCGCGCAAGGCGAAGGGCAAGGTGCAGCTGCTGACGCGCAGCGGGCTGGACTGGACGCATCGTGTGCCGGCGGTGGCGGAGGCGGTGGCGAAGCTCGGGCCGGAGACGATGACGCTCGACGGCGAGGTGGTGGTGCTGGCGGCCGATGGCACGACGAACTTCGCGGATCTGCAGGCGTCGTTTCAGGAAGGCGCGACGAATCCGCTGACGTACTTCTGTTTCGACCTGCTGCACCTGGAAGGACGGGACACGCGAGGGCTGAGTCTGCTGCGGCGGAAGGAGCTGCTGGCGGAGGTGCTGGCGCGCGGTGACGGCGATGCTGTACGGCTGAGTGAGCACATCGAGACGAGCGGCGAGGTGATGTTCAAGCATGCCTGCGAGCTGCACGCGGAGGGGATCGTCTCAAAGCGGGCAGAAGAAGCCTATAAGAGCGGCCGCGGCGGCGACTGGCTGAAGTCGAAGTGCCTGCGGGAGCAGGAGTTTGTGGTGGGCGGATATACGCTCTCGTCCGATGGCGACGACCGCATCGGATCCCTGCTGGTGGGCTACTACCGCGAGGGAAAGCTGATCTACGCGGGACGGACGGGGACGGGCTTCACGCAGAAGATGCGCCGGGCGTTGCTCAGCCAGATAAAGCCGATGCAGGTGGCAAAGGCGGCGTACGTGCGTGTGCCCGCGGAGGCCAGACGAGGTGCGGTATGGGTGAAGCCAGAGCTGGTGGCGCAGGTTCGGTTTGCTACCTGGACGGCCGACGACCTGGTACGGCAGGCGGCGTTTTTAGGGCTGCGTGAGGATAAGGCGGCCAGCGAGGTTCGGCGCGAGGAGGCGACGGTCGCGCCCAGGCCGAAGAGCCAACGGAGCCCGGCAAACACAACGAAAGTGGCGGGAGAAGAACAGAAGGTAGCCGCGGCGAGACCGGAGGCGAAGTTTGCCGTTCGGCCGAGACGCCCGGAGACGCCGGCCTCCAAACCAATCGCGCATCCGCAACCAGCCAGCTCTGCGACGAAGGCCATGCCCTGGGGCGAGATGGCGAAGCCACCAGTGCGGCTGACGCATCCGGGCAAGGCGCTCGATGCTGTGAGCGGCGTGACCAAGCAGATGCTGGCGGAGTATCTATGGGCGGTGGCGGACCGGATGTTGCCGCACATCGCGAATCGGCCGCTCAGCCTGGTGCGGTGTCCTGAGGGTTCGGCCAAGCCGTGCTTCTATCAGAAGCATGTCAACCATCTGCTGCCGCCGGGTGTTGGCAGCGTGGATGTGCCGGACAAGAAGACGGGCGTGGTGGAGCCGTACATCACGCTCGATACGAAGGAGGCGCTGGCTGGACTGGCGCAGATGGGTGTGCTTGAGGTGCATCCGTGGGGGTCGACGAACGAGGATCTCGAGCATGCGGACCGGGTAATTTTTGATCTCGACCCGGATGAGTCGCTGGCGTGGCGCGACGTGACGATGGCGGCTGACGATGTGCGCAAGCGGCTGAAGGCACGGGGGCTCGAAAGCTTTCTGAAGACGACCGGCGGCAAGGGTCTGCACGTCGTCGTGCCGACCGAGGCGAGCTTTGACTGGACGACCGTGAAGGAGTGGGCGCACAGCTTTGTGCTTGAGATGGAGCGTGCGGCTCCGGCGAGGTATCTCTCGAAGATGACCAAGGCGGCACGCGTGGGAAAGATTTACCTGGACTACCTGCGGAATGAGCGCGGGGCGACCGCGGTGGCGCCGTACTCGTCGCGGGCGCGCGAGGGTCTGGGGGTCAGCATGCCGCTGGCCTGGAGCGAGTTGCACGCAACGGAGCGGCCCATGTTCCGGGTGGACGGCTTTCCGGAGTGGAAGGGTCGGCTGAAGAAGGATCCCTGGGCAAAGATGCCCGGCCTGCAGCAGCGGCTGCGATAGCTCCTAAAAACGGCAGGCAAGGCCGAGGGAGACGATGGGGTATACCTGCAGAAAACGGAGATCGCTCTGCAGGGTGTTGATCTCTTTTGTCAGATTGGCTTGCACCTGGGGGTCGGTCGCGGCGTTGAAGCAGCCCTGCGTTGTGCAGGCGGTGCCGCTGAGCTTGAGATTAAGGATGGGCGTCTGCATGTATGCGCCGCCAAACTCGAACGGCATGGAGAGATGGCGGCCGCTACGGGGCAGGATGTTGCCGAAGCCGAGCAGGACGACAGGCGCGATCTGCTTGCCGTAGGCGATGCTGGCGGTTCCGTGAATTGGGTCGTCGACGCTGTTGATGTAGTTGGTTCCGCCGAGCGCGAAGGTCTGGCCTTCGACGACGTCGGCCGTACCGGCAATGCTGTTGCGGAAGTAGAGGGCTCCGGCGCTGACGTGGAAGGCGCCGCGATGCGGAAACCAATCGATGGTGGCGCGGCCGGAGGTGAACTTCAGGCCGGGGTTGTAGTCGATGCCGTCGACGTTAAAGGGGTAGTGCAGCAAGATATAGTTCCCGCCGACCCGAACGTTGAGCGTGCGGGCTACTGGAATGGCGAACTCGGCGCCTGCGCCGAGGCTGCTGGCAGTCAGCCCGAAGGCGACGGCGTGGAAGGGCCGAATGCGGGGGCGGTCGCCGTTGCCGGGCGCGGGCAGGTCGTGGATCTTTGCCGGTTTGGGCGGCAGGGTAACGGGAGCGCCCGGCGATGTGGCCGGGGCGCTTGACGACGCAGGGACGCCAGGCTCAGGTAAGGCAGAGGGGAGTGTCGCCGGCAGCGTATCGCTGAGGCTCGACGAGGAGGCTGCCGAGGACAGCGGCAGGACGGAGTCCGTTGCCGGGTCCGCTCGCGTTGGATCGGAGGTCTCCGCGTTCGCCGGGGAGCCGACCACAGAGGATTCGGCGGTGCTGCTGGTGCTGTAGAGCCGGGTCGAGATTTCAGGCAGCGTGGCGTGCAGTGGGTCGGCGCCAGGGACCGCAACCATCTGCGCGCCGGCCGCCGACGAGGCAAGCGCCAGCGGCATGGCAAGCGAGAGCGGCATAATGAGAAGCGCGGCAAGAGAAAGCTGCGACACGAGGCTGGCCTTTCCGGTTCCAAGCTTTAGGCTTGCCGGCGTGCGCGGGGCGAGGCGCCCTGGCAGGCCGGAGTCGGACAAGCTGACGGTAGCAGCGATCCTCGCGGGTGCCGATGCCTCTTCGGTTGTAGATCGTGGCCGATAAGGAACGAAAGGACCGAGACGACGCATGCGCTTTGATCTGATTACGATCTTTCCGGAGTTCTTTGCCGGACCTCTGGACTTCGGGGTGCTGCGCCGGGCGCGAGAGCGGGGGCTGGCTGAGGTGCGGACGATCGATCTGCGCGGCTTTACGCACGATCGACATCGCACGGTCGACGATCGGCCATACGGCGGCGGCGAGGGCATGGTGCTGAAGCCGGAGCCGATCTTCAGCGCGGTGGAGTCGCTCGGACTGGCGGCCAAGGGGCAGCGAACCCAGGAGCGTGTGCTGCTGCTCTCGGCGCAGGGCAGGCCGTTCACGCAGGCGATGGCCCAGGAGTTGGCTGGGCTTGAAAGCGTGGTGCTGATCTGCGGGCGCTATGAGGGTGTGGACGAGCGGATCAGCGAGCTGCTGTGCGACGGCGAGGTGTCGATCGGAGACTACGTGCTGTCAGGCGGGGAGCTTGGGGCGGCGGTGATTGTGGATGCGGTCGTTCGCCTGCTGCCGGGCGTGCTGGGCAATCCGGATTCGGCGCGCTACGAGAGCTTTGGCGCGGCGGAGCGGCACGACGGGGCCAAGGTGGATGGTGTTCCCCGCTCCACCTACGGCAGCGGTGGTCTGCTGGACTACCCGCACTACACCCGGCCGGAGAGCTTTCGCGGAGCGACGGTGCCGGAGCTGCTGAGCGGCGGCGACCATGACGCGATCCGGCGCTGGCGCAGGCGCAAAAGCCTCGAAAAGACGCTGCGGAACCGGCCGGAGCTGCTGGCACTGGCGGAGTTGAGTCCTGACGACGAAAGGACTCTGGCGGAGCTGCGCCGGGAGCTCGAAGCATCTTCCAGGTGAACAAAAGACCGATTCCGTGTACACTTTGAAATTGAGTTCAACCTAGAAATTTGTGGGAAAGTTGCGTCATGTCGATCAATCCAATTATGCAGAAGCTGGCCGCGAAACTTGAGCGGACCGACCTCCCCGCGTTCGCTCCGGGCGATACGATTCGTGTTCAGGTAAAGATCAAGGAAGGCGAAAAAGAGCGTCTTCAGGCCTTTGAGGGCTTGGTGATCTCCTCGCGCAAAGGGCCGCAGGGCACCTTTACGGTTCGCAAGATGAGTTTCGGCCAGGGCGTCGAACGCATCTTCCCGTATAACTCCAAGGTGGTCGATAAGGTCGAGAAGATCCGGTCCTTCCAGGTTCGCCGGGCCAAGCTGTTCTACCTGCGCGGCCTGCGCGGCAAGGCGGCTCGCCTGCGTGAAGTGGCTCGCGCCGTTTAGCCGATTCCTTTCTGTGAATCGAGACCCTGGCTTTGGCCGGGGTCTTTGTCTGCTCGTCCAGCAGATCTCCGGCAAGTTCCTGCCATGTTTTCCGCCTCGATTGCCGATATAAACTCTGGGAAGAAATGGCTGCAAAGACGTCAAAGGCCGGTACGGCCGCGCGAAAGACTCTCACGGCGAAGGCTGCCGCTTCGCAGGCGGTCACGCGGGCGACCGAGAAGCAGCGCATGCTGAAGCAGCTGATCTGCTCGGATGCGCCCGAACAGGCGCTGCGGTACCGCGGCTACAGGCAGATCGCCGGTGTAGATGAGGTTGGCCGGGGAGCGCTGTTCGGGCCGGTGGTCGCCGCGGCCGTGATCCTGCCGCAGCGCATGGCGCATCTGGCGAAAGCGGGGCTCAAAGATTCCAAGCAGATGACGCGGGAGGATCGCGAGCGGCTCGACAGGCGCATTCGCACGATGGCTGTGGCGGTCAGCGTGGCTGAGGTGGATGCGCGGACGATCGACCTGGTGAACATCTATCAGGCGACGCGCCGGGCGATGCTGATGGCCGTAACCTCGCTGGCGGTTGCACCCGATCATCTGCTTATTGACGCCATGCGGGTGGATCACAGCTGCGCGCAGACCAAGCTGTTCTACGGCGATGCCCTGAGTCTTTCGATCGCGGCCGCGTCCGTGGTTGCAAAGGTTCATCGCGATCAGCTTATGCGCGACCTGGACCTGCTGCATCCACAGTACGGCCTGGCTTCGCACAAAGGGTATGCGACGCCGGAGCATCGCCGCGCGCTCAAGCTGCATGGGCCGTGCGCGCTGCACCGCAAGAGCTTTGCTCCGGTTGCGGCGGCGGAGGATCCGGAGGCGGCCGATCTGGCTGCTCAGATGGCGGCGGCGAATGTCGATCCGGAGTTTCTCGAAGAGAGCTTGTCGCCGCTGGAGATTCTGTTCGATGAGGCGGACCTCGAAGCCAGCCCAGGGGAGTCCGGCCCAGAGTTCGAGAGGATCACGGGAGAACACGAGTGGGCGTGAAGCTGATGTGCGTTGTCGCGCACCCGGATGATGAATGCTTCGCCTTTGGCGGAGCGCTGGCGCTGGCGGCGGACCGAGGCATCGAGACCTATGTGCTGTGTCTGACGGATGGACAGGCTGCAACCGCGCGCGGAACGGCCGAGAGCGGCGAAGAGCTGGGGCGCATGCGGCGTGCGGAGTTCGCCGCCTCCTGCGCGGTGCTGGGGGTCAAGCACCGCGAGCTGCTGGGCTACCAGGATGGCCGGCTGGAGTTTGAGGAGTTCCCGCGCGTCGCCGGTCGCATCGTGGAGCGCATGCGGCGATTTCAGCCGGATCTGGTGCTGACCTTCGGAGCGGATGGAGCGCTCAACACGCATGCCGACCACATGATGGTCTCGGCCCTGACCTCTGCCGCCTTCCATTGGAGCGGGCGGGAGCGGCGCTATCCCGAGCTTGCCCGGGCGTTTCAGCCGCAGCGTCTCTACACCCTGACGACGAATGTTTTCCTTCCGGACCGGCCGCCGCCGCTTCCCTCTCCGTGGAGCGTTCGCCTGGACGTCTCGGGTGTGCTGGCGCGCAAGATGGAGGCCTTTCGGGCGCATGTCTCGCAGGCTCCCCTTATGGAGCAAACGGAGAGCTTCTTCCGCGAGCACGGACAGTATGAGTTCTACAGCCTGGCCGCGGCCGCCGAGCCGCATGCGGTTGCAGCGACCGATGACTTATTTGCCACGGCGACCGTCTGACGGCCCCTTGAAAGAATGGGTGTTGGTCTGACCGCAAGGACCCAGTACGAGTTGCATGGGGTCGTCAAGCGGTGTGCCGTCCCTCTAGGGTCAGCATCTATCCTCGAATCATGGACGACCACGAGATATCTTCTGCCGACCCGCTTGCGCTCTTCCAGAACTGGATGAAGGAAGCGGAAGCCAGTGAAACAAATGACCCAAACGCGGTGGCGCTGGCGACAGCCGGCAGCGACGGCATGCCGAGCGTCCGCATGGTGCTGATGAAGGGCGCCTCCGAGGGTGGATTCTGTTTCTTTACCAACGATGGCAGTGAGAAGGGTCTGCAGCTGGCGACAAACCCGCAGGCGGCTATGTGTTTTCACTGGAAGAGCCTTCGCCGGCAGGTCCGGCTGGAAGGACCGGTGAGGGATATGCCCGGCAACGAGGTGGACGACTACTTTCATAGCCGTTCGCGCCGCAGCCAGCTCGGGGCGGCTGTTTCCGCGCAGAGCAGGCCGCTCGAGAGCCGGGAGATCCTGGAGACGCAGGTGCGGGAGTTCGATGAGAAGTACCCCGGCGAGGTGCCAAGGCCGGAGTACTGGCGCGGCTATTGTCTGTACCCGCTGCGCATGGAGTTCTGGAAGGACGGCCCGGATCGCCTGCACGATCGGTTTCTGTTTTCGCGGCAGAACGAGGGCTGGACTGTACAGCGTTTGTATCCGTAAATGCGCAGAGCTCCGGGCGGGGATAACGGATGCGCTACTAGGGTGATCGGCTAAGAGTTACTAGAGAGTGGTTGAGTTGGAACGTCCCTGTGCCTAAGATGGATCGCCGGGCGCATCCTAAGGAGCAAGAAGCCTGAAGAAGAAGCCAGGCGCTCTGTAGGTTTGAGTTCTGGTACTCCCCGCCACTGATTAAGGAGAAACTATGCGCGTTGTACCGATCGTTCCTTTGGCTCTTGCCTTGGCCCTTCCGATGCCCCTGCTGGCAGCGGGATCTGAACAGCCCACGGCTAACTTCACCGTCTCACAGCAGACTCTTGTCCCGGGTATGACGCTGAAGCCCGGATCGTATTCGATCAAGGTATTGGACCACCTTCAGGACCGCTACATTGTCCGCATCGATGACGCTGCGGGCAGCCAGCATTCTACGTTTATCAGCGTGCAGGACCCGAAGATCAAGAGCGCGGGCAAGACCGGCGCGGTCACCTGGAATGCCGGACCCGATGGAGGATCGGCGCTGCGTGGTTTCACCTTCGGCAGCAGCACGCCGGCTCTTGAGTTTGTCTATCCCAAAGCCGATGCTGTGGCGCTGGCGAAGCTGAATGACAGCAAGGTGCCTGCGATTGATCCGGCGTCCGAGGGTCGTCCTGCCGAGGTAAGCGGTCTTTCCAAAGAGGATATGGAGATTGTGACCCTCTGGCTGCTGTCGTCCTCAACCGTTGGGCCGACGGATACGGCACCCACAATCAAGGCGGAGAAGATGCAGCAGGTAGCAAGCAACAAGCCGCCGAAGCCAGTCATCGACCGTCTGCCGCACACAGCAAGCAGCCTGCCGACCACGCTCCTTGCCGGGCTCCTGGCAGGCAGCGGCGCACTCTATCTGCGACGTCGGCGGCTTACGGATCAGCGCATCTCGTAAACGATGCTGGCCGGGGAACGACAGGAGAAGGCCGTACACGGGTTGGAGCGGATGCTGTGGATTGCAGCTGCTCTTTGCCTGGGTACGGTCTTTTTTACTGGAGTGACAGCGGTTCGCGCGCATCAGCAGGCCCTCGCCATGTCCTCTCAGGCCGTGAGCGGAGGCGGGCCGCAGGCGCACACGGAATCGTTGAACGGTGCGTCGGGGAGTGGCTCCGCCAAACCTCCCGTCCGTCAGGCGGGCGATGTCATCGGACGGCTCGAGATCCTGCCGCTCGGCCTGTCGGTTCCGATGACAGCCGGAATTGAAAGTTCAAGTCTGCTTCGGGGAGTCGGACACATCGAAGGCACAGCCTTTCCGGGTGGACTCGGAACCCTTGGACTGGCTGGCCATCGCGACACCTACTTCCGTCCGCTGCGCCGCATTCAAACAGGCATGGACATTCGCGTCACAGACGGCTCCGGAACGTACCACTATGAGGTCGACTCCACGGAGATCGTTACGCCGGAGCAGGTGGACGTCCTGGCGATTCGATCGCGGCCTGAGTTGACGCTGGTGACCTGCTATCCGTTCGACTACATCGGCGCGGCGCCGAACCGCTTCATCGTGCATGCGCATCTCCTTTCGGCCTCGCCGGATGGCCCAGCCTCCGTCCGCAAGTAAGACGTAAAGTGTCCGGCAGCGGGCCCGTTGTGCAGGGATGACACTGAAGTGGTACAGCCATCGCAGGAGATCGTGGACAACCATGAGAAGGCAGAACGACCGGGACGACGAGTACGCAGGCCGACGGATCCGTTCAGCAACCTCTTTTGCAGGATGGCTGACCCCGATGAAGATGCGTGTGTTTCTCGCCTGTGCTGTTCTGACGGCTGGCGTAAGTTTTGCCGTGGAACGGGAGATGGCAGGTCAGACCAACCTGCAGGTTACATACGGTCCGCAGGGTATACAGCAGATCAGCTATCGCGGCGTGCCGCTTGAAGAGGTAACCCAGAACCCGAGTGACGCGTTCCACATCTGGCACATGAAGATGACGGACCTTCAAGGAAACGTCAACACAAGTGGGCAATTTGGGTGGGGCGAGACGAACAACGGCCGGCAGTGGGACGCGACAAGCAAGACATGGACCTATCCGTTTACCTGGGGCTCCATCCGCGTGCAGTTCCAGCAGAGCGGCGACACCCTGAACATGAACGTGACGGAGACGAACGCCGCTGCCTCCGGGATGATCCTGGATGGTGCCTCCATCTTTCCGTTCGTTCTGCACTTTCCCGCGCTGCCGGCCGGATTCACCAACGCGAGTTACCCGCAGCTGAGCTACAACACGACCGGGCCAAGCGCTCTGGCGGCGGACTTCGGCTCTGGCCTTGTCGCGGCTGTGGTGCCGAGCGCGGCCAAGCCGATCTACAGCGGCTTTATGCCGGCGGGTCCGGCCAATGCATACACGCCGCTGATCAGCACTACGACCCCCGATGGTCTGGCGACCTTCCAACCGCATCTGGACCGGCCCGTACTGCCGGGGCAGACAGACACCTTTACCGTCTCGCTGCGCTTCGCGGCCTCCGGCACGCCGATCGCCTTGCTCTCGGCCGATGCGGACCAGAGCTGGGCGAAGACGTGGCCCGCGGCGCTGAACTGGACGGACCGCCGCATCATCGGCACGGCTTACATGGCTAGTTCGCCCACCGGGGACGCCACTAAGCCGGGAGGCTACCCGAATAACCCCCGCCGCTACTTCAACGATGCGCAGGCGAGCGACTTCGACGTCACCAACGCCACGGGTCTGGCAAAGTTTCAACGGCGTGTGCTGGACCAGGCGGCAGCCACCGTCACGAACCTGCAGCACCTGAACGCGCAGGGTGTGATTACCTGGGATATTGAAGGCGAAGAGTATCCGCAGGAGACGAGCTACGTCTGTTCGCCGGACCAGATCGCCACGGCCGCGCCGGAGATGGAGAGTGTGATTCAGGATGCCGGCTCGCGCTACAGCGGCATGAAGCTGGACGATGCCTACTTCAAGACGATTCACGACGCGGGCTATCGGGTCGGCGTCTGCGTGCGGCCGCAGCAGTTCATGAAGAACAGCGACGGAACGGCCGGTCAGACGTATCTGCCGGACAGCCAGATCGCGGCGCAGCTCATCCGCAAGATGAAATATGCGCACGATCGCTGGGGCGCCACGCTCTTCTATCTCGATTCCACGGTAGAGACCAACGGGGCCACTCTGGACGCATCGATCTTTCAGCAGGCGGCCGCCGCGCTGCCCGATTCCCTGCTGATCCCGGAGGAGTCCACGCTGAAGTTCTACGCGTACACAGCGCCGTTCAAGACCTTTCTCTTTCATGGAGACCTCGGAACGGATGCCTCGGTGTACGGCTTTTATCCGCATGCCTTCAGCGTGAATATGGTCAACGATGTGGATGCAGGCAAGCTCGCCGCGGCGCGCGCGCAACTGACCGCCGCTGTCCGCCAGGGCGACATCCTGATGGTGCATGCCGACTACTGGCAGGCAAACAATCCTACCGTCGTGCAGATCTATGCCGATGCGGGCTCCGGCACGACACCGCCGCCGTCTGCTCCTGCTCCGTCACCTGCTCCGACCGCACCGGTCACCGCGCCTCCCGCTCCGACCGTCCTGGTGCAGACGCCTTCGTCGCATGCGGTCGCGATTACGCAGCCGGCAAACAACGCGGTGCTCTCAGGAGCGATCACCGTTGCGGGCCAGCTGACTGTCTCGCTTGACGCCGCCGGATCGTACCTGATGGTCGATGGGGTTGCGATCGGGACAAAACGCGTCGTGCAGGCGCCGTATCAGTACCCGCTGGATACGACGACGCTGGCAAACGGCACCCACACGCTCCAGTTGTGGGCTCATGACACCGGAAATACTACGGTTCTCTCCAGCCCGATTACAGTGACTGTGGCTAATGCCGGTGCGGCTGCCGGCCCGGTCTCGTCCGCACCTCCGCCTGCTTCAGCTGCACCGCCGGCAACGGCCAACAGCTCTCCTGTGCAGCTGACATATCCGCTGAGCGGGCAGGCGATCTCAGGCGTCGTGGAGGTCACGGCTACGATCGCGCGGACGCTCGATGCGGCAGGATCGTATCTGCTGATCGACGGCCTGGAGGCGGGCTGGAAGCACGTTGGGTCGGCGCCGTTCCTTTATGAGGTTGATACCGCGGCTTTGAGCGTTGGGCAGCATACGTTGCAGATCTGGGCGCACGACATCGGAAATGAGACGCTGCTCTCGAATGTGGTGACGGTCCTCGTCTCTCACTGACGCGACCCTTTAGGCGGCCGAAACAGCGGATCAGCAGCAGGAGAGATGCGCTAGGCCGCGCCGCTGGCCACGACAGCCTCCCGATTCGATTGCGACTTCAGGAGCAGATGTTCGCGCGCCCGAAGGTTTTGCTGCAGATGGTCGAGCACGATCATCATGTGCCGCGGGGAGCTGCTGTCCTGGGCGCGCGTGAGGATGAGATGCCCCTTCTTGCCCAGCGTAACCGTCAGCTTCCAGGAGTGATCGTTCAGCCGATTGAGGAAGGTGGCCTCGTAGGACTCGTCCTGCAGCAGCATCTGCACGGAGGCAAAGCTCAGGTCATGGCAGGCCCCACGAACGACCTGCCAGCACTCCTCGATGGAGGTAGCGGCGGCAAGCGAATGCGTGAGCTCCTGCATGTAGATCTCTTCCTTGAGAACGCGCAGTACCATTCTGTGTGTCAGAGTCTTGCGCGCGGCGCTCAGCTCGACGTACCCCAGATAGTTCACGCCGGTCCAGACCAGGGCGCAGAAGACGAGCAGGATGAGCCCGCGAAACTGGTAGCTGGTGAAGCTCTGCAGAAGAGCAAGGAAGGCCGCCAGCGCCGAGACCCCGTACAGGATAAGTGCCGCATCGCGCGGCTTGAAACCTCGCGCCAGCACCATGTGATGAATGTGCCCGCGATCGCCCTGGAAGATCGGCTTGTCGCGCAGCATGCGCCGCCCAATCGAAAGGCTGACATCGATCAGGGGCAGGGCAAGCGCCATCAGCGGGGCGGCCATGCCCAGCAGCGTTCCTGTGTGCTGACTCCAGATCAGGCTGAAGCAGCCGAGCATGAACCCGATAGTGAGGCTTCCGCTGTCGCCGAGAAAGACCGAGGCCGGACTGAAGTTATAGCGCAAAAAGGCAAGCAGGCAGCCGGCCAGCGGCGCCGTCGCCATGGCGAGGCCAAGATTGCCCTGAATGATCGCGACGATCAGCGTGGTACTCGTGGCAAACAGGCCGACGCCGGTCGCGAGGCCATCCAGGCCATCGATGAGGTTGACAGCGTTGGTGCAGCCGATCAGCCAGAGCAGGCTCAGCGGCACCGTGATCCACAAGGAGCCGGCATGGCCGTTTGAGAGCGAGATACGAGCCCCCAGCGAGACGGCAAAGCTCGCGGCCAGTATCTGTCCGCCAAGCTTCTGCCACGGTTTGAGCGTGATCAGATCATCGAGCAGACCGGTCAGAAAGATGATCGCGGCAGCCGGCAGCAGTTCGAGAATGAGCGTGCTGTGCTGGACGGAAAGGCGGGCACCGGAGGGCGCGAAGAAGAGCATCAGCCCCATGGCGCCGGCATACGACAGCACGATCGGGATGCCGCCGATTCGGGGAATCGGTTTGAGGTGAAACTTTCGCAGTTCATCCGGATGATCCACGATGTTGAAGCGAAGGAACAGATCGCGGCACAGCGGGGTAAGAACCAGGCAAAGAGCGAACGCAAGTATCAGGAAAGCAGTCAAAGCATGCATCGTCGGGGTTCTCCTTTCGTTCGAGCGATCACGTCAGGGAAGCAGAATTAGCCGAGCGTACGGGGTACGGCGATGGATATGAGGGCTGTGCGTCGATGCGGTGTGCATCGAGGATGGAGAGGATGCGTGCAACCCCGTGGGGAAGGTCGAAGTGGTCGAGCAGAGCGCGTCGCGCGGCCATACCCGCGAGGCGAACCTCCTCGGGATTCTCCGCGAGATGCCGCAGCAGGGCGGTAAGCTGCTCCGTATCGCCGACGTTGATGTGCCAGCCGCAGCCGAAGCGTGCGAGGATACGTGCCGGCGTTGCCGCGGCAGGGCCGATGAAGAGCAGCGGCCTGCCCGCCGCCAGTAGGCCATACACCTTGCTGGGAACCACGGACCCGCAGCAGGCGTCGCGCTGCGTGACCAGGCCGATATCTCCCGCGGCGAGGCTCTCGCTCAGGCTTTCGCGCTGCACGTAGGGCCTCAGCTCAACCGAGTGCACTCCCTGCTCTTCGATGAAGGCCGCCAGTTCGGCGCGGCGGCCGCCACTGCCGACAAAGAGGAAGCGGAAGCGCTCGTCATCGCGGAGAGAGGCGATAGAGGCAGTGATGGTGGTGAGATCGTGCGCGAGTCCTAGGTTGCCCGAGTACAGCAGGACCAGAGCTGCCGAGGACGCGCGCCGCGGCAGAGGCACGATCGCGGAGCCATCGGCCCAGTTCTCCGCGACGAAGATGCGGGAGGGATCGATTCCGCGCCGCGCCAGACGGTCCTTCATGCACTCGCCCAGAGCGATGATGCCGTCGGCGGATCGCCGGGAGAGATCGGCTAGAGCGCCCGTGATACGATCCGCGAGACCGCCGGCCCGAAAGTAGGCAAGATCGACCGCGACGTCGGGATAGACATCCATCTCCCAGATGTAATGCTGTGAGCCTCGAACGGCCTTGATGAGGGTGCCGAGCAGAGGCAGAAGCGGCGGGGTCGTGAGCGTGAGCACCAGATCCTGCTTCGGCAGCAGCAGACCGCGAACTGCGGCCGAGAGATAGAAGCTGAGATACGACAGAAGCCGTCCCACCGTACCGCGAACAAACGGCAGAGCTTTAACGCGATAGACGCGGACCGGCGGCGCGTCCTGGTCGTCTGCCGAGACCGCATAGCCGCCCTTGTCGGAGCTGATGGCGCTGACCTCATGACCCTCCGCCGCGAGCGCCCGGGCGAGGTCCGTCAGCAGCTGACTGGTGGCCGAGGAGTCGGGCCAGAAGAACTGGTTGAGCAGAAGTATCTTCATCGCGCAGCCTCCTGCCAGGCAGGGGTGGCGGCCATGGAAGAGCCGCGAAGGACACGCTCTCTGACGAAGACGGCCGGATTTCCGGCGAAGACCTGGTAGGCGGGAATCCGCCCGGAGACAACGCTGCCGGCTCCGGCGACGGCTCCCTCGCCGAGCGACACACCGGGCATCAGAACGCACTTCGCCCCAGCCCAGGAGCCCTGCTCGAGTTCGATCGGCGCGATCTTTAGTCCAAACGCAGGATCGCTCCAGTCATGGTTGCCGGTGCAGAGATAGGCCCCTTGTGAGAGGCAAACATTGTTTCCCAGCCGGACCAGCGTCAGATTATCGATCCACACCTGCTCGCCGATCCAGCAGTCATCGTCCACCGCCAAATGCCAGGGGTATTTGACGGTTACGTGCTGACGGATCACAACACGCTGGCCGATCCGCGCGCCAAAGAGCCGCAGCAGCGCGACCCGGGCCGCCGAAGAGGCCAACCAGGGGGAACGAAAGAGCGGCAGGCCGAGGAACATCCACACGCTCCGCCAGGCAAGCGAGCGGCCGGGCGAGTACCAGGAGTTATCGTAGCGGCGCAGGTCTATAGGATTGATTGGGCGCGGTGTCATCGGGCGCCTTTCGCGGGCAGCAGGTTGGCGTGGACCGGAGCCGGCCCACCCTGCACCCAACCGTAGATCTCGTCCATCTGCCGGGCAACGACGGACCAGTTGTAGCGGCCACGCACGAACTCCCGGCCGCGCGCGCCGATCTCGGCATTACTGCGGGTCGAATTTTCCAGGAGCGTCTCGAGCGCCTGCTCGAGCGGAGCGACAGCCGCGGGGATGACCCAGCCTGCATCGAGCTCCGCCACCTCTGGCAGATTGCAGTGCTCGGAGACGATCACCGGCAGGCCGACCCCCATGGCCTCGAGCACAGAGACGCTGAGGCCCTCGGAGAAGGAAGGCAGCACAAAGCACTCAGCCGCCGCGAGCGCGCTCCACTTCAGATCGTCACGCAGCATGCCGGTGAAGAGCACCTGCTGCGTCAACTGCTCCTGTTCGACCAGCGCGGTCATGCGGGCGCGGGTGCCTTCAAAGTCCGGACCGGCAAGGACAAGATGAGCCTCGGGCCAGCGAAGAATAATTTTTTTCCACGCGCGAAGAAGCAGGTCCAAGCCCTTCTTGAAGTGAATCCGGCCGAGGAAAAGGATAATTCTCTTCCCTTTCAGCGCAGGATATTGCGCAAGAAAGGTGTCGGACGAGATCCTGTTCGGTATGCGTACTCCGTTGGGAATGACCGCTATGGGCGCAGTGCACCCGAAACTTCGGTAATCCTGTGCTTCGGCCTGTGTGAGCGCGTGGAGGCAGCTGGCCCCCTCAAGGTTTGCCCGTTCGATCAACGCCGCGTAGACCAGCTTCTTGAGGCGCTTGTTCCGAATGGCCCAGGGCTCGAGCATGCCGTGCGCCGAGAGAACGTAGGGAATCCCTTGCTTGCGCGCGCCGCGGCCGGCTACCAGGGTGCTTTGCTCCCAGAGTCCATGGATGTGCAGACCGTCCGCTACCTCGACAATCTCGCGAAAGCGCGCGGAGAGAGTGCGGTCCCGCAGCCATGCCCCGCGCCCCGCAGGCCATTCTGATAGTGTGAGTTCCGCGAAGTTGGCGGGAGAGTAGAGCTCCCCCGGTGCACAGAACGCAGCAAGCGACATGGAGACATGACCCAGCGAGGCGACTGCCGTGCTCAGCTGCGGGACCACGGCGCTCAGGCCACCGTATCGCGGATCAAGGTGGGTGACCACGCTCATCCATCTGCCGGTCTGTGGTTGATGGGTCGGCGGTGTCTCCGCGCTAAGCCGGGATGTAGCAGTTAGGGGCAAGAGATCGTTCCAATATGTTTCTCGTGGATGTTGCTCGTGCGTTGTTGCGCGAGTGAGACGTACGTGCACTCAGGAGGGAGTACTTCTTTCAATCGAACAGGTTACGTTCGTGCAGTTCCCACCGTGGCCAGACCGGTGGCGCTCTCTTCGCGCTCGTCCAGTACACGTGCAATTTCCTGACCGAACCGCTGTGGAGTGTACGCGGCAATCCTCTGCTTAGATGCCTCTCCCATCTGCTTCCGGGCGGCCTGTGTCAGGTCCGCGATCTGCCGCAGCCGAAGAGTAAGGCCGGAGATCGACGCGGGATCGAAGGTAAAGCCATTCTGACCTTCGCTTACCAGATCCTCGGCGCAGCCGCACTGGATGGAGACGAGCACCGGCAGACCACAGGCCATAGCCTCATTGACCACCAGCCCCCAGGGCTCGCGGGTGCTGGGGAGGACGAAGCAGCCCGCAAACGCGTAGAAGAGCGGCAACTCCCGCGAGCCGCGCAGACCGGCGAAGACGACGTGATCGGCCAGGCCGGAGGCCGATGCCTGAGCCCGAAGCGACGGGAGCGTTGGGCCGTCACCGACCAGAACCAGCGGCCAGCTGCCGCCCGCCTCGCGAAAGGCGACCCAGGCTGCCAGCAGCATTTCGACGTTCTTCTCCGGTGCGAGCCGCCCCACGTAGAGGAAGTACGGGCCTGGAGACACTTCGGGGGGCAAGCCCAAGTGCAGGGCGAGGGTGTTCGGGTCGAACGCGCGAGCCTCCGCAACTCCGGCCGCCAGCGCCGCGTTATTGACGACGTCGTAACTCCCCACGACGCGATCCATGGGAAAGCCGAGCTGCGCGAGGTAGCGCCGATGCGCGCTGCCGCCGGTCACGGCCGCGTCGAAGAGCGTTCGCAGCAGCAACGACTTGGCGGCTTCCTTCCAGGCCACGCGCGCGTGGTCGAAGGCCGTGCTCTCCGTCATCAGGATGCTGATGCGATGATGCGTCTTCGCCCACAGCGCGGCCGCAATGGCCGGCAGCGTGTAGTACCCGGGCACCAGGACCGCGGCGGGATCAAGCCGCGTCAAGTGCCGCCAGACCCGTCGCGCGAGCTGGAGCTTGTTTGCTTGCTGCCAGCTTGCCTCGGGCAGCAGGGTCTCGACAGAAAGATGCGCGGGACGCTCTTCGCGGAACTTCAGACCGGCATGCACGCCAACTCCGCCGACGAACTCGACCCCGGCGACCCGTCCGGCGAGCGCAGGATGCGAGAGCAGACCTTCAAAGCGAGCTACATGGTAGGCGTACCAGTCGATCCACAGTACGGCGAGCCGTAGCGGGGCCCCGCCGGCTGCGATAGCCTGCCGGCTGCGGCCAGGCGCGATCGCCACCTCTCGCGTTGTTGCCAGGTCAGACAAGATCGGCGCTCCTGTGTGTCACGCGCTCCACGCGTGCCAAATGCTCCAAACGCGGCTGCCGGCCCTGCACGGGCTGCGCTCTAAGCGCCCAGCGCCAGGTCAGCCAGCACGGGATAGAGAGCAGCAACGTGCGGAAGATGACGGCTTCCATCGTCTGCATGACCAGATAAATGGAGAGCGCGGAGAGGATGACGTACTGACTGGTCCAGGGGCCGCCGCGCAGCACCGCCCGCCGCCACACCCAGCCATAGGTAAAGCCCAGAACCGCCATGGCGGGAACGGCCAGCCACCAGAGCTCGACCCACAGATCGGCGACGATGCCGGGCGCCGAGCCGGCCGCGCCGACCCAGCCGAGAGCGTCGCCAAAGCCCTCTCCCGTGCCGGCGTTATGCAGCAACTCCGGCACGCCGAAGTCTTCGTACTTGGTCGGCCAGATGGCGGACGGGATTGGCCGGACCAGCACCTGCGCCAGATAGCGGCGCATCCAGAAGTAGTGGTCGCGGCGCTCGGCCGAGAGCACGGTTCCCGAGCCGTAGATGTACTCGTTGCCGGTGTCCGATTTTTCGACGATATCGCTGACGTCCGAGGTGACGTCGAAGCTCGATCCCAGATAGATGCTGCTGCGGTTGGTGACCAGAAAGAGCACGAGCCAGCCCAGGCAGCCGCCCAGCAGGGCGACAGCAAGAATCGGGGGCCGCTTGCTTCGGTTGAAGTACCAGCCCATCAGCACGACCAGCACAAAGGCGAAGGTCGGGCCGCGCCGCGCCATCAGCAGCGCCTGCGAGAGCCAGGGCGTGCCGTAGAGGGCGATCACGGCCAGGCTCCACGCGCGCGAGGCGCCCATGGACAGGGCCGAGACGGCGAGGAGGATGCCGGTCAGCAGTAAAAGGCTCCCGTCGCGCACATAGCCGCTATCGTCCCAGCCGCCCGAGTAGGAGGCGCTGTACGCGTTGACGAAGCCGCCGACGTTGACGATGGTGATCGCCCAGCAGAGCAGACCAAGCGACCCGGCGAGCGCGCCCCCGATCAGCAGCCGGCGGGCAACGCGCGGCGACGTGGCGGTGCGTTCCTCGCCCGCGCGCCGCGTGACCCGCACGCCGGCCGCAAGGCACGCCAGAACGAAGGCAAGCACACCCAGAACGAAGAGGCGCTGCACACGCAGCAGCTGGTCGCCATCGAGATACTGCGCGAAGCCGCCGGCGGCATAGAGCTTCCAGGGCATCCAGCCGTAGAGAAACGCGAGCATCGGCCCGATAAACAGCAGCGGATGGAAGACATCGTGACTGCCGTCGAGGGCGATGACGGCGCCGCCGAGCGCGATCAGGACGGCAGCGATCAGCAGGAGCTCAAAGAGCATGCGCGCTCCTCTCCCGAGCAGCGGCGGCAGCGGCGCGCGGCACCGCGGCGTCTCCCCGCAGGAAGCTCTGCTCGACTGCATGCACTACACCCTGGCGAAACCGCTGCCAGGTACACTGCTCCGCCAGCCGGCGCGCCTCGGCCCGCATGGCAAAGAGCTCGGCGCGGTGCGTCAGCGCCCATTCAATATGCTCGGCCAGCAGCTCCGGGCGGCGCGGCGCGACGACGAAGCCTTGCCGGCCGGATTCGATCAGATCCGGCGCCGCGGTGTGGGTGGTCGAAAGGATGGGCAGGCCGCACGCCAGCGACTCCAGCAGCACCTGGCCAAAGCCCTCGGCGACCGACGGAAAGACGAACAGATCGGCGCTCTGATAGGCGGCGACCAGCTCCGCGGCGCTGACATCCGGGCGGATGCGGACGCGGTCCGCGAAGGGGTGGAAGAGCGCCAGATCGTCCACCACACGGCCGCAGACCGTCAGCTCCACCTGATCGCTCCCGAGCAGGCGCATCGCCTCGAGCAGATACTTGATGCCCTTGCGCTGATTGATGCGGCCGACAAAGAGCAGGCGCAGCCGGCCGCCCGCAGCGGATTGCCGGGAAGGATCGGGTGTGAAGCGGGCGGAGTCGACACCGTAGGGGACGACGTGCACGGCGTCCTCGGGCGTGCCGTGCTCGACCAGCGTCGCGCGGGTAAACGAGGAGGCGGCTAGAAACGAGCGCGCCATTGTGGTCTCGCGGACCAGATGCTCGAAGTCCGCTTCGGGCAAGGCCAGCTCCCACTCCTGCCGGAGCGAGCCGGCGCAGTCCGGGTGGGCGGCAAGCTCTTCGGTGAGGATGCGGCGCATGCTCGCGGGATGGGGATGCAGCTGAAACAGCATGCCGCCGCCGCGGTACCGCGTGAACGCGTCGAAGCCGTAGTAGCTGTAGCTGAGCAGACCGGCCCCGCGCCGGTTGGCCAGGCGGCCGGCGGTGCGGCCGAGGGTCGCGTCCGCGTGCCGCATGGCGCGGCGCCGGATCGCAGACGGGATAGAGCCCAGCCGTTCCAACAGCAGCGTCAGAAGGCCGGTCGACGCGCACAGATGCACCGCGGAGGAGGGCAGGCGCGGCTCGCTGCGCTGCCCCAGCAGGGTCTGGAGCGCAGGCGGCAGCCGCCGTGCGAGCGCGCGGGCCCAGGCGCGATCCGCCGGCCAGAACAGGTCGGTCACCAGCGCCTCGAGCAGACCGGCCTCCGCCAGCGCGAGCGCGACCTGGTATGCGTCGCGCGCGCCGCTCTGCACCAGAACCATGCGCGGCACGGCCGGCAAGGCGGCGGCTGCGGAGGGGGCGTCGGGTTGAGAGAGCAGAGTCGGCATCATGGTCAGGCGATTAGGCTAAAGGAGCGTGTCGAAGTGCTGTTTCAGCAGCGCGGCGGAGCGCTGCCAGGTGAACTGCGCCGCCCGCGCACGGCCGCGGCGGCGCAGATCCTCGGCGAGTCGGGGCTCGTCGAGCAAAGCGACGATCTGTTCGAGGTGATCGTCTGCGTCGGTAGCTTCGGCCAGCATCGCCGCATCGCCGGCGATCTCCGGCAAGGACGAGGCACGGCTCGCGACTACCGGCGCTCCGGCCGCCATGGCCTCGAGCACCGGCAGGCCGAAGCCCTCGTAGAGCGAAGGAAACCACACCACCGCCGCCGCGGCGTAGAGCGCGTGCAGCGCCTCCTCCGCGACAAAGCCGAGCAGGCGCAGGCGCGGGCTGAGCGCAGCCGCGCGCGCCGCGTAGAGCGGGTCCGAGTGGTTGACGATCACCAGCACCAGATCGGGAAAGCGCGCCAGCAGCCCAGGCACGGCGGCGAGGATAAGGTCGGCGTTCTTGCGGAAGTGCAGGCCACCCGGAACCAGGACAAACGGCCGGTCACGCAGGCCCTGCTCACGGAGAAAGCGCAGCCCCGGCTCCGGCACCGGCGCGAAGAAGTGCGGCGTCACGGCGTTCGGCACCACGCGCAGCCGCGAGGCGAGCGCGGGAAAGTGATGCGCCAGTCGATCGGCGGAGAACTGCGAGACGGTGTGGATCATGTCGGCGCGTGCGGCCAGCCGGCGAAAGAGCAGCGTCCACTTGATACGCTGCCGCCAGAAGGCGGCATCCTGACGGTGTGCCGCCGGCTCGAAGTACGCGGCATCGTGCGCCGTCACCACCAGACGCGCGCGGGTGGTGGGAACGTAGGACTCTCCGGTGCAGAAGACGATCTCCGCCTCCGGCCAGAAGCTCTCCGCCTTTGGTCGGTTCAGCAGAAACCAGCGCGCCTGCTGGCGCGACGTCTCCGCCTGAAAGCTGTGATAGTAGAAGCTCTGCCACGGCTCGCCGACGAGCGGCAGGATGCGGGTCTGGTCGGCGGCATCGGCCAGGATGCGGAGGCGCACATCGCCGCGCGCTGCGAGATGTTCGGTAAGCTGCCGCGCTACCCGCCCGGCGCCGGTGGAGGCGTGGATGTTGCGCAGATGCACGTACGCCAGCAGATCGATGGGACGGCCGGGCGCCGCTTCAGGCAGCGCCGGAGCCGCACTCTTCGGCAATGGCGAGACTGCCGGCTGCGCGAGCGCCGCCCGGTTTTCAATGAGCTCAGGCATGGGATCTCCGCCGCAGCAGCGAGCCCAACGATCTTGCGAGATAGCGCAGCAGGCGATCGATGGCGGCCCGGCTCGGCAGCCAGCGATACTGGCGGCCGAGGGCCAGCATGGCGAGCAGGGTCGAGACCGCCAGCAGCAGCATACCGCCGGTGATCGATCCTGTCTGCTGCGGACGCGCGGCGCGCAGCGCCGCCATGGCCGCGAGCGCCGCCGTGCCTCCCGTGGCGACCGAAAACAGCAGCGGAAGCCCGCGCGGCAGCGCGTCCTTTCGAGCCAGAACCAGAAGCACGAGCGCGGAGGAGACCGTATGCGCCAGCAGGTAGATCCCCATCGCCAGCGCCGCGCTGCCGCCATGGAACATCAGCAGCGTTCCCGCTCCCGCGACCAGGCAGGCCCACAGCGTGTTGATGAGCCCGCTGGCGCGGATCGAGACGATGCTGAGACGCGCCGACGCCGGAGCGTTTCCCATATGCATCACCGCCAGAGCGAGCGCGACCGCCACGGTGACCGACGCGCTGCTGTACGCCGACGTGTACAGCAGCCGCAGCATCCAGGGCGCGGCCAGGATGCCGGTTGACGCGAGAACCACGGCGACCAGCGAGGAGAGAAAGGTCGTAAACCCCAGAACATACTGCGGTGTCTGCCTGCCTTCGCTGCCGGGGTCCGCCATTACGGCGTAGCTGCCCTCGGTCAGCAGGCTCGGGGCGAGGCCGACGATATTGCGCAGCTGGCTGGCCACGCCGAAGAACCCCATCTGCACCAGAGATCGATCGGAGCGGGCGACCAGCGTGATCAGCCACCAGCCGGCGACGTTCGATCCGACCAGGCCTGCAAGCTGCACCAGGCCAAAGCCCCAGACCTCCCGCAGCATCGGTCCGAAGCTCTGCGGCGGCGCCTGCGCGGCCGGAGAGAGCAGCTTCACCGGCCGCGCCAGCAGCAGACAGACGAGAACGGCGGCCAGCGTGATCGCCCCTTGCGCGGTGATCATGCGCACCGGACTGTGGTCGCGCGCCGCCAGCGGAAGCAGGAGCAGCATGCCCGCGCCGACGACGAGCGACAGCAGAACAAGGGCGCTCAGGCGGCGCTGCCCCACAAAGAAGCCGCGCGCGCACTCCAGAACCACGATTCCCGCGGCCGAGAGCGCGGCCCAGTGCAGCAGGCCGGTCAGCTGTCGCTGCCCCAGCAGATGGGCGATGGGCGCGGCGCCCAGCCAAAGGCCGAGCGCGGCGGCAACAGCGGAGACGATCGAGACCATGGCCAGCACACGCGCCAGCGTGCCATAGCCCGCGGAGCCGTGCTGGTACTTGCCGGAGAACCGGGCGGCCGTCGATCCGATCCCCGCCGCGGCGTAGGTTGCGATGTTGTTCGCGGTCGAGATCGCGAAGGAGTACGCGCCGAAGGTGGCAGTGCCGCCGAAACGCGCCGCAAGAATGTTGGCCGCGAAGCCCGCGCCGCGCTCGATAACGACGCCCAGGCCGAGCGCCGACGTGCCGCTCACCAGGTGACGCACAACCTTGCCCGGAGCCGCGGCCTCGGCGACGAGCGCGGCCGCGGCCGAGCCGGCCTCGGCCGTGTCCAGGCTTGGCACCGGCGCTACTCCCTCCATCTCCGAGGGATCGGGCAGGAGTGCGGAGCTCGTCCAGGGGGTCATAGGCCGACGCCGGCCGCCTCGGCCGCTTCGATCTCTTCCTTGTAGCGGTAGTAGGACTGGTAGTACCCGCTGCGGCCCTCGCGCACCGGATTGAAGTCGTTGAGGATCGTTCCCACCAGCGGCACCTGATCGTTCTCAAACAGATCGCAGGCGCTCGAGGCCTGGTCGCGGCTGGTCAGACCCGCCCGAAGCACCAGCAGCACGCCGTCCGACTGGGCCGCGAGGATGCGCGCGTCCGCCATGTGCAGCATCGGCGGCGTATCAATCAGGACGACATCGAACTCGACCGCAAGCCGGTCCAGCAGGCGGGTGATGGCGCTGCCGGAGTGAAGCAGCTCGACGACCTCCTCGCGGCCCGTGCCGGACGGGATCATAAACAGATTCGGAACCACGGTCTGCTTGCAGAGATCGCTCAGCGGCGCCGTGGCCACGCTCACCTCTTCACGCAGGATGTTGCGCAGGCCAAAGTTGTTCTCGACCAGCAGATGCTTGTGCAGGCCCGGCTTTCGCAGGTCGCCGTCGATAACGACCACGCGCAGCTTCGACTTGCTCAGAGCGATGCCCAGATTGGTGGTGACGGTAGTCTTGCCCTCGCCGGCGTTCGGGCTGGTCACGACGTAGACCCGGGACCTGCGGCGCGCCACACCGGCCAGCAGAATCGAATGCGTGGTGTTGCGGTAGGCCTCGGCAACGATCGAGAAGTTCTCGTTCCAGCACGTCAGCGCGGGCGCCAGACTGCCGTCGAGCACAGCTCCGCTCGAGCTGGACTTTGCCCGCAGGACCGGCAGAATCTGGCCGCGGCGGGCTGTATTCTCGGATGGAATCACGCCCAGTTCATGAACGTTCAGGTGCCGCTCCGCCTCTCCCGGAACCCGGAAGACGTTGGCGTGGCGATCCTTGAAGAAGGCAAATCCCAGGCCGCAGAAGGATCCAAGCACCACCCCCACACCGCCGGCGACGCCGCGTCGCGGAGAGATGGGCGTCTTCGGCGGAATGCCGCGGTCGACCACGCGAATGGTCGTCGCCTGCATCGCCGAGGCGAAGCCGGCCTCCTTAGCGCGCTGCAACAGCGTCTGATAGAGGTTCTGCTCGCTCTCAACCTCCCGCCGCAGCAGGTTCACCCGCGCCGCCTTGCTCATCTCGGTCGAGACGCTCGACTGCAGTGTCGCGTAGGCGGCGTTCAGCAGATCCTCATGCCGGCGCGCCGACTCGAACTCGTTGCGCATGCGGTCCGTGGTCGAGGAGCGCTCCTGCGTCATACCCTGCTGAATCTCACGGATCTCCGACCGCAGATGGATGACCTTGGGATTGTCCTCGGTGAGCGGCGGCACGAGCTCGGCCACACGCGCATTCAGATCGGCGAGCTTCTGCTTATAGTCGCGATAGGCCGGGCTTTCGATAGAGGCCGGCAGCGCATCGGCGGCCGCGGTCTGCGCGATGCGCGACTGCGACTCCCGCTCCATGCGCTCGGCCTGCGCTCGCACCAGCTCGCCCTGCAGCTGCCGCAGACGATCCTCGCCGATGCTGTTGCTTGACTGCGAGAGCGCAAGACCGTCGCCTCCGGTAGCCGCCTCGAGCTTGCGCTGCGAATCCTCCGCCTTTTGTCGCACGTCGGCGACCTGGCGGGTCAGCCACTCGCTGGTCTTCTGGGCCTCGGTCCCACGCGTCTCGAGGTCGACCTCTTTAAACTGCTCGGTCAGCGCGTTGCAGAACCGCGCGGCGAACCGCGCATCCCACGCGTCGCAGGTGACCTCAACCAGGCGCGTAATTCCCAACGGCTTCACCTTGACTCGTTTGGCGGTGTCGTCTACCAGATCGTTGAAGGCCAGGTCCTGTCCACGCGAGAGGTGGAGACTTCGCTTCAGCACCGAGATCAGATCCTGCCGATCGAGCGACGCCGGATGCGGCTCAGCCTTGAGGCGATCGATAGTGCGGTCGAGCAGGGTGGTGCTTTGCAGCAGCTTGATCTGCGTCTGCACGTAGGACTCGTTCGAGAAGGCGGCGTTGTCCCCAGTCGGCGCGACACTGCGCATATTGAGGAAGTCACTGTTGATACTTTGGATGTCGAGCGAGGTTCTCGCCTGATAGAGCGGCAGGACGTCGAGGTTGAAGAGCAGGCTGAGCAGGCCGCCGGCAAGGGCGCAGCAAAGGATCGCCACCCTCCATCGCGAGATCGTCCGCAGGTAGTCCAGAAGCAGATTGGCGTGGGGCTGGGAGCGGCCGGGGCGGAAGACCGGCGCCTGCTCAAGCCCCGGCGCCGCAAGGGAGGGCGCCCGGTTGACCTGCTCTCGTCGATAAAGGGGCGAAATCTGGTTCATAGGGTGCTCCTGGGAGAGTTCTCCTTGGGCGGTTCCAGTCAAGCAAGTGCAATCAGCGTGCCGTTCTAACGACGGTAGATGACGACGCCGGTGGCAACCTGAAGGATGGCCTCCGCGGTTCGTTTCACGCCGGCTTTCACGTAACTGTTGGGGACGAAAAGCACATCGTTCGCGTAGAGTGGGATGTCCGGGTCCTTGCCGCTCTCGATCTTCGTGATATCGACCGGAATCTCCTTGACCTTGCCTTCTCCACCCGGAGGCGGGCGGAGGATGCGGGCCTTGCTCGCCGCGGCGTCGTGATCGAGCCCTTCGGCCATAGACAACGTCTGCAGCAGGGTCATGGAGTCCTTGGACGCGAGCGGGAAGCCGCCCGCCTTGCGCACGGTTCCGAGGACGTACACGATATCGGCCTTGGGAATCGAGATGACATCGCCCGGATCGATCAGGATGTTTTCGGTCGGGTTGGTCGCGCCCAGCAGACCTTCAACCGAGAGCGTGGCCGTGCTGTAGGTGTTGCTGGGATCCATCTTGGCCTGACCAAGCGGAAGCTCGCCCCAGCGGGCCTGCCGCGTCAGAATGATGCGGGAGCCGGCATCCGGCTTGACGCCGCCTGCCATCGAGATCACCTCGATCAGGCGGCGCGGCCCTTCGAGCGCATGCACGCCGGGATTGTTGACCGAGCCGATCACAGACACGGAGCGGCTCTGGTTTTCCACCAGATTGATCGAGATCTGGGGGGAGTTGATGTACTTCGCGAGCTTTGTCCGGAGCTGCTCCCGCAGCTGCTCGATGGTCAGGCCGCCGGCGTCGATACGACCGACCAGGGCGAGATCGATATAACCATTCGGATCGATCCGCACAGGCTTGTCGGAGATATCGTCGAGATCCACCACATGCAGGCTGATCTGATCGCCCGCGCCAAGAATGTACTCCGAAACGGCAGGTGGCTGGCGGGCAATAAGAGGCTTCTGCGCACAGAGAGACGAACTGAGGCAAAGAGATGCAGCAAGGCAGAGAAAGAGGGCAGAAGCGCCAAACAGACGGGATGGGTGGAGTTTCTTCACTGATTCACTGGTATGGTGACGAGTTTGCCGCGGGGCTGGATGTGCGTCGCGCACTTGGGTCCCGGCTTCTGTTGTAGTGTACGAGGAAAACCTTGTTACGCCAACTATAAGTTATACATAAAGAACGGTTTAGGGCGATCTAATGGGAAAACAATTGGCCACGGAAAGGCATTATCTTGCAGGTCTATGACGGATCGTGACCCGGAGCCGCTCCCCAAGACGTCAGCCTCTTCCCTAAACTTCCAATTCTGTCCTGACATGACCCTGTGTGACGTGATCTTGACCGGCTTCCTACCCGGAATGGCACGGGGTACACGAGGGGAAGCAGCAGTCATCAAGAAGCTGTTCTGCCGGTTCTCGTACTCATAGATCGGGCATCCTGCGGGGAGCAAGACAGTACGTCAGGAGTGCGCGGGAAGGAGAACGTAGAGCGCAGCGAAGCCGTTCCAGGCTATTTGCACGCCAATGCACAGAAGAATAAAGGCGATTACACGAAGAATACCGTGCGCGGTGGAGGGCGGAACGGCGCGCGCGATCTGCGGAGCAAAGGCATACGCAAGATAGACAAAGCCGCACAGCACGGCAGACGCGAGAAAGATGCCCAGATGCGCGAGGACGCTGCCGGAGATCGTGCCCCGCGGCACATGCGCGCTCAGCGTAAGCATGGTCACGATGGTGCCGGGGCCGGCGGTGATGGGAAAGGTGAAGGGATAAAAGGTCTTTTCTCCGAGGCCGCCTTCCGCGCTGATGGTGTCGATCTTGTCGTCGACCTGATGGACGGGCGTCTTGCTGTCATCGGAGTTGAGCAGCGTCCATGCAATGGCGGCGATGACGAGGCCGCCGGAGACCTGCACGATAGGAAGAGAGACGCCGAAGAAGCTGAGGATGGTCGAGCCGATAATCTCGACGACGGCAAGGAATAGGACGGTGTTGATGGCAATGCGGCGCGCGAGCGATTTGTAGACGGGCGCCGGAACGATGCCGACCAGACCCAGGAAGACGAAGGCGGAACCGAGCGGATTGATAAGCGGCAGCAGCGCTGTGAAGGAGAGAGCGAAGAACTCCCAAAGGAGGGACATAGGGCGATTTTCCTGATGCTGTGGCGCTGCCAAGAAGAGAGCGCGACCGCGTTCGATCCGCTCCTTGGAGCGAGCTCGACCCTCCCCTCCGGCTACGAGGCTATGCGGTTTGGCCCGGAAGTTCGCGGCTAGGGTCGATGCGGGCTGCGGGAGATGCGGGCTGTTTTTTGGCGAACAAGGCGAGGAAACTCTTCAGCACGATGTAGAGGATCGGGATAAAGAAGAGATTGAGAAAGGTAGAGAGCACCATGCCGCCGACGATTGCGGTTCCGACGGAGTGGCGGCCAAATGCGCCCGCGCCCGTCGCGAAGAAGAGCGGAAGAACGCCGAGGATGAAGGCGATAGACGTCATGAGGATGGGACGGAGGCGAAGCTCGGAGGCTTCGATCGCGGCGTCGATGATGCTGCGGCCCTCGCCCAGCAGCTGCTCGGCAAACTCGATAATGAGAATGGCGTTCTTGGCCGAAAGGCCGATAAGCATCACCAGGCCGATTTGCACATAAACGTCGTCGACCAGGCCACGCAGGGCTACCAGCGAGAGCGCGCCGAGGATGGCGGTCGGCACGGAGAGAAGAATGATGAACGGCAGAGCAAAGGACTCGTACTGCGCGGAGAGCGTGAGATAGACCACCAGGATGCCGAGAGCCAGAATGATGATGGTCTTGCCGGCAGACTCAATCTCCTCAAGCGCAAGGCCTGTCCAGGAGTACGTCATGCCCTGCAGCATGTACTTCCCTGCCAGGTTCTGCATGTTGATGAGTGCCTGGCCGGAGGAGATGCCGGCGGAGCCCGAGCCGTCGATCTCGGCGGAGCGGAAAAGGTTGTAGTGATTAATGACCTGCGGTCCCGAGGTCTCCTGAATGCTGACGAGGTTGTCGAGCGGGATCATCTGGCCGGTGTCGGAGCGGACATAGTAGGAGCGAAGATCGCCGGAGGTGCGGCGGAACTGCTGGTCGGACTGAAGGTAGACGCGGTACGAACGGTTATTGAAGTCGAAGTCGTTGATATAGGCCGAACCCATGAAGACGCCCATGGCGATCGAGATCTGATTGAAGGGGACGCCGATCGCCTTGGCTTTTTCGCGATCGATGCTGACCAGCACCTGTGGATCGTTGGCAGTGAAGGTGGTCTGCATGGTGGAGAACTGACCGCTGGCTGTGGCCTGGCCGACGATCGTGTGCGCAATGCGATCGATGTCGGCGAAGGTGTTGCGGCCCGCGTCCTGGAGGATGAACTGGAAGCCGCCAACAGAGCCGATGCCGGAGACGGCGGGCGGCTCGAACGCGGCTGCGATGCCGCCAGGGACGCCGAAGAGGCGCGGTGCGACCTCCGCGACGATACTTTGCGCGGTGAACTTCGCGCCCATCTTGGTGCGATCGGCGATGGGCTTGAGCGGAGCGAAGATAATTCCCTGGTTCGGCGAAGAGCCGCCGGCGAGCGAGAAGCCCATGACGGAGAAGGTGCCGAAGACTCCCTCATTCTTCGCGATCGCGGTGGAGACGCGGTCCGCAAACTCGGACGTATAAGCGAGCGAGGCGCCGGGCGGCGTCTGCACGATGCAGAGAAAGTAAGATTGGTCCTCCTGCGGAATGAAGGCCGTCGGCACATGCGTATACATGTAGGCTGTTGCCGCCAGCGAAGCGAAGAAGAGCACGATGACCGCATAGCGGATACGCACAAAGAAGGTGACCGCACGGGCGTAGAAGCGGCCGAGAGCCTTGATGCCGCGATCGATGGGGTTGAGGAGAGCGCCCATGATGCCGGTCTTATGCTGCTCCGGCCGGAGAAAGAGAGCGGCCAGCGCTGGCGAAAGCGTAAGCGCGTTGAAGGCCGAGATCGCAATCGAAAAGGCGATGGTCAGCGAGAACTGCTTGTAAAGAATGCCGGTGGTGCCGGGAAAGAAGCTAACCGGAACGAACACACTGATCAGCACAAGCGAGGTGGCTATTACGGCGCTGGTCACCTCGGCCATGGCGATGCTGGTGGCCTCGTGCGGGTCGTGGACAACAGACTCCTGACTGGTGTCTGGGGTGTGGTGCGCGGAGGGTTCGGCGCGCTGCGCGGTTGTACCGCCCGGGGCAAGTCCTGCGGCGGCATGCGAGGGCGGCGGCGCGATCACATCTCCCGAGAGATGGCGCTGCACGTTCTCGATCACAACGATGGCGTCGTCCACGACGAGACCGGTTGCGAGCGTGATACCAAAGAGCGTGAGCGAGTTGATGGAGAAGCCGAAGATTTTAATGAATGCGAAGGTGCCGATCAGCGAGACGGGGATGGTGATGGCCGGGATGAGCGTTGCGCGCCAGTCCTGCAGAAAGAGGAAGATGACGATTACGACGATCACAATGGCTTCAATCAGGGTCGTGATGACCTCATCGACGGACTCGCTGATGACGGTTGTGGTGTCGACGGCGATGGTGTACTTGAGGCCCGGCGGGAAGGATTTCTCGAGCTCCTTGAGAACAGCGCGGCAGCGTTTGTCGACGTCAAGCGCGTTGGCGTTTGAGAGCTGCTGAACGCCGACACCGACGGCGCTGCGGCCGGAGTACTTGAGCTCCGTGTTGTAGTTCTCGGCGCCGACCTCAGCATGGCCGACGTCCTTCAGCAGAACGACGCCGCCCGACGCCGGCGAGTTCTTCAAGATGATTTTCTCGAACTCACCAGGTTCCGAGAGGCGGCCGACGACACGGACAGCCATCTGGAAAGACTGCTTGGAGTCGGACGGAGGCTGCCCGAGCTGACCGGCGGCGACCTCGACATTCTGCTCGCTGAGCGCGTTCGAAACATCGAGCGCGGTAAGATTGCGCGCTGCGAGGCGAGCGGGGTCAAGCCAGACCCGCATGGCATACTTCCGCTCGCCGAAGATCACGACGGCGCCCACACCCGGTACGCGCTTAAGAGCGTCCGAGACGTAGACATCGAGGTAGTTCGATATGAACGCGGGCGAGAGCGAGTTATCTGGAGAGACGAAGCCAGCGGCAAAGACAAAGTTGCTGTTGGCCTTGGTGATGGTAATGCCGGTGTTGTTGACGGTCGCGGGCAGCCGGCCCTGGGCTGAAGCGACGCGATTCTGTACATCGACAGCCGCGATGTTGAGGTCGTATCCCGTATCGAAGGTCACGGTGACGGCGCTGGTGCCGTCGTTTGAGCTGGTCGATGAGATGTAGCGCATGCCCTCCACGCCGTTGATGGACTGCTCGAGCGGAATCGTCACCGCGGACTCAACAATCTGCGAGTTGGCGCCCACGTAATTCGAGGTAACGACGACCTGCGGCGGCGCAAGCTGCGGATAGAGCGAGATGGGCAGCGTCGGTATGCAGATCGCGCCAACCAGCACGATGAGTAGCGCGGAGACGGTGGCAAAGATGGGACGGCGGATGAAGAAGTCGACGAACAAGGCGCGCTCGATTCTTTGTGGCCGCGGGATCAGGTCAACAGCGGCGGGCTAGCGGAAGAGACGAACTTCTAAGGACATCAGAGGGCAGCATCCATCAGCCGAGGGGCTTGACGGGTGCGCCCTCCTGAAGAAACTGCAGGCCAGAGGTGATAACTTTTTGACCGAGGGCAAGACCGCTGACAACGGGGTACGCGTTACCGACGGTATCTCCCAGCGTGACTGCAACCTGGTGAGCGGTAAAGCCGCCATCCTTCGGCTGAGCGACGTAGACGAAGGGCTGGCCGCCGATGCGGGTCACGGCTAGAACCGGTACCGTGGGGGCAGGTTTGGTATTCCAGGTGATGCGTGCCTTGACAAGCTGCGCGTTACGTAAAACTTCAGACGAGCGGGGGACGGTGGCCTTCGCCAGAATGCCCTGCAGCGAGGTATCGACCTGTGGCGAGAGAAAGTCGATCTTCGTCGACGCAAGCACAGTCCCAGCGGTATCGAGAATGGAGACCGGCAGACCCGTCCTCAACTGGCCTACACGCTCGGTGGGAACATAGATATAGGCTTCAAGATCGGCGATCTCATCCACGGTTGTAAGAAGCGTTGTCGGAGAAACGTAGTCACCGAGATGAACCGGAATATCGCCCACGATGCCGTTAAAGGGGGCACGGATCTGGTAGTAGGCGAGCTGCTGCTTTTGCGATCCCGTCAGTGCGCTCGAGGACGCGAGGTCGGCTTCACTGTTCTGGAAGGACTGCGTGGCCTGATCGTACGACTGGCGAGAGGTAACACCGGCCTCAAACAGCTTGCGCTGTCGCTCTACCTCAGCCTGGTTGTACTGGTAGACGGCCCGCTTCTGAGCCTCAGTTCCCACCTGCGACTGCACCGTGGCGACCTGCTTGAGCGGATCAATCTGCATTAGAATCTGACCGGCTTTGACCGTCTGTCCGGAGCGTACGAAGATGCGCGTAAGATTGCCGTCTACCTGCGGCTGCATGGTCGACGAACGGCGGCTCTTGATGGTGGCGACGTAGGTGTCGGTAGCAGGAACCGGATCGAGCGCGACCGTAGTGACCTGGACAGGCATCGCCTGCGGGGCCGCAATAACTGCCTTCTTCTGCGTGCAACCGATGAGAAAGGCCGATGCGCTGACAAATGAAACCGCCAGCAATCGAGCGAGAACAGCATGACGAGAGATCGAGATCAACTGACACTCCTTGAGTGCTTTCAGCAGCGAAACCTGTGGAAGCGACAGAAAACAATACTGCAGATCGAAACATCGGATCTGCATCTTCGGACATAGCTGCAAATCCTGGTGTAGTGAGTAGATGACCGGGGCCGGTAAGGGTTTCGAAGAATTTACACGCGTCCGTGTTCCGGGAGCATTAACCGAGTGTTGCAAAGGGGCTGAAGAGCTCATTGCGATCGAGCGGATCGGAGTGCTCCACACTTTCGAGAGCGTTGATCACGATAGAGATAGGTAAGCGGTGTGGCCAGCATTTTCATAGCCGACCTTCAGAAAACAGCCCGTGGCAATCATGTTAAGGATCGTTCGAGCAGGCACGGTTCCCGCGAAGGTCAGTGTAATGATGAGGCGGTATCGACAGCTTGGCCAAACGGCTCCGGGACAGTAAAGCCGGCAAAGCCGCCGATCAGACATATTCTTCTGAGTAAGAAGGTTCGAGACAAATGAATGACAAGAAACGCGATTGTAAGGAGGTCAAGATAGCAAACGAGCGAGCCGGGGAAGTCTGCACCAGGCGGTTTCCGGCCCATGCTGGAGCAGTCTCGCTTGCTGTTGGTGAGGTGCAGGTCTCGATCATAAGACGGTTTGGATCGGTACGGCACCTATGATAGCGTGATGTTCGTGGGACTTTGGTAGAAGTCCTGCGGATGTCATCGCGTCCCCGTCGTCCAGTGGCCCAGGACACCGCCCTTTCACGGCGGTAACACGGGTTCGAATCCCGTCGGGGACGCCAGTTGAATGAACGCTTTACAGGGAAGTAGCAAGTTTGCTGGATTCGGTCGGGACTCCCACGGGACTAAAAACAGGGTCAGATTGATGGCGATAGCTGAGCCCTCGTCATCCGAGCTGTGAGGAGCGGGCTGCTGCTATCGCGGCCCACCCACCGGCCGCCGCATTGTCTCGTTTCTTCTTCCCGCCATCAACGCGGGAACGATCGGCCGGATTCATGCCCAGCTTGCTTTGCATTTTCTCCAACAGCATTTTGTCTGAGCCTTTCGCTGTGCCGCGACGGACTGCGTACTTCAACCGGCACACATCTTCCAAATACCAGCCATCGCAGCCGGTGAGCACTCCTTCCGGGATCTGCGCTATGAGCTCGCGCCAGATTGCGAGGAGGGCGACGGCTGTCGGTGATTCCGGCTTCTGAAAATCAGCCGGTGGTTCTCCCAAAATCGATGTGGGTTTCGGTTCATTCTCCCGGGCGCGGCCTCGCTTCGGGTCTTTCTTGAATGATCCGCGCATCTCGAGAACGGTGGTTGGGAGCCGTGGCCTACCCATGCGAAGGACTCCATGAGGGCTGTCCAATCGCAAACCATCGGTCGATCGCTTCCAGATATTCACGTGGGCGAGCTAAAACGGCAGCCCGAAGCTTGCACTCCTCTGCTGACGTTGGTAGGCAAACGCGTTGCGCGTAGGCAGGAAACAATCTTTCCTCCTCAACTGTTGGCCGGCAGCAGATGTACCAGAACCTGGGAGCTCCCTGTGATCTCGCCAGCCACGTTGAAAGTACGGCGTTGCGGGCGGCGAGCGCATAAGGTCGGAGCGCACTCGCGTGGCCCTTAGACGATTTAGAGCCGAGAGCCTGGTGGATCGCGTCGAGGTCTATCACGAGATCCGCAGGCCCGCGCATCGTCTCCACATACGTGCTTTTGCCTGAGCATGGAGCTCCAGCGACGACGATAAAGGCAGCGTTCACAACCATCTCTCCAAAGCCACCAGCGGCGAAGCGCCCTCTTCGTGTTTCACCATCGTGACCGATGCCAGCGCGTTCGCTGGAAAGACAACGAGGCTGATTTCTTTCAGGATGGCTGTCGAGATGACGCGTATACCACTCTGGAAGGCGGCGCCGTCCTTTGGAAGCTGGAACCCGACACTGAGCGCCTTCAGCACGCCAGCTTTCAGCCGGGAGTAAGCCTCAGCACCCGCAACGGTATCGAGTAGCAGCCGACCCTTGACGAAGAGGCCGACGGCCGTCTCGGTCACAGTAGCGACGCCAATGGGTTGGTCGGTCTTGTGAGCGAAGAGCAGCGGCATCTCCAGGCCGTTCGCAGCCCTGAACGCGCCGGCCTCGATCCGATCGCCGTGTGCGTCGACGTTACCGTACGCGGCGGCGATTCCTTCGAATGATCCATCGTCAGTGAGGGATTTGAGTTCAAGCGTTTGGGCGGAGTGTTCCATCGGTGATTGCCTCGTGCGGCATCATGTTTGCCGGTCGGTTGAGTGTGTCGGTGCCTGCGATGAAGGGCAGGTTTTCCTCCTGACGAACGTCCGCCACGGTAAGAAAGCCCGCGAGAAGTCCCTGCGAGTAAGCGGCGTACCTGGACTGCTGATCGCCCCGGACGATGCTGTTGACATCGAACTTTGCGGAGAACTGCGTGTGGGGTGGAAACAGTTTGAGGTTGATCTCCGCTTCGAGGTTCGTGCAGAGCGGCACGAGCGAGTGCATGGCGAAGAGCTGCATCTCGGACTCTGAGGAGCTATAAGACACGCGGGTCTGATCGCCGATCATGGTGGGTGGAACGCGAAACCAGCGGGCGATCTCAACCGTGCCAAACTTGCGGAGGTCGAGCAGCTGCGCATCTTGCGGAGTCACGCTCATGGGCTTGTAGGTCAAGCCGGCAGGAAGGATGGCCGTCTTGTGACGGTTCTTCCCGGTCTGACTCTCCTGCCAGGCCTCCCGGAATGCCTGGTCGTCTTCCCGCGTTTCGAAGTTTGCACCCTCGATCACTCCGGTAGGCCGCGCATCATTCCTGAGAAAGCGAGCTGAGTAGTCCTGAGCCCCCAGGGCTTCCCCAATGCCCTCCCGCGCCATGTGGATGACGGATACCCCGATTACGCCGTCAAGCGATTGTCCCTTGAAGTGGATCACGTCATTGAAGCCGTATACCTCGCGCTGCGCACCGGCATAGTAGCGATAGACAATCGTTCCGTTCGCCACTTCAACCGTGACGAACTCGGGTCGGAGCGGCCAAAGCTTGACGGGCTGGCCGGAGCCGTTGCGTTCAATGTAGGAGTAGGAATTGCCGTGCAGCAGGATCTGCGAGACAGCCTGCTGAAAGAAGGAATAACTGGTCTGAAAGTCATTCGGTCTCTGGTGGAGCAAGTCATAGTTCGGGTGCCCGGTCTCGACTATCTGAGACTTGCCATCGGCCCTGTACACGTGCAGCGGCAGCGAGGCGACAGTCTCGGAAAGCAGGCGCACGCACGCGGAGACAGCCGAACACTGGAGCGCCGTTTCCGGGCTGACATACTGACCCGCGAGCGTAGTGCCGGACGTGGAGATTTCGGATAAGTAGCGGTTCGGCCATGTAAAGATTTTGGCCGCCGATTTAAGAATGAAGCCCGTGAACTTTTCGAACATCGCATGACTCTCCCTGGCTGCGGGCCGTCCAAACAGGTTCGAATGGACGACCCGAAGCTGGCTCAATTAGCTGGCCGTGATGCCGGTAACTTCAGCGAACGCGCCGATGTGCAGCGGCTGCCAATCGGCCCGGAGGATCGCGCGAATGACCGTCTGATCCCTCGAAAAGACGCTCTGTAGTGCCGTCCCATCGAAGTACGAGGCTTCGCGCGAGACTTCAATCTGTAATGTCGAACGCAGGCCAAGCGCAAGCTGATCCCATTGGCCCATGAACGCCTGCGATTCGTTGCCGCTTGTCCCTCCATTGCTCAGAACCTGATTCGTGACGAGCTTGTTGAGGCTTGCGTAGTCGGGCGGGAGCATCAGGTACTCACCATAGGTCGTTTTTTGCTTCGCCAGTGAGTTTGCGGTGCGGGCGTTGTAAATGACCGCGTTTGGCTCGAAGTTCTGGCCCCGGATTTCTGCGATGGTCGCCAGCATCGTGTCATATGTGGGCAAGCCGGCTGCGGCGATCGTTGGCGCGATGCCAGCGAGTCCCTGTGGCTGCGGGGCGACGCCAGAGCCGTATAAGGCCGCATAGTCCAGCGCCATGGCAATCGCCTTGGCAATGCTGTTCTCAATCACGCCGTCCGTGTTCGGTGCATCCTCCAGGAGCTCGTTGTCGATCGCTACCAGAGCCGCCAACTTGTGCGCGGTGAAGAGCACAGAGTCTAGCGCGCCTTGGCTAAGTGGAATGTTCGCCGCTTCTGCCGTCCAGTTAGCTGACACGTCCTGCGAGAGACGGGCGTACCGCAAGGTTGCGGAGTTCATCGGAACAGTGATTGCGCCAGCCTGCATGACGCGGGTCGCGTTGCGGGCGAGGTCGATGACGTTGGCCGCAATCGGCGTCGGAATCGAGATGCCACCCGAGCTCAGAGGAAGGCTGCCCATCGCCTTTTGCTCGAGCTCAGCGCCAGCCCATTCGCCAGTGAGGTATCCTCGCAGGATCCTCGCCAGCGATGCCGACTTGAACTCGGTAGGGTACGTGCCTTCCAAGTGTTTTGCAAAGGAGTCGGCAGACTTCAGGACGGTCGGCCCGGCTGCCTTGCGCACGGGGGCGCTTAGAGAGGATAGGAACGCGGTCCGCCCAGTCGACTCCCACTCGGACTTGATGGTGTCGATCGCAGATTTGATGGTAGTGAGCTGGGTCTGCTCTTCGGCCGTGGGAGCGCGATTCTCGGATGTGCACTTTGTGATGATGGCGGAGAGGTCGGACTGCTTGGAGATGATTTCGTCGTAAGCTGTTGGGCTCAGATCGTTCTAGCTTATCTCCCGATTCGCTAGCCTTTTGCGCAGTGTAGCATAGCTGAGCTTCTATGGGGGCTTGTAGCCGTTGCGTTCTAACCCGTCTAACAAAAAAGAGGTGGATAAGTGACCGTTTAGCCCGAAACCATTATTTTGCGGAAGCAAAAGTTCATCCTAACGAACGGTCTAGGGAAAAGGCCTTCTTTGAAATCGAAGGCCTACCCCCATGCCACTTCTACGACTGAATTTTCCCCAATCCCGCTATCTCGGTATGACTAAACGTGACTGGCCGTCTTTCACGCTCGTGCTTTCGCTTCTGATTGCGTCGTCGCCGCGCCTCTCTCTCGGCCAAGCGGCCAGCAACAAAGAGCCGGGCGTGCATCCAGAGGAACGAGTCGATCAGGACGTTTGTCTTCCTTTGATCCTGCGATCTGTACTGCTGGTCTGAAAGTCTTTTGTACATCGCCGAGGCTTCCAGGCCAAGAGCCGCCTGTATGATCAAGCTCTCATCGCTCACCTCTAGCAAAGCGAGGCTCGCAAGTGCCGCATTCTCTTCCGTACCTGTCCAGCGGAAGCGATCTCGGAAGGTTTCAGCCTTGACCGTCCCAGGCGCTATTCCCCGCGCCTCCATGCCTCGTTGCATCGCACGTTCCCATCGCTTCAGTGCCTTCCGCTCTTCGCGGATCAGACTCTCAATATACTCATCGTTGCTATTCTGCTCAGTAGCCATCGGCCTTTCCTTTCAAGGTTGGGGGTTAGCGTTTGCGGGTGTTGGTAGCACCCGGGACGTGAGCGGCTTGGCGTTTCGACTCCTCCTGATGGAGCCGTCGGAGCGCCAGCCGAATCACCTGCGATTGCTTCAGACCTGTCCATTTCACAAGATCGACGATGAACTCTCGTTCGTCTTTACCGGCTCTGAAACCGATCGGCTGATCGTTAGTCGTCATACCGAGAATGTATAACTGACGTAGTACGAGAGTCAATACCACGTCTTTTCAGATCGCCTCTCAGTTGAGCTCTGCCCGCTAGAAGACCGGCAAGATACATCCGCGCATCATGGCGCTTTAGCGCTTCAATATCCCTTCGTCCTGCCCTCCGCGCTTCCATGCGCTTATCTGTGCAATCAATGACCATCTGCCGGTAAGCGCTCGATTTCTCAAACGCTGTGATGTACCGGTTCAGATCGAATCCGTCGCACACCTCAAGGTACTTGGCTCGGGTAAGCGTACGTTCTACCTCTTCGTTGGTGTCTGGTCGGTTCAGCATCAGTGGTTCGTCCTCTCTCGCAGTACAGTTTTGGTTACATATCCCCATCCGCCTTGAGCGTCTTTGTCAATCAGAGTCTCGCGGCCTTGAGCGAGCAGCCTGCATTCAGGGCTGCAATACCGCTCTCCGTTCTCAATGAGCGCTTCGCAGCTTCGGCATCTCTTCATAACCCCGTGCGCCCTGACTTCCCAGTTCGGGCCTGATTCTTTGAATGTTTGTCTTTGGTGCTCTTGGTGTCACGATCGTGGCGTTATCGGGTATACGGGCAGCTGTGCCGGCGGGGGAATGCAGGGAGTTTGTACCGGCACTTCTGCGGGAATGTTTTGGAAAGATGACTTGCATGGCTGTTGTCCTTTCAGAGTTGTCTTTCGCGCTTCCATTTTTTGAAGCAATCGCATTTGTCGACGTACCGGTCTCCTGTCGTTTCGTTGACCTTGACGACAAACGCAGTGTGTCGATCGCACTTGCAAGTGCAGGGATTGCAACGCGACCAGATAGCCTCCGGTGCGTACGGGGGTCTCGCCTGCATCCGCGCCTCGGCTTCGACGATCCGCAGTGCGCTTTCAATGTCTCCAGGCAGTGGCAGGAATAGGTTCAAGCGCATGCACCGTTTCAGGGCGGCGCGGAACGCTCCCAGACCTGAGTCCTGCGCCATCTCCATCCATTGATCCAGCCACACCGCCGCCGTCTCCGGTGCGATCTCCTGGCTCGGATAGTTCGCCTTCACCTGGGCCATCAGCGTTGCCAACGCCTTCGCCATAGAGGGATCGCAAAGCGGTTGCGATTGCGTCCTCACTCCGTCTCTGTCGTCCTGCAGCTGGGCTGATATGTCCCTCACTGACTGCATGTACTCTTCCCCCTTTGTTCTGTTCCCTTCCAAGCCATCCAACGATGAACCGCGGGATCCCGGCCTTCGTTTTACGATTGCGAAGGTTGGCTTGGCACCAGCCCTTCATACTCCGCAGCTGCTGCTTCACATCGACTGCGGGGTACAGCGCCTGCCACTCCGCAAGCATCATGTCCGTGATCACAAATTCCTCACCCGTGTTTAAGGGCAGCGTTCCGATGGTGACTCCGAGGCTCAGCGCGGTAGCGGCTGAAGCCTTTGGTTTATTTCCTGGTTTTATTTCCTGGTTCTCTTCCTGGTTACTCCCGTTCTGCGCGGGAGGTGTACACGCTTTGCGCGGGAGGTGTACACGCTTTGTGCGGGAGGTGTGGTCGTTCTGCGCGGGTATCTCCACGTTCTGCGCGACTCCCCCCTTGTTCTCTGCGCCTACCCTCTCGTTCTCTGCGGGTGCTCGACAATCAAGGCAAAGTGTGTACTCGTTTGAGAGTCGATAGCTACCCCTATGCCTGGCGCCAACCGCGATCAATCCAAGACGCCGCAACTCACGTAGCGCCCGCCTAAGCGCGTCCGCCTTTGCGCCGGTATCCCTTTCCATGCGAGCGATAGACGGAAAACAACGATCGGTGAGCCGGTTGTGCCTGTGGGCTAGACAGAGCAGCGTGAGCTTTTGCATGGCCGGAAGTTCTTGTTCAAAGGCCCATTTCGTTGCGGCGTGGCTCATTCCTAGCTCGCAACCTCAAGTCTCGGTCGCTCACTTTCGTTGATGATGCGATCTAACTCTGCCGGGTCAAACATAAGGCGATTCGAAATCTTGTGGCTGGCAATCTTTCCCTGGTAGGCCCACTCCCGAATAGTCCAGTGAGACAGACCCAACGTTTCCGCTGCCACATTCACGTTGACTAAGCGTCGATTCTGCTTTGCAACTTGCATTTGCGCTCCCTTACTCAAAACATTTCCGAGTTGTTACGAGGTTTATAGTGGCGCAACTCTGCCGAACCGTGGTAACTTTCTTCTTACGCAATATGAACACTAAACGTAAGATCCCCGAAGTTGAAGAGGTGTCAGTCAATAATTCCATTTTGGGACTGAGCCGAGATCACAAGGAGCTGCTCTTTAGCAAGTCAAAGGGCAGGTCGTTGAATACTCTCGAAGTTCGAATCGCTCACGCAGCGTTGACGGGCTGGCTCAACGGTGAGAACTCTGCTGAGACGATTGACCCGGAATATCGCAACACTCCTGACTCCCGAGACCGCATACTTACAGTCCTGCAAACGGCCCGCACGGTCTTCGAGAGGACAGGCCGGGTAGATGTACCGCCTCCAATAGGGAAAACCCAAACCTACATCCATTCTTTCGGGTTAGAAGCTCTTATGGCGAAGTACGCTACTCTCCCTTACCTGCTCTACAGTCCGGTCCTAAAGCGATGGACGATTGGACAGAAAACCGCTTACCGATCCACTCCCCTGGGTGAGGTCATGGCAGCGCACGCGATCCTTGAGCTCGTGAAGCATGAGGCTTTGTCACGAATTCGCCAGTGCTTATGCGGAACTTGGCTCTTCGCTAGAAAGATCGATCAGAGAGCCTGCTGCGTTGCACACAGAGTGAGGCTCTACGACCAAGACCCGGAGACGATTGCGAAGCGAAAGAAGAAGAGAGAAGAGAACGCTAATTACCGGTCCGGATTGATTCACGTGAGGAAATATGCCAAAGGCAAGTAGTAGAGACGGAGTTTTCCAGCGCAGCGATTGCAAGGGTTGGTATGCAAGCTATGTCGATTCATCGGGTGTGCGGAGAAAAAAGCGGGTCCAGGCCCACACGCGAACACAGGCCGTGGAAGCGCTACAAGCCCTCAAAACACGTGCGCAGACCGAAAGGGTCCTAGGCGTCAAGCACGTCTCCGAAATCACCACAGCAGAGCTTCTACAGCGCTACAAGCGTCACCAGCGTGCAAGGGTAGCCGAGACCACGTTCGAACGCCTGGAAAGCATTCTGACGATGCTGAGGGCTGCCCTACCCACGCAGCTGAAGGACATCACACGAGCGAAGGTCGCGGATCTGGTTGCCGAACGCGCAAAGACCGTCTCCGCCGGCACGATCCAGAAAGAGATGGCGACCCTGAAGCATGCGCTGAGGCTGGCCGTGGAATGGGAGGTGCTGCCCTCGAATCCGGCCGATCGTGCAAAGCTGCCGAAGACTCCCGAAGGTCGAACGCGCTATCTCTCGCCGACAGAACTGCGGGCATTCTTGGATGCCGCGCCCGAGTGGATGCGTCCACCTATCGCGCTTGCTGCGTTCACAGGTATGCGCCGTGGCGAGCTGCTACGGCTTCGTTGGAGAGATGTGGACCTTGAGGGACGTCGGCTCTATTTACACGAGACGAAAAACGGTGCGCTGCGAATCCTGGCGCTAAACGATCTTGCGATCGGTGTATTGGGTGCCCTGCCCTGCACCGGCCTGGGCGATCCGGTTCTGGCGAACTGCGACGCAGCCAGACTCACCGTCTATACTCGCCGAATTCTGTCCAAGCTGGGAATCGAAGATGCCAGCTTCCACTCGCTCCGTCACACGGCCGCTAGTTGGCTTGTGATGCACGGCGCAGACCTCTACGCGGTAGGTCAGTTTCTTGGTCACAAGACCCCCCGCATGACCCAGCGCTACGCACATCTTTCGCCCGGGTACATGGCAGCTACTGCGGCGCGGCTGGACTTAGCGTTTCAACAGAGCCTCGAAAAAGTCGGGACTCCCACGGGACTAAGAACGCTCCAAACTGAACCAAACGGAACCAAAGTAACCCTAATCGAGCGAGCGCTAAAGGCGAGCTAAATGACTGACTTGCCATGGCTTGCCCAAAGTAGCCCTAACTCTCCCTAGTTACCTGAGACTTTCTTTCACGGCGGTAACACGGGTTCGAATCCCGTCGGGGACGCCAATCCAAACAAGTGGGTCAGCTCATTCGTTGGATTATGCTCCGTGAGCTTGGACCACCACGGACGAACAGTGACAGGTCCTCACAGGTGCTTACTAGGGTGTCTCGACATAGTGTCTAAGCCATCGTGAGCAGCAGGCGATGGCGACAGTAACTTGAGGTGGGCGAAGGTCTTCGTTTGCTCCTCTCCTGCGGCTCACCAATCAATCCACACGCACGAGCGGCTCATCTCCTGAGCCGCCCGTGCTCTTTGGCTACCGCAGCGTTAAAGAAAAACTCGGCTCCGCACTCATCGTCGTCACCACCATCTGTCCCTCACGCGTCAACCTAAGCTTCTTCTTGCCCACTACCGCCGTACTCTCCTTCGGGGTCCATCCCACGACCTCGACCCGAATCTCTTTCCACCACGGGCGGTATCCGGCTGTTGCATTCTTCGCTGTCAACGTAAGCGCGCCATCCGCATCCGCCGCACAGGCAAAGCTCGATCGCAAAAACTTGCCCTTGCGATAGTCAAAGCTCTTGCCGTCATCCTGGTAGAGGCTGCCGCTGCAAGCCCCTCCCGGCGCCGGTGCATAGACACGCAGCGTCAGCGGCCCGGTTGGTGTCTCGTCGGTGCTCTGCGTCAGCGGCGCAATCGGCAGGATCGATCCTCCGCGAACGTACACCGGCAGCTCCGCCAGCGCCGGCGTCACCATGATCGGCTTCTCCGCGGCTGCGGCGTCGCGCAGCTCCAGATCGCGTCCCTGCACGCTGTTCTTCCGCTCGTAGCGATCGCCCGTCCAGTAGTCGTACCAAACGCCCGCCGGTAAGTGCACCTCGTAGGGCGCCACCTCCTCCGGCGAGGGCGACTGCGCAATCAGCATGCTGCCGCCGAACATAAACTCGCCCGGGGCATCGAGATCGAGCGGATGCCCATCCTTCGCCGCCTGTGGGAACTCCAAAAACAACGGCCGCATGATCGGCAGCCCCGTGCGCGACATCTCCTCGGCCGTCGTATACAGATATGGCATCAATTTGTAACGTTCGTTGATATATCGCCGCCGAATGTCCTCTGCCTGCGGCCCATCCACCCACGGCTCATGATCGCGCGTCCCCTTCGCCGAGTGATCGCGGTCGATCGGCTGGAACGCCGCCAGCATCAGCCAGCGCGTCAGCAGCTCCGGCGGCGGCGAGCCGGCAAAGCCGCCTACATCCGCGCCCGTCATGCCGAAGCCGCTCAGCCCCAGGTTCTCAATCTGCGGAATCGTCATCCGCAGGTGATTCCACGTGGCGCTGTTATCCCCAGTCCAGGTCGCCGCATAGCGCTGCCCGCCGGCGTAGCTCGCGCGCGTCAGCACAAACGGCCGCGTGTTCGGCTCCAGCGTCAGCAGACCCTCATACGTCGCCCGCGAGTTCTCCATGCCGTACACGTTGTGGATCTCCCGCTGCGTCGCGGTTCGCTTGCGAAACCCCGGCTCGTCGATCCGGTTCTCAACCGTCTCCGGCATCGTCTTTGTCGGATACGTAAACACCGCCGGCTCGTTCATGTCGTTCCAGAAGCCCGCCACGCCCGCCTGCGCGAACTCCTTGTACAGACTGCCCCACCATGCGCGTGACTGCGCCTGCGTAAACTCCGGAAACACCGACGGCCCCGGCCACACCGTGCCCGAGTAAACCGACCCATCCGCGTTCTTCATAAAGTGATCCCCGGCCGTGCCCGAGTCATACGGCGCATAGCCTGCGTTCGGCAGATCCGCAATGTGCAGATCCGTAATCAGCACCAGATGGAAGTGCTCTGCCGCCAGCTGCTTCACCATCGCCGGAAACTCCGGAAACTTCACTGCGTCGACCGTGAACGGCCGGTTCTTCTCCTGGTAGTCAATGTCGAGGTAGAGCGCGTCCGCCGGAATCTTATCCGCCCGCAGCCGGTCGGCCACCTCCATCAGCCGCGACCTCGGCTCATACGTGTAGCGCGACTGCTGAAAACCCAGCGACCACAGCGGCGGCAGCGGTGTTGGCCCCGTCAGCCACGCATACTGCGCAAGCACCGCCTTCGGCTCGGGCCCGTACAGCAGGTAGTAGGTCAGCGGCCCATCCGGCGCACTGAAGCTGTACTGCTCCGTAGACTTATGGCCGAAGTCAAAGTACGTGCGCCACGTATTGTCGAGCAGCACGCCCATCGCCTTGCCCGCGCGGAACTCCATAAAGAACGGAATGCTCTTGTAGATCGGATCCTCCGACTCCTGCCAGCCGAACTGGTCCGTATTCCACATCACGAACGACTTGCCGGCGCGATCGAGCGGCCCGGGCTTATCCCCCAGCCCGAAGAAATGATCATCATCCCGTTTCGTCTTCGCAACCTCAAAACCTCTGCCGCGCCATTCAACCGGCGCTGCATCCTGCTGCAGCACAGTACCCGCAAGATCGCGCACCGTCAGCCGCAGATCCGCGCTCACGCTGACGGCTAGCGCGGCTGTACGAAAGACGGTCTCTCCTCCGGAACTGGCCGGCGTCACCTTCACCGACGCATGCAGCGCCTCCGGCAGCACCGCCCACGACGCCTCCTCCGGCATCGCACCATTCTGTCCCGCAGTGACCCGCAACACATCGTCCCGCAGCGCCGTCACGCGCAGCGTCGTCGTTCCAGCCGTCGCTTCCATGCCATCCGGCAGCGCGTGCACAGATGGCGCGTTCCTCCCGCTCACCTGCGCCACCGCCAGAGAACACCACGCAAGACCGGCCACCCCGATCGACATCGCAACAAAGTTTCGCATTCTCCGCATTTGACCGGATCACAGCCGTGCCACGCAAGCGTGTTTGGCCAGGGCGACTAGAATGGAAGCTGGGGTTGAGCCATGAAGCGCACACGCTACACCAAATTCAACGGTGACCTTTCCTCCTCCGTCGGTCTTGAAGACCTGATGCAGGCGCTGTCGGACTTTTTCCTGGACTCGGGCTTTCAGGATCCAATGTCGCGCTTCCAGCAGTTCGACGGCGAGCAAACTATGGAGAACCTGCGCGAGGCCATCCGCCAGGCGCTTGAGTCCGGCGAGCTCTTCGACGACGAAGCCCAGGAAAAGTTCGACGAACTCGACGAGCCTCAGATCGAAGAGCTGATCGACAAGATCATTGCCAAAATGCAGGAGCAGAACTTCCTTAACGCCGAACAGCCGCAGCAGGGCCAGGGCGAACAGGGTGACGGCGAGACCGATGCAAAGTTCGAAGTCACCGACAAGGGCATGGACTTCCTCGGCTATAAAGCTCTGCGTGAGCTTCTGGGGCCGCTCGGCCGGTCGAACTTCGGTAAGCACGACACCCGCTACGAGGCCGCCGGCGTCGAGACCAACGGTTCAACCAAGCAGTATGAGTTCGGTGACACCCTCAATCTCGACATCACCGCAACCCTCAATAGCGTCTTCGCGCGTGAGGGCTACAACGCCACGCCCGACCCGCTCCATCCCGGCACCCTGAATATCGAGTACAGCGACCTCCACATCCACCAGGCGGACTACCAGAGCTCCTGCGCGACTGTCGTTCTGCTCGACTGCTCGCACTCCATGATCCTCTACGGCGAAGATCGCTTCACGCCGGCGAAGCGCGTCGCCATGGCGCTCTCGCACCTGATCCGCACCCAGTTCCCCGGCGATACGCTCTCGCTCGTTCTCTTCCACGACTCCGCCGAGGAGATCCCGATCAGCCAGCTGCCGCGCGTCAAGGTTGGGCCGCACTACACCAACACCCGCGAGGGCCTGCGTGTGGCGCAGCGCATCCTCGCCCGCCAAACCAAGGACATGAAGCAGATCGTCATGATCACCGACGGCAAGCCTTCCGCGCTCACCCTGCCGGACGGCCGCATCTACAAGAACGCCTTCGGCCTCGATCCGCTCGTCATCTCGGAGACCCTCGAAGAGGTCAGCCGCTGCAAGCGCTCGAATATTATGATCAACACCTTCATGCTCGCCGAAGACTTCGCCCTGATGCAGTTCGTCCAGACGATGAGCGCCATGTGTCGCGGCAAGGCCTACTTCACCAGCCCCGAGCGGCTAGGCTCCTATCTCCTCATGGACTTCATGAACCGCCGCGCCAAGACCAT
>CAXTRT010000021.1:0-9316 GCA_964246835.1 uncultured Acidobacteriaceae bacterium | reverse complement strand
CTCTCTCCCGCGTCTATACTCTGCACGGGCGAAGAAGGCCGCGTAGCAGGAGAGCGAGCGATGACACCGCAAGAGCAGGACATGATCAACGGTCTGATCGACCGTGTACAGAAGACGCAGCTGCAGGAGAAGGACGCGGACGCCGAACGCCTGCTCCAGCAGAACCTCGGCCGCAATCCTGACTCCCTCTACATTCTGTCGCAGACGGTTCTGGTGCAGCAGTACGCGCTCGATCAGGCACAGCAGCAGCTCAGCACGCTTAAGGCCCAGGTAGAGCAGCTGCAGACGCAGCAGCAGCACCCCAAGCCCGCAACCAGCTTCCTCGGCAGCCTCTTCGGTGGCGGCTCGACCGATCGTTCGCCCGCACCGACACCTCCGCCCGCGCAGGCTGGCGGACAGTACGCGCCGGTCCCCGGCTACCCTCCCCAGGCCGGTTACGCGCAGCCCGGCTACGCGTCTCCGCAAGCCTATGGCAGCCCCCAAGCGTATGGCAGCCCCCAGTTTGCCGCCCCGTCCCAGGGTGGAGGCTTCCTGCGCGGCGCCATGCAGACCGCGGCCGGCGTTGCCGCGGGCGCGCTCGCCTTTGAAGGCGTCGAATCGCTCATGCACGGCTTCGGCAACGCCGCAACCGGATTGAGTGGCGGCGGCGGCAGGCCTGAAGAGATCGTCAACAACTACTACGGCGACGAGGGCCGGGAGCGCGGCGATCGCGGCAGCCAGTTCGCTGGCGATGATCAATCGCGCGACAACAACGATCCCGGCAGCAACGTCTTCACAGACGACAACGACCGCAACAACTTCGCGGGATCGGGCGACGACAGTTCAACGGACGATGGAGACGACAGTAGCTTCGCCGATACCGGCGACGCAGACGACAGCAGCTTCGATGACGGCGGCGACAGCCTGTCCGACGACAGCGGAACCGACAACTCCTTCTAAAGAGACTCCGACCCAAGTATTCCGTCGTCAACAGCATCGCTTCAGCCGCTGAGGTCAGCTTCGTCACAGTATCCGAGTAATCAGAGCGTCCTCAGCATCGAACGGCCATGGCCTCTCCGCCAAATCCCGCCACCAGCCTGTGGCCCAAGGCTACGGCCACCGTTGCCAGCTGCACCTACACCGCCGGCGCAGGCCGGGCCATGGCCTTTGGCATCCCCACCTCACGACACTTCCTGATCGCTTTCAACTACTTCGTTGAGGGTGAACTCTACACCGGGCAGTTCAGCTCGCCCAAGGCCATCCCGCAGAGTTCACTCTTCCCCATCGCCTACAATCCGCAAGCCCCACACCAAAACGACAGATCCGACCTCAGCGCCGCCACAACCCGCACGCCCTTGCTCCTCATCGGCCTTCTCGGCCCCGTCGTTCTCTCGCTGGCCTGGCTAGCTCTCCTGCGCGGCTGCCACTGATGCAGTGTTCCTGTTGCATAAAAGTAAAACTGTCATCTCGACCGAAGCGAGGCACCGTCTCGCGAAGTGAGAGACCTGTAGTCTGCCAGCACCGGCGGTACTTCCTGAAGATCTACAACTCCAGCTCTCCCGCCCGCGCCTGCATCGCCACTAAACACGTCTCGATGTGCTGCTCCAGCCCCACGCCCAGCAGCTCCGCGCCCAGCGTGATGTCCTCTCGCTTTACCGCTCGCGCAAACGCCTTATCCTTCATCTTCTTCTTCACCCCCGCAACCTCCACGTCCGCGATCGCCTTCGAGGGCTTCACTAGCGCGCACGCTGTCAGAAATCCCGAGAGCTCATCGCACGCGAACAAGGCTTTATCCAGATGCGTCTCCGGCCGCACGCCCGAGTAGTCCGCATGTGCCAGGATCGCGTGCAGCACCACCTCCGGCCAGCCCGCCTCGCGCAGGTGCTGCACGCCCACAAACGGGTGCTCCTCGATCGCCGGATGCCGCTCATAGTCCATATCGTGCAGCAACCCGGCACAGCAGTACGGCTCCGCAAAAGCGTCCACCGCCTCGCCGCTCATCCCTTGCTTGAGCGCCTCCAGCCTGCCGTATGCCTCCGTGCACACCGCCACGGCCAACCCATGCTTGCGCAGGCTCTCTCCCTGCGTCCACGCAAACAGCAGCGCCCGCGCCGCCTCCCGCCCAAACCTCGCATTCGCCATGCCCTCCATTCTCCCACGCACTCGTATCGTGCCGAAGCAGCGGCAAACCTCGCCGCGATGCACAAAGTGCGCGCCAGGCTGTTTACTCAGCAGGTTCCATCTCCGGGTTCTTCCGGGTTTCTCCGCGTTACGCCCGGTTATTACCCTTGACGCATGGGATACCTCAGTGCCACTCTAGGCACATCACACGCTTCCGTTATCGGACATGTGCCGCGGTGCCCGCTCTGGCAACCGCCCGCGAACGACAATACTTATGGCAACCATGATGGCTTCTGTTGAACAGCGTGAGGTCCTGCGCTGCGACCACTGCGATCTTGTGCAATTCCGCCGTGCCACCGCCAGCTGCGCCCGCTGCAAGCGATCGCTCGAGGTCAAGGCGCCAGAACCCGCACCGCTGCCGCTCACCTTGGTTCCCTCGGTCCCCGCGCCGGAAGGCCACATTCAGGTCGCAACCGCCGTCCGCGATCTGCGCCATGTGCGCAATCTCTCACAGCGCCAGCTCGCCGCCCGCATGGGCGTGCCGCGCACCTACATCTCAAAGATCGAGAACGGCAAGGCCATGCCGACGCTCTCCTCTCTGTCGCGCCTCGCGAACGCGCTCCAGGTCGATATCTCCGTCCTTCTGCGCGACTCGCACAGCCGCCACGAGGATGAGACCTCCGTCCTTATGACTGATCCCTTCATCGCTGAGATTGCGCACTACGCCGCGCAGCTTGACTCGCTCCAGCGCTCCATCTTCCTCAACCACGTTCGCGAGCTCGCCGCCGGCCGCCGCCGCAGCGCCTAGCCGTCATTCAGCTCCGCAGCAGCAAACCTCCGCTGCGGGCAGCCGTCCAAGGCTCGTTGATCGAGTCCCGAGCCGCCGCCCGCAGCCTCTCCCGCCCCGCATTCCCCTTCATTGCACCCGCCATCCCGCTGTGCTAGCGTCAACTTTGCAGGGGCGCACGCGCAGCCTGCGAGGCCGCTTTTGCGCATCACTCCTCTTCCATCCTCCCTCTCGACGCCTAGCCGCATCCACGAGCTCTCGCCCGAGGAGCAGGCCCTCTACGCCCAGCTTGACCCCGCCCGCATCCCGCAGCACGTCGCCATCATCATGGATGGCAACGGCCGCTGGGCCGGCAAGCGCTCCCTCAAGCGCTTCCTCGGCCACCAGCAGGGCGCCGAAAGCGTCCAGTTCGTCGTCGAGACCGCCTCCCGCATCGACCTGCCCTTCCTCACCCTCTACGCCTTCTCGCTCGAGAACAACCTGCGCCGCCCCAAGGCCGAGGTCAGCTTCCTGATGAAGCTGCTGAAGTCCTACCTCGTCGGCAACGTCAAGCGCATGAACGATAATAACGTCCGCATGAACTACATCGGCCGCACCCACGAGCTGCCCGCCGAAGTCAAGGACACCATGCAGTGGGCCATGGAGTCGACCGCCCTGAACACCGGCACCACCCTCACCCTCGCTCTCAACTACGGCGCCCGCTCCGAGATCGTCGACGCCACCCGCACCATCCTCACCAACCTTATCGCCGAAGCCCACCGGCGCGGCTGCTCGCTCGAAGATCTCCTCCAGGTCGACGGCCTCGACGCCCGCATCGACGAAGAGCACATCGGCGCCCACCTCTACACCGCTGGCATGCCCGACCCCGACCTCGTCATCCGCACCTCCGGCGAGCAGCGCATCTCAAACTTCCTGCTCTGGCAGATCGCCTACGCCGAAATCTTCATCACCGACCGCCTCTGGCCCGACTTCCGCGGCCCCCACCTACTCGAAGCCATCCACGCCTTCCAAGCCCGCGACCGCCGCTTCGGCGGCCTCAACGAACAGGAAACCGACGAAAACCTGGCCACCCTAGAACCCGCCGACCAGGTCGCAGAAGAGATCGAAGGCCAGCTCAACGGCCGCACCCCCGCCATCAGCCGCCGGTAGCTGGGAAGCAGCTGGCCATAGCATCCGGAAATTGATACTAACGCGCCAGCTTCATCTATAGCGATTGCAGTAATGGAAGTACGTCAGCCAGAGAACCTCCGTATGCCGTAAGCCAGCTCGGTGGTGAATCAGCAGCAAAGCTCAACCACCTTGTGTCTGTTCCGATCTTGCCACCATGCTGTGGTGTTGAGTGCTCCCAAGCGATCCCCTTCGGAATCAGCCAAGCATGAACCTCGTTTGGAGAGATGCCAAGACAGAATACAGAAGAATAATCCTGATCGCGTAGTTGCTGGAAGACATAGCCGCCTGACTCCCATCGAGTGGAGAACTTAATTTCCATGTTGATGCCATTTACGACGCGGTCACAACCCGAGTGTGGCGGACGGGCAACACTGCATCCATTCGAGGTAAGCCAGTCTGTAACAATCTGTTCGCCTACAGCACCTCGCGTTCGAGACGGTAACGTGAGTATCCAGGCAAACGGACTACCGACCCAGGGTTGAAGCCGCTCAGCATACTTCAAACTTAGATTATTTGTAACCTCGATGAACTTCCTTAAATGTTCATCGCTTACAAAAGCGACAACTGACATTCAGCCTTCCCCTCTACCTCGATACCGACAGTCCTCGGCGATGCAAAAGAGAGACGCTCAGCCATCACTCGAACAGCATCAGGACTGCTGTCTATGAGAATAAACTTTCGTCTAGCGAGAGCAGCTGCAACTCCCGTGGTACCACTACCAGCAAAGAAATCTAGTACGGTATCCCCTTCACACGAGTGAACTCGAACGATACGGTTTAGCAATTTGAGGGGCTTCTGCGTAGGATATCCTGTTTTCTCTTTACTATTCGTCGGAACGATAGTCATCCACCAAACATCAGTAGGAATCTTCCCGCGAGCAGCCTTCTCTGGACCCACTAAGTCTGGGGCAAGGTAAGGAATGCGATCGATAGATTCATAATTAAAGATGTAGCTTTCAGGATCCTTGGCATACCACAGTATGTTGTCATGCTTTGCAGGCCAACGCTTCTTAGGCTTTCCACCATAGTCGTACGACCAAATCAGTTCATTGATAAACGAATCTCGACCAAATATTTGATCGAGAAGAACTTTGATATAGTGCACTTCTCGATAATCGATGTGGAGGAATATGGAACCATCCTCAGATAGGATTCGATAGGCCTGTTCCAAGCGAGGCGTCATAAAAGCTACAAAATCATCAAACTGATCCACATACTCTGGAGAAGCAAGCCGAACAACAGAGTACTTAGCTCCAGAGAATCCGCCTCGTTTTCCGTTTTCGTCGCGAGTGACCGTGATCCTATCTCTCTTCTGCACCTTTTGTGTGTTGAACGGGGGATCAATGTAAATCAGCCTGCAAGATCCTGTGGGTATTGTGCTGAGGAGGTCCAAGTTGTCGCCCAGGAAAATCTCACCACTTGAATTGGGCTGTTCGGCATCACGGAGCACGGTTGTAGCAGACATGCCTTAAGTCTAAGCCTTTTTAGAGAGCGCACTCGAAACATGGCCGATCATGCACCAATCCCCTCCGCCTGTACAAACGCATCAATCTCCCGCACCTCCTCCGCACTCAGCCGAAACTTCAGAGCATCCGCCGTCCCCACCACCTGCTCCGGACTTCGCGCCCCCACAATCGCCGCCGTCACCGCCGGATTCGCCAGCGTCCACGCCACCGCGACCACGCCCGCCTCCACATGATGCCGCGCGCCGATCTCCGTCAGCAGCTTTGCCAGCAATAGATTCTTCTCCAGCTTCGGTGACTTGAAGTTCGCATTACCCTGCCGCCAGTCATCCTTCGGCATCGCCGCCACCCGTTCCGCCGTCATCTTTCCCGTCAGCAGCCCAGACTGCATCGGCGAATAGTTGATCACCCCGATGTTGTTCCGCTCGCAAAAGGGCAGAACCTCCCCCGCCACCTTCCGATTGATGAGCGAGAACGGCGGCTGCAGCGACGTGATTGGAGCAATCGTCTGCAGGCGCTCCATTTGCGCCACCGAAAAGTTCGACACCCCCGCAAACCGCACCTTGCCTTCCTTAATCAGGTCCTGCACCGCCCCCCAGCCCTCCTCGATCTCCTCCTCCGGCTGCGGCCAGTGAATCTGGTACAGGTCGATTGTTTCGATCCCCAGCCGCCGCAGACTCTGCTCGCACTCATACCGCACCCCTTCCGCCGTCAGACTTCGATAGATCTCGCGCTTTTCATCCCACCGCATCGAGCACTTGGTGAACACATACGGAATCTCGCCCTCCATCTGCCGCAGCGCCTTGCCCACCACCTCCTCCGAGCGCCCGAGCCCGTAGATCGCAGCCGTATCGATCCAGTTCACGCCCATATCAATCGCCTTCTGGATCGCCGCAATCGAGTCCGTCTCCTCCTGGCTTCCCCAGCCAAACGCGTACTCGCCGCCGCCAATCGCCCACGCCCCCAACCCGATCGCGGTCAGCTCCATGTCCGAGTTGCCCAGGGTCTTTGTCTCGATCTCCGCCTTCGTCCTCTGCGTCATAGTCATAGCCGTTGAGATGCGTTTTCATCTCCCCTGGAACCTCCTCTTTGTCCCGCCGTATATGCTCAAAGACGGTCCATGAAACGCATCCTCACCGCCCTCGTCCTCATCTTTGCCGTCTTCGCCCTCATCTTCTTCGGCAAGCTCTGGATGCTGACCCTCGCCGCGCTCCTCGTGGCCGAGCTCGCCGCCTTCGAGTACCTCTCGCTCGCCCGCGTCGGCGCGGAAGCCCATAGCGCCAGGCTCCGCATCCCGCTTCCGTGGATGATCATCGCCACCGCGGCCGTCTTCGCCGTCACCCTGCCCAGCTTCCCCGTCGACGCCCAGCTGCCCGTCATCAGCTTTCTCACCCTCGCGCTCTTCGCCTGGAACGGCTTCCGCTCGCCCGCCATCCAGGTCCTGCCTGATACAGCCCAAGGCTTATTCGGGTTGATTTGGATCGCCTACCCGCTCTCCCTCATCCCGCTGCTCTGGAAGCAGGAGGACGGCCCCGCCCTCGTCGTCTTTCTCATGCTCGCCGTCTGGTCGGGCGACATCGCCGCCCTCTACGTCGGCCGCGCCATCGGCCGCCACAAGCTCGCCCCGCGCCTCTCCCCCGGCAAGACCTGGGAGGGCGCCATCGCCTCCATCCTCGGCTCGCTCGCCGTTACCGGCCTGATCCTCTACGCGAGCGACGCCCTCAGCGCCCGCGGCAACCTGCTCCTCCACATCGGCGAGCCCCTCTGGCAGACCCTCACCCTTGCCGCCGTCCTCAACATTGCCGCCCAGCTCGGCGACCTGCTCGAGTCCGCCGTCAAACGTGGCGCCGGCGTCAAGGACTCAGGCACCCTCCTCCCCGGACACGGCGGCATCCTCGACCGCATCGACGCCCTCCTGCTCGCCACCCCCGTCCTCTGGTACGCGCTCGTCCTTAAGGACGCCGTAGGCCTCGGCCGCTTCTAAGCAGTGTTCCCCGAAAGAAGCCGTCATCTCGAACGAAGGCGCAACGCGCCGCAGCGGAGAGACCCCCGCTTTTTGCCTCTGCCGTTGTTTGTTTCAGCTTCAACACACCCGAAACTGAAAAAAAGCCGTCATCTCGACCGAAGGCGCAACGCGCCGTAGCGGAGATATCCCCGCATTTTGCCTCTGCCGTTGTTTGCTTCAGCTTTAATATGCCGCAAACTGGTAGTTCTCAGTAGCTTTCACTCGCCCCGCAACTTTCCCCTTCCCAGCCCATACCGCGCTGGAGTACAGTCGGCTCCGCGATGAGCCTGCTAGAAGACAAACACGGTCTACCCTGGACAGCCCACGCCGGTCCGGTCTGGATGGCGATCTTCGTCCTGGCCACGCTCGGCCTCGGCCCCATCCTTCTCGCGATCTATCTCGGCCTCTGGATCGGCCTCCGCCGGCGCGCCTGGCTGCCGCTCACCTGCTTCATCACCTTCTCGCTCATCGCCTGCCTCTCGTACTCGGTCTACGAGCACGCCATCCTCAGCGGCATCATGGACGCGCTCATTCTGATCTCTCCTTTCATCTGGATCGGCGGAAACTTCCTCCTGCGTGAGGAGATCATCAAGCACGCGCGCGTCCAAGGCTCCGAGCGTCACATCAGCAGCCTCCTTACCTTCTTTCTCTCCTCGCTCTACCTCAACTACTGCCTCAATACCTCGTGGGCGGCCGCGCCCAAACCAGCCGTCAAGTCAGCTTGAAGCCTCCACGCTGACGGAAATGCCCCTTATCGCGGCATTTCATAGGTCAATGCAACCGCAGAAACCTTGCTTGCCGGCTGCGATATGGTCTCCTACGATGAGCACCTCCAAGAGTGTCGTCGAGTCATTCCGTGGAGCAGTCCAGGATCTTCTCGTGCCCGAACTCAAGTCCATGAGAGTCTCGATTGACTCCATGCGAACGGAGATGCAGCTTCGAAACGAAACGCTGGAGCAGATGATCCTCTCCAGCGACGAGAAACACACCCAGGCCATCCGCTCCCTCTCCGAAAAACTGGACTTCGCCATCGACATCCGCGAGCGCCTCGCCACCCTCGAAGCCCGTCTTCCCCGCCAGTAACTTCGCAGGCCTTCGCCATGGCCGATCTGCGAAAATAAGCCTCGTGAAGAACATCGCAGTCCTCGGCTCCACCGGCTCCATCGGCACCTCCACGCTTTCCCTCTGCGAGTCCTTCCCCGGCCGCTTCCGCCCCATCGCCCTCGCCGCCGGCCGCAACCTTGAAGTCGCCCTCGCCCAAACCCTCCGCTGGCATCCCGAGGTCCTCTCGGTAGCCACCGAAGAGCTCGCCGCACAGTTCGCCACACGCCTCCGCGAACATGGCCACACCGCCACTGAGATCGTCCACGGCACCGCCGGCACCATCCGGGTCGCCACCCACCCCGCCGCCGACTTCGTCGTCTCCGCCATCGTCGGCGTCGCCGGCCTAGAGGCCACCTTCGCCGCCGTCCTCGCCGGCAAGACCGTCGGCCTCGCCAATAAAGAGTGCCTCGTCGCCGCCGGCGACCTCCTCCTCGCCGCCGCCCGCCAGCATAACGTTGCCCTCCTGCCTATCGACTCCGAGCACAACGCCATCCACCAGTGCCTGCGCGGCGGCCACGCGAATGAAGTCAAACAGATCTGGCTCACCGCCTCCGGTGGCCCCTTTCGCAACACGCCCCTGGCCGACTTCGACCACATCACCCCCGCCCAGGCCCTCAAACACCCCACCTGGGTCATGGGCCAGCGCATCACCGTTGACTCCGCCACCATGCTCAACAAGGGCCTCGAA
>CAXTRT010000020.1:0-65847 GCA_964246835.1 uncultured Acidobacteriaceae bacterium | reverse complement strand
GAGAGGGTGGGCGGGGTGGTCCAGAAGTGCGGTTTGCCGACGCGGGCGGAGGCGGCGAGGGCGGCGTGCTCGGGCAGGAGCAGGAGCCAGGCGGCGGCGGCGCTGGCGTAGAGGCGCGGGCGTAGAGCGCGGCGGGAGATGCGGTCAAGCACGATGAGGCCGAGCAGCAGGGTGGCGCTGTAGAGGACGCCGAGGGTGTGGCTGGTGGTGAGCAGGCCGTGGGCGAGGAAGAAGAGGATGCAGAGCCAGGCGGGGGAGCCGGGGGTCTCGTGCGCGCGAAGCAGAAGCCATGCGGCAAGGACAGCGCCGAGCATGAGCAGGCCGTAGAAGCGGCCTTCGGCCATGTGGCTGACGAGGACGGGGTTGAAGAACCAGGTGTTGACCAGGGCGAAGGCGGTGATAGGAAGGGTGTAGAAGCGGCGGAGGATGGCCCAGAGCAGGCAGAAGGCGGCTCCGAAGGCAACGGCGGAGTAGAGGCGGAAGGCAGCGTCGGAGGCGCCGAAGACAGCGAACCAGAGGCGGCCGGTGAGGTAGAAGGCGAAGCCGCCGCCATCGGCGCCGTGGTTCCAGGCGAAGATGCTGTGGCGCCAAGAGGGGTCGTGGAGGAGCATCCAGCCGAGCATCTCGTCCTCCCAGAAGATGCGATGGCGACTTAGGATGAGGCTGACGACGAGGGTGAAGAGGAAGGCGGCGGCCATGCAGGCGGCGTCGGTGCGGGTGAGGCGGGAGGGTGATCGTAATTCGGAAGAGATCACGGACGCGATCCTGCGCCGGCGATTGAGGGTCCCCGCTTCCGGAGAAGCTTGTGACTGCGCGATGATGTAGGGCGACGATGCGGCAAGAGGGCTACGCTCCATGCTGGAGGGAATGGGTGCATGGATGCGAGCGCACCCTGTGGGGGATGCCGATAGCTTCTAACGCTGAGGATAGCGCAGGGGGGCGGTACAACTCGATATGGCGGCAGTATCATCTGCAAGTGAAGGGCGAACGAACCCTGGATCAATGTGGGAGGGGGGAGTTTGGCTGGCGAATTGACATGGTTGCCGAAGCGAGCGGACTGGGCGGCCGATCTTGCGGCGGCGAAACGGCTGGCACCGCATGCGGCGATGCCGCGGCTGCAGGGTCTGGCGAACTCGGCGATCGACTTCATCCAGACGGCTCAGCTGGATAAAGCTCTCGATAAAACCATGGAGGCGTGCAGGCGGGAGGGGCTGGCGGGATGGCCGACGCTGCGGCTGGCGCTGGTGGGGTCATCAACGCTGGGACATCTGGTGGCGGGGATACGGGTGGGCGCGCTGCGCCGCGGATTGCTGCTGGAGGTGTACGTCGGCGAGTATGGGCAGTACCGCCAGGAGATCGCGGACGAGCAGTCGGGGCTGCGGCAGTTCAGGCCGGAGGTGGTGTGTGCATGCCTGGATGCGGAGCATGCCGTGGGGCTCGCGCGGGGGAGCGCGGAGACTGCGATGGGACAGATCCGGGCGTGCTGGGATGAGGTGCGGCAGACCCTGGGATGTGTGGTGCTGCAGCAGACGATTCTGCCGGTAGCGCTGCCGCTGCTGGGCAATAACGAGTTTCGCTGGCGGGAGTCGCCGGCAACGATCGTGCAGCAGCTGAACTACCAACTGCGGGAGTATGGCGAGGCCTATGGTGTGCCGCTGCTGAGTGTGGATAGCTGGGCCGCGCGGGATGGGATCGGAGCCTGGCATGACCGGGCGCTGTGGAATCGATCGAAGCAGGAGATTCATCCGCGTGTGAGCTCGATCTATGGCGACCAGGTCGGACGTGTCCTGGCGGCGCTGCGAGGGCAGAGCAGGAAATGCCTGGTTCTGGATCTGGACAATACGATCTGGGGCGGTGTGGTTGGAGATGACGGCGTGGAAGGTCTGGTGCTGGGGCAGGGAAGCGCGGAGGGCGAGGCGTTCCTGGCGGTTCAGCGCTACGCGCAGCAGCTTGCGCGGCGAGGCGTTCTGCTGGCGGTGTGTTCGAAGAACGAGGAGGCGACTGCGCTGGCCGCGTTTGAGCAGCACCCGGAGATGCTTCTGCGGCGGGAGGATATTCTCTGCTTCGCGGCTAACTGGCAGGATAAGGCCAGCAATTTACGCCGCATCGCAGAGGAGTTATCGATAGGTCTCGAAGCCTTGGTGTTTATGGACGATAACCCGGCGGAGCGGGACTTAGTTCGGCGTGAACTGCCGATGGTTGCCGTTCCGGAGTTACCCGAGGATCCGGCGGACTATGTCTCATGCCTTGCGGATGCGGGCTATTTTGAAGTTGTGCACCTGACGGAGGATGATCGGGCGCGGAGCGGGCACTATCGCGCTAATATAGAACGGGCAGCGCTTCGCGAGACGGCGACCGATCTGGCGGGATATCTTCAGGCGTTGAAGATGGAGCTGTTGTGGGATCGCTTCGATGCGGTAAGTCTGCCGAGGATTACGCAGCTTATCAATAAGACAAATCAATTCAATCTGACAACGCGGCGTTACACCGAGGCGCAGGTGGCGGCGCTGTTCGAGAGAGATGACGCGACTGCGCTGCAGTTACGATTGATGGATGCGTATGGCGATAATGGAGTGATTGGAGTTGTTATAGGTCGACGCGTGCAGGATGACGTGCTTGAGATTGATAGCTGGCTGATGAGCTGCCGGGTTTTGGGGCGCAGCATAGAAGAGGCGACCCTCAATCTTCTAGCGGAACAAGCGCGTGAGCAAGGCTGCACGGAGTTAGTCGGACGGTATCGACCGACGGCGAAGAATGCGATGGTGGCGCAGCACTACGCGAGGCTGGGATTTACCAGAGTCGCTCTACTGGAGGATGGGGAGTCTGTCTGGCGGCTCAGCTTGGCAAGCTTTGTTCCGCGTGCGGTGCCGATAAAGGTTGTGGAGGGCAGGCAATGGAAAACACGGATGTCTATCGCAAGCTGACACAAGTCTTTCGCGATGTGTTCGACGATGAAGGAATCGTGCTGACGCCGGAGACTACGGCCGCGGATATTGACGGGTGGGACTCTATGGCGCATGTGGGCTTAATTGTGGCGATTGAAGAGCGGTTCAAGATCAAGTTCAAGAGCTCGGAGATGGAAGCTCTGCACAACGTGGGACATCTGGCTGGGATTGTGGAGTACAAGCTGGAGACTCGGGCGACGACAGCATAGCGCGGGTGTGCGGTATTACAGTTAGGGCCCGGTGCACGCCTTCGGGACGAAATGGGGGCGGCATGCTTTTCAATTCGTATACGTTTCTCTTCGGGTATCTGCCGGTTGTTCTTGTCGGATACCAGATTGCCGCGCATTGGCACAGGCGTGCGGTCGTGGCGTGGCTGGCGATTGCATCGCTGGGATTCTATGGATATTGGCGGCCGATCTATCTGCTGCTGCTGTGTGGCTCGATCGTGTTCAACTATTTCGCCGGATCTTTGCTGAGTGGTGCGATTGCAAACCGGCTGCCGAAGCGTTGGCTGTTGTGGGTGGCAATCTCCGCTAACTTAGGCGCGCTTTGCTATTTCAAGTATCTTTTTCCGCTGCTGAACTTTACAGCAGGAATGACGGACGTATCGCATCGGTGGCAGGATGTTGTGCTGCCGCTTGGCATCTCGTTCTTTACATTTACGCAGATTGCGTATCTGGTCGATCTGGAGCAGGGCGCGGCGCGGCAGCAGGACCTTGCGAGCTATAGCCTGTTTGTTACCTTCTTTCCCCATCTTATTGCCGGACCGATTCTGCACCATGCGGAGATCATGCCGCAGTTTCAGGCGCAGCGAGACTACCGGCTGAAGGCGAGCGACCTTTCGGTCGGCGCGTCGTGGTTCATCATGGGACTGTGTAAGAAGGTGTTGCTGGCGGACAAGATTGCGCCGGCGGCGAATGAGGCGTTCGCGGCTCCGGGCAGCTTGCATGCTTTCTCCGCTTGGATTGGTGTGCTCGCGTATGCGCTGCAGTTGTACTTTGATTTCTCGGGATATTCCGATATGGCAATCGGTCTAGCACGCATGTTTGGGATCGAATTTCCGCTTAATTTCAGTTCGCCGTATAAGTCGGAGAGCATTATCGACTTCTGGCAGCGCTGGCATATGACGCTGACGCGCTACATCATGACTTATATTTACAACCCTATTTCGGTTGCGATCAATCGGTGGAGGGTGCGGCAGGGAAAGAAGATCTCGCGGAAGGCAACGGCGACGGTAGGAGGATTCCTGAGCCTGGTGGCGCTGCCTACGACGGTGACGTTGTTTCTGGCGGGTGTATGGCATGGGGCGGGGCTGCAGTTTCTTGTGTTTGGACTGCTGCATGCCGTGTATCTGTCGATCAATCATGGATGGCGGGTGCATCAGGGGACGAAGGGAAAGTCGGCGCCGCTTGGCCCGGCTGCCGCGATGTGCGTACGGGTGGGCGGCGTGGCGATAACGTTTCTGGCCGTGCTGGTGGCGCAGATCTTCTTTCGTGCGGTAGGCGTCGGGGCGGCGATGGCGATGCTGAGAGGCATGCTGGGGCTGCACAGGCATCTTCCGCTTGCGACCGAGGCGTATCGGCCGACACACGGCACACTGCTGCTGTTAGTGCTGGGGTATGCGGTGGTGTGGGGACTGCCGAACACGCAGCAGATCCTGAGGCGATTTGTGCCGTCGAGTGAGTTGACGAGCTTTGACCGGAGGGAGAGTGGCGTGCGGATCGCGTGGGAGCCGCGTGCGGCGTGGGGGCTGGTGCTGGGCTTGGTGTTCTTTCTTATTTTGGTGAAGATGCAGGATCCGAGTACGTTTTTGTACTTTCAGTTTTAGAAGAACAAAAGACAAAGCAGATCCTCCGCTGCGCGAAGGATGACAATCAACCAGAGAGGAAGAGCGGATGGCGGTGACGGAGGCTGAGGCGGAGGAGCGAGCGAGGAGTTCTGTCCGGATGCGCCGGCGGTCGTTTGCCGGATTTCTGGCGTGGCTGCTGCTGCCGTCGGCAGTGCTGTATTTCTCGGTATTTGTGTTGATTCTGCTGCCGGCGGCGCACTTTGAGCGATGGGGGCCGACCAAATGGGGGCCGGTGCTGCAATTTGCCTTCGACGCGAAGGAGGATGCGGATGTGCTGGTGTTCGGTGATTCGAGCGCGTTTCTGGGGATCGATCCGCGGGCGGTGAATGCCGCACTGCACGTGCGCACGGTAGTGCTGCCGAACACGGTGGGCAGTCTGCCGATTACAGGGCAGATTGCGCTCGACCGGTATCTTTCGCAGAACAAGGCGCCGCGCCTGCTGGTGCTGTACTTCACGGCGTGGGATCTGAACTATGGCACGACGGCGAGTTCGCGGGTGTTTTTTGAGGGCGAGGAGATGTTGCTGCACAACGGGACGCGAGCCGAGGTCCTCGCGTTTGCGCGGCAGCATCCGCTGGAGTTTCTGGCATTTCCGTTTCGCTTCAACAGCACGCTGGGGCTGCACCTGGTGCGGACAGTTCTGCGGCATGAGGATCGGGAGCGGCAGACGGCGGAGGCGCTGGGGCATGCGGACTACACGGAGCCGTATCCACCTCTCCAGACATCCTGTGTGTTGCCACAGGCGATCGTGCACGAGCATGCGGAGGACTCGGTGCAGGCGCTGGTGCGACGCTATACGACCGCCGAGACAAAGGTGATGGTCTATCTTGCGCCGATGCCGGACTGCGGCGGCGCGGAGACGGTGCGAAGGGATGCGGGCCTGCGGCATGCGGCTCCGGCGGTGCTGCCGGCGGAGATGTTCGCGTCGGACGGGCTGTTCGCGCATCCTGAGCCGAGGGCTGTGTCGCTGACGACGGCGCTGTTTACGGCGTTTCTGCGCGGGCGGATGGAGACGCCAGCGAGGGAGACGGATAAGAGCGGGCAAGCGATGACTCTACCCGGAGCCCGCTGATTCGATCTATGCTTGTCTTCAGGAAAGAGCAGGAGCCATGCGATACGAGATGGAGACTTCCCCGACCGAGCAGGCTGCCGCGGAGAATGACGATAAGATCGATCTGCTGCGGATCGTGGCGCTGTTCACGGCGGAGTGGCGCACGGGCTTGATCGCTGCGCTGGTGGTTTTTGCGGTTGCCGTGATCGTGATTGTGCGGATTCCGGCGCAGTACGAGGCGACGGCGGTGATTCTGCCGAAGGATCAGAGCGGCGGGAGCGCGTCGAACCTGGCCTCGTTTTTTACCGGGATCAGGCCGAGCAACAACTATGTGAGCCTGCTGGTGAGCCGGACGCTGCGGGACGATGTGGTGCGGCGGGCGGAGCTGCTGAAGTACTTCGAGTACCGCAGTCCGGAGGCGGCGCGCGGGCGGCTGTCCGCGATGACGAAGATCTTTCCAGGCGACACGATTACGATCCTGGTTCGCGACAAGGATGCGGTGATGGCGTCAAGGATTGCGAATGCGTACGTGGGCGCGCTTGAGAGCCTGCAGGAGACGATGACGGATACGCAGGCGGACCTGCAGCGGAGGTTCTTCGAGCAGCAGCTGCAGAAGGAGAAGGACGCGCTGGCAGTGGCGGAGCAGGATCTGGAGCGGACGCAGATGGGGCTGGGGATCGTGGAGGCGACCACGCAGACGCAGATCGGGCTGGGCGCGATCGCGACGACGCGGGCGCAGATCACGAACCTGCAGGTGCAGCTGGCGGCCTTACTGCAGAGCTCAACCGAGCAGAACCCAGAAGTGCAGCGGCTGCGCTCGCAGATCAGCCAGCTGCAGGCGCAGGAGCGCCAGATGGAGAACGGCAGCGGCGGCGGCGGTGTCGGTTCCGCGTCGCCTGCGGGCCGGATGCCGAAGGCGAACCTGGAGTATGCGCGCAAGCAGCGCGAGGTGCGCTACCACGAGACGCTGGTGAGCTCGCTCGCGAACCACTATGAGACGCTACGCATGGGCGCGGGGACGTCGAACAACACGTTTGATGTGATCGATCCTGCGATCGTGCCGGAGTTTCCGACGTGGCCGCCGCGCCGGCTGTTTTTTCTGGGGGCGGCGGGGGCGTCGCTGCTGCTGGGCGTGATTGCGATTGCGCTGCAGCTGCTAGCGCGGCGGGTTCTGGCGGACCCGGTGCAGCGGACGCATCTCTACTCGATCAAGCAGAATGTGCGCTGGAGCCGGTAGCGGATGGCGCGCGCGGGCGTTCACGGGGGACACCGGCTGCTGGGATGGATCGCGACGCTGCTGGTGATCTTTCTGGTGCTCTTTCCGAAGGGCGGGCTGAAGCTGGGCGGCGCGCCGCTGACGTGGGGGTACATGATTCTGGCGGTCACGGCGCTGCCGGCGCTCGTCTACCGGATGCTGTTTCTGCCGCTGCGTGTGAATGTGCTGACGATGGTGGTACTGGGGTCGGTGGTTCCGTTTCAGGCGATCTTTTTGTACAGCTACTCGGCCAACGGATTTGCGACGCTGGAATATTTGATCAGTTTGTTTGTGAACTTTTTCGCTCTGCCGTTTCTGTTTCTGTTCGTCTATCCGCCGTTCTTTCCGGCGCTTGACCGGGGGAGATTTCAGCGGCTGTTTTGCGGATGTGTGTTCTGGGCCGCGGTGTACGGCCTGTTTCTCTTCTTCTGGAAGCCGCTGACCGGACACATCATCGAGATCCCGATGTTGACGGTGAACCTGGCGGACTATGGGCTGATCGAGCTGACCAAGCACAATGCGCGCGGCGCGTTCATCAAGCTGATCTCGACGTACAACAATGGCAACGTGTACGGCGTGGCGACGCTGATTCTGCTGCCGCTCTACAGCCTGCTTGAGCCGAAGCGGTGGCGGCGGATGACGGTGCGGCTGGCGCTGCTGCTGACGCTTTCGCGCACGGTGTGGGCGGGTCTGGTGATTGAGCAGCTGCTCTCGCTGGCGCGGCCGATGGTTGAGCTGTCGATGACGTTTCCGCGGGTGAATCTGCGGCGCGCGCTGAAGCCGATCCTGTTTGTGGCAGGGACAGCCGCGGCGATCTTCGCGGCGCTGTTTGCGAGTTCGTACTCGCTCTCGTTTCTATTCGATCCGACGCTGGGCGGCCGGGTGGGCGAGTTGGATACGGTCGCTGCTGCGTCGCTGCTGCCGAGCGTTCCGCTGAACGGGTTTGCTGAGGTGCTGTTTGTCTCGGCACTGGCGAACTATGGGTATGTCGGTCTGGGTACGCTGCTGCTGCTGTTCTTCTTTCCGGTGGTGCTGGTGATGGCGCGGCCGGGGATCCTGCGGGATCCGGTGCGGAACGCGGCAGCGAAGGGGCTGATCCTATATGTGATTGTGTCGACGAGCGACGGCGCGACGAACCTGATTCCGGTGATGGCGTTTTACTGGTTTGTGTATGCGGTGATGCTGTGCGGGCTGCCGGGAACAGGGCATGCGATAGAGGTGCGGCGCGTGGCAATGGCGGGAAGGGGGCCGGCGGGTAGTTTTCGGGTCGCTTCGCTCCGTGGCTAAAGACAAAGGCGGGGATCTCTCCGCTGCGTCGTGCGATAAAGCTGCCCGACTTTGGTCGAGATGACGGCTTTCTTTACGATGGCGTCGAGCGCGGCTACTCGATGGCGAAGATGGCGCGGACGGTGACGGAGCGCTCGATGCGGCGGGGGCTGATGGCGAGTGGCTCGTTCTCGCTGGCGGCTTTGTGCATGGCCATCATGGGGACGGGGCGGACGGTGGAGGACTCGCTCTCGTTTGAGGCGAAGAGGAGGGCGCCGACCTTGCCGCCGAAGCCGGAGACCATCTGGATGGCGACGCGGTGGGCGTGCTGGATGGCGCGGGAGGCGGCGGCGGCGGTGGAGGCGGACTCGTCCTTGAGCGACCAGTCGATCTGGCCGGACTGGTTGGCTCCGGCGAGGACGGCGGTGTCGAGGAGCCTGGCCGCATTGGCGGAGGCGGTGCGGACGAGCCAGGACTGCTGGACCTGGTACTTGCGGTTGGCGGCCTCGGCGGGCGAGAGGCGTTCGACCTGGAAGTTCTGGGTGGGCTCGAGCGACTGGTTGTCGCTCTCGATCGAATCGGCGGGGACGCCGGACTCGGTGAGGGCCTGGATGATGGCGTTTGAGAGCTTGGTGGCGTTGGCGTAGGTGGTGTCGCGATCGCGGCCGTAGGTGATGTAGCCGATGTGGACGGTGGCGATATCGGCGGTGACGATGACGTGCTCGGTGGCGGTGACGGCGACGGTGCGGTTGTCTTTGTTGACGTCGACGTTCTGGGCGAGAAGGGGCGCGGTGCCGATCATAAAGGCCGCAACGGGGACGAGAAGGGCCGCAGTGGAGACAGAGGCAAGAATGCGGAGAGTAGAGCGGAGGCTAGTGATCACCGTGGATCTCCTTCATGGGCGTCTTCTTCGGTGTTGGACGGGAGAAGCTGCGCGAGCGACGGTTTAGAGCGAGTATTGGCGCGCTTCTTCTTCGGGTCGGGCAGGACGCGCTCCGGGGGCGGGGCGCCGACGCTGGCGCGGGACAAAGCTTTGACGGCCTGAACCCGGGAGTAGAGCTTCTTCTTCGATTTTGCCATAGCGACGTGGGTGGCCTCATGGGGTGCGCCGGAGTCATGGTAACTCGACTCCATAGGCACTCGAGCATTTCTCCTGATGCCATGGCTCTGTTCGAGTACAAGGGAGGCCATTTTCCTTGAGAGAAAATGGTACAAACGGGAGCGGCCTGATCTACACCTTCAGGAGATATGCACTAGTCTTGCATTTGCAGGGGCATTGCAGAGGGAGCGCTCTTAAAGAACGGCGAGGAGGAGATTAATGGAAGAGCGGGAGTTTTTCGAGGAACGGCCGGAGCAGCGGAAGCACATGATGACGTGTCCGCACTGCCGCGAGCAGAATGAGTACGAGGTGGGCTGGCTGGTGCGGCGCAAGCGGGCGCAGCTGCCGCGCGGGGCGGACGAGCGGGACCGGGCGCGTTTTGCCAAGGCGCAGAGCTACATGGTGCGGCGGGACGATATGGTGGGGTGCAAGAACATCCGCTGCCGGAAGCGCTTTGAGGTTGCGGGAATTCAGTCGGTGGCGTTTCTGTAGGGCAGCCCGTCCCCGCGCGGCGAGAAGGAAGACCGGGCGGCTGTGATGTAATAGCAGGAGCGGAGTTTGCGCGATAGAGAGCCCTCCGCATCAGAGATGCCTGAGACGGCCGAGGATGCCCAGGCGGGCGTAGCGGCCCAGGATGGGCGGAGCGAGAGACACAGCAATGGCAAATACCTTACTTCCGATTGAAGAGCGCAACCTGACACCGGACCAGGTGGAGAGACTGGATAAACGACGGCGGCGCGGGCAGTTGATGCTGGTGATCTGCTTTCAGTTCCTGATCATCTCGACCTTGATGACGCTGTGGTCGGGGCAGGATATTACCCTGTCTCCGGGCTGGGCGCATCCCATGGCGTACCTGAATGCGCTGACCTTTCTGATCTCCGCGGTGACGGGCCTGGTCGGGTTGCGGCTGCGGCGCGGATCGAATGAGTTCATCAGCTACTAGAGCATGTCTAAACCCGTGTATGTGCCGCGCCGGTGGTCACGGAACGTCTGAGCCCTCGGCGCATCTGATGAGCAGGGAACCACGGCCTGAGTGATGGGCTGGAGAGACCGTGCCGTTTCTTGCTCAGGGAAGAGGATGTATGGGGTCGGTCATCGCACATATTCCGGAGTTGACGTCGATTGCTCCTTTAGGGGTGACGGCGCATTCGGCGATAGCCGACGCTCCGGGACGCCTGCGTGACAGCCATGGCCGCGCGATTACGGATCTGCGCGTCTCCGTGACGGACCGCTGCAACTACCGATGTGTGTACTGCCGGACCGGCAATGAAGGCGCGCAGTTTGCTGAGCTGCCGATTGCGACGTACCTGCGGATGATTGAGCGCTTTGTGGCGCTGGGAATCGAGAAGGTGCGGCTTACCGGCGGGGAGCCGCTGCTGCGATCGGGGCTGGTGGAGATGGTTCAGGAGCTGAGCCGCATGCGAACGGCGTGGTCTCCGAGTGGTGAGTCGCTGGCGGAGGAGGAAGGCCGTCCGCTCGATATCGCGCTGACGACCAATGGGCATCTGCTGCGCGGGCTGGCGCAGCCGCTGGCGCGGGCCGGCCTGACGCGAGTTACGGTGAGTATGGATGCGATGGAGCCGGAGACATTTGCGGCGATTACACGCGTGCCACGCAGCTACGAGACGGTGCTGGCGGGGGTGCGAGCAGCGCAGGCTGCGGGGCTGGGGCAGGTAAAGGTGAACTGCGTGCTGCTGCGCGGATTCAACGACGGACAGATTGAGGGGTTTGCGGAGTTCTCGCGGCGTGAGGGTGTGATTGTCCGCTTCATTGAATGGATGCCGCTCGAAGAGGACCGCAGCTGGTCTCCGGAGAAGGTGGTGACCATGGATGAGATTCTGACGCGGCTGAATGCGGTGCGGCCGGTGGTGGAGCTGCCGGCGAACGCGGCGAGCGAGACAGCGCGGCGGTTCACATTCGACGACGGATTGGGCGAGATCGGCATTATCGCGCCGGTAAGCCGGCCGTTCTGCGGGCACTGCAGCCGGGTGCGGCTGACGTCCGATGGAAAGATCCGGACATGCCTGTTCTCGCAGAGCGATCACGATCTGCACGGCGTGGTGGCGCGGGGTGGAACCGATGAGGAGCTTGATGCGTACATCCGCAAAGTAATCGTTCGTAAAGAGGCGCGGCACCACATCGGCGAAGCTGGATTTGAGAAGCCGTCGCGGAGTATGGTGCATATCGGCGGTTGACGAGGGAGCGGGAGGCGGGCGATGCGTTCACGAGACTTGAGGGTGATTTCGACCGGAGAGCGTGCTGTGGCATCTCGTCCGACGATGTATCCCGGGCCGTGGTCGTGTGCGTCCTATTTTCCTAGCGAGAGCGGCATCTACAGCGCTCGAAGAGCGCGATGGCATAAGGAGACGTGCTCCGGATGAAAGAGCGTCGCCAATACGAGGTGATCGACAGCCGGCAGATGGATCATCTGCGGGTATTCCATGATGTTGCCCGCGCGGTGACGGCGTCGCTTGAGCTGGAGGAGATTTTAGGCGCCATCATGAACAAGATGGCGGGCTTCTTTGGGCCGGAGCGGTGGTCGATGCTGCTGGTGAGCGATGACGGCAAGGAGCTCTACTACGCGATCGCTGTGGGGGAGAACCAGGAGAGCCTGAAGGGGCTGAAGGTGCCGATGGGCGAGGGCGTTGCGGGATGGGTGGCGGCGACGGGCAATCCGCTGATCGTGCCGGATGTATCGCTCGACCCGAAGTGGCTGGCGTTTACGCGAGCGCATCCGGAGCTGAACATCCAGTCGATCGCCTGCGTTCCGGTGCGTTCGGCGGGAAAGACGCTGGGGGTCATTCAGCTGCTCAACAGCAAGCTGGACCTGCTCAGCGAATATTCGATCTCGTTTCTGCGGATCCTATGCGACTACGCGGCGATTGCGATCAAGAATAACCGGTCGGTGATGCTGATCCAGGAGCTGACGATCACGGATGACTGCACCGGACTGTTCAACGCGCGGCACCTGTACTCGATGCTTGAGGAGAGCGTGGGAAAGCACGAGATGTTCAGCTTGCTGTTTATCGATCTGGACCGATTCAAGCAGGTGAACGACACGCATGGTCATCTGATCGGCAGCCGTCTGCTGGCGGAGGTTGGCGACCTGATGCGGCGGGTGATGGGGCCGGGGATGAACTCGTTTCGGTACGGCGGCGACGAGTTTGTGGTGCTGCTGCCGGGGGTTGGCAAGGACGCTGCGTGCACGATAACGGTGACGCTGTTTGAGGCGCTGCGGGAGACGGCGTTTCTGGAGGGCGCACAGCTCTCGCTGCGGCTCTCAGGCAGCTTTGGGCTGGCGACGTATCCGGAGGATGGGACCACGGTACAGGCGATGCTGAAGGCGTCGGACACGAAGATGTATGAGGCGAAGGTGCTGCGGGATGCCGTGGTGGTTGAGGGAATGGGTGTGGTGGCGCACGGCGCGACGAAGATGGATGGGGATGGGGCGGCGGCTTAGCGGCGGTGCTTCGTTGTTCGTTAACCGTTGACAGTTAACTGTTATGCGGCAGGCTGCGTTGGGCCGGCTGCACTGCTTGATGCACCGCACGTAGCGTGTTCAGGAGATCTTCGAGGCGGTCGAGGGCGAGGGCGTTGGCTCCGTCGCTTTTGGCGTGTGCGGGGTTATCGTGAACTTCGAGGAAGAGGCCGTCGATGCCTGCGCCTACGGCGGCGCGGGCGAGGACGGGGATGAACTCGGGCTGGCCGCCGGAGACGCCGTTGGCGGCCGACGGAGTTTGGACGGAGTGGGTAGCGTCAAAGATGACGGGGGCGAAGGCGCGCATGGTGGGGAGAGCGCGCATGTCGACGACGAGGTTGTTGTAGCCGAAGCTGGCTCCGCGCTCGGTGAGCGAGACCTGCGGATTGCCGGAGTCGCGGACCTTGGTGACGGCGAAGTGCATGTCCGCGGGGGCGACGAACTGACCTTTTTTGATGTTGACGGCGCGGCCGGTGCGGGCGGCGGCGACGAGGAGATCGGTCTGGCGGCAGAGGAAGGCGGGGATCTGGAGCATGGCATGCACCTCTGGGCCGAGGGCGTCGGAGAGGCGGGCGCAGTCGTCGGGGGTGTGAACGTCGGTGAGGATGGGCAAGCCGGTTTCAAGGGCGATGGAGCGCAGGATGCGGGCGCCTTCGAGGAGGCCGGGGCCGCGGAAGCTGGTGAGGGAGGTGCGGTTGGCCTTGTCGTAGCTGGCCTTGAAGAGGTAGGGGATGTCGAGGCGAGTGGTGATGGCGGCGATGGCGCGGGCCATGGTGCGGGCGTGCTGTTCGGACTCAATCACGCAGGGACCGGCGATGAGGAAGAGGTCTGGGGCGCCGATGGTGACGGGGCCAATGTGGAAGGGGTGGGGCATGAGTTTATTGGAGCACAATGGGGATTGGGCGGGAGCGGATCGCGCGTGCGCGATGGCCCACTCATGACGGTCGGACTGTCATGAATGGGGCACCCGGCCTTCGGCGTGGCGGGTATGGATCTTGGTGGATGTGCTTGTAGTGGTCGTGTTCTGCAGGTGAGTTGTACGTCGCTTCGCTCCGAGGTTAAAGGCGAAATGCGGGGATTCTTCGCTGCGCTCAGAATGACAAACCAAAAAAGACGGTCGGAATGACAACAAAGAGAGCGGAGGCGGCCTTCGGCGTGGCAACGGTCGGACGATCAACCGCGTACTAGACGGGGCTGGGAAAGCCGGCGTTGTGTTCGCCGGTTTTGAGGCTGCGGCCGACTTCGGCGAGGAGGAGGGTCATCAGCGAGAGGCCGCGGCGGCTGTCTTCGCTGGTGGCGCGGCGGGCGAGGGTGAAGAGGCCGGGGGCTTTAGCCTCCTGGTTGTGGAGTTTGCTGGCGGAGTCGAAGGCCTTGGTGAGGGCGAGGAGGACGTCGGGGTCAACGACCATGAGGAGCTTGGCGAGACCCATGAGGTTGCGGATGGCGGCCACGCCTTCGGGGAGTTTGGCGTATTCGGCGAGCTTGCCGGCGATGGTGTCCTTGGCACCGACGAGGCCGTGGATGAGATCGAGAAGGCCTTCGTCGTGAGCCTTCTGGAGGAGATCCCAGGCGACGAGCATGGCTTCACCGTGCGCGACCGGCGCGGCGTCGAGTCGGCGCTGGAGTTCGAGCTTGGGGTCGACGGGCTTGGGGGTGAAGGCTAACGGGTTGGCCATGCGGGTCTCCTGAGGTGTGGCGGCGGACGATGCGATGTTGATGGAGCAAGAGCGGAAAGCAGAGAAGCGGAAGAGCAAAAGCGAGAACAGAAAAGCGAAACAGAGAACAACGAAGACAACAAGGACGAATGCGGGGATCTTTCCACTACGGCTTCGCCTTTGGTCGAGATGACGGCTTTCTTGATGGTCAGAGGTCGTCCTCAAACGGTGGTGGATTTGATCTGGACGAGTTTATCGCCCTGTGAGGTGCCGGGCAGGCGGTAGTCGGCAGCCCATTTCTTCTCGATCTCGATCCCGGGAAGGGGGGTGCGGTTGCCGTAACGGAAGTTGATGCGTGGCAGGGGGTTCTTGCCGTCTTCGAGGACGGTCATGTGGACCGCGGTTTCCTTGTAGGCGGGGGTGTGGGTGGCGCGATCGACGTGGCTGCTGGTGAGCTTGTTGACGGGCTCGTCGGTGGAGTTCATGGGCATGTAGAGCTGTTTGCCGGAGACGCGGTCGGTGACGAGCACCTGGACCTTGAGGCGGCCGTAGGGGCTGGTGAGCTGGACGAAGCGGCCGCTGGTGAGGCCGCGCTCTTCGGCGAGCTCGGGGGAGACCTCGACGAAGTTTTCGGGCGTGATGGCCTTGATGCCGGGCGAACGATAGGTCATGGATCCCTGCTCGAAGTGCTCGAGGAGGCGGCCGTTGTTGAGGTGCAGATCGTACTCGTTCGAGACCTCTTCCGAAGGCGGGACGTACTCGAGCGGGTGGAACTGCGCCTTGCCGTCGGGGAAGGGGAAGGAGTCCTTGTAGCACCAGGGGGTGTCGGTGCCATCCGCGGCGACGGGCCACTGCAGGCTCTTGAAGCCTTCGAGCCGCTCGTAGGTGACGCCGGCGAGGATCGGGGTGAGACGGGCTACCTCGACCATGATGTCCGACGGGTGGGCGTAGGTCCAGTTGGCGCCAAGCTTGTTGGCGATGAGCTGGATGATCTCCCAGTCGGGAAGGGAGTTGCCGAGCGGGTCGAGGGCCTTGTAGAGCCGCTGGATGCGGCGCTCGGTGTTGACAAAAGTGCCATCTTTTTCGAGTGAGGGGCTGGCGGGCAGGACAAGATCGGCGTAGCGGCAGGTCTCGGAGAAGTTGATGTCCTGGACGATCATGAAGTCGAGCTTGCGGAAGGCGCCATCGACGTAGTTGGCGTTGGCGTCGGAGGTGATGGTGTCTTCGCCCTTGATGTAGAGGGATTTGAGTTTGCCCTCGTAGATGGCCTCGATCATCTCGTGGTTATCGAGGCCCTTGGTGGTGGGGAGGGTGCAGCCCCAGTCAGCTTCGAATTTGGCGCGGACGTCGGCGTCGTCGATGTGCTGGTAGCCGGAGACGATGTTCGGCATGGAGCCGAAGTCGCTGGCGCCCTGAACGTTATTGTGTCCGCGGAGGGGGTAAGCGCCGCAGCCGGGCTTGCCGTAGTTGCCGGTGGCGAGCAGGAGGTTCGAGAAGGAGGTCGAGGTATCGGAGCCGCCGCAGTGCTGGGTGACGCCCATCGCCCAGAGTATGCAGACGCCGCCTTTGGCGTTGGCGATCTCGTGCGCGACGGCGATCATTGTCTCCTGAGTAAGGCCGGTGACGCGCTCGGCGTACTCGAGGGTGTAGGGCTCGAGCGAGGCGCGGAACTCCTGCCACTTGTTGACGCGGGCGTCGACGAACGCCTGGTCGTGGAGGTTGTTGTCGATGAGGTATTTGGTGACGGCCTGGACCCAGACCTCGTCGGTGGAAGGGTAGGGCCGCAGGAAGATGTCGGCGCGCTCGGCCATCTCGTGCTTGCGCAGATCGCTGACGATGAGGCGTTGGCCGCGATGCTTGTGCGAGCGCTTGACGCGGGTGGCCAGGACGGGATGAGACTCAGCAGTGTTTGAGCCGACGATGAGGACGAGGTCGGCGATCTCGATGTCCTGAATCGAACCCGAATCTGCGCCGTAGCCCACCGTCCGTTGCAGGCCCATGCTGGCGGGGGTCTGGCAGTAGCGGCTGCAGTTGTCGATGTTGTTGGTGCCGATGACCTGACGGGCGAGCTTCTGCATCAAGTAGCTCTCCTCGTTGGTGCACTTCGAGGAGGCGATGAAGGCGAGGGCGTCGGGGCCGTGCTCACGCTTGATGCGGGTGAAGTTGTCGTAGACGAGCTGGAGGGCTTCGTCCCAGCCGATCTCAACAAAGGTGTCGCCGACGCGCTGGAGCGGGTGGGTGAGGCGGTCGGGTGAGTTGATGAAATCCCAGGCGAACTTGCCCTTGATGCAGGTGGAGATGCCGTTGGCGGGGCCGTGGGTGGGCTCGATCTTGAGGATGTGGCGGTCGCGAGTCCAGACCTCGAACGAGCAGCCGACGCCGCAGTAGGTGCAGACGGTCTTGGTGCGCTTGACGCGCTCGTTGCGGGCTTCGGCTTCGATCTCAGAGAGAGTAAGGATGGGGCCGTAGCCGCAGTTGGGCTCGACGCCCTTGACGACGTCAATCATGTCGTCGAGCACCTTGGCGGGAAGGTTAGTGAGATAGCCGGCGTGGCCGATCATGGATTTTTCCATGAGCGCGTTGCAGGGGCAGACGGTAACGCAGTGGCCGCAGGAGACGCAGGAGGAGCCGGCGATCTCGTGGCCGCCATCCCACAGCACGCGCGGATGCTCGCTGGTCCAGTCGATCGAGAGAGTCTCGTTGACCTGCACGTTCTGACAGGACTCGACGCAGCGACCGCAGAGGATGCACTGGTCGGGGTCGTAGCGGTAGAAGGGGTTGGACATGTCCTTCTCGTACGGCTTGACCTTGAACTCGCGGGCCTGGTGCTTGACGTCGAGATCGGCGGTGGCGTTATGCACGGTGCAGTTCTGGTTGTTGTTGTCGCAGACAGTGCAGTAGAGCATATGGTTCTGGAGGATGCGGTCGAAGGCCTCGCGCTGGGCGATGTCGACGCGCTCGCCCTCAGTCTGGATGGACATGCCGGCGGTAACGAGGGTGGCGCAGGAACGTACGAGAGCTCCGTCTACCTGGACCATGCAGGTGTCGCAGCTTTGGATGGGGCCCATTTGCGGCATGTAGCAGACCTGCGGCAGATGCTTGCCGTGGGTGCGGTCGGCCATACGGTTGAGGGCGTCTACCAGGAACTCGCCGACGTGGGCGTCCGTCTCCCTGCCGTTCACGGTGATGGTGGTGTTGGGGGTGGTGTCGGGCGGAGTGTTCAGCAGAACCTTGGTAGCCATACAACCTCAGATGTTTCGAGGCTAGCAGATGATGTTTACGGCTGGTGTGGCGCTGGGCGGATCGTTTTCGGTAGCCGCGCGTGCTTTGCGGTGCATCGAAGATGAAAGGTTTCTACCCTTCGCACGTCAAACTGAATTCTTTTCCAGACTCTCTGAGGTGCCGTTCCATGTCTCCGTCCAGCCGTGCCAACCCCGACCCTCGCACTCTCTATCCGAAGCCGCCGTTCAAGCCGCAGAAGCAGACGCACCCGGGCACGGTGCGGGCGCTCGACCCGCCAGCCGAGCATGGCGAGCACGATTATGTGAGCCACAACCGGCTTCAAGACCGTGTGGCGATTGTGACAGGCGGCGACTCAGGCATCGGCCGCGCGGTGGCAATCGCGTTTGCCAAAGAGGGAGCGAACCTGGTGCTGAGCTACCTGCCCGAGGAGGCAGCCGATGCCAGGGAGGTGGCGGCGATCGCCGAGGAGGCGGGCCGGAAGAGCCTCTGCCTGCCGGGGGATATCGGCGATCCGGGATACGCGCGCTCGCTGGTGAACGCGGCTACCTCGCGGCTGGGCCGGCTGGATATCGTGGTAAACAACGCGGCGTTCCAGATGGAACGCGAGCGGATCGAGGACATAAGCCCGGAGGAACTGGAGCGGACGTTTCGGACGAATGTGTTCGGCACGTTCTATCTGACGCAGGCGGCGCTGGCGGTGTTGAAGCCGGGCGCGAGCATCATCAACACCACATCGATCCAGGGATTCGAGCCGAGCGAAGGTCTGCTGGCGTATGCGGCGACCAAGGCGGCGATTGCAAACCTGACCAAGAGCCTGGCGAAGCTGGCCAAGGAGAAGGGCATTCGCGTGAACGGAGTGGCGCCGGGGCCGGTGTGGACGCCGCTGATTCCATCGACGATGCCGGTCGACATGGTGAAGAGCTTTGGCGAGCAGACGGTGTTTGGCCGGCCGGCGCAGCCGATCGAGATGGCCCACCTGTATGTCTTTCTGGCGAGCGAAGAGGCGAGCTATGTGTCGGGCGAGATCTATGGGGCGACGGGCGGGCGGATGCCGCTGTAAGGACCTGTAGGCTGGCCGAGGATCTGCTCGGCCGCGCGAAGGCCGCTGCGCAGGGCGCCGTGTACGGTGCCCCAGTGGCCGGTGGTGTCGGTGTGTTCGCCGGCGAGGTAGAGGGTGTGCTCGATTGGTTGGGTCATGCGGGCGGAGGCCTCTGTGCCGCCTACGCCGACGTAGCTGTAGGAGCCCTGGGAGTTCGGGTCGGCGGTCCAGTCATGGGTGAGGCAGGCCTCGAGGAGATCGCGTAGATCGGACTCCGGGCGAGCGAAGATGCGGGCGAGGGCGCGGCAGCCGAGATCGGCGAGTTCAGAGGAGGATTTGCCGAGAAGCGTCGCAGAACGCGGGCCGCCGACCCAGCCAGTAAGCGAGCGGGTGGCGGTGTTGGCGGGCGTGCGCTCGGGGTGGGCGGTCCACCAGACTGGTGGGAGCTCGCCGACGTCGAAGAGGAAGCTGAGGTCTTCGAGCGCGTGTGGATCGAGGTCGAATGTCGGCTGTGTCCGCTGCCAGAAGCACTCGCGAAAGATAAGGGTAAAGCGGCAGACAGGGCCCATGCGCATGAGGGCAGCGGCGTTGAGGTGGGCGTGTGGCTCGGGGACGATGCGGACGGAGTTGGACTGAAGGACGCCGAGCGGGAGGGTGAGGACGGCCTTGGGCGCGACGAGTTCGCCGGCGGTGGTTTCGAGCGCGACGCGGCCGGTGCCCCAATGGACGGCGTGGACGCGGGTGTGGAGGCGGAGTTCGCCGCCGGCGGCCTGCAGGCGGTCGGCGAGGAACCGCGGAAGGCGGTCGTAGCCCTCGCGGATGTGGGCGACGCGATCACCCTCGATCGAGTCTTCGGCGGCCTGCTGGATGCCGAGTGAGTGCGCGCTGATCTGTGTGGCGTCGGCGGCGTTGAAGCCTTCGACGTAGCCGGTAGCGGCCTCGCGGAGGTCGTGTTCGTAGGCGAACTCGGAGTGATCGAGGAAGTCTTTAAAGCTGCAATCGGGACCGGTGAAGGTGCGGAGATGATCGAGCGGATCGAACATGCCGTCACGGTTGTCGGTTGTCAGGTTGCCGTCTTTAAAGCTGAGCTGGGAGCCGGTGCGTTCGCAGAGGGTGAGGCCGGCCTCTGCGATGAGGGCGAGCAGCTCGGGTGGGCGGCCGTGGACGAACTCGGCGCCGAGCTCGATCCCTTGATCGCCGACGCGATGGGTGAGGATGCGGCCGCCGACGCGGTCTGTGGCTTCAACGACGGCGACGCGCTGGCCGCTCTCGACTAGGGCGCGCGCGCAGGCGAGGCCGCTGATGCCGGCACCGACAATGAGGACGTCGAAGGAGTTAAGGGTCGAGCTCATTTGAATTCGCTTTGTGGGTTGAGGTTAGAGTCAGGGACGAAGGTGAGATATGGGGTACCGCGTATGTCAAACAAGAAGCAGATCCCTACAGGATGACAACAAAAGAGAAGACCTCATGAGGCGCCGAAGCGCTTGCGGATGAGCGTGAGGCCGTCTTCGGTGGAGTGAATAGCGCCTTCGAGTTGGGCGTCTTCGGCGGCTTCGAGGATGCATTTGAAGCGCGGGCCTGGTTTGTAACCAGATCGGATCAAATCACGGCCGGTGACGAAGAGCCGGGGGCGATGCTCTTCGACAGACTCAGCCTCGTAGCGCTGCTTCATCGACTCCCAGATGCCGAGTTTGCCGTGGCAGGAGCTGCAATCCAGCCAGTGCAGATGCAGATGCTCGTCGAAGCGGGGCAGGCGAAGGAAGCGCTTTATGGTGGACTCTTTCATCTGCGGCACGTCGCCGAAGCGCATATGGTTCTTGATGAGTGCGACGATCTGCCCGGTGTCCTCGTTCGAGAAGCGGAGGCGCGCAAGGAGGACTTCGGCGATGCGGATGCCGACCTCCACGTGACCGTTGAAGCGGATGCGCTCGGCCGGGCCGGAGCGATCGAGCTGGTAGGTGGCGGGCTTGCCGATGTCGTGCAGCAGCGCTCCCCAGGCGAGGGTGGCGGAGCAGCCAGGCGCGAGTTTTTCGAGCAGCAGCATGGTGTGGATCCAGACATCGCCCTCGGGATGCCAGTCGGCGGGCTGCTCGACGCCGTGCATGGCAACGGCTTCGGGAAGGACTTGAGCGAGCAGCCCGAGGTCGTCGAGGAGCTCGAAGGCGCGGCGGGCGTGGCCTTCGGTGAGCATGCGGGAGAGCTCGTCGCGCACGCGTTCGGCGCTGACCTGGTGGATCTCCGGTGCGAGCGCGAGGAGAGCGGCGGCGGTATCGTCTTCGATCTCGAAGCCGAGGCGTGCGGCAAAGCGAACGGCGCGCAGCATGCGGAGCTTGTCTTCGGTAAAGCGGCGCGCGGGATCGCCGATGGCGCGGAGGACGCCGAGCTTGAGGTCATCGCGGCCGCCGACGAAGTCGAGGATGGAGCCTGCGAGATCGCCGGTCCGGTTGTCTGATTGTTCGAAGCGGAGCGGGTCGAAGAGCATGCCGTTGATGGTGAAATCGCGGCGCAGAACATCGTCGCGCGGATCGGTGGCGAAGCGAACGGCATCGGGCCGTCGGCCGTCGGTGTAGGCGCCGTCGTTGCGGAAGGTGGCGACCTCGACGGCGTGGCGTTGGCCGGCTGACTCTGTGATAACGAGGATCACGCCGAAGTGGGCGCCGACGGCCTCGGTGCGCGGGAAGAGGCTTTGGACGATCTCGGGTGTGGCGCTGGTGGCGACGTCGAAGTCCTTGGGCTCGACGCCGAGGAGCAGATCGCGGACGCAGCCGCCGGCGAAGAAGGCCTGGTGTCCGGCCGCGGTGAGGGTACGGACGACCTCAAGCGCGTTGCGGTAGGCGGTGCTTTCGAGGTGTTCAATTGGAATGGGGACCGGGCGGGTGTGGGCTGCCATGCTGCTCCTCGTACACTTGTTGGATGCCCGGCAAACACGCAGGTTCCAGCACGGCTTTCGAGAGGATGAACAGTCAGGCCAGTACTTTGATTCTTGGCATAGAGAGCTCGTGCGATGAGACGGCGGCGGCGGTGGTGCGCGGCGGCACCGAGGTGCTCTCAAGCGTGGTAGCGAGCCAGGTGGATCTGCATGCGCTCTATGGCGGCGTGGTGCCAGAGCTGGCAAGCCGCGAGCATCTGCGGAATATTGTGCCGGTGGTGCGGGCGGCGATGGCGCGGGCGGCGGAGCGCGAGCCGGGTCTCACACTGGAGTCACTGTCCGCGATCGCGGTGACGGAGGGGCCGGGCCTGGCGGGGGCGCTGCTGGTGGGGATCACATATGCGAAGGCGCTGGCGTTTGCGCTGGGCAAGCCGCTGATCGCAGTGAACCACTTAGAAGGGCACATCTATGCGGTGCTGATGCAGCATGGGGCGATGCTGCTGCCGGAGGGTGAGGATGACGCGCCGCTGGTGGCGCTGGTGGTCTCGGGCGGGCATACGCACCTGTACCGCGCGGAGCGGGAGGGCGGCGTATTTCGCTATCGGACGCTTGGCCGCACGGTGGATGACGCGGCGGGCGAGGCTTATGACAAGGTGGCGAAGCTGCTGGGGCTGCCGTATCCGGGCGGCCCGTGGATCGATGCGCTGGCGCCGCTGGGCGATGCGAAGGCGGTGCCGTTCCGGTTTGGGCCAATCCGGCATCGCGCTGCGCAGACCGATGCGGGGATCGGTTCTGGGGCTAACTTCGACTTTTCGTTTTCAGGAATCAAGACGGCGGTGCTGCGGTATCTGGAGCAGCACGGCATGCTGGCCGCGGCGGCGGAGCGGCGGGCGCGGATCGAGCCCACCGCGCGGGCCACGGCGGAGCGGATTGCGGAACTTCGGGCCGAGGGCCTGCTGCCGCGCGAGGTGCTGGATCTGACGGCGAGCTTTCAGGCGGCGGTGGTCGGCCGTCTGCTGCGGCAGACGTTTGCCGCGGTGGAGGCGGTGGGCGCGCGGGCGTTGCTGGTGACGGGCGGCGTCGCGGCAAACGCGGATCTGCGGCGGCGCTTCACTGCGGAGGCGGAGCGGCGCGGGCTGCCGGTTGGATTTCCGACGCTTGCGCTTTCGACCGACAACGCGGCGATGATTGCGGCGGCAGCGTGGCCGCGGCTGCTGGCTGGTGAGCGCGCGGGTGCGGCGGTGAGCGCGCAGCCTCAGCTTCGGCTGGACACGGCGGGCGCGAGCCCAGGCTAACCGGCACGATCGGCTAGCATTTCTCCTGAAGGTGTAGAGCAGGCCACTCCCACCCATGCCATTTCTCTCAAGGAAAATGGCCGTCCTTGCACTCGAACAACGCTAAGCATCAGGAGAAATGCTCTAGAATCACGTACGACAGACACTCCTCCGAGCACCGCGCATGCGGCTGCGGCAAGGCATGCAAAGAGCCACGTGGCAACTCTCGATCTCTTCAATACCCTGAGCGGAACCATTCAGCCGCTTACCCCGATGGGCGCGCCGGAGTTGCGGCTGTACTGCTGCGGGCCGACGGTCTACGACTATGGCCACATCGGCAACTTCCGGACGTTTCTGCATGTGGATGTGCTGCGGCGGTTTCTGCGGCAGCAGGGCGTGGCGATCCGGCACGTGATGAATATCACGGACGTCGATGACAAGATCATCCGCAACGCAGCGGCGGCAGGGCTGGGAATCGCGGAGTACTCGCAGACCTACGAGGAGGCGTTCTTCGAGGACCTGGAGGCGCTGGGGATCGAGCGGCCGGAGATTATCGCGCGCGCGACGGAGTGCATTCCGGAGATGGTGAGGCTGGTGGAGCAGCTGGCCGCGAAGGAGTTTGCGTACCAGGCGGAGGACGGCTCATGGTACTTCCGCGTGGCGCGCGATCACGACTACGGCAAGCTGGCGAAGAAGGATCTGGATCAGATTGAGGACGGCGCGCGGGTGGAGTTGGGCGAGTTCGATAAAGACGCGGTGCGCGATTTCGCGCTGTGGAAGGCGGTGAAGGCGCTGCCGAATGGCGGAAAGGAGACCTCGTGGCAGACGCCGCTGGGCGATGGACGGCCGGGATGGCATCTGGAGTGTTCGGCGATGGCGACGAAGTTTTTGGGCGACGACTTCGACCTGCATGCGGGCGGTGAAGACCTGATGTTTCCGCACCATGAGAACGAGATCGCGCAGTCGGAGTCGGCCTCCGGAAGACCCTTCGCGCGGCACTGGATGCATGTGCGGTTTCTGCTGGTCGAAGGCAAGAAGATGTCGAAGTCCGAGGGCAACTTCTACACGCTGCGCGATCTGCTGCTGCGCGGGTATCGTGTGTCGGCGATTCGATTTCTGCTGATCTCGGTGCCCTACAGGCATCAACTGAACTTTACGTTTGAGGATCTGGCGGCGTCGGCGAATGCGATCGATCGGCTGCGAACGTTCTACCAGCGCATGGTGAAGGGAGCCGACCCAAAGAGCGCCGCGCCCCTGGCCGAGGGAATCAATCCTGCGATCGAACAGGGTACGACGCAGGCCGCGGAGCTTTACACGGCGGCGCTGGCGAACGATCTGAACACGGCGGAGGCGCGCGCGGCGATCTTCGACCTGGTGCGCGCGGCCAATACAGCCGCGGATCAGGGCGTGCTGCAGCGCGGGAATGCGGTGCAGATCCTTGCGGTGTTGGACCTGTTTGAAGGCGTGTTCGCGGTGCTGAAGGATCGCGACGCGGAGCTGACGCGGGCGGCGCTGGCGTGGGCGGAGAGGGAGAACCGGCTGAATGAGGCGGATCCTTCGCTGCTGGAGACGCTGGCACTTTCGGATGCAGATATCGATGCGCTGGTGGCGGAGCGAACGCTTGCGAAGAAGCAACGGAACTTTGCGCGCGCCGACGCGATTCGCAACGATCTTCTGAGTAAGGGCATACTGCTTGAAGACGCCAAGGACGGCGTTCGCTGGAAACGCCGATAGAGTGGCGTCTGTACGTGATGGAGGTTTCGATCATGGCACGAGCATTTGACGCACTTATTGTTGGTGCGGGACAGGCGGGTCCGCCGCTTGCGGGCAGGCTGACGAAGACCGGCATGACGGTTGCGATGATCGAGCGCAAGCTCTTCGGCGGCACGTGCGTGAACACCGGCTGCATTCCGACGAAGACGCTGATCGCGAGCGCGCATGCGGCGCATCTGGCGCGGCGCGGAGGCGACTTCGGTGTGCAGCTTGCCGGCCCGGTTACGGTCGATATGAAGGCGGTGAAGGCGCGCAAGGATGCAGTCTCCGGTACGTCGCGCGAGGGTGTTGAGACGACGCTGCGGTCGATGGAGAACTGCACGGTCTTTCATGAGGCGGCGCGGTTTCTTTCTTCGAAGGAGATGCAGGTTGGCGGCGAGGTACTGACCGCCGAAAAAATCTTCCTGAATGTCGGCGCACGCGCTTCGATTCCGGAGCTGCCTGGTTTGCATGACGTATCGCTGCTGACGAACACGACCATGCTGGGTTTAGACACGTTGCCCGAGCATCTGGTGATTGTGGGTGGAAGCTATATCGGGCTTGAGTTCGCGCAGATGTACCGCAGGTTCGGCAGCAGGGTGACGGTGGTGGAGCGGGGCAAGCATCTGGTCGCGCATGAGGACGAGGATGTCTCCGCGGCGGTGAAGGAGATCCTGGAGAAGGAGGGAATCACAATCCGCACCGACTCCGAGTGCATTCACTTCAAGCCGCATCCTAACGGGGTTCTGGTCGGAACCAACTGCACGACTGGCGAGCCGGATGTGTTGGGATCGCATGTGCTGCTCGCGGTGGGCCGGCGGCCGAATACGGATGATCTGGGGCTGGACGACGCGGGTGTCGCCGTCGATGAAAAGGGATACATCACGGTTGATGACCAGCTGCGAACGAACGTTGCGGGGATCTGGGCGATGGGCGACTGCAACGGCCATGGTGGATACACGCACACCTCGTACAACGACTTTGAGATCGTGGCGGCGAACCTGCTTGATAACGAGCCGCGGCGCGTCAGCGATCGCATTCAGGCGCATGCGATGTACATCGATCCGCCGCTCGCGCAGATCGGTATGACGGAGAGAGAGGTTCGCGCCTCTGGGAAACGCGCTTTGATCGGACGCCGTCTTATGAGTAAGGTGGGTCGAGCGGTCGAAAAAGGAGAGACCGAAGGTTGTATGAAGGTGCTGGTGGACGACGACACAAAGAAGATTCTCGGAGCCACGATCCTCGGCACCGGAGGTGACGAAGCGATCCACTGCATTCTGGATACGATGGCTGCAGGGGCGCCCTACACGACGTTGACCCACGTGATGCACATTCATCCGACTGTCTCTGAACTGATTCCCACCCTGCTTGAATCACTTGAGCCCCTGGTTTGATTGCTTTGCTGTTCCGTTGCCGCCACTTCCTGTTCCCACGCTTTCCCGAACGGATATCTTCTTCATGACGGTAACGCTGCTTAGACCCAGATCGAAGTTGTCGCTGCACGTTTCGAGTTCGCTCGAGGATCTTGCGGCGTGGATCGAGAGTCATCAACGGCTGTGCATGGTGTTCCTCGCGCTGCTGTATGTTCCGATGGCCCTGGTGGAGGCGCATGCGCATCCCTTGCGCCACGACGAGCTGTTTACGTGGGGTATCTCGCGGGCGCCAACGGTAGCCTCAATGATCCAGCGGATTCATGCTGTGGATCTAAACCCGCCGCTCTCCTATCTGCTCGAGCGGTTGTCGCTGCTGCTGCCGGGACCTCGCTGGCTGCTGGCTCGGCTGCCCTCGATGGCCGCGGGTCTGCTCGCGAGCGAGATGATCTTTCTGATCTTTGCGCGGCGGCTCAGCAATCTGTTCGGCATCTTTGCGCTATCGATCTTCTGGGTCAGCGCCTACGTGGAGTACTCCTGGCAGAATCGGCCGTACATGCTGTGGCTGGCCGCGCTGAGCGTTCTGCTCTTCGCCTGGCAGGAGCGCGCGGACTTTCCCCGGCGGCGGACTATGCCGGGCCTGATGTTCGCGGCTGCCACACTGGCTGCGGCAAGCCACTTCCTGGCTGTGCTGTCGCTGCTGCCGTTCCTCGGCGCGGCGGTCTTTTCCAGTCGCCGGCGATCAGTGGATTGGCTTGGGCTGCTGTCGATCGGCGTTCCCACGGCGGTCGCGCTGGCGATCGATCTGACGGCCAGCTCGCAGGCCAGCTCGATCCGCCGGGTGCTCTATCCGCCGGACTTTCTGCCGCGTGTCGATACGGTCGGATGGATGTACGTGGAGATGGTTCTCTACTTCGGCATTGCCGTGTTCGCGTGTGTGATGGTGCGTGCTTTTCTCCCGGTGCGGCACGGGCCGCAGCTGGCGTATGCGCGCTCACAGCGACCGGAGGCGCGAGAGATTGCGCTGTTTGCCGGGCTCACACTGCAGGGGCTGCTGGTGGCGATGGTGTTCTCCTTCCGGCAGGTTGCGTTCTTTCCGCGCTACGGCATTGCGAGCGTGCTGGGCGTTGCCGGGCTGCTGACCTGGTTCTTCTACCGGCGTGTGGGTCGCGCAGCCGAGATCGCGACCCTGCTGGCGTTCGGTCTGATCCTGGCAACGGTCGCGCGGACGGCGGTCGACCTCTTCGTCTTCGACGTGAATGGAAATCCCGGGTCGGATATTACGGGGCCGCGGCCGCCGCTGGCTGCCTCGACGAGCAATCTGCCGATAGTGGCGGCAAGCGGGCTTACGTTCGTCGAGATGAACGATCGGGAGACGGCACCGACGCGAGCACGAACGTTCTACCTGACCGATCACGATGCGGCCACGCGCTTTGCCCACGCGACCCTGTTTGAGAACGAAGCCAACGTGCAGGAGGCGCTGGGACTGCACGGAAACGTAACGCCGTACCGCACATTTCTCGCGCAGCACACACACTTCTTCGTGATTGGGACTTATACATATCCGGAGGACTGGCTGCTGCGCAAGCTGGATGCAGACGGGGCGACGCTGATCTATCGCGGAAAGATCCGATCGACGTACAAGGACGACGACCTGTATGAGGTAAATGCCGCGCCGGTGCGTTGAGGCGCCTACTTGGCCGCGGCCTGCTGGTCGCCTGCCGGCGACTCGGGGGCGCGGTCTACACGCGAGAAGATGACGGTGGCCACAGCCGCGACGATGATGCCCATGCCGAGGATCTCGAAGGTGTTTAGCCGCTCGCCCAGCAGGAAGACGCCCAGCAGGACGGCCACGATCGGGTTGATGAAGGCGTAGGTGGAGACCTTGGTGACAGCGACGTGCTGCAGCAGATAGGTGAGGCAGCTGAGGCCGACCAGAGATCCGAAGACGCTGAGATAGACGATGGCGAGCAGGCCGCCGCGCGTCCACACGGCGGTGTGCAGCGAGCCGCTTGCTACGGCCAAGGTGACATTACACAGGCTGGCGCTGCCGATCTGCCAGGTTGTGGCGACGAAGGGATCACCGCGGAAGTGGAATCTGCGGCTGAGCACGGCGCCCAGGGCAAAGGCGAGCGCGGCCAGCAGCAGCACGGCATACGCCAGCAGATGGCGATCGCCGGCCGGCGGGCCGGAGCGTAACGACGGCCAGACCAGGGCGACCATGCCGGCTGTGCCGAGCAGCGTACCCGCCCAACCGCGTCGGGTCAGGCCTTCGCCGTGGGGTATTGCGGCCTCAATAACGGCCACCATGATGGGCATGGTCGAGACGAGGAGCGAGGCGACGCCCGAGGCCACCATGGTCTCGGCCCAGGTGAGCAGGATGGCGTTGACGGTCATGAAGAGGATGCCGACGAGCGAGAGCTTCCAGAACTCGTCGCGCGTGATGCGCAGGTGGCGGCCGGTGCCGAAGCAGAAGGCGGCAAGCAGAGCCGTGGTGAGGACTGTGCGGCAGGCGGCAACCAGCGCGGGCGCGAGGTACAGGCCGGCAATGTGGATGGCCGTGTAGGTCGAGCCCCAGAAGAAGTACACGCAGGCGAACGCGGCGAAGACGCGACGGGGCGGGGCCGTGGTGGCGAGAGCAGACGAAGCCAGAGCGGCCGTGCCGACCGATGAGGGTGGGTTCGAGGAGGTCAAGGTGGCTCTCCTATGCTAACGCCCCGAAGCGGCGCTCACACTTACGACCAAGAGGCCGTGGGCGCCTGCGGCCCAGCGTGGGACGCAGCGAGCACCGCGTTCACGGGAGAAATGCTCTAGCATGAGCGGATGGAACCGGCGAACATGCAGCGCGAGAGTAAGGCGGCCGCGAGTGGGGGCGGTGCCGGTCCGCGACGCATGGTGGTCAAACTGGGGACGAACGTGATCATGCGCAGCGATGGCCGCGTGGCGCTCGGCCTGCTGTGCGGCCTGGTCGAGTCGATCGCTGCGCTGCGCGAAGCGGGCCACCAGATCCTGGTCGTCAGTTCGGGGTCGATCGGCCTGGGCATGGAGCGCCTGGGCATGACGAGCCGGCCGACGGATCTGGCCGGCATTCAAGCCTGCGCGGCGACCGGGCAGTCGCGGCTGATGAGTATCTATGAGGACGCGTTCGATCGTCTCGGCTGCCGTACGGCGCAGGTGCTGCTGACCGAGGACGACTTCCGCTCGCCGGTTCGTCATGCCAACCTGAAGCGCACGCTGGAGGCGCTGCTTGCGCTCGGCGTGATTCCGGTGATCAACGAAAATGATACTGTTTCGGTTGCAGAACTGGATGTGGAGGCGGAGGAGAGCGCGCGGCCGCGGCTGTTTGGCGACAACGACAAGCTTTCGGCGCTGCTGAGCACGCACATTGGAGCGGATCTGCTGGTGTTGCTCTCGGATGTGGACGGCCTGTACGACCGGAGCCCGAGCGACCCCGGGGCGCGACTTCTGGCTCAGGTGGCGCGCATCGACGAGGCTGTGCTGGCGCATGCTGAAGGCGGCAACGGGCGCGGGCGGGGCGGCATGCGATCGAAGCTGGAGGCGGCGCGGATGGCGCAGGAGGCTGGATTGACGGTGGTGATCGCAAACGGTCGGACCGTGCAGGTGTTGGAGCGCGTTGTCGCCGGAGAGCAGGTGGGGACGAGGTTCGCCGGCATCGCACATGATCGCGCGCGGCCGGCCCTTGTGGCGGACGAGGTGGTGCGATGAGCCATCCGACACATCTTCTGCTCGAGGTGTACCGCAGCGCATCAGCGCAGGGAGAGTCTGGGCAGGGAGAGTCGGGGATTCGTGGGATGGCGGAGCGGGCGCGAGCAGCCGCGCGTGCGCTGGCGCCAACCACTCTGGCGCAGCGGAACGAGGCACTCACGGCGATTGCTGAGGCTCTGGTCGCACAGCAGACTCTTCTTTTGAAAGCGAACGCTGAGGATCTGCAGCTAGCGGACGCGATGGTGGCGACGGGCGATCTTTCGGCGGCGAACCGGGCGCGACTGGGGCTTACCGCCGCGAAGCTGGCGGAGATGGCGGAGCAGGTGCGTGCGGTGCGCGCGCTCGAGGATCCGCTGGGGCGCAGGCTGGATGCGATGGAGCTCGACGAGGGGCTCGATCTGGAGAAGCGATCTGTGCCGCTGGGCGTGCTGGCGGTGATCTTCGAGGCGCGGCCGGATGCAGTGACGCAGATCAGCGCGCTCGCGCTCAAGAGCGGCAATGGGGTGATCCTGAAGCCGGGCCGTGAGGTGGAGCGGACGGCCGCGGCGCTGGTCTCGCTCATTCGCGAGGCGGTGCGATCCGTGGGGCTGCCGGAGGATGCGGTGTCGGTGATCTTTGGGCGAGAGGCGGTGGCGGAGCTGCTGACGCTCTCGTCGCTGGTCGATCTGGTGATTCCGCGTGGATCGCGGGCGCTGGTAGAGCATATCCAGGCGACCACGCGGATCCCGGTGCTGGGACACGCGGACGGCATCTGCCACATCTATGTCGATCGGGAGGTCGATCGAGAGCAGGCGTTAGCGGTGATTGACGATGCCAAGACAGACTATCCGGCGGTGTGCAACGCGGTCGAGACGGTGCTGGTGCATGAGGCGATCGCGCAGGAGTTCCTGCCTGCGCTGGCCGCGCGTCTGCAGGCCAAGGGCGTGGCGCTCGTGGGGGATGCGGGCGTGCGGGCCGCGCTGCCGCCGGCGCTGGCAGAGGCGATCGGCGAGGTGGAGGACTGGCACACGGAGTATGGCGATCTGACGCTGGCGTTGCGGGTGGTGCCGACGCTTGAGGCGGCGATCGAGCACATTCACCGGTTTGGATCGGCGCATACGGAGAGCATCTGCACCACAAACGTGGTAGCGGCCGAGCGCTTTCTGAACGAGGTGGACGCGGCAAGCGTGATGGTGAATGCGAGCACGCGGTTTGCGGACGGCTTCCGCTACGGGCTGGGCGCGGAGGTAGGGGTGTCGACGTCGCGCATTCATGCCCGCGGGCCGGTGGGGCTTGAGGGGCTGACCACGACGAAGTATCTGGTGCGCGGGCACGGCCATGTGGCGGGCGACTATCGGGGGCCGCGGGCACGGGCGTTTACGCATCGGCGGCCGTAGCTCAGGGCACCCTCTCCCAAGGGTACTTTTCGGTAAAGTCTCTGGCTTGTTGCGGTTGTGACGAGGTGTACGCCGCTTCGCTCCGTCGTGAAAGTCAAATGTGGGGATTCTTCCCCCTTTGACAGGCTCAGCGTCAGAATGACAAGCAAGAAGAAAAGACGAGAAGCGAGTTCTTCGCTGCGCTCAGAATGACAACCAAAAAGTGAAGACAAAAGCGAAGATTCTTCGCTGCGCTTAGAAGGATACTTTGAAAGCTCAGAGTGACAGATTTAGAAGGCTTGGCGATCTGGTTATAGGTTACGGGAGTGGCGGGGGTGTTTGCGCCACGGTTGAATTTGTAAGTTATGTGGGTTGCGAGGCTGCTTTTTCTGGTTGCGCCGTCTGGTGCTTTCCCTGGTTGCGCTACGGGCCGCGCGGACTGGTAGGCTGATATTCATGCGGCGTTGAGGCGCAAGTGCGATGGAGCTTCGGGAGGCATTTCGGATCGCGCTGCAGTCGCTGTGGGCGAACAAGCTGCGTACTGTGCTGACGCTGCTTGGCGTCGTGATCGGGGTGGCCTCGGTGATTGCCGTGGTGACGCTGGTGAACGGCGCGAACGTGTATGTCGCCACCAAGATCAACCGCTACGGCGCGGACGTCTTCACGCTCTCCAAGCAGCCGGCTTTCATCTCCAGCTACACCGATTACATCGAGTATCAGAAGCGCCGCAACATCCTTTTGCCCGACTACCGCGCGATCCTTGAGAACTGCAGGCGATGTACATCGGTGGGCGCGCTGCAGACGACGCTGGGAAAGATAGTGGTGGGCACGCAGTCCAGCAAGGACTCCACCATCCGCGGCTACACGTGGTCGATGCCGGAGATGCAGAACCTCAACATCGTGCAGGGGCGCGGGTTTACGCCGAACGACGACGAGCACGCCTCGCATGTGGCCATCATCGGCTCCGATGTGCAGGAGAACCTGATGAAGGGCGAGGACCCGCTGGGTCATGAGATCCGCGTCGACGGCGTTCCGTATACGGTGATCGGCCTCGCGGAGAAACAGGGAAAGACGCTGGGCCAGAGCCAGGATGACTGGGTGGCGGTGCCGATCGGCGCGTACCAGAAGACCTATGGCACCGCGAAGACCGTGACGATCTATGTGAAGGGCGGCAGCGGCGCAGGGATGGGGGCGGCGGAGGACGAGGCGCGGGTGATTCTGCGGTCGCAGCGGCACGACGGGCCGGGGCGGCCGGACAGCTTTACGCTGGAGTCAAGCGATACGCTGGTGGGCCTGTGGAAGCAGATCAGCGGATCGTTTGCGGCGGTGGCGGTGGCGATTGCGGCGATCTCGCTGGTGGTCGGCGGCATTGTGATTATGAACATCATGCTGGTCTCCGTGACGGAGCGCACGCGCGAGATCGGCGTGCGAAAGGCGCTCGGAGCGAAGCGCCAGGATATTCTGCTGCAGTTCCTGCTGGAGTCTGCCACGATGGCGTTTATGGGCGGCATTGTCGGCGTAGTTGGCGGCGTGATCGTCGCACAGATCGTTACGGCTCTGCTCAGCTTTCCGTCTACGATCGCGCTGTGGAGCGTGTTTGCCGGTCTGTTCGTCGCGGCCTCGACCGGCATCTTCTTTGGGGTCTATCCCGCGCGCAAAGCTGCGGCGCTCGACCCGATTGTGGCGCTGCGGTCGGAGTTCTAGGGGGAGTGGGTGCATATGGCGAACATGCAATTTAACTCCTCGCTCGCCGCTCGATTCAGCAGTGCGTCCCAGCAGGCGCGCGTGCTAACGGAAAACTGGGTTATGACGAACGGCTATTGTCTCGCCTGCGAGAACGATCGCCTGTCGCCAACAACTCAGGGTACAAAGGCACGTGATTTCACGTGTTCGCAATGCCTCACACCTTATGAGCTGAAGAGCTCCCGAAGACACTTTAGAGATCGAGTCATTGATGGTGCATATGGGGCCATGATGGAACGCATTAGCGCTTCCGAGACTTCGAGTCTTCTGTTGCTGCGCTACACCTCGGATTACGCGGTGTCAGAGTTCTTCGCAATTCATCATTCGCTTATTACGCCTGAGGTGATTGAAAAACGACGTCCACTTTCGGAAATGGCGCGCAGAGCGGGTTGGGTGGGCTGCAATATTCTTTTGAGCCGGATTCCGCCGGAAGGTCGTATTCCGATAATCGAATCTGGTGCGCTTCTCTCTAAAGCGAATACGCGAGGGCGATACGCCCTGGCAAAAAATCTCCAACAATTCAAGCCCGAGGACCGCGGTTGGCTTTCGTCTCTACTATCCGGACTACATCGATTCGGCAAACCGCGCTTTACCTTACACGATGCTTACACTCTGGAACCTGAGCTGCGTCAGCTCTACCCGAATAATCACCACATTCGGCCTAAGATTCGTCAGCAATTACAGCGTTTGCGCGACGCAGGTCTGCTTAGATTCGAGAGTCCGGGCGTGTATCGTCTCACTGCACAGAAGGAGGTTACCCGTGTCGGCTGAAATAGAAACAGACTATGTGAATGCGTATCGTTGCATTCGGTGTGGTTACGAGTGGGAGGATGTTTGGCATTGCACATGTGATGACCGATGCCCGGAGTGCAATTTAGCGGCAATTCCCCACCAATCCCACGATGTGGCAGCGGGCGAGGACATTATGCATTTCAGTCTTGACGAACCAGGCGTGCTCGCTGAGGGAAGGCTCACAGTCAAGGTGCTCTCATGTCATGTCGAGGTCAGCGCGGAAGACGTTGTTCGTCAGTGTGTCGATCCACCTGCCGGGACGCTGATCACACACTCCTCATAAGCAGGCGTAAAGCCCCAAATACGAATCGTGAAATGCTAGAAGGAGGAGGCGATGAACGTCAGTGATCAGAGGGAAGCGGTTCGGATGGCGCTGGACACGCTGCGCACGAACAAGATGCGATCGGGGCTGACGGTGCTTGGGATTGTGATCGGGGTGATGACGGTGATCGTGATCTCGTCGGTGATCAATGGGCTGAACTCGAACGTCTCCGGGCTGGTGTCGTCACTGGGCACGAACGTGATCTGGATTTTTCGCTTTCCGGTGATTGGCGTGCGGCCGACGACCGAGATGCTGACGCGCAAGCAGCTTACATATGACGACGCGGAGGCGATCAAGGCGCTGCCGCATGTCGTCGATGTGGTGCCTTCACTGCGCTACCAGAACTTTCAGTTCAATGCCGGCTCCGTGGTGGTGAAGTATGGCAAGCAGAAGGCAGAGAACGTTTCGCTTGAGGGCGTTACGGCTTCAAATACCAGCGTCTACGACTTGAACCTGACGCAGGGCCGCTACTTCAACCATGGGGATGAGGAGCGGGCGGCGAATGTTGCCGTGCTTGGACACGATACGGCCGAAGACCTCTTCGGAGAGGACAGCGGCGTAGGCAAGGAGATTTTTGTCGATGGTCGGTCGTTCACTGTGGTGGGAGTGCAGGAGAAGGAGAAGTCTGCCTTCGGCGGCGGGAAGAACTCCGAGGACAGCATGGTTCACATGCCGATTACGACGTTCCACAAGCTGCATCCGGAGGTTCTCGACTACTGGATCAGTGCGAAGTTCGATGACCAGAAGAACAAGGCGCTGGCGGAGGACGAAATTCGCGAGCTGCTGCGGCGGCGGCGCAAGGTGCACAACGATCAGGAGGACAACTTCGCGATCTTCGGCTCGGACTCGATCACGCGGCTGTGGACGCAGATTACGGGGTCGCTCTTTCTGCTGATGTTCGGGCTTTCCGCCGTGGGCCTGATGGTGGGCGGCGTCGGCGTGATGAACATCATGCTGGTCTCGGTAACGGAGCGCACACGCGAGATTGGCGTGCGAAAGGCGATCGGCGCGACACGCCAGACGATTCTGCTGCAGTTCACGCTGGAGGCGGTGACGCTCTGCGCGGTTGGCGGGGCGATCGGCATTCTGCTTGGCTCGGCTGGAGCGCTGGTGCTGAAGGTGCTGATCTCGTCGCTAGTCTCGCCGCTGTGGATCCTGTTTGCGTTTTGCAGTTCGTGCGCGATCGGTCTGGTCTTTGGCATTTACCCTGCATGGAAGGCGGCGAGCCTGAATCCGATCGAGGCCTTGCGGTACGAGTAGCCGAAGCGCCAGCCCGCCACACCCGGCCCGCTACACCTGATCGCCACACCCGGCCCGCTACACCTGATCGCTACGCCTGGCCCGCTACACCTGATCGCTACGCCTGGCCCGCTACACTAGGGCCCATGTTGTTTCATGCGATCGAGCTGCTGCCGGCGCTCCTTACCCTCAGCGGTCTCGTGTATACGACGCTGGCTCTGCTGGCGGCACGCAGCTTTGCGCGTGCGCTTCGCCGTGCGCCTTCTTTCGCTTTGCAGACCGGCGACAGCCCGGGTGTTTCCTTGCTGAAGCCGCTGAAGGGCGCCGATGACGGGCTCTTCGCGGCGCTCGAATCACACTGTGTGCAGCGGTACGATGGCGCATGGGAAATGCTGTGCGGCGTGAGCACGGCGGAGGATCCGGCGGCCGCGGTGGTGGCAGAGCTGCAGGCCCTGTACCCGCAGGTGGCGGTGCGGCTGATCGTGTGTCCGGAGCGGCTCGGCACTTCCGGTAAGGTGTCGAATCTGGTGCAGATGCTGCGTGCGGCGCGGTATGACCACGTGCTGATCAACGATTCAGACATTCACGTGGGGCCGGAGTATCTGGCGCGCATCATGGCGGGCTTCAACGCGGCACCGTCAAGGCCGAAGCAGGCGGCGCACCCTGTCGGCATGGTGACTGCGCCGTATGTGGGCCGCGCCCATGCTGACGCGCGCGGCAGGATCCCTGTCTGGTCGCGGCTGGAGGCGCTGGGCATTGCGACGGAGTTCTTTCCCGGCGTGCTGACCGCGCGCATGCTGGAGGGCGGCATACACTTCGGCCTGGGCTCCACGCTGGCGATGCGGCGCGACGCGCTGGTGGCGGCCGGAGGCCTCGAGCCGCTGCTCGAGGTGCTGGCCGACGACTACGAATTGGGCGTCCGGATCGGGCGCGCCGGCTATCGTGTAGAGCTCTCGGCCGAGGTGGTTGAGACCTCCGTTCCGCCCTATACGTTTCAGGGCTTCTTCGATCACCAGCTGCGCTGGTCGCGCTCGACACGCGACTCGCGCCGGCTGGGCTATCTTGGCCTGGGCATCACGTTTGTCGTGCCGTGGGCGATGGCTGCGTGTGTGGTCAGCGGCTTTGCGCTGTGGAGCCTTGCGCTGCTTTCACTGGCGCTTGCTGCACGCACCGCGCTCGCGCTGGGGGTCGGTGTCGGACTGCTACGCGATGGGCAGGTGCTGCGCGATCTCTGGCTGCTGCCGCTGCGCGATCTTTTTGGGTTTTTCTTCTGGCTGTGGAGCTACGCGGGGGATACGGTGGTGTGGCGCGGGGAACGGTTTCGACTGCGTGGAGGACGGTTGGAGAAGATGTGAGGGACGTTGTGCGTTCTTCGTTGTTCGTTGAGGCGAAGACGTAGAACGGACAACACCTCTCACTCCGCCTGGTTGCTGAGAATCTCCTTTCCTCCCTTCGCAACGATCAAGAATGCAGGACCACCGAGCCTCTGCGGGACTTTATCCGGTTCGGTCCAGAGAAAGATACGACGGCGACCTGTCCACAGAACCGGCAGAGTCGTATCGGTTTCGAAGATCGGCGGAGCGTCGCGGAAGAATGAGCCGTACCAAAGGTTCGAGCTGCGGCCGTTGAGAATATGTACGTCATTCTGTTGCAAATAGAAGCCGAGGGTGCTGCCGCTCTCGTATTCGCCGTTAATCATGAGGAGGTCATCGGGTTTGAGGAGAGGCGCGATGGCTGCGGCGAGGGGCTCGGATGAGAGGACGGGGGCGAAGATCTGGAGGCTCAGGTGCGCCGCCAGCAGAAAGCCCGTCGCACCGGCGGTCAGCCAGAGATTGCCTGTCGACGGACGATAGGAGCGCCGCGCCCACCAGCCGCCAAGGGCTCCAAAGAATGTAGCAAAAGAGGTTACAAGAAGCGGTGTGCGAAAGGCGCCGAGGGCTTTGGCGTTCAGGTCGAGGAAGTGGCCGAAGGAGAGGGCGTAGTCGCCCGGGTTCTGGTGCAGCAGGGACGCGAGGTCCACGCCCGGTCCGGGCGGCTGCGCGTGCAGCACAAAGAAGCCGCAGGCGAGGGCGATGGCCGAGCCACACGCCAGCAGTACCACCGCGATCCGCTGCCCCGCTACCACCCTGCGTCCCGGCACGCGAAACGTCTCGGCCTCAACTGCCTCATCCTCGAACCATCCGGCGAGCAGAAGGATGAGCGCCGGCAGGGCGGGCAGGCAGTAGTACTCCTGGCGCGTGGAGAAGCTGAAAAACAGCATGACAGTGGCCGCCCATACACCCAGGAGAAGGCGCGTTTGCGCGCGTGCATCGAGGGGCCTGCGCCGGACGGCAGACCACCACGGGACTGCACGAAGAGCGCTGGGCAGGTAGGCGCTCCACGGCATGAGCCACACCAGCACCAGGCCGTAGAAGAGCCAGAGCGGCACGGTATCGTAGTCGCGCGGCACACGCAGGTTCAGGTAGCGCAGCAGGTGCTCGTTCATGAAGTAGAACCATGTCCAGCCGTGCACGTTGCCGTCAGTCGGCAGGGGTACGCTCCAGTGCCCATGCACCAGTGCTAGGCCGCCGGGATGGCCTTCGGTCGGGTTCGCCTCGCCCGCCATGCCGTGCCAGGGCGCGGCGATCAGCAGAAACACTGCCGCGCTCGATAGCGGATAGAGCTGACGCAGAGAGATGGCCGCGCCGCGCCAGCCATCGGTGAGCAGCAGATGTACTAGAACGATGCCGACTGGGAAGACGATGCCGATCAGGCCTTTGGTCAAGACATTCAGGGCGCAGCAGGCCGCGAAGCCCCAGCACAGCAGCGGGCTGGGCGCGGCGCGCTGAAGGTTGAGCCAGTAGCAGAAGATCGCGAGCGTGAGCCAGAGACAGACCATGGCGTCGGGAATGGTGATGCGGGTGAAGATGAAGATGCCGAAGCTTGAGAGCGTGATGAGCCCCGCGGTTAGGCCGGCGCGTGTGCTGCCGAAGGCGCGCCGCGCAAAGCTTTCGATCGCCGCCGTCAGCAGGAGCACGGTCAGAGCGAGCGGCAGGCGGGCGGCGCCGGTGTTGGCTCCGAAGACCTTGAAGCTGGCCGCCATGCTCCAGTAGAGCAGCGGCGCTTTCTCGAGATAGCGGATGCCGTTCGCGTAGAGCGTCACCCAGTCGTTGCGCAGCAGCATCTCGCGGGCCACCTCCGCGTGGACGGAGTCGGCGTCGTCGAGCAGCGGCGGCGTCATCAGGGTAAAGCTCGCGTAGAGCAGCACCCAGAGCGCCGCGAGCACCACGCGGTTGCGCAGCACGGCTAAGTCATGCGGCGAGAGATCAGACATGGAGGGCAGCGTCCACGAGGAGCATCACTGAAACTCTACCGTGTCGCACAGGTCCGCGGTGCTCGTGCGTCTCCTGAAGGAACGAGGCTGCGCCCAAGCGCCACCCGGTATCATCCAATAAGCAGGCCCTGTTCCTGAGGGGCTACTGCCTTGAAGACCATGCCGCTGCTCTCTTCCATTGCACCCGCCTCCGACGCACGAAGTTCCGGGCCACCCGCAGAGCTTCTGTTCGGCGACTGGTACCCGGCGCTGCGCTCCGGCACGCTTGCCCGCGGCAGGACGCGGACGGCGCTGCTGCTCGGCCTGCCGCTGCTGCTGGGCCGCAAGAACGACGGCACGCTCTTTGCCATGCGCGACCTCTGCCCGCATCGCGGCATTCCGCTTTCGGCCGGCTGGTTCGACGGCGAGACGGTGCAGTGCAAGTACCACGGCTGGCGCTTCGAGCCATGCACCGGCCAGTGCCGCGAGATCCCCTCGCTGACGAGCGCCGACTCGCTCGATGCGACGCGCATCTATGCGAGCTCATTCCCCTGCGAGGAGCGCGACGGCTACGCCTGGGTCTATATTCCGGCTGCCGGCGAGGGACGCGTGGTTCCGGTAGCAGGCGAAGGCCGCATCACGAAGGCGCTGCCCCTTGTTCCCGAGCTGCCGAAGTTCTCGACGAAGTTCCGCACCGCGCATCTCACGGCCGACCTGCCGTGCAATGTCGACCACGGCATCATCGGCCTGATGGACCCCGCGCATGGACCCTTTGTGCACCAGGCCTGGTGGTGGCGATCGCGCGCGTCCATTCATGAGAAGACGAAGCACTTCGAGCCCATCCCCGAGGGATTTCGCATGTCCGCGCATGCGCCGAGCGCCAACTCCGCACCGTACAAGCTGCTCGGCGTCTACGGCCAGTCGATAACGACGACGATCGACTTCGTGCTGCCGAATCGACGCTACGAGACGATCCGCGCGGGCGAGGGGAAGGACGCGAAGTGGTTCTCGTCGCTCACAACAGTAACGCCGGTGACGCCCTCTACCTGCCGCATCGATGTAGCAGCGGTGTGGAACATCTTCTACAGCGTTCCATTTGTAACCAGCATCGCTACCTTCTTCGGAGCACGCTTTGTCCGGCAGGATCAGCAGACGATGATCGAGCAGGCCGAGGGTCTGCGCCACCATCCTTCGCTTATGCTGATCGACGATGCGGACAAGCCCGCCAAGTGGTACTTTGCGCTCAAGCAGGCGCGGCTCAAAGGTACTGGCGAGCATCCGCTCTCCGGACCAGTTACGCTGCACTGGCGCAGCTAGAGAAGAAGCAGATCCCTACGGGATGACAAACAAGGATTGAAGAAGGCTACGCGTGCGAGCCGCGCGAGGCTGCATCTACTACGGCCGTCAGCTCCCGCCGGCCCGCCGCGAGCACCCTGCCGTGGCCGGGTGCTATGCGCGCGATTGATAGATCCAGCAGCCGCGCTGCGCTGGCCAGGGCTGTCGGCTTATGCCACGTCGCGAGGGTGGGCAGAGGGAAGAACCATGGAGCGTTCGCCGCGGTTCGCAACTCTCCGCCCATCGTCACCAGCGCGTCGCCGGCCAGCAGCGTTCCATCCCGCTCATCGAGAAAGCAAAAGTGCCCCGGCGTATGTCCCGGCGTTGCGATGCACCGCAGGGATCCATACAGCTCTCCATCGGTCACAAATTGCGACGGAACCGTTGTGGTTCCCGGGACGCTGCCTTTGATTTTTGTCTGCGGCTCACCGGGGTCAAGGGATGTGTCCTTACGCAGCAGCCGCGCATCGCGCGAGGAGATTGCCAGCGGCACCGCCGCATGCTTGGCCACGATCGCGTCTACAGCTCCCACGTGGTCGCCATGCGCGTGCGTGAGAAGGATGCGGCTGATCGGCGCGCCCGCCTTTGCCGCCGCCGTAAGGATGTCGTCCGCGCCGCCGGGAAGCCCGGCATCCACAAGGGTGAAGCCATCCTCTTCGCGCACCAGATAGCAGTTCACCAAGCCAAATCGTGTCAGCTGGAGCAGATTCGACGTACTTTGTGTCACCTTCATCGGTCTTCCTTTCAGTCGTGCTTTAGCAGTCGTTCCTATCGTTAGATGCCAACGCCGACTGCCGCCTGCTCGACCACCAGATCATCGAGCGAGATGTGCAGCGCCTGGCCCAGTTTGCGGAAGCCGGCGCGCAGGTCTTCGTCCCACAGATCGAGCGTGCCGCGCTGCAGCAGATCGTTCCAGATATTCTGCGCCTGCCACAGGTTGACTTCAAACGGTAGTATGCGCAGGCACTCGGCGATCGAGCGCGCGGAGGCTATGGCCGGCTCGGGCGGCAGTTCGCCTGCAACCGCGAGCTCGAGGCGCGTCATCGCCTTCTTCATGCGCAGCCCGGCGACGTAGCTCAGCTGCGTGGTGTCGAGGGTCACCTGGTCGGACTGCGCCAGCGCGAGCAATGCAAGCACCTGGGCGCCGTCGAACTCTTCGGCCTCAAGCGCGCGCCGCAGATTCGCATTGAGCGCGTAGCCCGCCGCCAGTGCCAGCGCCGGCGGGGCCGCCATGCCGGATTCGGTCAGGAAGTGCAGCAGCGAGGCGTGATCCTCGTAGATCTTGTGGAGCGACTCCTCCATCTCCGAGAGGGTCTGGTCGAGGATGGTTCGTAAAATCCGATGCTGCTCGTCGGTAAAGAGCGAGGTGAGCGAGTAGGCCGTGCCGCCGAAGTAGCGGTCGATCAGACGAATGACCTCCGGCAGATTGGCCTTGCGGATGGCGTGGCCGACCTCGTCTGAAAAGGTATGGAAGGCGGCAAGCTGCGCCTCATCGCCGGCATCGCAGCGCTTGACCGCGGCCGAGAGATTCTGGTCGCCGAGGTGCAGCACGGCGTAGGCGATCTCCTCGCACTCCTCGGTGATGCGCGAGTTGAGCTGCGCCCGGCCAATGGCCAGCCGGCCGCGGCCGGAGGCCAGCAGCTCATGCTCGGTGCGGGTCACGTTGTAGCAAAAGAGCGCGCCCTCCTCCGGATAGTTGCGGAAGATGGAGCTGATGGCGTAGTGCGCGCCCACCTGCTCCAGGCCGAGCCGCATGGAGGTAGCGAACTTGCGATAGACCTCGGCGCCATCGCGCACCTCCGGCAGGTTGCTGCGCGCCTGCGCGAGCAGCGCCACAAACTCGGGCTCGATGGCCTCGCCCGCCGTGCCGAAGAGACGCCGCGCCAGCTGCACGACGCGACCGGCATACGCGATGATCTGCACGGTCTCAATACCGGAGATCTCGTCGAAGAACCAGCCGCAGGAGGTGTACATGAGCTGCGCGTGCCGCTCGAGCTCCATCAGCTCCCAGACTGTGGTGCGCTCCTCCTGTGAGAGCGTGTGCGTTGCGTGCTCGGCGAGAAAGCGATCCTCGCTGCCCGGCGAGCGGTCGAGGATGACGCGCACATAGCCGTCGCGCGCCGCCCAGAGATCTTTGAGCAGGTCTTTAGCGAGCGTCTCCGCCAGCGGTGCGGTTCGGTCGCGCAGCAGGTCGAGCGCGGCCCGCAGCGGACCGCGCCAGGCCTGGTTCCAGCCCGCCCTGCCGCCGTTGCAGCCGCAGTCGGAGCGCCAGCGCTCGATGCCGTGGGCGCAGCTCCAGCTGGTGTCGTCGACTATCTCGGCCTCCCAGCGCGGCGGAAACCTGTCGAGGAACTCGCCGTAGTTGGTCAGCTGCGCGCGCTCGCCCTCTTCAATCCAGTGCATGGCGTAGCTCAGCGCCATCTCGCCGTGCTTGTGATGATGCCCGTAGCTTTCGCCATCGGTGGCCACGTGTGAGAGCATGGCCGGCTCGCCGTCGGCCGGCTCCGCGGGGAGCGCGTTCAGCAGCCGCTGGGCGAAGGTCTCGCCGCGGTTGAGCAGACCCTCAAACGCAATGGCGCGCGAGGTTGGCCCATCGTAGAAGAAGACCGCGATGCTCAGACCGTTCTTGAGCGGCACATGGTAGGGACGCGTGGTGTTGACGGTTGCGTTCGGCGTTTCGATCCACGGCGTCGCCGCGCCGTCCGTCTTGCCCGGGGCTGCAATCCCGGCCGCCACCGCCGAGGCCGCCGTGCGGCGCACATGCCGGCACTGGTGCGGCGCAAGGATCGTAAACTTGATGCCTTCCTCGGCCATCAGCTCCAGCACCCGCGTGTTGACCGCCGTTTCCGCCAGCCACATGCCTTCGGGCCTGCGGGCGAAGCGCTGCTTGAAGTCCGCGATGCCCCAGCGAATCTGCGTGCGCGCATCGCGCTCGTTCGCCAGCGGCATGATGATGTGGTTGTAGACCTGCGCCACCGCCGATCCGTGCCCGCTGTATCGCTCCGCGCTGGCTACATCCGCGTCGAGGATCATGCGGTAGGTGCGCTGCGCCTTCTCCTCGAGCCAGCTCAGCAGCGTCGGCCCGAAGTTGAAGCTCACACGGGCGTAGTTGTTCATGATGCGGATGATCTCGTTCTCCGTATTGGTGATGCGCGAGGCTCCGTTCGGCGCATAGCACTCACTCGTAATGCGCTCATTCCAGTCGTGATACGGCGCGGCAGACTCCTGCAGCTCGACCGTTTCAAGCCAGGGGTTCTCCCGCGGCGGCTGGTAGAAGTGTCCGTGCACGCAGACAAAGCGCTTGTTGGCAGGCGAGGCAGGAGAGACAGAAACACGGTCGGCAGAGACAGGTCGCTTAATCGGCATTGGGTTAATGCTATCGGAAGCAGATGCACCCTGGTTAAAGCTGCGGATGGAGCAGGGACGAGGATTGGGCAGATTAGGCTTGCCGATGTTATAACTCAAGTTATAATAGCTTCATTATGGAACTCAAACTGCGCAAAATCGGCAACGGCTACGGCGTCCTCTTTCCCAAGCAACTCATTGACGACATGCGAGTTGCGGAGGATGCCATCCTTAATATCGTCAAGGTCGACGGTGTCTATCAGATATTCCCCCATGACCCGGAGTTCGCCGCGGCGCTCAAGGCCTTTCGCGACACCGAGCCGCAGCACCAGAACTCCTATCGCGAGCTGGCCAAGTAGGCATGCGTTTTCTCAACAACGCCATGGTTCGGGCGATCCACTCCGATCTCATCCAGCGATACGGCGGCAGCTACGGCGTGCGAGACAACGGACTGATGGAGTCCGCTCTTGCCCGCCCGCAGCAGCTCGCACATTACCAGCCTGACGCCACACTCGCGCAGCTCGCGGCTGTGCTGGGCTGGGGTCTGCTGAAAAATCATGCCTTTATCGACGGCAACAAACGTATCGGGCTCGCCGCCATGGTGACTTTCCTCAAGCTGAACGGCTATCGGCTGACCTGCTCTGAAGCCGAAGAGACCGCTATGACCCTGCGCGCGGCTGCGAGCGAACTCTCGGAGGCGGAATGGATCGCTTGGGTCGAGCGGGTTGTCGCGCCGCAGTAGTTGCGACAGGTTCTACGTTGTTCGTTAGAAGCCTGGAACGTACAACGGAGAACGAACAACGCACCCGCCTCATCCTGCCTTCTTTGCCGCATCTGCCAGATCGCACGCGCGCCACAGATACCAGCTCGCCACCGAGCACCACGGTTTCCATCGCTTCGCCCGCTTGACCATCACCTCCGCCTTGGGCAGCAGGGCCGGCGTGAGCTTGGTGGCCGGCTTCAGGCCCTCAAAGGTAAGGGCAAAGCCACGGCGCACGCCGAAGTCGTCGACCGGCAGCACGTTCGGCCGCCCCAGCCGGAAGATCAGCAGCATCTCGACCGTCCATCGCCCGATGCCGCGCACCTGGACTAGATGCTCGATGATGGCCTCATCCGGCATGCGGCGAATGCGCGCCAGGCTCGGTACCGTGCCGTCGAGGGTCCTGGCCGCCAAATCCCGCAGCGCCAGAATTTTATTGTGCGAGAGCCCCGCCGCGCGCAGCTGCTCGGTCGGACACTCGAGCAGGTGCTCCGGGCCCGGATGCACGCCGACCCCGCATACTGGCGCGAAGCTCTCGATCATGCGCCGGTGGATCGCCGCCGCGGCCTTTCCGTGCAGCTGCTGGTAGAGGATCGAGCGCGCCAGGGCCTCGAATGGGGATTGCGTGCCTGGCAGCCGCAGGGTAAACGGGCCTACGCGCTCGATCAGCTGGCCGAGCTTGGGATCCGCGGCGGCCAGCGCCGCAACCGCCGCACTCGCGTCGTAGGGCAGCCTTCGCGTGCGGACGGGGAGATCACCGGGCATGCCCTAACGATAACCGAACATCGATAGCTCCGTGACAGACGAAGTCTCGCTTGCATGGCAGGCCCGCCAAATCACATCCGAAGCCGCTGCACTGCACACGGACCGGTGCAGGTTCGAACTCGGACCAATCTGGCCGCACTTTACAAGAAGTCCCTCCTTTTGGGAACGTAGAGACGGCATCCCTTTTGGCGCTTTCTGTAAGCAACGGAAGCAGTTGCGTTCGGTAATCGGTAGCCACTTGAGGACATAAACAACCACCCTGAAGTGATGCAGTTGGCATGATTTGTCACTGCTATACTCGGCTTCTGAAGCGTAAACGCTCCACCTTTCAGAGAGCAGACGCAGCACAGATCGGCTTCAGGAACAAACGATGCGTGTCGACACGGATAGGCCGGCCGGCGCGGCAGGTTTTAGAGAAGTGACGCAGAGGAAGCAGGAACGCACTCATGGCGCAAGTTTTTGACCGCAGCTCGAATGCGCTCGCCCGAATGAGCCTGGTATTGACTGGTCTGATCGTGATCGCCCTCGGCGTCACGCTCGACCAGCTGCAGCGCTCGCCGTGGGTTACCCGGCAGGGTCAGCGCCCCGATCAGCCGATTCCTTTCAGCCACAAGCACCACGTGGAAGGGCTCGGTCTGCAGTGCCAGTACTGTCACACCCAGGTCGAAAAGGCCGCGTACTCCGGCATTCCACCGACCAAGACGTGCATCAACTGCCACTCGCAGATCTGGACCAACGCCAACCTGCTTGAGCCGGCACGGCAGAGCTGGGCCACCGGCGCGTCGATCCAGTGGATCCGCGTGCACGATCTACCGGACTACGTGTACTTCAATCACTCGATTCACGTGAATAAAGGCATCGGCTGCGCCAGCTGCCATGGCCGCGTGGATCAGATGCCGATCATGTACATGCAGAACACGCTGCAGATGGAGTGGTGCCTGAACTGCCATCGCAACCCGGCCGTCAACCTGCGGCCGACGAGCGAGATCTACAACATGGCATGGGCGGGGCCGAGCTCCGACAAGCCGGTCTGGTGCGCGGATAAGAGTAACAGCTACGGCCGTCCGACGGCGCAGCAGGTCTCCTGCACCACCAAGGACCCCAGCGGCGCCAACCCGCAGCTTGCCTTGCTGCAGGCGCAGGCCCCGATACAGAGCGGCCAGCCGAGTGCTCACTCGGGAACCATGGGCAGCCCGCACGCCAATCAGGGCGACGACAAGACCGTCAGCGACCTGCCGCCGGCCAACGGCATCGTGATGCCGGTCAACTACAAGAAATTCACCAGTCAGGTCGATCTCGGCCACTACCTGCAGGCGCAGTACCACATTCGTGGGGCGAACGAGATCTCCAGCTGCGAGACGTGCCACCGATGACGACACGAGAGATGGGAACAGACACGATGGCGGAACAGCAGGTAGAAGGCGCGGCCGGAGCGACGGTCGTGACCCAAATCGCTCCGGCGAAGATGACGCTCGACCAGGTGCGCGGCAAGCTGGACGGCAAGACCGGCCGCCGCTTCTGGAAGAACCTGGATGAGCTGGCGGAGACGCCCGAGTTCCACGAGCTGATGAAGGAGGAGTTCCCGCGGCAGTCGACCGAGTGGGTCGATTCGGTCAGCCGGCGCGGTTTTATGAAGGTCATGGGTGCGTCGCTCGCCCTGGCCGGTCTGGCGGGCTGCACCAAGCAGCCCGACGAGGCGATCTATCCATATATCCGGCAGCCGGAAGACCTGGTCCTCGGCAATGCCATGTACTTTGCGACCGCCTATCCATTCCCCACGGGCGCGGTTCCGGTGCTGGTGAAGTCCGAGGAGTTCCGGCCCATTAAGATCGACGGCAACCCCGAGCACCCGGTCTCGCAGGGCAAGTCCGACATTTATACCCAGGCCACGCTGCTCGAGCTCTACGACCCCGACCGGTCGCAGCACGTGCTGCATCGCGGGCAGGCGTCCGACTTTGCGGCCTTCCAGCGCGAGTTTATCGCCGCGGCCAAGAAGATGCAGGGCGGCAAGGGGCTGTACTTCCTGTCTGAGACCATCACGTCGCCGACGCTCGCAGCGCAGTGGAAGCAGGTGCAGGCGGCGTTTCCGCAGGCCAAGCTGGTCCAGTACGATCCGATCAATCGCGACAGCGCGCGCGCCGCGTCGAAGGCGGCCTTCGGCCAGTATGTGGATGCGCAGTACCGGCTCGAGCAGGCCGACCTGATCCTCTCGCTCGACGCCGATTTTCTGAGCGGCATCACGCACCCCGGCTTCCTGCCCATGGCGCGCGGCTATGCGCTGCGGCATCGCTACGAAGAGGGCAAGCCGATGAACCGGATGTACGTCGTCGAGAGCATGCCGACGGTCACCGGGTTCAAGGCCGAGCATCGCCTGGCGCTGCGGCCCAGTCAGATCGCCGGCTTCGCGCAGGCGCTGGCGAGCGGTACGGCGCCGGCCGGTCTCTCGCCCGAGCAGCAGAGGTTCTTTACCGTGCTCTCGGCCGATCTGAAGGCCGCGAACGGCCGCGTCGTGGTCATCCCCGGAGAGCAGGCCGCGCCCGAGGTACACGCCGCCGCATACGCGCTGAACAGCGCGCTGGGTGCCGTCGGCAAGTCGGTCGTCTACACCGAGACCGTCAACCCGATGCCCACCGAGCAACTGGCCGAGTTGAAGGGCCTGGTGTCCGATATCAATGCCGGCAACGTTGATTGGCTGGTCATGCTGGGCACCAACCCGCTCTACTCGGCGCCGGCCGACCTCGACTTTGACGCCGCTTTCGCCAAGCTGACAAATACAGTGCACCTGGGCTCGCACGTCGATGAGACCGGCTCGGTCTCGCTCTGGCACCTGAATAAGGCGCACTACCTCGAGAGCTGGTCCGACGCCCGCGCCTACGACGGCACGATCTCAATCATCCAGCCCATGATCGCGCCGCTCTATGGCGGCATCGGCGCGCATGAGGTGCTGCAGAGCCTGCTCGAAGAGAACCCGCAGCTCTCGCCGCTCGAGGCCGTGCAGGCGACCGCCAAGACCTATATTAAGAGCGGCGATATGAGCACGGCCTGGCGCAAGGCGCTGCACGACGGCTGGGTCGAGGGCACAGCCTTCACGCCGCGCGCCGGCGGGCCATCAGCCGCCGCCGCCACGGCTCCGGCCGCGTTCACACCCGCCGGCGAGACCGTCGAGCTAAGCTTCCGGCCGGATACCTCACTTTATGACGGCCGTTTCGCGAACGTCGGCTGGCTGCAGGAGCTGCCCAAGCAGATCACCAACCTGAGCTGGGATAATGCCGCGCTGATGAGCCTCGACAGCATGGAGAAGTTCAAGCTCGAAGAGAACCAGATCATCGAGATCGAGTCGAACGGCCACAGGATCCAGGCGCCGGTGCTGCTCGCCTACGGCCACCCGGATGGCGTGATCACGCTGCACCTCGGCTTTGGCCGGCAGGCGGCTGCGGGCCGCGTCGCCGCCGGCGTCGGCTTCGACGTCTATCCGCTGCGCACCTCGGCGGCTCCGCTCTTCGCGACCGGCGCGACCATCAAGAAGTCCTCGGGCACATGGGACCTCTGCGTCACCAAGGTGCACAATGTTGAGCATCGCGGCAGTTTCGCGCAGCACGACCTCGAGAAGCCGCTCTCGGATAAGCAGGGGACCTACTCGCTGGCTGGCCACGAGGCGCAGGAGCGCTCGATCATCCGCTACACGACGCTCGAGGAGGCGAAGAAGCACCCCGACTTCGCGCATGAGGGCGACACGCACACGCTGGTGAACAAGGTCGGCTACGGCCCGCAGGGCGAGGCGCCCAAGAAGGAAGAGAGCTTTTTTCCCGACGCGTGGAAGTACAACCACACCGACCCATCCTCGCTGCGGCTGCAGAACGCCTGGGGTATGTCTATCGACCTGAACTCGTGCATCGGCTGCAACGCCTGCGTGGTGAGCTGCTACGCCGAGAACAACATCGCCGTTATCGGGCGCGAGCAGGTCAAGGTCGGCCGTAACATGCAGTGGATCCGCATCGACACCTACTTTGAGGGCGATCTGCACGCGCCGCGCGCGCACTTCCAGCCGATGGCCTGCCAGCACTGCGAGAACGCAGGCTGCGAGCTGGTCTGCCCGGTGGGAGCCACCGTCCACACGCCCGAAGGCCTCAATACGATGGTCTACAACCGCTGCGTGGGCACGCGCTACTGCTCGAACAACTGCCCATATAAGGTGCGCCGCTTCAACTTCCTGCTGTACTCGGACTACGAGACCGAGAGCCTGAAGTTCATGCGCAATCCGGACGTTACGGTTCGCTCCCGCGGCGTGATGGAGAAGTGCACCTACTGCGTGCAGCGCATCGAGGAGGCCAAGATCACCGCGGACAAGGAAAATCGCGCGATCCGGGATGGCGAGGTCATCACCGCCTGCCAGCAGGCCTGCCCGACCGACGCCATTCTGTTCGGCAACATCAACGACCCCAAAAGTGAGGTCGCCAAGAAGAAGGCGAGTGAGCGTACGTATCAGGTGCTCGCCGATCTCAACTACCGTCCGCGCACGACCTATAGCGCGGGTGTTATCAACCCGAACCCAGAGCTGGAGCAGATCTGATGGCGACCAAACCCATTCCCGATCCCGTCGTTGACCCGATGATCGACCCGCGTACCGGCGAGTACGCGGTTATTGCCCCGGGCCACAACTTCAAGTCGGTCACGCAGAAGATCGCCGGCATCGTGCTCACGTCGAACACGCCGCTGGGCTGGTTCTTCGGTCTGATCGTCGGCGCCGGCATCGCACAGGGTGTCGTGATCGGCATCACCTGGCTGTTCCTCAAGGGCGTCGGCATCTGGGGCGTCACTATCCCGGGTGCGTGGGGCTTTGCCATCATCAACTTCGTGTGGTGGATCGGTATTGGCCACGCCGGCACGCTGATCTCGGCCATCCTGCTGCTGTTCAAGCAGACCTGGCGCAACTCGATCAACCGCTTCGCCGAGGCGATGACCATCTTCGCCGTGGTCTGCGCCGGCACCTTCCCGCTGATCCACGTCGGCCGCCCGTGGCTTGCGTACTGGCTGCTGCCGTACCCGAACACGATGAACCTGTGGCCGCAGTTCCGCAGTCCGCTGGCTTGGGACGTCTTCGCGGTCTCCACCTACGCGACCATCTCGATCGTCTTCTGGTACGTCGGCATGATCCCGGACTTCGGCACGTTGCGCGACCGCGCCACCATGCCGCTGGCCAAGTTCTTCTACGGAACGCTCTCGCTCGGCTGGCGCGGATCGACGCGCCACTGGATCCGCTACGAGTCGGCCTCGCTGCTGCTCGCCGGCCTTTCAACGCCGCTCGTGCTCTCCGTCCACACCGTCATCAGCTTCGACTTCGCGGTGGCTGCGCTGGCTGGCTGGCATACGACGATCTTCCCGCCATACTTCGTGGCCGGAGCCGTTTACTCGGGCTTCGCCATGGTGCTCACGCTGGCCATTCCGCTGCGCAAGTTCTACCACCTTGAGGATCTCGTCACGCTGCGCCACCTCGACAATATGGGTAAGGTCATGCTGGCGACCGGCTCGATCGTGGCCTACGGCTACGGCATGGAGGTCTTCATGAGCTGGTACTCGGCCAGCCACTGGGAGTTCTTCATGATGTGGAACCGCATGTTCGGCCCGATGGGCTGGGCGTACTGGATCCTGATTCTGACCAACATCGCCATACCGCTCACCACGCTGTGGTCGCGCAAGCTGCGGGTCAATGTCGCCTACCTCTTTATGCTATCGCTCGTCGTCAACACCGGCATGTGGTTTGAGCGCTTTGTAATCGTGGTCACGTCGCTCTATCGCGACTATCTGCCCTCGAGTTGGGGCACCTACCGCGCCACCAAGTGGGACTACATGATCTACGTCGGCACCATGGGCCTGTTTACCATGCTGTTCTTCCTCTTCGTGCGCTTCCTGCCCATGATTCCGATGTCCGAGATCCGCATGATGCTGCCGCAGACCAAGATCCGCGCCCGCTCCGCGGACGCCCAGACCACCATCGACGAGGCCGTCTAATGCCACCACGCGAAGGAATCTACGGCATCATCGCGGAGTTCAACACGCCGACCGAGCTGGTGCACGCAACTCAGGAGGCCCGCGAAGAGGGCTATCGCCGGATGGAGTGCTACACGCCCTATCCGGTCGAAGAGGCAGCGGAGGCGCTGCACTTCACCAAGACCAGCGTTCCCCTGATGTGCCTGCTGGGCGGCCTGGCCGGCGTCACCGTGGCCTATCTGCTCGAGACCTGGATCAACGTCTACGCGTATCCGTTAAACATTGCCGGCCGGCCGCTCTTCTCCTGGCCCGCCTTCATCATCCCGGCCTATGAGTTCACCATCCTCTTTGCCGGTCTCTCGACTGCCTTCGGCATGATCGCGCAGAACGGCCTGCCGCAGCTCTATCATCCGCTCTTCAACGCGCCCAACTTCCGCAACGGCGCGACGACGGACAAGTTCTTCCTGTGCCTGGAGGCGACGGACCCCAAGTTTTCGCTCACCGGGACCCGCGTCTTCCTTGAGCAGTTCCCCGCGATCTCCGTGGTGGAGGTGGATCATTAATATCCGAACGCACGCCGTCTCCCGTCTCAGCCTCGCCACGCTTGCCGCCCTGGCCGCGATCGGCTGCCGGCAGGACATGCACAACCAGCCTAAGTTCGATTATCAGCAGCGCAGCACCTCGTTTTATGCGGACGGTCGGTCTGCCCGTCCGCAGGTCAGCGCCACTCTCGCGCGGAGTCAGCTGCACCAGGACAGCTACCTTAATACCGGCTTCATCGACGGCAAGGAGGGCGACGGCATGCCGTTTCCGGTCAACGCTACCGTCCTTGCGCGCGGGCAGCAGAGCTATAACGTCTACTGCACGCCGTGCCACTCGCGCGTCGGCAACGGCGCCGGCATGATCGTGCAGCGCGGATACGCCGCCGCCGGCAACTTCCACACGGCACGCCTGTTGAATGCGCCGCTCGGCCACTTTTACAACGTGATCGCCAACGGCTACGGCGCCATGCCGGACTACTCGGCACAGCTTACGCCCGAGAACCGCTGGGCGGTGGTTGCGTATATCAAGGCGCTGCAGCTGAGTCAGCGGGCGTCGGAGGCGGATGTCGCCAAGGGCGAGCACGTCGAGTCGCTTGAGAACATCACCGAGCACGAGGGTCTGCCGGCCGGCTTTGCCTACGACTGGAACCTGCCGCCAACCGCGGTCAAGGGCACCCCGAACGGCGACGATTACGTGATTCCGACCGGCACGAACAATCCGCTTGCGAACAGTGGCGGCCATAACCATGATTCCTCGCAGGCAAACGGCATTATCACCTCGTCCACCGGCAACACGCCCTTCCCGGAAAACGATGCTACCTCCACAGCCGGTGCGATGAACGAGCAGAAGTAAAGAAGAACAAGCAGAGAAAGAAATAAAGAGAACAAGCAGAAAGAAGAAGCAAGAAACGGCAGTACGGACCACAGCAGCACGCAGCGCGCGTAAGAACGACTTAGAACGAAGTTTGTACCGAGGTTGAAACAGCATGGCATACGTCCAACAGCAGCAGCATGGGGATCCCTACGGGCAGCACGCCGGCAGCCATGGCGGCCCGCGCGTTATGCCGGCGAGCTTCGCGGCTCCGGCTGCCGTTGCCGCGTGGCGCAACCGTATGGGGCTGATCTCGATCGTCTTTGCGGTCATCTCGCTTCTCGCGTTCTCCTGGACGCACGAGGGCCGCAACCACCTGCTGCGCGCGTATCTGATGGGCTTTATGACCAGCTTCGGCTTCGCCGGCGGCAGCCTGTGCATGCTGATGCTGCAGTATGTGTCGGGCGGCAAGTGGGGGCTGCTGCTGCGCCGTCCGCTTGAGGCCGCCAGCCGCACCCTGCCGGTGATCGGCGTGCTTCTGCTGCCGATCCTGCTCTTCTCGAAGCATCTCTATCAGTGGGCCGCCTTTCCTACCGCTTCGGCGGTTCGTACCGCGCTTGAGACCCACAGCATCACCCTCGAGCAGGCGCTGACCCTCAACGCCAAGCGCGCCATGCTGAGCCCCGGTCCGGTTTGGGTGCAGAGCCTCCTCATCTTTGCCGTCACCATCGGCATGGCCTTCATCCTGAACAAGTGGTCGGTCGACCGCGATGCCGACCCCCTTGCCGGCACCGAGGCCAGCTGGAACCGCTGGCAGATCCGCTTTGAGAACATCAGCGGCATTGGCATCCTCGTCTACATCATCCTGCTGACGGACGGCGCGATTATCTGGATCAAGTCGCTCGACATCACCTGGTACTCCTCCATCTGGGGCTTCCAGTTCGTCGTGGCGCAGGGCTACAGCGTGCTCGCCCTCGGCATCCTGACGGTCATCCTGCTCTCCCGCTTCGAGCCGATGAAGACTCTGCTGCGCACCACCGAGCAGCACGATCTCGGCAAGCTGGCGTTCGCCTTCACCATGCTGAACATCTACTTCACCTTCGCGGAGTTCCTTATTATCTGGTCCGGCAATGTGCCCGATGAGATCCCGTGGTACCTCAACCGCATTCACGGCGGCTGGTGGACGATCTGCTCGCTTGACTTTATCTGCCACTGGCTGATTCCGTTCTGCCTGCTGCTGTCGCGCGATCTCAAGCGCAACAAGCAGAAGATGATCTATCTGACCTGTTTCATGATCTTCGCGCGCTGCGTGGACATGTTCTGGCTCATCGAACCGAACTTTCCGGGCGCCGCCGGCAACCTGCATCTACGCGGGAACCTGGGCATCTTTGCTTATGTAACCGTGCCCGTCTCGATGCTGAGCTTCTGGGCCTGGAACTACCTCGGCCAGCTCGAGAAGCGGCCGCTTATGAACGTCAACGATCCTCACCTTGAGGAGATGCTGGAGGCAGAACATGCCCATTAATTCGCAGGACAACAACGATCTGGGCCGGGGCGTTGCCGGCAGCACAACCCCCTCGACCGAGCGCGGCGAAGGCAGCCCGGGCTATGAGACGACGGACGTCAACGTGGGCGGCGTGGTCATCTTTCTCGCCGGCCTTTCGGGCTTCGTTCTGATCTTCTTCGTCTTCTGCTTCGTCATGGGCAAGGTCATCAACGCCGCCTTTGTCAAGGAGGACGGGCCGATTACCAAGTGGACGCGCAACTACTCGAACGCCGGCATGAAGACGACCGACAAGGGTAAGCGCGAGAACCTGGCGAACAACCCCGAGATGCAGCAGCGCGAGCTGTCGAACGTCACCCGGTCCTTCCCCAATCCGCGGCTGGATATCGACGACAGCAACCAGGCGACGGCCGATCTGCACGCCCGTGAGGATCTGCTGCTGGACCACTACAGCTCCAGCCAGACTGAGAAGGGACAGATTCGGATTCCAATCGACCGCGCGATGGAGCTGGTCGCGCAGCGGGGTCTGCCGGTGGTGAATGCCAACGTCGCCGGCGTCGGCAAGGGCTTTGTGGGCGATAACGCGGCAGCCATCACCGAGCCCCTAACCAGCGGCTTTGCCCGCACCGGATACGAGCTTGATGTGATGGAAGCGCGGCAGCAAAAGCTGAGCTACGGCAAGGCAGAGGGCACGGAGCACGCCCAGCTGACCCCGGCGCGCTAGAGCAGAGGGACGCGAGGACGTACCATAGAGACAGGGCATTGCCGCTGTTTGGCGAGGCTCTCGAGTGAGGGAAACGGCATGGGAATCGGAAGCATAGTTCGGAGAGCAGGTCTGGCAGGCGCCCTCGGCGCGCTGCTGGTCACGCCCGTTCTTGCAGCCGCCCAGGTCACCGCGTACGGCGAGAAGCAGGCAGGTGAGAACCAGGGCGATCAGCTGCCCAAGGTGCTGCAGCAGGTGGGCATCTCGCAGCACCTCAACCAGCAGCTCCCGCTGGACGCCGCCTTTGTCGACGACCTCAACCGTCCCGTGCGTCTCGGCGACTACTTCGGCAAGCACCCCGCTATCCTGGCCATCGTCTACTACAACTGCCCGATGCTCTGCTCGGAGGAGTTGGACGGGCTGACGAGCTCACTCGAGATGGTCCATCTCACGCCGGGCAAGGACTTCGACATCATCGTCGTCTCAATCGATCCGAGCGAGACGCCGGAGATGGCCGCGCACTACAAGGCGCGCTATGTGAAGCGCTTTGGCAAGCCGGAGACGGCCGCGGGATGGCACTTCCTGACCGGCCAGAAGCCCGCAATCGATGCGCTGACCTCGGCTGTCGGCTTCGGCTATATGCGCGTTCCCGGGCCGGACGGCACGCTCAGCCAGTTCGCGCATGCCAGCGCCATCCAGATCCTTACGCCGCAGGGCAAGCTGGCGCAGTACTACCTGGGTGTCGAGTACTCGCCCAAGGATATTCTGCTCGGGCTGATCGATGCCTCCGGCAACAAGATCGGCTCTCCGGTCGCCAATATTTTGACCTACTGCTACCACTATGATCCGCAGACCAATAAGCACTCCCTGATCGTGGCGCGCGTGGTGCAGTTCGGCGGCATGGTGACCCTCGCCGGCCTGGGCGGCTTTATGTTTCTCATGTTCCGGCAGGACCTCAAGCTCGGACGCGACCACGATCTGACGAAGAACGGATAAAGGGTACCAATGCATATCAGTCCAGTCCTGTGGCAGTTTTTGGTTAGATGGCTCCACGCCTCCGCGCTCTTTCCCGCCGAGGCCTCGACCATTGCGCCCTACACCGACGCACTCTACTTCTTTCTGCTGCTGATTACTGTGGTCGGCATCCTGCTGGTCGGCACCCTGGTCTTTGGCTTCTCGATCCGGTACCGCCGCGAGAAAAACCCCGTCGCCACCCAGGTCGAAGGCTCCACTCTGCTGGAGGCGACATGGACCATTATTCCGCTAGCCATCTTCCTAGTCGTCTTCGTTTGGGGCGCGCTGCTTTACTTCCGCATCTACACTCCGCCGACCAACTCGATGAACATCTACGTCGTGGGCAAGCAATGGATGTGGAAAGCGGAGCACCCCGGCGGACAGCATGAGATCAACGCGCTGCACGTTCCGATCGGCCGCCCCGTGCAGCTCACTATGATCTCGCAGGACGTCTTCCACAGCTTTTCGATCCCCGACTTCCGGGTCAAGCGCGAGGTTATTCCCGGCCGTTATTCGACCGTTTGGTTCGAGGCGACGACGCCCGGTGTCTACCACATCTTCTGCACGCAGTACTGCGGAACCCTGCATGCCGGCATGATCGGCCAGGTCACCGCGCTCAGCCCGGAGGACTACGACAAGTGGACCCAGCTCTCCACCTCCGGCATGAGCCTCGCGCAGAACGGCGAGCGCCTTTACAACAGCATGGGCTGCAACGCCTGCCATAACGGGTCGGCCGCCGCCCGCGGTCCGAGCCTTGCCGGCGTCTACGGCGCCAGGCTGCAGCTGGCGAACGGATCCGCGGTGACGGTCAATGAGGCCTACCTGCGTGACAGCATCCTAAATCCGTCCCAGCACGTCACCGCCGGGTATGCGCCCATCATGCCCACCTATCAGGGCCAGATCAGCGAAGACGGCCTCATCGACCTCGTCGAATACATCAAGACCCTGCAGACAAACTATCGTCCGCAGCAGACCCTTATCACCAATCAGTCCACACAGGCGGCGCCGACAACGCCAGGGCGGTAATCATGAGCACAACGACTTCCACCATCGTCAGCCTTCCCGATCAGAGCACCGCGACCATCCCGAAGCGGAACTATCTGAATAACGAGCACGGCCTGCTGAGCTGGCTGCTGACCGGCGACCACAAGCGCATCGCGATCCTTTACCTGATCTCGATCACCTTCTTCTTCTTTATAGGCGGCGCCTTCGCCGGCTTGATCCGTCTCGAGCTGCTCACGCCGCAGCCCGATCTGGTCGCGTCCGACACGTACAACAAGTTCTTCTCGATGCACGGCATCATCATGATCTTCCTGTTCCTGGTACCGTCCGTTCCGGCTACCCTGGGGAACTTCCTGATCCCGATCATGCTTGGCGCGAAGGATCTGGCCTTCCCGAAGATCAATCTGCTGAGCTGGTACCTCTACATGATCGGCGGCACATTGACGCTCGCCGCCCTGGTGCTCGGCGGAGTCGACACCGGCTGGACCTTTACCACACCGCTCTCGACCCACTACCTGAACACTCACGTGATCACGGCCGCCACAGCCGTCTTCATTGCCGGCTTCTCGTCCATCTTTACCGGTTTGAACTTCATCGTCACCATCCACCGGATGCGCGCTCCCGGCATGACTTGGTTCCGCATGCCGCTCTTCGTCTGGTCGAACTACGCTGCGTCGCTTCTCATGGTGCTCGGCACGCCGGTGCTCGCCATTACCCTGGTCCTGGTCGCGCTTGAGCGCACCATCGGCATCGGCGTCTTCGATCCCACCAAGGGCGGTGATCCGCTGCTCTTCCAGCATCTCTTCTGGTTCTACTCGCATCCCGCCGTCTACATCATGATTCTCCCCGGCATGGGCGTGATCTCTGAGGTCATCAGCACCTTCAGCCGCAAGCGCGTCTTCGGCTACACTGCCGTCGCCTTCTCGTCGGTCGCCATCGCGCTTTTTGGCTTCTTCGTCTGGGCGCACCATATGTTCATCATGGGCGTTTCGAACTATTCCGCGCTGGTCTTTTCGCTTCTGACCATGCTCGTTGCCGTACCGTCGGCCATCAAGATCTTCAACTGGTCATTCACGCTGCAGAAGGGCTCCATCACCTTCGAGACCCCGATGCTCTACGCCTTCGGCTTTATCGGCCTCTTCACCATCGGCGGCATGACCGGCGTCTTTCTCGGCTCGCTCGGCATGGATATCCACCTGACCGAGACCTACTTCATCGTCGCCCACTTCCATTTCGTCATGGTCGGCGGCATGCTCATGGCCTTCCTTGCGGGCGTTCACTTCTGGTGGCCCAAGATGACCGGCCGCATGTATCCGGAGTCGCTCTCGAAGCTGGCCGCGGTTACTACATTCATCGGCTTCAACCTAACCTTCCTGCCGCAGTTCATCCTTGGCTACCTGGGCATGCCGCGCCGCTATCACGCGTACCCGCCGGAGTTCCAGGTGCTGAACGTGCTCTCGACGGCAGGCGCTACTGTCCTCGGTGTCGGCTATATGCTGCCCCTGCTCTATCTCGGCTGGTCGTTGAAGTACGGCGCTATCGCGGGCAACAACCCGTGGCAGGCAACCGGCCTCGAGTGGCAGATCCAGTCGCCGCCGCTTACCGAAAACTTTATCGAAACACCTATCGTGGATCACGAGGCCTACGACTATGCTTGGCTTGAGCACAAGACCAGCAAAGAGGTGACCACCGTTGGATAATGTCGTCGTCGCGCATCCCCACACACACGAGACTGCGGTGCACGCCGAGCACGAACACTTGGTGACACCGCAGCATCGTCATCACTTTGAGACGGAAGAGCAGCAGCGCGAGGCCGGAACCTTCGGCATGTGGCTCTTCCTGCTCACGGAGATCATGTTCTTCGGTGGGCTGTTCTTCGCCTACCTGCTCTATCGCAACTGGTACTACCCGGCCTTCGCCGTCGCCTCAAACCAACTGAGCGTTCCCATGGGCGCGGCCAATACGGTCGTGCTCATCGGCTCCGGCTTCTGCATGGCGCTCGGCGTCTGGGCCGCGGAGGTCCGCAAGAAGAACTTCCTCGTCCTCATGCTGGTACTGACCACTCTGCTCGGCTGCGTCTTCCTCGGCGTCAAGTACTTCGAGTACAAAGAAAAGTGGGAGAAGCATCACATCCCCGGCGCGCACTTTGACGTCTCGGAGTTCGTGAATCCGGCGGCCCACGGCATCAAGGATGAGAAGCCGCTCGCGCCCGATATGGCGCAGCGCACACAGGTCTTCTTCTCGCTCTACTTCGCAATGACCGGCATGCACGCCGTGCACATGATCATCGGCATCGGCATCCTGCTCTGGCTCACCATCCGGGCGCACTGGGGAGAGTTCAGTACCGGCTACGTCGCGCCTATAGAAAACTTCGGCCTCTACTGGCACTTTGTCGATATCGTCTGGCTCTTCCTCTTTCCGCTGCTGTACCTCATCAATCGGCATCCAGTTCACTAGCCGTCGCGCGGCGGATCTGCTCTTCGATTCGCCGCCGTTATACTGTCTGCAGAGATCAATACAAGGATTCTTTTCATGTCCGACGAGCACGATCCGACCAACATCACCAACCCCGAACATGCCGAGCATCACATCGTAACGCCGTTCCAGTACGTGCTCGTCTTCGGCACGCTGCTCGTCGGTACGGGGCTTACCGTGGTCGCCGCGTACTTCGACATGGGCCCGCTCAACCCCATCATCGCGCTTGGCATCGCTACCTTCAAGGCCGTCATCGTCATCCTCTTCTTTATGCACGTGGCCTTTCAGTCGCGGCTGATCAAGATGACGGTGGCCGCCGGATTCTTTACCTTTCTCGTGCTGATCATGATGACCATGTCGGATTACATCAGCCGCGCCTGGGGCCGCTGGTAGACCTTTCTTACTGCGTCGCAATGCGAAGGCGGTCCACACTGGGCCGCCATTCTTGTCTTTGGCTCACACGACCAGTGGCCGCCCTAACACAAAGTCGTCACACAGCAGCGACCCGACCGTAAACTGCCGCGTACCAATCTGCCGGAAGCCATTCCGCGCATAAAATCGTAGTGCCCGCGCGTTCCCCGCGTAGACACCCAGTGTCACACGCCGCGCCCCGCGAGCCCGGGCCTCGACCAGTGCCGTCCTCATTAGCCGCTGGCCCACACCTGAACCATGGAAGCGCGAGAGCGCGTAGATTCGCTTCAGTTCCAGATCGCCCGCCTCGACCGTCTCCGCGGGCAGGTCCGGCGGCGTCAGCATCGCATAGCCCACCGGAGCCCCGCCGATGCGCGCGACTGCCAGCCACACCGCCACCTCCGCCCTATCCAGGTAGCGCGCGTACACCTCCGGCACGTGGTGCCGCGCCGCATGCGCCACCATCTCCTCGCCCGGCAGCACGCCCGCGAACCCGTCGAGGAACGTCGCCGACGCCACCATTGCCAGCATCGCCGCGTCCTCCAAGCCCGCCCGCCGCAGTACGATCTCGCCCGCACCGATCTCGCCCTCGTCGATCTCATCAACATCCAACCCTGCCTCCGCTGCCATCGCCGGCCTCCTATCCCGTACCGTAGCACCATGCCGCCGTCACACGATCCCGCCAAGAGCCGCAGCGCCGTCACGAAGAGCCCCAAGCCGCAACCCCATCCATCGCAGCCCCGCACCTCGCCGCAGCAAGAAGAGCCCGCCCCGCAGACAGGCGAAGCTGCCGCCGAAGCTCCGCTCAACGACGGCGACCGCGCTCCCGAGCCTCGCGCCGGCAAGACCTTCGGCGACACCCACCGCACCCTTCCACCCGAGCCGAAGAGCCACACAGCGCCCCACACAGCGCACTCAGGCAAGGCCAGCAACCCCGCCTCCAAACCACCGTCCGCGGCCGTCAAGAAGGCCTCCGCCCGCGGGGAGATCGGCGCGCACCAGCCCCCCGCGCATGATCCCGGTCTGCCTGCTGCGCTTGCTGAACTCCTCACCAGCCCGCGCATCGCCGTCCGCCGCGACGGCCCGCCCGACCCCAACGGCAAGTGCGTCCTCTACTGGATGCAGCGGTCCGAACGTGGCACGGACAACCACGCCCTCAACACCGCCGTCGCCGTCGCCAACGAGCTGCATCTGCCGCTGGTGGTCTACTTCGCCGGCATCGCCAACTTCCCCCACGCCAACCTGCGCCACTATGCCTTCCTCAACCAGGGCCTGCCCGATCTCGAAGAAGACCTTGCCGCGCGCAACATCTCCTTCGTTTTCCGCCGCGCCCCGCACGAGTCCCACACCCAGCTCATCGCCGACCTGCAGCCCGCCTTCCTCATCGGCGACGAAAACCCCATGCGCGTGCCCGAGAGCTGGCGCGTCGAGCTTGCCAGGCAGGTCTCAATGCCCTTCTGGACCGTCGATGCCGACTGCATCGTCCCGCAGAGGCTCTTTCCCACCGCACAGTTCGCCGCGCACACCATCCGCCCGCGCCTTTACAAGCTGCTGCCCGAGTATCTCGTTCCCTTCGAGAACCCGCACGCCGAGGTCGCGTGGAAGCGTCCGCGCGGCTTTCAGTCCGACTCCGTACATGACGATATGACGCGTGACTGGCCCGGTCCCGGCGTGCCAAACTTTGACCGCAGCGTTCCGCCCGTAGCTGCCTGGCGCGGCGGCGCCCACGCTGCCCTCACCCGCCTGCAGCTCTTCGTCGCCGAGATCCTCCCGCGCTACGAGCTCACCCGCAACCAGCCCGACGTCGATGGCACCTCCTGCCTCAGTCCGTGGCTGCACTATGGCCACATCTGCGCGCAGACGATCGCTCTGGCCGTCGACGAGGCCGCTGCCAAAAACCCCTCGCTCAAGTCCGCCCGCGACAGCTTCTTCAACGAGCTCATCGCCTGGCGCGAACTCTGCATCAACTTTGCCCGCTATAACCCCAACTACGACAACGACCGCTGCGCCGAGCCCTGGGCCGTCAAATCCATCGCTGAGCACGCACGCGACGAACGCGAGCACCTCTACAGCCGCGACCAGCTTGAACACGCCCAGACCTACGACCCGCTCTGGAACGCCGCACAGACCCAGATGGTCCGCCACGGCTGGATGCACAACTACCTTCGCATGTACTGGGCCAAGAAAATACTGGAATGGAGCCCCGACAATACCACCGCCTTTGCGAACGCCGTGTATTTGAATGACAAATACTTCCTCGACGGGCGCGACCCCGGCGGCTACGCCGGCATCGCATGGGCCATCGTCGGCAAGTTCGACCGCGCCTGGAACCAGCACCCCATCTTCGGCAAAATCCGCTACATGTCCGGAGCCTCGACCGGCCGCAAGTTCAACTCCAAAAAATACATCGCCCAGATGGCGGCGTTGCCCGAACCAACGGCCTCCACCTCCGACGTCGCCACAGGCAAGCAGCGCTGATCCAGCGGCGCTTTGTCGGGCGCTATTTCAAGTGTCCTTCTGATCGAACCCCAGGGGGCGAAGCCGTAAGTAAACTCTCTCTTCGTTGCGCGCACGTTGATCCCTGACGACAATGCGACTTACCGTTAGCAATCGGACTAATTGCTTAAACCTCAAACCGTTGAATATCGACTTTGACTTTATTCCTCCACTTTTGTTGAAACCATGCTGCATGCGGCCCAGCTAGATGAGCGGTAAAGGCATCTTGGTCCAGCCATCGCTGCGCCAACAGCATGCGCCCGGAGGGTGCGTCTTCCAAGGCAACGCCATAGAAGAGGCACCCCCTTTCCGCTCGCGTACCGGCGACTATGGTTTCAAGGTCGGCAAGGAACTCCGAAATATCAGGTGGTTTCAAATGGATATATCCCATCATGACGATCATCTCAAGTGTCCTCCTTGGCCCAAGCTTGACTGCTATGCAACTGTCAGAACGAGCTTGCCCTGTATGTGGCCGTCCCCGGCTCGCTCGTGCGCTTTCTGCGCCTCCGCAAGAGGGAACGTGCTGTCGATAACAACGCGGAGGGTACCTGCATCGAGAAGACGCCCGACTTCCTCAAGTTGTGCGCCGCTCGATTGAACCTGAGTCGCTGAAACGGTGACGCCCAGCCTTGCAGCGTCCTCACCGCCGGAGAAGCCCAGGGGGAAAACCGGAAAGAGGGCCCCACCAGGTTTAATGATCTTCAAGAACCGGCCTGCTGCCGGACCACCGACTGCGTCGAGAACGAGGTCCACATCGTGAACGAAATCTTCGGGTGGTGACTTTGTGTAGTCGATAAACTCGTCCGCGCCAAGGTCGCGCAGGATCGCTTCGTGTTTGCCTGAAGCCACTGCAATCACGTGTGCGCCTTTCCACTTGGCCAGTTGCACCGCGAAGTGTCCCACACCACCAGCGGCTCCGTTTACGAGAATGGTTTTGCCTTCCAGTGGTATTGGTTTGTGCTGATTCGGCTGAAGTGGATTGGGTTCGTTGTGACCCTGCTCAATTAGGAACTGCCAGGCAGTAAGCAATGCCATCGGCGCTCCCGCTGCATGAACATGGTCGATACCGGCAGGCTTGCGTGCGATCTGAGAAGAAGGAACGCTGACGTACTCGGCATATGCTCTGCTCTCTCCGGCAAGCCCGGTCGGGAACTTCACCATCGAATACACCTCGTCTCCGACCGCAAGGCCTTCTACGTCTTCAGCCACCGCTTCGATCACCCCCGAAATATCTGTTCCAAGAATGATCGGCATCGCTACATGCGGCTGCCATTCGGGCGGAAGCATCCTGTATCCATCGCGCAGGTACCAGTCTGGAGGATTGATCCCTACAGCATGAACGCGAACGAGGACTTCTTCTGCGTTCAGTTCCGGGGTGGGCGCTTCCTCATAGACGAGTACCTCGGGACCGCCGAACTCGTGCTGTCGAATTGCGTTCATCGTCTTTGCTGGCAAGTATTCTCTCCTTAGGCACCGACGAGATAAGATAAGTGGAGCTGTGCTCCCAATATAAATGGAGCACAGCTCCGCTTGTCAAGGAGTTCTATGCGCGCCGATGCTCAGAAGAACTACGATCATCTACTTGCGATCGCTCGTGGCGTCGTCGACGAGCAGGGAGCGAACGCCTCACTCCGTGATGTAGCTCGCAGAGCAGGCGTGGGACTTGGCACGCTTTACCGACACTTTCCAACCCGGGAAGCCTTGCTTGAAGCATTGCTCCGCAATAATTTCGACAGACTCACCGCAAGAGCCGAGGCGCTGGAAAAGGGGGATTCACCCGCAGAGGCACTGGTCTCTTGGCTTCGTGATGTAGTTGAAGTGGCACATAGCCCGCGCGGTGTTGTGGCGTCTATGGCGGCTGCCATTGCCGACGAAGAATCTGCGCTTCACGCCTCGTGCGTCACCATGCGAGCGGCAGGTGCGAAACTCCTCGCGCACGCTCAAAAAGCGGGACTGGCGCGGATTGATCTTGAGGGGACTGATTTATTCGCCTTGATCGGCGCGCTGGCCTGGGTCTACGACCAGCCATCCCTTGCACATCGTGCTGATCACATTTTCAGATTTATTACGGGAGCGATTCTAACGCGTGAGGCATAAGCCACCCGCAACAAGCCGACCCCGAGTACTTTCAGTCTTAGGTCCTGAGATACGCCGTTGTCGACAGAGCTGTTGATCACAAAGTGGAAGAGAGCAGAAGGGACTTACTACCTTATGGCCGCTTTACACCTGCATGACGCAACCGTAGGACAATCAGCTCATGCCCAACCGCCGCCGCCTTGCCTCTGATCTCGGCTGCACCCTCGACTGCGATCTCGCCACCGGCCTCACCGCCGCCGGCACCCCCGCCACCGACAACACCGCGCTGCTCAACGCCTTTCTAGCCACCGCCTCCGCCAGTAACCCCATCACGCTCGTGCTCGACGGCCCCACCCTCATCACCGGCCTCCTCATCAACGGCGGCCACACCACCATCGAAGGCATCGGCCCAGACTCCGGCTTCTTTCTCAAGTCCGGCTCGAACTCCCACGCCATCCGCAACTACAGTCCCATGGAGGGCGATCCCGGCCCCGGCCATATCGCCCCACCGCGCTCGAACGCCGCCATCGCCCTGCGCAACTTCCGTCTCAACGGCAACCGCGGCGACGGCCGCTCCGGGAACTCCGGCCGCGGCATCACCTACGACAACTCCGGCCAGGTCATGCTCTACGGCATCTCGCTGCTGCACGCCACCGGCATCTGGCTGGAGGACCTCATCCTCCACGACGCCACCACCTACGCCATCACCCTCAGCAACTGCGCCGCCGTCGTCTGCCGCAATCTGCGCATCGAAGCCCCCAGCAATGACCGCAATACCGACGGCATTCACTTCAACGGACCCGCCTCCGACATCCAAATCTCCAACTGCTACTTCCAGACCGGCGACGACGCCATCGCGCTGAACGCGCCCGAAGGCATCGGCGGCCCCATCGAGCGCGTCGCCATCTCCAACTGCCTCTTTGAGCGAGCCGCCACCTGCATTCGCATCTACGGCTGCACCGATCCAAAGCTGCCCTATCCCGTCAGCAACGTCGTCCTCGGCAACTGCACCGGCTCCCTCACCAACACACCCTTCATGCTCGGCTTCGAGCGCCGCGCCGCGATCGACAACCTGCAGGGCTTCCAAGCCAGCAACTGCTCCTTTCAAACCAACTACTGGGCCACACTCAACGAGAGCTGCGGCACCCTTAACTTTCAAGCCAACACCTGGGACTCGCCCACCATCGCCGGCTTCTTTCTCTGGATTCCGCTCCCGGTCACGCTCTCCTCCATCACCCTCGCCAACTGCCGCATCTATCGCGGCACACGCGGCAACGCACCGGCCTTCGGGCTCTCCGCCGCGGACGCCGCCCGCGGCTCCGTCATCCGCAAGCTCTCGCTCGAGGGATTCGCGGTCGAGCACGAGGCCGGCCAGATCTATCCGTCGATCCCGTACCTCCTCGATACCTCGAACGTCACCATCGAGCACCTCTACATCGGCTCGCTCGACCCCGCCAACATCGCCGCGCTGGTCAAGCCCTCGCTCGACTTCCGCGGCGTCCACGAGATCAGCGGCCCCGGCGTCCTCGCCACCGGCTTCGCAATCCCGGACAACGTCATCGCCGAAAATACCCCCTATCTCAGCGCCAGCTCCGGCAACCCCTCCATTAAGCTCCACGGCAAAGTAAAAAAACTCTAGCCCGATCCCTCACCGCGAACCGGCATACCACCTCAGCGGGATACCGCTCCCCAGCGAAAACCGACACACTCAATCCGCGGCCCAATCCATCGGAGCCGCGCCACCCCATGCCGCGAGCCAGCCATCCCCGCCGCAATCCCCGCGGTCTCAGCACCTCGCCCCTGCTCGCCCTCTTTCTCCTCCTCGCCAGCGTCATAACTCGGGCCCAAATCGCCCAGCCGCTGAAACTGCCACAGCGAACAGCCCGCACCCAGGCCGCCGCCCGCTTCGCCGCCGACCGCACGCAGGGAGCCCCAGCCGCCGCTGCCCTCGCCGCCGCCCGCGGCCAGAATACCGCCCTCACCCTCGCCCGCGCCCAGTCCCTCGC
>CAXTRT010000019.1:0-71131 GCA_964246835.1 uncultured Acidobacteriaceae bacterium | reverse complement strand
ACCCAGCCCGCCACGCCTCGTTAATCCCTATCTTTAGGTTGTCATCCCGAAGGGATCTGCTGTTGTCCTCGCTCGTGCCACGTTATAACCAGAGCTGGTCATTCTGGCCCTGAGCTTGCCGAAGGGGAAGAATCCCCGCACTTTGTTTTGGGCTCCACAGCGCCTGAAGTCGGCCCCAACAACAAAAAAGACCACTGCGTTACGCAGCGGCCTTTCCTGACAAAAACGGTCTCTACGCAGCTTTGGCCGTCGCGAGCGCCTTCACCCGAGCATTCAAACGGCTCTTATAGCGGCTTGCCGTATTCTTGTGCAGCACGCCCTTCTGCACACTCTTGTCGAGCACCGACGCCGTCGCCCGGAAGTGCGTCATGGCCTCCTGGTGATCGCCCTTCAGGATCGACTCCCGCAGCAGGCGCAGAGTACCCCGCAGCTTGGAGCGGTTGGATCGGTTCACCGCGGTCTTGACTTCGGTCTGCCGCGCGCGCTTCAACGACGAAACATGATTTGCCATTCTCTTTGAACTCTCTCTGATCCCGAGGCCGGGTCCGCGCTCGACGCGCTCATAAATTTGTGGAAGCGGGCGAGGTCGTCAAGCACCTCGCAAAAATCCTGTAGAGCAACGAATGCTCGCACAGGATACCTGTCTTCGCAGCAGTCTTCTAGTCTAAGAGGTTGCCCGCCCGCGGTCAACTGCAAACCCCGCCTGCGCCATTTCAAAATCTTCACACGATAGCCCTTGACGCGCTCCGAACCTGCGTCTACTCTTCAGCCATCTTCGGCCCACTATTGGCACCTTTCGCCATCCCGCCTGCCTCACCCACACCGCCCTCCCGCGGTTTGTGGAACCCAAGTCTCCCCATCGCCGCCCTGCTCCGTTCCTCAACTTCATGCATCAAAACCCACGTCTGCACTGACGGAGGACACCCTACCCCTTGATTAAATCTGTCATCACGATCGGATCCGGTATCGAACCTCTCTATGGCACCCGCGATGAGAACCTCCGGTTGCTCGAAGACAGCCTTCACGTCGTCATCGACCTGCGCTCGGACGGCGTCCACGTCTCCGGTGAACCCACCGCGGTCGGCCGCGTCCAGCAGATCTTTTCCGACTTCGAGACCCTCCGCAAAGCCGGTCACAACCTCCACAACGGCGAGCTGCACAGCCTGCTGAAGCTCGTCGTCGCCGACCCCGCCGCCACCCTGCGCTCGCTCGTTGACTCCGGCAAGCAGCGCTCCGCCGGCGTCAAACGCATGGTCCAGCCGCGCAGCCCCAATCAGCGCAAGTACGTCGAAGCCATCGAGTCCTCGGACATGACCTTCGGTCTCGGCCCCGCCGGCACCGGCAAGACCTACCTTGCCGTCGCCATGGGCGTCTCCGCGCTGATGGCCAAAAAAGTCTCGCGCATCATCCTCGTCCGCCCGGCTGTCGAAGCCGGCGAGCGCCTCGGCTTCCTTCCCGGCTCACTCCAGGAGAAGGTCGACCCCTACCTCCGCCCGCTCTACGACGCCCTCTACGATCTGCTCGATCAGGAGAAGGTCGACAAACTCCTCGAGCGCAACGTCATCGAGGTCGCCCCGCTCGCCTTCATGCGCGGCCGTACCCTCTCCGACGCCTTCATCATCATGGACGAAGCACAGAACACCACCATCGAGCAGATGAAGATGTTCGTCACCCGCCTCGGCAATAACTCCAAGGCCGTCATCACCGGCGACCTCACCCAGACCGATCTTCCCAACCCGAAAAAGTCCGGCCTGCTCGACGCCCTGCGCGTCCTCGATGGCGTCGAAGGTATCCACTTCTGCCACTTTGAAGATGTGGACGTCGTCCGTCACCACCTCGTGCAGCGCATCGTCCGCGCCTACGATAACTACAGCCGCGCCCACCAGCAGGAGCTTCCCCTCGCTCTGGACGGAGCTCCGCACGACTCCGTTCTCGGCCCCAAGCCTGCTCTCGTGCCCGCTGCCAAGCCGCAGTAAAGCCGCCCTGCGGAGGCGTCCTCACCCTCGGACGCCTCGGCAGATCTTCTCCTGCACACGGAGGTGTTCTTCAACAGCAGCGAAAGCGATGTGCGCGGGAGAAGCGGGCGCGAGCGGGCAGAGTCTGTTCTCCATCTCCGGAGAGAAATGCTAAGCTGCCGTCAGTGAGGTCTCGTATGAGCGCCACGCACTTTTCACCCGAGGTCATCTCTAAGCTCCAGATTCTTCAACAAAAGCTAGGTGCCGACGATCTCGACGCCGCTCTGACGAAGAGCCTGAACATCGCAAACTTCGTCGCGGATACGGTTCACGATCAGGGCAGCAAACTCCTCGTCGAACGCGACGGCAAGTTTACGGAGCTCAAGGAAATCGCCTGATGTCCGATCCCTTTTCTCCCAACCCCTTTCACACCGGCAGCTATGATCCGGATCGGGCGCGCGAAGGAGTTCGGGGAACCGTTGCCATCATCGCAATCGTCATGTTTCTCGCCGTCGTCATCGCCTACCTCAGCTTCGCCGCGAGCTCGATCGATACCACCTGGGTCCGTGTCAAGGACGCCATGCAAGCCATTCTGCCGGCCGTCACCTCAGTGCTTGGAACCGTGCTGGGCTTCTACTTCGGCAGCCAGAAGAGCTGACCGCCATGGCAACCTCCACTACTTATCTCTCAATACTTCATCTTTAGCATTTCTGTTCTAGCCCTTATGTTCCAGCACTTTGTAGTAGGAGCCACCCGCCTCTCCGATGATCACCATCGACCCTCCTAGTAGTTCGCTCTCCAGGCCCTCCCTGACGCGCTTCCTAAACCGCGCACGCACCCTCATCGGCCTCACCGCCCCCATCTCCGTGCTGCTCACCACCGACGCCGAACTCAAGCGCTTCAATCGCACCTTCCGCGGAAAAAATCAGCCGACCGACGTCCTCAGCTTTCCCGCCGATCCCATCCCCGGCCTGCCCGCCGCCCGGCAGCACGGGGGCGATCTCGCCATCTCGCTTGAGACCGCCGCCCGCCAGGCCGGGCACTTCGGCTACGACCTCCAGCAGGAGATCAAAATCCTCATCCTGCATGGCCTGCTGCATCTCTCTGGCCTCGACCACGAGACCGACACAGGCGAGATGGCCGCGCGCGAGCTCACCCTGCGCACCCAGCTTCGCCTTCCAAATGGCCTTATCGATCGCACATTCGGCCGCACGCTCGGCACACCCGCGAAGTCTCGCGCGGTGAAATCCGCACCCATAAGAAAACTCTCCCAAAAGCCAGCCGTCGCGCTCACGACAGGCCGGTCGGCCCGATGAGCCTTCCCTATCTGCTTTCAGTCGCCGCGCTGCTCTGCATCCTCACCCTCGCCGCCTACGTCGATCGCATCTACTCCGAGATGGGCAAGTTTCTCGCCCGCGAGTACCAGGACAACATCGACTCTTGGGAGCAGCTGCTGGAGCCACGCCTGCGCCTCGGCCGCGAGGCGACCGCGCTCTCCGCCTCCATCCTGCGCCAGCTCTCGCTCGCCGGCATCGCCCTGCTCTTCGGCTTCAACCTCTACACGCACGATCCCGCGCAGCACACAATCCTTCACGCGCCCGGCTTCGCGCAGATCGCTCGCACCTCCGCCGAGCTCATCCTGCTGCTGCTCGTATTTGATCGCCTCATTCCGCAGATCCTCTTCACCCGCACCGTGGGCACATGGGTGGTGCGCCTGCGCTACCTGCTGTTCGCGCTCTTCTACCTGGTGCAGCCTGTCGTCCTCGCGCTGGGCCTGCTGCTCTCGATCGCCGCGCTCGCCGAACCCGAAGATCACACCGAAGCCGAGCACCCCTCGGAAGCGATGGACGCCCTGCTTGAGGCCGGCGAGGAAGAGGGCATCCTCGAAGAGTCCGACCGCGAGCTCGTCCGCTCGGTCGTCGAGTTCGGCGACAAGCTCGTCCGCGAGGTCATGACCCCACGGCCTGAGATCTTCGCCGTCCCCGGCTCGCTTACCCTGCAGCAGTTCACCGCCGCCATCGAGGATCACCCCTTCTCCCGCGTTCCGGTCTACGCCGAAGCCCTCGACGAGATCACCGGCATCGCCTTCGCGCACGATCTCCTGCAGGTGCTCGACACCGACGCCAGCAGCCGCACCGTCGCCGAGATCGAGCGGCCCGCCGCCTTCGTGCCCGAGACCAAGAACGTCGCCCAGCTGCTGCGCGAGATGCAGCGCGAGAAGCAGCACATGCGGCTCGTCATCGATGAGTACGGCGGCATCGCCGGCCTCGTCACCATCGAAGATCTGCTCGAAGCCATCGTCGGCGAGATCGACGACGAGCACGACACACCCGAGGATCAAGACCTGGCCACAGTGGCGCAGGATGGCTCGGTCGTCGTCAGCGGCACCTTTGAGATTCCACGCCTGCGCGATCTGCTGCTCGAGCAAGTGCGAGCCTCCGCGCCGCGATCGGAGCAGGCAACCTCCGATCAGACCAGCCCGTCTCGCAAAACAGAGTTCTCGCCGGACGCGGACTCATCCTCCGAGCTTCCAAACGAGGACGAAGTGCTCTCATCCGACGACCCGCGCGAAGACGTCATCCAGCGCCTCGGCGACGGCTACGAAGCAACCACGTTGGGCGGCCTCGTCTCCGAGATGGCCGGCCACATCCCGCACCCAGGTGAGGTCGTCGAAGAGCACGGCCTCCGCTTCCAGGTCCTGGCCGCCACCGAACGCCGCATCGACCGTATCCGCATCACGCTCGCCGAAATCTCCGAAGCCGAGTAGAACTAAGCAGGAACACTCAAATTGTCGCGAACGCTTGAGGTGTCATAAATACTCAGAATTGTCATTCTGAGCGCAGCGAAGAATCCCCGCACTTGCCTTTCACGACGGAGCGAAGCGACGTACCCAAAGCACACCCTAATCGATCGAAATCTTCCGCAGCAGCTTAAAATTATTCAGCATCTGCCCCGTCCCCAGCACCACGCTCGCCAGCGGATCATCCGCAATCGACACCGGCAGCCCGGTCTCTTCGCGAATCCGCTTATCCAGATTCTTGATCAGCGCCCCACCGCCCGTCAGCACAATGCCGCGGTCAGAGATATCCGCCGAAAGCTCCGGCGGCGTCCGCTCCAGCGCCACCCGAATCGCATTGATGATCGTCGCGATCGACTCGCCCAACGCCTCGCGAATCTCCGAGTCTTCAATCGTGATCGTCTTCGGCACTCCCTCGATCAGGTTGCGACCCTTGACCTCCATCGTCAGCGGCCGGTCCAGCGGATACGCGCTCCCCAGCTCGATCTTGATCTGCTCCGCCGTCCGCTCGCCGATGAGCAAGTTGTACTTGCGCTTCAGATACGTTGAGACCGCCTCATCCATCTGGTTGCCGGCCATCCGCACCGACCGCGAATACACAATACCCGCCAGCGAGATCACCGCAATATCCGTCGTTCCGCCGCCGATGTCCACGACCATGTTGCCGCCGGCCTCGGTGATCGGCAGACCCGCGCCGATCGCCGCGACCATCGCCTGCTCCACCAGATGCACCTCGCTCGCCTTGGCTCGGTAGGCCGAGTCCATCACCGCCCGCTTTTCTACCTGCGTAATCTCGCTCGGCACCCCAATCACGATCCGCGGATGCACCATCATCTTGCGGTTATGCGCCTTGTGGATGAAGTAGTTCAGCATCTTCTCGGTGTGCTTGAAGTCGGCGATCACACCATCCTTCATCGGCTTGATGGCGATGATGTTGCCAGGCGTCCGCCCCAGCATGTCCTTAGCCTCCTTGCCCACCGCCTCCACCTCGTTCGTATTGCGGTTCACCGCAATGATTGAGGGCTCGTTGACGATGATGCCTTTGCCGGCCGCGAAGACGAGCGTGTTCGCTGTCCCCAGGTCAATCGCCAGGTCGCTGGAAAAGAGGCTGAAGAGCGACCGCATGTTGTGGATGCGGCTGTAGCGGGTCTGAAATCCATTGGAAGACATGAAAGTGGAGCAATCCTCGCTTGCAGAAAGGGGAGTTCGCCTAAGTGTAATCCCTAAGCTCAGCTCTTGTTTGCGAGGTGGCAGCCAGCACCCGGCACAGCAGCAGAGCCGAGGGATAGATCAGTACGCTCACATGGCGCGTATACGCGAAACCCACCACATACGGCAGCGCTACCGCCCCCACCAGCAGCAGAAAGGCAGCCGCCGCAGCTCGCAAGCCGTCTTGCGCGTCCCGGAACAGCACTCGCACGGCAACCAGCAGCGCCGCCCAGAACAGCAGCCGGAACAGCACGTTGCCACCCACCTCAAACGCCTCCATCACTCCCGCGCGCGGCCTCGATCCCAGCTTGCGCACGGAAAACAGCACCACCTCCAGCTTCCGCCAGTCGCCCTCCGCGGTCGCACGCGGATGCGTCTTGATAAACCGAATCGCCGCCCGCTGATGGTAGTCGTTGAAGCTCCACTCATTCGGAAAGTACAGCCCGCGATTCAGTGCCGGGTCGTAGCTGTCAAGCGTCTCGCCCGCCGCTGGCGGATAGTGCGCCAGAAATAGCTCATCGTTGCCCTTGTGCAGGTTCACGCCGTCAATACTGGTTCCCAGCGTGTACCGCCCCGCCGCATGGTGCTGCCACGCCGCCCATCCGCCCGCCGCCAGCAGCACAACTCCCAGCGTCGCCGCGACCATCGCAGACCGCCCCCGCAGTGGCCACAAAAACGCAATCGTCAGCACCGCCACGGCCGGCGCCATAGAGCTCTTCGCCAGATACAGCCCCGCCGCCGACACCGCAAACACCACCACCCGTCGCCAACTCACCGCACCTACCGGACGAAACAGCACCAACGCCGTCGCCAGCGCCAGCAGGCTGTACGAGTAGCCCTCCTCCACCTGCAGGTTCACCACATCTGCCAGAAACGCCGTCATCACAAAGGGCAGCAGCAGCATCGCCAAACCCGCCACTCGCCGCCATCCCGCCGCCGGCAGCGCCGCGATCGCCAGCAACGCCGCCGCCTCGAGCGGAGCCAGCAACAGCAGCAGCTTGAGCAGCCCAACCCACAGCAGGCGATCGCCCGCCAGCCCCGCGCCCAGCGCCACCACTGCCGACGGCACCGGCATCCGTGCCGCATGAAAGCAGATCGGGTTGCCCACCGTCCCCAGGCCCACCGAGCACACCGTCAGCCCCTGCCCGTGCAGCAGCGTCAGCGCCGTCGGCCCGACAAAGTTCGAGAGCGTAAACACAGAGTTGTGGCGTGACCCCCAGTTGAACGCCAGCATCGCCGCCAGCGAGACCGCAACACTCACCGCCAGATACAGCAGAAACGTCTTCCGCGTTGCCGCCCGCGCGCTCATCCCCTCTCGTTCCGCTGTCTTCAATCGAGCCCCTTCCGCCTGCCTCCGAGCCTACCCCAAGCCGCTTCCGCCATGCACACTATCCCCGGCAGTCGCCACCCTCGCATCAATCCACTCGCCCTCGCTACAATCAAGTGAGCAAGGAGATTCGGCACACATGGTTATCGGCGTCCCCAGGGAAGTGAAGGATCACGAAAGTCGCGTAGGCGTTACACCCGCGGGCGTCAAGGCACTCACCGAGGCCGGCCACACTGTCCTCGTCGAGCACAACGCCGGCGAGCTCTCGGCCATGCCCGACGACCTCTTCCAGTCGGCCGGAGCCGAGATCGTCGGCGGCGCACCCGACATCTGGAGGCTCGCCGGCATGATCGTTAAGGTCAAGGAGCCCACCGAGAAGGAGTACCGATACTTCCGCCCCGACCTCCTCCTCTTCACCTACCTGCACCTCGCGCCGCTCACCGATCTCACCAGCGCCCTCGTCGACAGCAAAGTCACCGGCATCGCCTACGAAACCGTCCGCGACCGCGCCAACACCCTCCCGCTCCTCACCCCCATGAGCGAGGTCGCCGGCCGTCTCTCCGTGCAGATCGGCGCGCAGTACCTGACGAAGGAGCACGGCGGCCGCGGCCTCCTGCTCGGCGGCGTCCCCGGCGTCGCCCCGGCCAATGTCTGCGTGATCGGCGGCGGCATCGTTGGCACCAACGCCGCCAAGATCGCCCTCGGCATGGGCGCCAAGGTGACCCTGCTCGACAACAACCTCAATCGCCTGCGCGAGCTCGACGACATCTTCTCCGGCCGCGTCTTCACCGTCGCCTCGAACTCCTACAACGTCGCCGCCGCCACCGCCGAAGCCGACCTCGTCATCGGCGGCGTGCTCATCCCCGGCGCCGCCGCACCCAAGATCGTCACCCGCGCCATGGTCGATAAGATGAAGCGCGGCGCGGTCGTCGTTGACGTCGCCATCGACCAGGGCGGCTGCATCGAGACCGCCCGCCCCACCACCCACACCGATCCCTCCTTCGAGGTCTCAGGCGTCATCCACTACTGCGTCACCAACATGCCCGCCGCCGTCCCCAACACCAGCACCCTCGCCCTCACCAACGCCACCTTCCCCTACGTCCTCCGCCTCGCCAACCACGGTGCAAAGCAGGCCATCCAGGCCGACCCCGGCATCGCCGAAGGCGTCAACACCTACGCCGGCCACCTCACCTACGCCGCCGTCGCCGAGGCGCAGCAACGAAACTGGAAGCCCATCGCAGCCGTCTTGTAAGACACTTGCTCCTACTAAACTAGAGTTGTCATTCTGAGCGGAGCGAAGAATCCCCGTATTTCGCTTCGGCCGGCGCGAAAGCAGGGAATACCCTCAGCACCAGAAAGCACTCCACCCCATGACCATCAGCCAGCGGCGGCGTAAAGTCCTCTCCATCGCCCTCGCCGCGCTGGTGCTCGTCCTCTTCGCCGCTCTCGCCACCCTCAACGCCTTCCATCTCAGCTTCCTCAACCCCGCCACCACGCCCGAGATCTTCGTCTACACGGCCCTCTCCGCCGTCGCCTTCCTCCTCTTCGTCGCCGTCCTCGTCCTTCTCGTCCGCAACGTCCTCAAGCTCTACGCCGACCAGCGCACCCGCCTGCTCGGCGCGCGCCTCCGCACCCGCATGGTCTGGGGCGCCGTCCTCGTCTCGCTCGTCCCCATCGTCTTCATGTTCGCCTTCAGCTATCTGCTAATGAACCGCGCCGTCGACCGCTGGTTCTCGCAGCCCGTCACCCAGATGCGCGACGACTCCAACCGCATCGCGCTCCAGCTCGCCCAGTACACCGCCGCCAACGCCCGCGTCGAAGCCGAATCCATCGTCGCCGAGCTCCCGCAACCAGCCGCCGCACCCACTCGCGCACCAGCGTCCGCAACGCGTCTCGTGCCAGCCCGCCACGGAACCCACATCAAGCCCTCGCGCAAGCTACCGGAACAACACCAAAACCCGCCCTCCCAGCGCGATCTCCTCACCCGCGTCCTCAGCCGCCACGAGGTCACGCTGCAGAATGGCTTCGCCGTCATCTATCGCGAAGGCCGCGCCATCGCCGGCTTCCAGCTACCGGCTGCAGGCAACGCCCCCGCCCAGCTCAAGACCTGGATCCCCGAGGTAGCCGACGAGTCGCCCGAGGACCTTCCCGCTGCCACATCCCAATCCGGATCGCAGCCTAGACTCCAGCCTGCCCCGCATCCCGTTAGCCAACCCTTCGACACCACCATCCTCAACGCCGCCCAGCGCAACGATCAACCCATCTTCTCCGCCGGCGACATGGACTTCGCCCTCGGCACCGCGGCCGTCAATGGCGGCGGCACCGTCGTCGTCGGCCTGCCCGTTCCCTTCGGCATGGCCGCCACCATGAACCGCCTGCATACCGCCGCCGACGCCTACTGGACCCTCTTCCGCTCGCGCCGCCAGGTCCGCAACCTCTACACCCTGCTTCTGCTCATGATCACCGCGCTCGCTCTCTTCGCCTGCTGCTGGCTCGCCCTCCATCTCGCGAAACAGGTCACCCGCCCCGTCGAGTCGCTCGCCGACGCCATGGATCTCATCGCCGCCGGCGACTACGCCCACCGCGTCGAAACCTCCGCCACCGACGAGCTCTCTGAGCTCTCGCGCTCCTTCAATCGCATGGCCGCCGACCTCGACTCGAGCCGCCGCGCCGTCCTCGAGTCCACCGTGCAGATCTCCGCCGCCAACGCCGCCCTCGAGGCTCGCCGCTCCGAGCTCGAAACCATGCTTGAAACCATCCCCAACGGCGTCGCCACCCTCTCCCCCGATCGCCGCATCGTCCTCGCCAACCGCGCCCTCTCCGAGATGATGGATCCCGGCGGCCAGCGCCACTTCCTCGGCGCCGCCATCGACGCCGTCCTTCCCGCCGAGGTCAACGAAGTCCTCGACCGTCTCATCGGCCGCTCCCACCGCATGGGCTCCGCCTCCTCCGAGCTCGAGCTCACCGTCAACGGCACCCTCTCAAACCTCCTCGCCACCGTCGCCCTGCTTGAAACCCAGACCGAGCGCGGCCGCGAGCACCACGGCTACGTCGTCGTCCTCGAAAACGCCACCGAGCTCCTCCGCGCCCAGAAGCAATCGGCCTGGAAAGAGGTCGCGCGCCGCGTCGCCCACGAGATCAAAAATCCCCTCACCCCCATCGCCCTCTCCGCCGAGCAGACCCGCCGCCACATCGATCGCCTCGCCGACACCCTCGCCGCCAACAGCCTCGACTCGCCCTCGATCGCCATCATCCGCCGCTGCACAGAGATCACATCCTCTTCGGTCGACTCCATGAGGTCCCTCGTCGACCAGTTCTCCGCCCTCGCCGAGTTCCCCACCGCCCAGCCCCGCCCCGCCGACCTTAACACCATCGTCGAAAACGCCCTCGCCCTCTTCGCCGGCCGCCTCCAGAAGATCCGCATCGTCCGCGCCCTCACGCCCAACCTCCCGCTCGTCCTCGCCGACCCCGAAGCCCTCAAGCGCGCCCTCTCCAACCTCATCGACAACGCCGCCGAAGCCATGCAGCACGCCCTCCTCCGCGAGCTCCGCATCACCACCGCCCTCGCCGACACCGGCGCGATCGAGCTCACCCTCGCCGACACCGGCTCCGGCCTCACCGACGACATGCGCGAGCGCCTCTTTCTCCCCTACTTCTCCACCAAGCAGCGCGGCACCGGCCTCGGCCTGGCCATCGCCGCCAAAATCATCCAGGAGCACGGCGGCACCATCCGAGCCGAAAACAACGAACCCGCCGGAGCCCTCTTCCTCGTCGAACTCCGCCCCGCCCCTACCACCGCAGACCCCTCCCCTATCAGCAGCACAGAGCCCGTCAATACCGCCGCGCTCTAACCACACAATCCAGCCTGCTTAACCAACGAAAAAGCCGTCATCTCGACCGAAGCGTGACGGCCGTATCGTCTCGCGCAGTGGAGAGATCTCGGTATTCGTCCTAAGCCAAAAACAAGACTGAGATCTAGATCTGAACCATTCCCCCGTCGACGAAGAGTTCAGCGCCATTCACGTAGCTTGCATCGTCGGAAGCGAGAAATAAAACCGCCTTTGCAATCTCGTCCGGATCTCCAGCGCGACCCAGAGGGATGTCTTTCGCCAACTCCGACAAGAGCCGCTCGGCATTCTCCCGGCCGCCTGTCGCCTTCTCAATGGCAGGAGTATGGACTGGGCCCGGGCTGACGACGTTTACGCGTATGCGCCGCGCCCTGAGTTCATTTACCCATGTCCGCGCGAAGCTCCGCACCGCGGCTTTGCTCGCGCTCAACACGCCAAATCCAGGTATGCCCTTGATCGTCCACATGGATGCATTGAGGACAACGGCTGCCCCATCGGGCATCAGCGGCAGCGCCTTCTGCATGCAGAAGAAAACACCCTTGACGTTCGTGGAGAACCCGTCTTCAAACTGATTCTCTGTGGTCTGCTCCAGTGTGACGTGTTCCGCCGTGCCGGCGTTCGCGAACAGGATATCCAGCCGCCCTTCTTGCTCTCGCACCGCTGTGAACAGCCGGTCGAGATCCTCCAGTTTGGAAACATCGCCTTGCACACCCACGGCGCCATGACCGATCTGCTCGACCGCCGATGCGAGTTCCGGGCCCCTTCGCCCTGTGACAAAGACCTTGGCCCCTTCCGCTGCGAGCAATTTCGCCGTCGCCAAGCCAATTCCACTGGTTCCGCCTGTCACCACCGCAATCTTTTCTTCAACTCTTCCCGGCATGTTCACGCTCTCCTCAAAGCCGATAATCTTTCAGCTCAATTCCAACGTTTTGGTTGGACCTATGATTGTGATTCCAACTGAGACGTTGGAGATGCAAATAGAATGAGGGCATGGCTTGGGATACGCAGGAAACACGCCGTCGACTTCAGCAAGCGGCGTGTGTAGAGTTCATTGCGCATGGTCCGGACGGTACGACCATGGCGCGGATCGCAGCTCTCGCGGGGATCAACAAGGAGCGGCTCTACAACTACTTCGGCGATAAACGACAATTGTTCGAGACGGTGCTCATCGAGGAGCTCGAAAAGCTTGCTGTTTCCTTAGGCAGGAATGCTCCCGGTCTGGACTATATCGGTGAATACACAGGGTGCATCTTCGACTATCACGCGGAAAATCCGCATCTCGTCCGGCTCTTGCTCTGGGAGGGCCTGTCCGATGGTCCAGCCGTAAACGAGGCGGCCCGTACCGCTCACTACCAGCGCACGGTGGACATGTTCGCCGAAGCACAACGGAACGGCATACTGAAGGACGATCTCGATCCAGCGAAGCTCGTCTTTCTCCTGATCGGTCTCGCTGCATGGTGGTTTGCTGTACCCCAGTTGTCGCGCATGGTCACAGGCAAGGATGGCACTTCTCTTAGGGAGCGAAGCCGTCGTCGGGCTTGTGTCGTAAGCGCTGCCCATCAACTGGCGTCCGCCCGGTCATAAGATGCGGCTGCCCGAAATGGCCTGAGGATGCCGTCGAGAGACGGCATCTCTGCGCCTCGGATAAATGCATCTGCTCGAGATGTCGGAGCATACGTCCTTAAGGAGCCCTTGAACAAAGCCCTTTGCTTTTCTTTCTTCCATTCCGAGCAACGCGAGGAACCTGCTTTTGTTCGGGTCAGTTAATACTTCTACTTCTTCAACTTGATCAGACATTCCTTAATACGCACTGGCGGGATTGGCTGCGCTCATCCTTGGGCACACTCGCGTATAAGTTCTAACCTTGAGTGTGGTGATTCCTTCTACGCCGTCACTCGCATTTGATTTGCACCAACAGTTAGACAGGGACCGGGTATCGCCCACCCCCCGTCTAGCTGCTGGTGGGTTCCGCCTCACAAAAGGCTTTAGTCGAGATGTCAGCGGCTGTTTGGCAGAGGAGAGTTCCTTGTTCCTGAGGCGAGGCCCCCTTTCCTCCGTAATGCATGTTTCGCTCCAAGCTTTAGATCTGAGCTGAGCCGCCGTCAACGAACAATTCAATGCCGTTAACGAAGCTGGCATCGCTGGACGCGAGAAAGAGGGCTACAGCCGCGATCTCTTCGGGACGGCCCATCTCGCCGCGCGGAATCTGGCTTTTCATCACTTCTTTGAAAGCATCTCCTCCAAACGGATCGAGTCCTGGCGTGTCAATCGGTCCGGGGCTCAAGACGTTAACTCGGATATTGCGGTCTTTTAGGTCGTTGACCCAAGTGCGCGCGAAGGACCGAACGGCTGCCTTACTCGCCGCGTAAACACCGAAGGCGGGCGTCCCCTTGATGCCGGCCGCGGAGCCGTTCATCACTATCGCGCCGTCATTCTTGAAGAGCGGCAATGCCTTCTGTACGGTGAAGAGCGTGCCCCGCACGATTGTATTAAAAGTATCGTCAAAGTGCTTCTCGGTGATGCTTCCAATGGGAGCAAACTCCCCAAAACCGGCGCTGGCGAAGAGGATGTCTATCCCGCCCTTCTCTTTCTTGACAGTCTCGTACAAACGGTCAAGGTCGGCAAGGTTGGAAACGTCGCCCTGCACGCCGGTGACATTCTTGCCGATTGCCCTGACTGCGGCGTCAAGCCTGTCCTCGCTTCGACCGGTGATGAATACGTATGCGCCTTCCTGAACAAACAGCTTCGCGGTGGCCAAAGCCATTCCTGATGTCGCGGCCGTGATGACGGCCACTTTTCCTTCAAGCTTACCCATAGTGAAGCTCCTTCTGTCCCGCAGGCCTTGGCCGGGTTCAGGACAAGAGATGGCGAGAGATAATCGAAAGATTCAATAGTTCAGAACATTGCAACTAATGATTGCGACGCGGGTCTAATCCTCTAAGATCGAGATCGATGCCGCGCGATTCGATCAGGTGGAACCATGAGACCGCTCATACATCCCGAGATCCCTGATGTGCCGCTGGAGATGATTCTCCATGCACTAGCCGATCCTGTGCGCGTAGCCATATTCGCCGACATCGTTAAGCAGGATTGCTCACAGACGTGTTCGAGCTTTCTGACCGTGGGCCAGAAGACGATCCCCAAATCCACGCTCTCGCATCATTTTAAGCTTCTGCGCGAGGCAGGACTGATCCGCAGCGAGCGTCGCGGCGTGGAGATGCACAATATCTCCCGCTGTGCTGAGATAGATGCACGCTACCCCGGAATGCTCGCGGCCATTGCGAATGCACACAACATACAGATGGCAGAGCGGAGAAAGGGTGAGGCGAGTCAGAAGCGGTCTACTCTGTCAGCGGAGGAATAAGTGTCGGATGCGTCGGAAAATACGCCTCTAATTGACCAACTCCATGCCAAGTGCGTCAAGAATGACCTTGTTCTGAATGCCGATTTCGCGTCGTCTTCAAGACTGAAGCTGAGAACGAAAAGAGCTGATTGCGTGTTAATGCTGAGATCGGCTCGAAGCGACTTAGTGATCAATCCGGTAAAGCTAGCAGCTCGGTTGAGAACCGGGGTGCTACTGTCGCCTTCATACCGATGCGCCACAAGCAAATGGAGTGATGAGGTGCTTAAGGATGACCCGGTCAGGCCGCAGCGCTATAAGCAACGAATCGAAGGAGCCGCCGTTGAGGCGCGAACAACCAGCCGAGCTTCCAAGACACGCTCGTGGGTATGCTCCTCATGCTCGATCGAGGCAAGAAGCATGTCGATGACGCTGCTTGCCAACTCCGCACGCGGTGTTGCGACAGTTGTAAGGGGCGGGTGCAGGAAGTCGCAGAGGTAGGTGTTGTCAAAGCCTACGACGGAGACGTCGTCGGGGATACGCAGACCGGCTGCCTGAAGCCCGCGAAACACACCGAGGGCGACGAGATCGTTGATGGCAACGACCGCGGTGAACCTGTAGGTTGCAATAGCCTTCTCGATAGCGCGCAGACCAGCTGCGGCACTGGACCCGGGCTCATCCATGATGTGGACGTCGACCTCTTGTGGGCCGAAACGGTGCACAGCATCCTCGAAGCCGAGTTGCCGCTCGAGATGCGACAGCATAGGAGGGTCCGACGCGGACTGCTGCGAGTTCTTGATAAGGAGAATTTTGCGATGCCCAAGCGCTAGCAGATGCTCGACAGCGACGAACATGCCTCGACGCTTATCGACGCGGACGGTTCCGGTGTACGCCCCCACGTGGATGTTGTCGAGGTAGACGGAAGGGGTGCCGCTGGTCTTGAGCAGAGAGAAAGCCTCGGGATCGTTCTCGGAGGTCATCATGGCTACGCCGGCGACACGGTGGGCAAGCATCTGGCGGACGGTGGCGCATTGCTGATCGGCGGAGAAGTCTGTAGAGGTGAGGGAGGTTTCGTAGCCACGTAGACGGGCCTCTGTATCGAGCGCCTTGGCGATCTCCGCAAAGAAAGGGTTCAGGAGGTCCGAGACGATGATGCCGATGATTTTGGTTCGGCGGCGCGCCAGATTACTGGCGAAGATGTTTGGCGAGTAACCGACCTGAGCGATCACATCGAGAACGCGCTGACGTGTCTCGGGACGAACATTCGCTTTTTCATTCAGGACGCCAGAGACGGTGCTAAGTGAGACCTGAGCCAGCCGCGCCACATCCTGAATTTTGACGGGAGATCGTCGGTTGTCCGGTTTTAGAGAGGTCTTCCCACGCATTTGCAGATCTCGTGTGCTCCGGGCCAGATCGTCAGAGTGGATAGACCCAAACCTTGAGTATGCCCGATCGAAGCTCAGGGGATGAGATATCTACCAGGCTCTTTTATTGTAGTTGGAGCGCTAGGAACGGTGGTCGTAGAGGATCTCAATGAGGCACACGCGATCGCGGTCGAGGAACGCCGGCCTCAGAAGTTGACCCGAGCACCGAGCAGAAGATTCCGGGCCGGGCCGGAGAGATTGGTTACCTGACCAAAGGTGCTATCGCCGGCGGTAGCATCGACGTTTCCCAGGTTCGGCCGGTTCAGGATGTTGAAGGCGTCTACGCGAAGGCGGAAGTCGATGCCTTCGCGTATTTTGGTGATCTTTTCCAGGGTGAGATCGGTCTGAGCGTAGCCGGGATTGCGGAAGCCGTTGGATTTCTCGTTGCCCTCGCCTCCGAAGTCGGGCAGGGTAAACGGACCGCAGCCATTCAGCTGACCTGCGGGGCAGGAGCCAGAGCTTGCGGTAGGAAAGAGGCCTTTTTTGTAGGAGGCGCGATCAGTCTTCTGAGCGTAGGAGGAGACGTTCGGGAAATCGTAGTTGCGGCCGTCGGCGTTGAAGTCGCCGCTGGAACCGGTGTACTGGAGGTTACTGCTGGTGGCCGGTTGCGCGGGATCCTTGAGCGTAGCGGAGAACGGTGTGGTGGTGATGACGGTGAAGGGCTGCCCTGACTGCAGGGCGACGATCGCCGAGAGGGTGTACCCGCCGGTGAGGCGGCCGAGCAGGCCGGCGTCATTATGAAAACCGGGCAGAGAGTAGGTCGCTCCAAGCGAGAACCGATTCGGAACGTCGTAGTTCGACGGGCCGTAGTAGAGATCGGTCTGCGTTGTGGGATACGCGGAGGCGTTGTCCTGATCGCGCGAGCGTGTATAGGATGCAGTCAGGAAGGCTCGTTGGGCGAAGCGGCCCTTTACAGCAACGATGAAGGCATCGTAGTTCTGCCGCGCGCCGTTCAGCGTATAGGTGATCGCACCGAAGCTGGTGTTGGGCCGGGTGAGCTTGCCGGTGCAGCTGCTGGTCGCAGCTGTGGTTCCGCTTGCCGGAGTGACCTTGCAGTTAATGTGCTGAATGAGATCTCCGGCATAGACGTTAACATCCTGCCCATAGAAGGTGGAGGTGGGGCTGATGCCGGCGGTCCAGAGATTATAGGAGTGCGATCCGGAGTAGGTTGCGCTGGCGACCATGTTGCGACCGAGCTGCCGCTCGATCCCGATGGAGTAGATCATCGAGGTCTGCGGCTTCAGGTCCTGGTAGGAGCCGCCGATGCCGATCTGCGAGCCGACGATGCCGCCTTTACTATCCAGAGTCTGACCGACGAACTTCGGGTATTGAAAGCCGAAGGGGTAGGTGTTCGAGGTGCCAAAGCCAAGAATGGGCGGCGCGGTCGAGCCATCGTTGAAGAAGGTGGGCACGACGTAGCTGGGCGGGTTGGTCTTCGCGCCGCCGACAGCGTTGTTGATGTTGAAGTAGTCGTGATAAAGACCGAAGCCACCGCGGACAACGTATTGAGCATTGCCAAAGGGATCGAAGGCGGCACCCACACGAGGGCTGAAGATCCAGTTCAGATCGTGCTGAAAGTAGTGGCTTTGCGACTTAAGAACACCGTCGGTGACGCGCTCGGTGAGGGACGAGCCGGAGCCTAGGTAGAAGTTCGAGAACTTGGTGCCTTCAATAGGTTCGGCGTTGCCGAAGTTATCGTAGCGGATGCCGTAGTTGAGCGTGAGCCGGCGCGTCGCCTGCCAAGTGTCCTCGGCGAACAGCCCCCAGGAGGAGATGGCGTAGAAGTTCTGCGAGGGAGAGGGTTGCGCGGTGAGCGAGTCGTAGGAGAGGTTGGTCTCACTGTAAGGATTGTCGTTGATGAAGTTGATCAGGTTGGTGTACGTGATTGAGGGTTGCGCGCCGACCGGAGCGAAGAAGCTCTCCTGCTTACCGTGCAGGCCTTCGTAACCAAATTTGAAGCTATGGGTCGAGACGACGCGGCTGAGCACATCGCGCCAGTGATAGCTGTGCTGGACGAAGTCCTGGAGTGGGCTGCCTTGGCCAAAGCCGGTGCCGAGACCGGTAATGTTGATGACGGGGACGGTGAAGGTGCCAGTCTGATTGTTGACCCCTTCGACGCGAAGCGCGGCGAAGCCTGCCTCGTTGAGCGTCTTCGCGGAGAAGTCATGGGTTTCATTTACCTGGCCGGCGAGGCCATAAGAGGGGTTCGTGCCGGTAAACGCGGAACGGGCAGCTGCGGTGCTGTTCAGCAGGGTGTTGCGAAAGATCGTACCGTAGAGCCGGTCCTTGGTGAAGTACTTGTCGATGCGGCCGCTGTACTGTTTGGCGTGCGTGTAGTTCAAAGCGCCGAAGGTGCCGCTGTCGATGACGGGCAGACCGCAGGGGATGTTGTCGGCGGCGGGCGTGCCGCAGACGTTTGCACCGAAGAGCTGAGCGGCGGTCTTTGAGACACCGGTCACCGTGACCTTGGAGACGGGGTACTTCGTCAGCACGGTTGTGCCAAAGCTGTTCGGCATGGTTTGCTGGGCGAAGCTGACGAAGGCGGGATCCTCAAAGCTCTGCACGGCGGCGGTGTTGGTGGTGATGGCACGGTAAGGCTCAATGGAGGCAAAAAAGAAGAGCTTGTGCTTGCGGAGGATGGGACCGCCGACTCCAAACGAGGTATTGAGGATGTGAAAGGGGGGATACTTGACGGCGGCGAAGTCGGGCTTTGCCCAAAGCGCCTGCCAGGTGTAGTAGGCGCTGGCGAAGCCGTGGAAGTCTTGCGATCCACTTCGGGTGGTCATCACGGTCTGGATGGAACTGGTTCGAGCGTAGTCCACATCGTAGCGGTTGACCTGAACGGTGATTTCGGACAGCGAGTCGACGTTGGGTGTGAGATTGAGCACGCCGGCTCGCGCGTTGCTGGTGGCGTCCAGGCCATCGACGACGTACTGGTTGCCGTTCGCGCCGCGCCCGTTCGCGCTGGCGTCGACGTAGTTTTCGGAGTTGAAGTTAACGGCGGGACCATTGACGGAGCCATTGCTGGCGCCCTTTCCAACAACTCCGGGCGTGAGCGTAAGCAGGGAGGTTGGATTGCGGGCGCCAACAGGGAGCTCTTCAAGAGCTTTGGGGTTGAGCGTCTGCTGGTTGCGGCTATCGGAGGTGTCGAGCAGTGGCGCCTGCGAGGTCACGTCAACCGTGGTGGCGACCTGACCGACGGCAAGGGCAAAGGGCACGTTGCGTTGCTCGTTGGTCTGCAGGATGAAGTTGATGGTCTGGGTAGCGAAGCCGGCGGCAGTGGCAGTAATGGCGTAGTTGCCCGGCGCGAGGCTGTTGATGCGGAAGGCGCCATCGCTGTTGGAGGAGGTCGTTTGCGACACCGAGGTGTCTTTGTTCAGCAGGGAGACCGTTGCTCCAGGCAGGGTAGCGCCGGCGACATCCTGTGTGGTGCCCTGGACATTAGCGCCGAACTGGGCGGAGGCTGTCATAGCAAGCAGAAGCAGAGCGCTGCTGACGCTGACGACGAGAGCACGAAACGAATGAACCATCAGAGACCTCGAGACCTTCGATTGCAGGCGCAGGCTACAGAAAAACGTTTTGAAACATGAGTTCGGAGCAACACACGCTCTCGTTGGGAACGCCCACGGAATTTAGAAGGCGCTGACAGGATCTGTCAAGAAAAATGTTTTTATGAAGTTGCAATGCCTCTGGCGGAGCTTGGGAAGCGGCAGAAGGCCCCGGGCTGTAAGCGACGGTGGAGTTCCAGCCGCTGACCCGGCAGATCTACTCCGGAGATGGAATAGAGAGACTGTAGCGAGGGTGGGAGTTTGCATCGGCTTCCCGCAGCTCGGCGAGGCGTTTCGCCAGGGCGGGTACTTCGGCTTTGCGATTAGTCCGGCGGAGCGCAAGAATGAGGTGGTAGACGGCCTGCTGATCGGTCGGATCCTGCTGCAGAGCAAGCTCCGCCTGCTGCTGCGCCAACGGGAGATTCTGCTGTTGCAGATAGAGGCCGGTAAGCAGATCGCGCGCTGGAAGCAGGGTTGGATCGAGGGTGATCGCACGCGTTGCGGCGGCGATTGCCTCTGCGCGGTTCTGGCTAAAGTCCGTCTCCGAGAGAGCCTCGGCCAGCAGAAAGGGCGCGAGGGCATCATCGGGATGCAGCCGCACGGAGCTGCGCAGGGTTTCGATGGCGGCGGCGTCATGGTGCTGCTGCGACTCGAGCACCCCGCGGGCCGCACTTACCGGGCCAAGCTGTGGATCGAGGCTGTTCGCCTGAGCAAAGTCCCGAATGGCGCGATCGTAGTCTGCTAACTGGCTGTAAAGAACGCCACGCGCGAGGTAGAGCGAAGCCGCGCGAGGAAGCCGGGACAGACCGAGATCAAGCATGGTGATGCCGGCGCGGAAGGAGGCATTATCGTTTGCCACAGAGGCGAAGCGAAGGTAGTTTTCACGGTCGTCAGGCGCGCGACGGATCGCGCCCTGCAGCAGCGCTATGGCAGATGGGGTCTGCCCGGAGGCCTGGGCCGTATCGACGGCCAGACCGAGCAGGTCGGCCGGGCAGCTTTGCGCGGTGCAGAGCGGTGCCAGAGTGGCGGCGGCGGACGATGGATCGCCGGTAAGGAATTGAGCAAGAGCGAGGTTGTAGCGACGCTCCGTGTCGTCGGGCTTAAGAACGAGCAGCTTGTCGAGAATCGGGAGGGCCTCGCGATAAAGCTTCTGATCGGCGAGGCAGGCTGCGTCTTGCTGGAGCAGGATTGGGTCGGAGGAGGAAGCAGCTTCGGCGAGGCGGAAGTCCTGAACGGCGATGGCACAGTTCCGCTGCTGAGCGGCGAGACTTCCCAGCATCGCATGGGCCGTTTTGTCGCCAGGCTGAAGATCGACGAGATGTTGCAGCACTGCGTTTACCTGAGGATCATGGGTCCGGTAGCGAATCTGCGCCGAAGCCTGGAGTGCGGGGATGTAGTCGGGTTCGATAGCGAGCGCCTGGTTCAGTGTGCGAAGCGCTTCCTGCGGTCGGGCTTCCTGATCAAGGATAATGCCTTTCAGCGTAGCCGCCTTTAGGTTGCGCGGATCAGCCCGGAGCGCGGTGTCAAGCGTGGCGACTGCTTGCTCGGGGTGTCCGGCGTGCAGCTGCTCGACTGCGGCGGAGAGGGCGGAGGCGGACTGCGCCAGGACCGCGCGAGAGGACGCCGAGCAGAGCGCGACGAGCGAGGAGATGAGCAGGGCGCCCGACAGACGAAGACCAGGAGGGTGTCGAAATGCTTTTTTCGCGAGAGGAAGCGAGGTGCTGACTTCATCTGGGAAGCACGCGATAGTTTGGGCGATGAAGCGTAAAACGGGCCAGAGATCCTGCATAAAAAGGTTTCGCTTCACAAACTCCAGTCTGCCGTGTACAGATATGAGCGTTGATAAGGTCTGCTGCGCATGGTAGCGCATGCGCGCTCCTTCGGCGTACTGGAGTGCGGAGAGTGTATATGAGCATGAAGGAGAAGCTTGAGTTGACCCGGAGGCAGCTGCTGGTCCAGTCGGCCAACGTGGCAGCCGGAATGACGATCTTCTCGCCTTCAATGGCGAGTCTGGCACAGGGCACAGCGATCAATCCGCATGCTGAGAGGCCGGGAAGCAATCAGCGGGTGGCACAGCTGTTGACGCTGGATAAGGTGCGGCTTCAGGACGGACCGTTTCGCGATTGCATGGAACGGAATCGAGCGTACCTCGTATCGCTCGATCCGGACCGCTTCCTGTACTACTACCGCACGACAGCGGGTTTGAAGGCAAAGGCAGAACCCTATGGCGGATGGGAGGAGAGGGTAGGACGGATGCTGGGCCACTATCTTTCAGCCTGTTCCATGTACGCTCGAGCGACGGGCGAGACGACCTTTTATCAGCGACAGAGCTACATGGTCAGCCAACTTGCGGAGTGCCAGCGTGCGAATGGCGACGGCTATGTAGGCGGAGTTGCTGACGCGAAGCGCATCTTCGGAGAGATCGGCAAAGGAAAGATCTATTTTGTAAGGGGACAGCTGAACGGGATTCATGCGCCGTGGTACATGCTGCACAAAATGATGGCGGGGCTCCGGGATGCGTATGTGTATGCGGGCAATCCGGAGGCGCTGGTGGTGCTGACCGGGTTCAGTGACTGGAGCTACGCTCTGACTGACCGACTCAGCGACGCCGAGATGCAGAGAATGCTGGAGGATGAGCACGGTGGCGTCAATGAAATCTTTGCTGATATGTACGGGTTTACGGGGCATGAGCGCTACCTGACGCTCTCCCGGCGGTTCAACCATCGCGTGGTGCTGCAGCCGCTAACGCGGGAGCAGGACAGGTTAGACGGTCTGCACGCGAACACACAGATTCCGACGGTGCTGGGACTGTATAGGCAGTATGAGGTGAGCGGGGACAAGGCGGCGCAGCGGGGTGGCGAGTTCTTCTGGAAGACTGTGACCGAGCGACGGTCCTACGTGATCGGTGGTGACAGCGACAAGGAGCACTTCTACCCAATTGGGCAGATGGCGCAGAATCTTTCGCCAGCAACGGCCGAGACTTGCAACAGCTACAACATGCTCAAACTGACAGACCGCTTATTTGCCGGCGAGCCGCGTGAGGTGCTGGCGGCGTATGGCGAACGAGTGCTGTGGAACGACCTGCTTGCCTCACTGGACACCGTCTCGCCCGGCATGACGTACTATATGTCGCTGAAGCCGGGTCACTTCAAGACGTTCAGCAAGCCTTTTGACTCGTTCTGGTGTTGCGTTGGCACGGGCATGGAGAATCACGCCAAGTATGGCGAGAGTCTCTACTTCCAATCGGATGACGTGTTGTGGATCAATCAGTTCGTAGCGTCTGAGGTGGTGTGGGATAGCAAACGAATGCGGGTGCTGCAGACAACCCGCTTTCCGGAGGAGCCGCGGAGTCGCTGGCAGGTGACGTGCGATCGCCCGGTGCGGGCAACACTTCTGCTTCGGCATCCGCAATGGGCGGGAAGCGGGTTTGCGGTCAAGGTGAATGGCAAGGGCGCGGGCAGCAGCAAGCCGGGATCGTACGTGAAGCTGGATCGTATGTGGCGCACAGGGGATACCGTGACCGCGGAGCTGCCGATGCGGCTGTCGCTCGAGCCCATGCGAGACGACCCCTCGCTTCAGGCGGTGCTGTATGGCCCCATTGTGCTGGCCGGCTTGCTTGGCCGCAACGATCTGCCGTCCTCTACCCCATATGCTGCCGGCGACCAGCTTCAGTATGCAAATGTGCCTGACCCGGCGGTGCCAACACTCGCGCGTTTGGGCGCGGATAGGACGACCCAGACGGGACCGCTCGAATTTACCCTGGAATCAAGCGCGGGCAAGATACGGTTTCTGCCGCTGGCGAAGATCACGCGCGATCGCTATTCGGTGTACTGGAAGCTGGCGTAAGTCGGCGCACATGAAAGACAGATCCGGATCAGCTCTCAAAAAAGAGGATAGCGGTTAATCAAGTCACGGATAAAGGTAGAACCGCGACATCTGATGCCGGTACGTTTAGGGTGCGATCAAGGTTGTCGGGCTTCACCGGCATAATCGCGAAGCGTTCGTTGAAGCGCTCCACGAACGTAGGCAGGAAGGCCATCCCGGCTTCCACGCCCGCGAGCCTCGGTCCCTTCACCAGCCGATCGTGCAATGGCGGAGAGTGGGGGATTCGAACCCCCGATAGAACTTTTGGTCCTATAACGGTTTAGCAAACCGCCGCCTTCAGCCACTCGGCCAACTCTCCACGCGGGTCCTGCTTCGGCTGCGCTGATTATAGCTTGGACCTCCGCGCGCTTGTCCCGGAACGCGTAGATTTATGTCTGCGACGACTTTCGTGGCACGAGAGGGGAACCAGCACACGGTGGGCCGGTCTGGAACGAAGCTACGTCCCGGCAAGCTGCGTCTGCTGCCGCTCATCGCGGCGACTTACTTCATGGTCTCGGGCGGCCCATATGGCCTGGAGGACATCATCGGCTCAGCGGGCTACGGCCGCGCCATCCTCCTGTTGCTGCTGGTGCCGGTCTTCTGGAGCCTGCCAGTCTCGCTCATGATCGGCGAGCTGGCGACGGCCATGCCCGAAGAGGGCGGCTTCTATCACTGGGTCGCCCGCGCCATGGGTCCGTTCTGGGGCTTTCAGGAGGGCTGGCTGTCGCTCGCCGCCAGCATCTTTGACATGGCCATCTACCCCACAACCTTTGTGCTCTATCTGTCGCGAGTGGCCCCCGTGCTCACCGCCGGACACCGCGGCCTGCTGCTGAAGTTCGCCATCGTCGGCATCGCCTGTCTGTGGAACCTGCGCGGTGCGGTATCGGTCGGAAGCGGATCGCTGCGCCTCATGGCGCTCTCGCTGTCACCTTTCATCGTGCTGCTTGGACTGGCCGCGTGGCGCATCGCGGGCCACACTGTCTCCGCCGCGTCGGCCGCCGCGCCGTTGCATCCGGATCTCCCCGCCGCGCTGCTGGTCGCGCTGTGGAACTACATGGGCTGGGACAACGCGTCGACCATCGCGCAGGAGGTAGACAATCCCCAGCGCAACTACCCGCGCGCGATGCTGTCCGCGACCGCGCTGGTGAGCTGCGTCTACCTGCTGCCGCTCATCGCGGTGTGGCGCGTGGGCATACCGGCTGCGCGCTTCTCGACCGGCGCCTGGGTGGATGCGGCAGGTCTGCTGGGTGGCGGGGTGCTGGCGCTGGCCGTCGTTCTGGCCGGGTCGCTTGACGGCCTGGGCACCTTCAACGCACTGGTGCTCTCGCTCACGCGTGTGCCCTTCGCCATGGCGGAAGACGGCCTGCTGCCGCGGCTGTTCGCGCGTCGTCTGGCAAACGGCGTTCCGTGGGTCAGCGTGCTTGTATGCAGTGGTGCCTGGGCGTTGGCGCTGACCTTCAGCTTTGAGCGGCTGATCTCAATCGATCTCGTGCTCTACGGCGGGGCGTTGCTGTTGGAGTTCCTCGCCCTGCTGCTCCTGCGCCGCCGTGAGCCGGGGATGGCACGGCCCTTTCGCGTTCCCGGCGGCTGGCCGGGCGCATGGCTGGTCGCGGCAGGTCCGGTTGCGCTCGTGGCGTTTGCCCTGTGGGCGGCTCGCGGAGAGCGCGTGGCGGGTCTCCCCGCACTCGGCTTCGCGGCCCTGGTCGCGCTTGCCGGCCCGGCGGTCTTCTGGGCTGCGGGCAGGGGCAAAGCGAAGCGGCCAGCAGGCTGAGACCAACCTCCAGACCGAGACCATCCTCTGGTAAAGCCGTCATATCGACCGGAGGCGTGCAGTTTCATCGCACGTCGCCGCGGAGAGATCTCTGTATTTCGTCGTTGTATTGCTCTTGCTTTCGAAGCGGCACACTAGGACGCGCTTCACTAGCAAACCCTACTTCGCGCCAGTCTTCCCGGCAAGGCTGTCAATATACCGCTGCTGCGCCTCACGCACCTTCTGCTTGGCAACCGAGGCGTCACGCCACCCTTTAACCTCGACCCGCTTGCCCTCAAGATCTTTATAGATGGCAAAAAAGTGCGTGATCTCCTTCAGCATGTGCGGGTAGATCTGCGAGTAGTCGTTCACATCGTGATACCGCGGGTTGCCCTTGCCGACGCAAAGCACCTTCTCATCGCCCAACCCCTGGTCGAGCATGTCGAGCACGCCGATTGGCCGCGCCTCCATCACGCACCCGGGAAAGCTGCCGGCATCCACTAGCACCAGCACGTCCAGCGGGTCGCCGTCCTCGCCCAGCGTGCTTGGGATAAAGCCATAGTCGCCCGGGTAGTGCACCGGCGAGTACAGGTTGCGGTCCAGCCGGAAGACCCCCAGCTCCTTGTCGTACTCGTACTTGTTGATCCCTTCGAGCGGAATTTCAATCACAGCATTGATCACGTCGGGCGATTTCGGCCCAATTGGAAGCTCAAGGTAGTTCGGCATCGTTTTGGAGTCTCGTCTCTCTTTGCTGAGGTATGTAAGCCTGGCGATCGCCGGCGCGGCATGCACCTGAAACAGGGAAAACCTGCCGCGGCCCTATCGTCAACAGGCAGGTAAACCGTACGCCCGGTGCGGGTAGGAACCAGCCCACGCCTCTATAATCAGTCACGATGAAGGCTCATGTCTATGTCACATTGAAACGTACGGTACTCGATGCGCAGGGAAAGACGGTCGCCGAAGCGCTCGCTCGCATGTCCTACAAAGGCGTTGACGACGTGCGGCAGGGCAAGTACTTCGTGCTCACGCTGGCATCGTCCCTGACCGAAACCGAGGCGCAAGCGGAGGTCGATCGCATCGCCCGCGAGGTCCTCACCAACCCCGTGATCGAGGAGTACAGCTTCCATCTCGAGCCATAAAGGAAGCCCTCGCACTACGCGGTAGCGGAAGCTAGCACTACGCACTAGCCCGTCCTCTCGCCTTTGCTTTTCTTGTTTGTCATTCTGAGCGCAGCGAAGAACCTGCTTCTCGCCTTTGCCCTTGCCTTGTCATTCTGAGCGTAGCGAAGAACCTGCTTTCGCTTCTGTTGTATGTTTGTCATTCTGAGCGCAGCGAAGAATCCCCGCACTTGCTTTTAACGACGGAGCGCAGCGACGTACACGCACTCACATGCCATTACAAAATGTAGCCCTTTGCTTTGCGATTCTGAGTGCAGCGAAACCCCGCCAATTCACTCTTCATTGATGGCGCGAAGCGACGCACATACACCGTCATCGACAAACCCTGAGCAGAGCGACCTGGGACGCAAGATCGTCTGCGTCTTCCATTCCGTGCAGACCCGCTTCTCCTCTCTGGGCCATGGCGCAAGCGCGGTGCTAGGCTCATAAGGGAGAGAGCCCCTGTGAACCACGCCATCAGCGAAGCGCCCGCGACCGTTCCCGGGGCAGAGATCACCCCGCAAGGCAGCCGCTTCGTCCGCGCCTGTCTGCGCCGTCCCGTGGATCGCACGCCGGTCTGGTTCCTCCGCCAGGCCGGGCGCTATATGCCGGAGTACATGGCCGTGCGCAAGCACCATACCCTGCTCGACATCTGCCGCACGCCGGAGATCGCGGCCGAGGTCACCATCACGGCGGCCGAGCGGCTGGGCGTGGATGCGGCCATCATCTTCGCCGATCTGCTGCTCCCCTTCACTCCCATGGGCCTGGACTTCGAGTTCGTGGCCGGCGAGGGCCCGGTCGTCCACCAGCCCATCCGCTCGCTCACCCAGGTGCAGGCGCTTGTAACCGACCGCGCGGAAGAGCTTTCGTACGTCGCCCGCGCCATTGAGAGGGTAGCCGCGCACTTCAGTCCGCCGCGCGCTGATGGCGATCAACTGGGCATCATCGGCTTCATCGGCGCGCCCTTCACGCTAGCCTCGTACATGATCGAAGGCGGGTCGTCACGCAACTACATCGAGAGCAAGCGGCTCATGTACGCGAGCGCCCAGCCCGGGCACCCGGACGCCGCTGCCTGGCCGCTCCTGCAGGAAAAGCTGCTCACAGTCCTGGTCGCCTACGCCGCCCAGCAGGTGGAGGCCGGCGCGGATGTGATCCAGATCTTCGACTCCTGGGCCGGTTCGCTCTCGATCCCCGACTACACACAGTTCTGCCTTCCCTCTACGACCGAGCTGGTCCGCCGCGTTCAGGCGCTCGGCGTTCCGGTGATCTACTTCGGCGTCGATACCGCGTCGCTGCTCCCCACCATGCGCCGCACCGGAGCCGACGTGCTCGGCCTCGACTGGCGCGTCGACCTGGATCAGGCCTGGCGCGGCCTGGACTACGCCGTCGGCGTTCAGGGCAACCTCGATCCCATCGCGCTCTTTGCCTCGCAGGACCTGCTTCGCACGCGAACCGAAGCAATCCTCCGCGCCGCCGCCCGCCGCCCCGGCCACATCTTCAACCTCGGCCACGGCATTGTGCCCGGAACCCCGGTCGAAAATGTGATCGCCGTCGCCCGCTGGGTCCGCGACTTCACCCGCTGAAACCGATTGGCGCAGACACTCTCCCCGCCAGCCTAAAATGGAGATACAGCTTCAGGTCAGACCTGAACCATCACGATCCGTGTAGAAGCTCTGAGTACGTTCTTGCCTTTCTTTCTTCCATTCCGAGCAACGCGAGGAACCTGCTTTTCGTTCGGACCCACTAAGAGCTACAGACTTGAACTTACTGCAACACCGCCCCAGACTCAGGACCCAAGCCATGCCGATGGAAGACTTTAGACCGGAAGTACACCCAGGGAGGGGCGCCGCGGCGCAGCAGACCGCCATCCTCCTTCTCGCCCACGGCACGCCCGATGTCCTCGGCGAGATGGCCGAGTACCTCAAGCACGTCACCAGCGGCCGCGCGCTGCCCGAAAGTGTGGTCGAGGAGCTGCAGCACCGCTACGCCGAGATCGGCCTCGCCGAGACGCCCGGCGAGGAGCCGCCACCGCTCACCCGCTGGACCGTCATCCAGGCCAGCCGGCTTGAAGGCTCCTACCCGCGCTACGCGCCAAACGACGGCCGCCAGCCGCGCGTCTACGTCGGCATGCGCAACTGGCATCCCTTCATCGCGGACGTAGTCGCCGAGATGCGCCGCGACGGCATCACGCGCTGCAAGGCCATCTGCCTCGCCCCGCAGAACTCCCGAACCTCGGTCGGCCTCTACCGCCGCGCCGTGCTTGCGGCCGCGGCGGCCACCGCAACCGAGCCCGCGATGGAGGTAGAGTTCGTCGCCGGCTGGGCCGCGAACCCGCTGCTCTCTCTCGCCTTTGCCGAGCGCATGTGGCCGGTCTGGGCGGAGGCCTGCGCCATCCAGCAGCGCCGCGTCCCCATCCTCTTCACCGCCCACTCGGTTCCGTGCCGCACCATCCTCGCAGGCACCGCCAACGCGCCGGTACGCAGGGACGCGCCCGCGCCGGCAGACGGCATCCAGGCCTACGACGCGCGCATCGAGCCCGATCCCTATCCGGTCGAGTGCAAGAACACCGCCGCTGCCATCGCGGCCCGGCTCAGGCCGCTAGGGCTCACCGAGCGCGACTGGTTCTTCGCCTTCCAGAGCCAGGGAGTCGCCGGCGCGCCGTGGATCGGCCCCTCGGTCGAGGACACCCTGAAGGCGCTCGCCGCCGAGGGCCACAAAGGCGTAGTCCTGCAGCCTGTCGGCTTCCTCTGCGACCACGTTGAGATCCTCTACGACATCGACATCGCCTTCAAGGAGACGGCGCGCGAGCTCGGCATGGAGCTGTGGCGCGCCGAGAGCCTGAACGACTCGGCAACGCTGATCCGCGCACTGGTGGACGTGGCGACAGGCCGCTTCGCCGCCGACATCGACGAACTGCCGCAGCCGGGTGCGCCGCACCCTGAGACTCCGTCCGTCGCGGCTCCGGTAGCCGAGCCGCAGCCTGCCGCCGTTCCCGCCTGACCGGACCATGAAGCGCATCGCCATCGTCGGCGCGGGCATTAGTGGGCTGACTGCGGCATGGCAGCTGACGCGGCCGGGCACCCCACCCGCCGACGTGACGCTCTTTGAAGCCAGCGAACGAACCGGCGGCATCGTCGAGACGGTGCGGCGAGACGGCTTCATCGTCGAACTGGGGCCTGACTCCTGGGTAAGTGAAAAGCCGGCCGCGCGCGATCTGGTGAACGAACTCGGCTTGGCGCAGGAGCTGATCGCGTCGAAGGATGACACGCGCAAGACACATCTGCTGCTGAACGGCAGCCTTGAGACGATGCCGGATGGCCTGCGCATGATGGTGCCGACATCACGCGCGGCTCTGGCTGCTATGAAGGCCTCTCCGCTGCTCTCGACGGCGATGCTCCAGGCATTTCACGATGAGGTGGAGCGTGGGCCGGAGCTGCAGCGATCCGCGCCGATCGAGGATGAATCGATAGCCAGCTTCACGGAGCGTCACTTCGGCCGCGAGGTGCTGGACCGGTTGGCCGCGCCGCTGCTCTCCGGCGTCTTCGGCGGTGATGTTGGAACACTGAGTGTGCGCGCCGTCATGGCGCCGTTCGTCGCCATGGAGCGCGAGCGCGGATCGCTCATCGCGGCGCTTGAGGAACGGGAGGCCGAGCGTCGCGCCACTGGCCAGCCGGGACAGCCGATCTTTACCTCGCTGCGACCCGGTCTCGGCACTCTGACCGACCGACTGACGGCGCAGCTTCCACCGGGAGTTCTTCACCTGGGCCGGCAGGTCGTCAGCCTTCGCCGTGCAGACCCGGAGAGGCACACCGGCTGGCTGGTGCAGCATCGCGCTCACAAGGCTGTGGACAACGAGCCGCACAGCGCGGGCAACGTACCGCGCGGCGCGACCCGCGAAGAGACCTTCGACGAGATCATCCTTGCGACACCCTCGCCTCTGACGGCAGAGTTGCTCAAGCCGATCGACCGCGGCCTCGCGCATCTGCTGCCGCTCGAGGCCAGTTCGGCCATCATGGTCGCGCTGGCGTGGACCGGCGCGACTCTGCACATGCCGCAGGGCTTCGGTTTCCTCGTTCCGCCGCCGCGGGACGGGCAGCCCGCCGGTTCGCAGCTGCTGGCAACCACATTCGTAGACCAGAAGTTCGCCGGGCGTGTGCCCGCCGGCGGGCAGCTGCTGCGCGCCTTCTTCGGAGCAGACTCCGCCCGTGAACTGCTTGCGGCTAATCGATCCGACGCGCACTTAGCTGAGCTGGCGCTGCGCGAACTGAACAGCATTCTAGGGCCGGCGAATGGCGGTATGCTGCCCGAGCCCGCGTTTGCGGAGGTGCGTCGCTGGCCGCTCAGCCTGCCGCAGTACTCGGTCGGGCACCTGGAGCGGATCGCTGCGCTGAGTCGTCAGATAGCTGGCATCGCCGGCCTGCATCTGTTGGGCAACGGACTGCGCGGCGTCGGACTTCCCGATCTGATTCGCGAAGCGCGAACACTCGCTATCGAGCTCTCGTAGAAGAGGCCGACGCGAAGGGAAAGGTGCGTGCATGCTGCCATGGGCCACCGTGGTAGTGCCAGAGATCCAGGCCCTCCGCCTGGACGCTCCATGGCGCAAACTGACCTTCAAGGGTCGTCAGCAGATCGCGAGCCGCGGCCGGCGTCACCTTATTTTGCACCACGACGTGCGGCTGAAATCGCTGCCTGTCCTGTGGCGTAAGTTCTTCGGCGAAGGTATGCGTCAGCACCACATGCAAGCTGTGCAGTTCCGTTGCGGCAAGCCGGTAGGCGACTCCCTTGCCAAGCGAGCGAACGCCCGTGACAGCGACTATAAAAGAAAGCTGCGCAGCGGCGATGGATGTAAGCCTCTCGTCGATCCAGGGCTCGTCCGGCAGTGTGTGAAAGAGGGTGACGTGCGCGGCGATGAGGTTGCGCTCAGGAGGAAAATGACGCCGGCGCAGCTGATCGAAGTGCGTATGAGACTCTGCATCAAGCCGCAAAGTCAGCACATTGGTTGTCTTCGACGGAGCCGTCGCTGCAAAGGTCATTGGATCTAAGATGCTGTTGCTGACACAACGTGTGAGGAGATCCTTAGCGGCGAACAGGTGGTCGTTGCTGAAGAATTGGTCTTTGTAAGCAGCGTTTCATACAGATGCATCTCACAGGATGTACCGTCAAGGAACCCCGATGCGCATTCTCGTCATCAATAGTGGCTCTTCTTCGCTGAAGTTTTCGGTTTATGAGACGGTCTTCGCTGGTGCAGGCGGGGAGCCAAAGCCGCTTCTTGACGGAGAGCTTAGCGGGATTGGTGGCGCGCATACGGTGTTGAAGCTGGAGCGCACCGGCGAGGCTCAGGACATGGAGCAGCATGTGGCGCCCACTGCAGGCACACCGGCGGAGGCTGCGCGAGCTGTCCTTGACCTAGTGACTAGGCCCGGCATGCCGGCATTCGATGCGGTAGGCTACCGCGTCGTTCATCCGGGTGCGAGGCTGAGCGGCCACCAGCGTATTACGCCCGCCGTGTTCCGCGAGCTTGAACAGGCCATCGACTTCGCGCCGCTACACGATCCGGCTGTGATCGAGGTGATTCGCGCATCGATGGAGCGCTTTCCCGAGTTGGGTCACTATGCCTGCTTCGACACGGAGTTTCATCGCACCATGCCGGAGGAAGCCTCGATCTACGCGATCCCGAAGAGCTTTCGAGACATCGGTGTGCAGCGGTACGGGTTTCACGGTTTGAGTTGCGAGTCGGTTGTCTATCAGCTGCGAAAATGCGAAGAGCCGATGCCGCAGCGGATGGTGATTGCTCATCTTGGCAGCGGATGTAGCGTGACGGCACTGCAAGATGGCTGCTCGATCGATACGTCCATGGGCCTCACGCCGGATGGCGGCGTGGTGATGGGAACGCGGCCGGGCGATCTCGATCCTGGGCTTGTTTTGTACCTGCTGCGGCAACAGAAGGAGGTAGGTATGGAGGCCGTGTCGGCTGTGGTAAAGCTGCTAAATCATAGCTCCGGCATGGTTGCGCTCTCGGGACTTGAGAACAACATGCAGACCGTGCGGCACGCGGCGAAGGACGGCAGTGCGGAAGCGGTTCTGGCCCTAAAGGTCTTCACGCGCTGTATTAAAAAGACGATTGGCAGCTTTGTCTGGTTGCTGGGCGGCCTGGACGCGATCGTCTTCACCGGCGGCATTGGCGAGCATGATGAGGCGACACGGAGCGAGAGCCTCAGCGGGCTCGATTCGCTTGGTATTCGTGTTGATGAGGAACTCAATGCGGCGAAAGGCCGCGATGTGCGAGGAATGAGTGCATCTGAATCACTGACGCGCATCCTCATCGCTCCAGCGCAGGAAGATCTCATGATTGCCATGCATGTCGCACGCATGGCGAACACCGACGGTAACTCCAACGATTGACTCAGCCGCGGTTGCGGCAGCACGAGGTCCTTACAATGAGCAGCTCCGCGATCAGCACACAATCGATACAGTCCTCTTCGGCAGCACTCTCTGCCGAAGAGCTGCGGCTCACGGACGCCTACTGGCGCGCATGTAACTATCTCTGTGCGGGTATGTTGTATCTGCGCGCGAACCCTCTGCTGCGCGAGCCGCTAAAGCCTGAGCACATCAAGAATCGTCTGCTGGGTCACTGGGGATCAGATCCGGGCCAGACGTTTACGTGGGTTCACCTGAATCGCATGATCAAGAAGTACGATCTTGATCTGATGTACATCTCCGGACCGGGACATGGAGCGCCGGCAACGTTGTCGAACAGCTATCTTGAAGGCGTGTACTCCGAGGTTTATCCGGACAAAAGCCAGGATCTCGCGGGCCTGCAGAAGTTTATGAAGCAGTTTTCGTTTCCCGGCGGAATCGGCAGTCATTGCACGCCCGAAACGCCGGGATCGATTCACGAGGGCGGCGAGCTCGGCTACAGCCTCTCGCATGGCTTTGGCGCGGCATTCGATAATCCGGAGCTGATCGTAGCGGTCATGGTTGGTGATGGTGAGTCCGAGACCGGACCCCTCGCGACATCGTGGCACTCGAACAAGTTCCTGAATCCAGTGCATGACGGCGCAGTGCTTCCGATACTTCACCTGAATGGTTACAAAATCGCAAATCCTACGGTTCTGGCTCGGATTTCTCCCGACGAACTAAGCAGCCTCTTTCACGGACTGGGATGGAAGCCCTTTGTGGTCGAAGGCGATGACCCCATGACGATGCATCAACTGATGGCGGAGACGATGGAGCAGTGCGTTCTGGAGATTCGCCGGATTCAGCAGGAGGCGCGGAGCGCTCCGGCCGATGCGATACCACCACGCCCGCACTGGCCGATGATCGTACTGCGCTCGCCGAAGGGATGGACTGGGCCAAAGGTCGTCGCGGGCCATCAGGTGGAGGGCTCATGGCGCGCTCACCAGATTCCGATACTCGATCCTGTAACGAAACCGGATCAGCTGCATGATCTGGAGACATGGCTGCGGAGCTATAAGCCGGAGGAGCTCTTTGACGAGGCCGGCGCGCTCATTCCGGAGCTTAAGGCAGTGCCGCCGGTGGGAACTCGCCGAATCAGTGCGAATCCACATGCGAACGGCGGCTCACTGCGCAAACCATTAGAGCTGCCTGACTTCCGCGACTACGCCATCAAGCTCGATCAACCGGGTCAGGTCATGGTCTCCTCAACGGAGACGCTGGGCGGATTTCTGCGCGATACGATTCGCCGCAACATGAAGAGCTTTCGCGTCTTCGGCCCGGATGAGACGGCCTCGAATAAGCTGCAGTTGATGTATGAGGCGAGTGGCAAGACCTGGATGGAGGAGCGCCTTCCGTTGGACGACGATGGCGGCTATCTTTCGCCCAGCGGCCGCGTGATGGAGATGCTCAGCGAGCACACGCTTGAGGGCTGGTTTGAGGGCTACGTGCTGACTGGACGTCATGGCCTGCTGAACAGCTATGAGGCTTTCGTCCACATCATCGACTCGATGTTCAATCAGCATGCGAAGTGGCTTGAGAAGAGTAAGCTCGAGCTGCGCTGGCGTGCACCGATCTCATCGATCAATCTCCTAATCAGCTCACTGGTATGGCGGCAGGATCACAACGGCTTTACGCATCAGGATCCGGGCTTTCTCGACATCGTAACGAACAAAAGCCCCGAGATTACGCGCATCTATCTGCCGCCGGATGCGAACTGCCTGCTGTCCGTTGCGGATCACTGCCTGCGCAGCACGGACTACGTTAACGTAATAGTTGCTGACAAGGCATTGCATCTGCAGTACCTCGATATGGATACGGCGATCCGCCACTGCACGAAGGGCATCGGAATCTGGGACTTCGCGTCGAACGATGCGGGCCATGAGCCGGATGTGGTGATGGCCTGCGCCGGCGATATTCCTACATCCGAGTCGCTCGCGGCAGTGGCGATTTTGCGTGAGCGGTGCGCGAGCGTAAAGATACGGTTCATCAACGTCGTGGATCTTTTCCGGCTCATGTCTGACCGGGAGCATCCACATGGTCTAACCGAACGCGAGTTCGACGGTCTGTTCACCAGGGATAAGCCGGTCATCTTCAACTTCCATGCCTATTCGTCGCTAATCCATAAGCTGACGTACAAGCGGTCCAATCACGCAAATTTCCACGTTCATGGTTACAAGGAGAAGGGCAACATCAACACGCCACTGGAACTGGCGATCCTAAATGGAGTGGATCGTTTCACGCTGGCTATGGATGTTATCGATCGGGTTCCGATGCTTCGGGCTTCGGCCGCGCATACGAAGGCATGGCTGCAGGATCAAATCATCGACAGCATCAACTATGCGCACGAGAATGGCATTGATCGAGAGGATGCTCGCGATTGGACGTGGCCTCGCAGTGGACCGTCGCGAAACTGAGATGAGGCTGGATGGTTGCCTAGGGCTGTGCATCACCGGTGTAGAACGTGTAGGTCGCCGAGTAGGGAACACGGGTCAGAGCGCGCTCGTGGCCAGCATCGCATCCAGTCTGAGGAGCAACACCGCCTTGCGTGTCAAAGCGGCGAACCCAGCGAACGGAGGCGAGCACGCCAGGAGCATTTGACCGCGGCTGAGCAGAGAGCAGCAGCCACGGAATGCTGCCGGCGTCCGGCGCAGGCACCTTCTGCATAACGGTTCCCAAAATCGAACTGCCGTCCTTCCATGTCCACACAGGACCTGCGCCGTGGCTGCCGACGGCAGTGTTACCCGATTCGAACAGCATGGCTTCAGGAGCCTCCAAGATCCAAAGACTCTGATCTGCCTTTCGCGTACAGCGATAGATCTGTACCCCCCGCCCATTAACCGAACGCAGGATAGACGCGCCTGTCGGGATCGTAACGTCCTGGCCAGCTACCGATAAGGAAAGAAAAAAGAGCGCAAACCACGACATGACATCAGAGTAGCAGCGGTCCGTCTTCACCGTAGCTGTGAGGGAAAGAGAATGTGGCCTATGCTTAGGCGAAGAGGGAAGGGTTTATGTCATGTCGCACATGTATCGAACTGGAACGCTTTCTGCAATCGGCGCACAATGAGGGCTCTCCTGCTCTGCTGCTTGGCTTGACCGAGGCCGGTATCCGCAACCGCCTCCATCAGAGGCAAGAGAAGATCCTCAAACTGGAGACAGATCTCAGGCGTCACAAAGATTCCTGTGAGGTGTGTCGCGGTCAGCAGGAAACCGTAGAAGCTGTCCACTGACTTCTGCAAGTCAATGTTCAGCATCGCAGATCAGAGCCGGACGATTGATCCGGTAGCATCACTGTATGACGGATCTCTCGGTTAATCTGCCTGTCTCTCCCGATGTCCTGACACGCGCACGCAAGATCAAGCTCTTCCTTATGGACGTTGATGGAACCCTCACGGACGGTGGAGTATGCCTGATCTCCTCGGTGTCGTCCGATAGCGATGCGGCTTCTGCGGTCTCTGAGATGAAGGTGTTTAATGCGCAGGATGGCCAGGGCCTCTCGCTTGCCCACACTATGGGTATTCAAACAGGCTTTATTACGGGCCGCCGATCGCCCGCGGTGGCGCAACGTGCAAAGGAGCTGAAGGTAAGCTTCGTATGTCTCGGTCAGGCAACGAAGACGGAGGCCTTTGAAGACTGCATGAAACAGGCCGGTGTTACCGAAGAGGAGATTGCCTACATGGGAGATGATCTGCCGGATATTCCGCTGGCGCGACGTGCCGGCTTGGGGGTGTGTGTGGCGGATGGCGTTCCCGAACTAAAGGCGGTCTGCCACTATGTAACGCAGCGGATGGCAGGGCGCGGCACAGCGCGCGAGGTCATTGAACTCATTCTCAAAGCGCAAGGCCGATGGGCGGAAGCCATCCCTCGAGCGCTGGCTTAGGTCTCAACCGAAATCTCCGTTGGAGGATGCAGGCTCGAGTGCACAGGCGAAGATGCTTCAGTTCGCGAAGAGAGTCCCTATAATCCGCGTATGAGCATTCTTCCACCGAAGATTTCGCATGGCCGTAGTGACTCACATCAACATAGCCGGCGAACTTTTTTGGAGCGTGGCTGCCTTGTAGCAGCCAGCGCGATAGCAGGCGTTAGCTCGCCGTTATTTGCCGAGACGCTTGCTGTTCTCGATGTGGCCTATGCAGGCTCTATGGGCTCACTGATGGAAGGACCGCTGAAGCGGGCAGCCGCTGCCAACCTGAAGCTGAATGTGCGCGGCCGGGGTCAAGGCGCCAGCGCACTTGCACAATTGATTGCTGGTGGAAGCATAACCCCGGACGTCTTTCTCCCGATCACAGCCAGTCCCATGCGAACGGTTTTCCAAGTCGGGAAAGCCTTAAGTGCCGAGCCGATCGCCCGAACCGAGATGGTGATCGCCTACAACCCCAAAAGCCGTTTTGCAGCTAGACTGGACGCCGCCGCACGCGGAAAAGAACCATGGTGGAAGGTGCTGCAGGAGCCTGGACTGCGCTTCGGAAGGAGCGATCCCGCTGCGGATCCCCAGGGCCGCAACATCATCTTTACGATGATGCTCGCGGCCAAGCTATACGGGCAGCCTGACCTTGTGGACAAGGTGCTGGGATCCACGTTGAACAAGCAGCAGATCAGCATGGAGGCTAGCTTGCAATCGCGTATGCAGAGCGGCGAACTGGACGCCGCGGCAGCGTACAAAATTCAGCCTGGTCCATTCAATCTGCCGTACATCCGTCTTCCTGCAGAGATCAATCTAAGCGGGGAAGGGGTCCACGGGAAGAACCCTGAGATTCATCTGCTGCTTGGCGAAAAGACGTATGTTCCAGAGCCGCTGATCTACTATGCGGCAGCTCTCAGCACTGCACGCAACGCAGTGGGCGCCGCTGCTTTTGTGCACTGGCTTAGGGGAACTGAGGCGCAGACGCTGCTTCGCCAGGGTGCGTACGATCCGCCGGGCGACGCCTCCGCTCTGCGCATATGAACTCTCCTCCACAATGGCTCGCTCGCACAGGCGCCCTGCTGTTTGCTGCGGCTCTCCTCTATCCGCTTACGGCTTTCTTCGTTCCCATTGGGCGCTGGCAATGGAATGAGGACATACGCGAACCGGCCATTGCCGCCGTGCGTGTTTCGCTGGTGCTGACAGGATGGGCCATGGTGCTGATTCTTGCGATCGGCACGCCTATGGCGCTGTACATCGTTCGCTGCGGATCCCGCGAGCGACTCGCCTGGCAGGCAGCTCTGCTCATCCCGGTGCTGCTGCCGCCGCTCGCGTTAGGAATTCTATTGTCACTCGCCTTCGGTCCTCAAGGTGCTGTGGGTGCCTGGCTGCAACGCTTCGGCGTGATCATGACAAATAGTGTCACGGCGTACATCGCCACGCAGGTGTATGTGGGCATTGGTTACTTCATCCTGGGGGCGGTGGCGGCGATCGACGGCGTGCCCCGTGCGCTTGAGCAGCAGGCGGCGTTACTTGGCCTTACACCCTGGCAGACCTTCTGGCGCGTCACTTTGCCACTTGCCCGGCTTGGGCTGGCTGTGGCCATTAGCATTACCTGGATCCGGACCATCAGTGAGTTTGGCGCGGTGATGGTGACGGCCTATTATCCTTCCGGAATGCCCGTCCAGCTGTGGATTAATCTGCAAAGCTTCGGTCTTCCCGCGGTACTTCCGCTGCTGATTATTTTTCTTGCGATTGCGCTGCCGCTGCCATGGTTGATGCATCTGCTCGCGCAGCGCCGACGCCATGCTTAAAGCCCATATCATCAAGGCGCGGCGCGAGATGCGCATCGATGCCTCACTGGAGCTGCAGCCGGGTTGCTCGACTGCACTCTTAGGTGCATCCGGCGCGGGCAAGAGCACGATCCTCGCCTGCATCGCGGGTATTGAGCCACCGGATGGCGGACATGTGGTGTTCGACGAGGTGATGTTCTATCCTCCATCGCTGCCAGTGCACACACGTCGCATCGGTTATCTGACGCAGGAGCCGGGGCTGTTTCCACATCTGCGTGTGGATGAGAATGTTCTCTTCGGCATTGCTGCTGCGGAGAGACGCAGCTCCGAGCACGCTGTCTGGATCCGTACACTTCGCGATCGTTTGCAGCTCCACTCCGTGTGGAGCGCGCCGGCAAGGTCGATCTCCGGTGGGCAGGCCCGCCGTGTCGCGCTCGCCCGCATGTTGGCCCGCAGGCCGAAGCTGGTTCTTCTTGATGAGCCTTTTTCGGGACTCGATCGGCAGCTCGTTCGTGAGCTGATCGAGGATCTCAGGTTTTGGAACCAGACCCTCGGATTCAGCATGATTGCGGTCGATCACCAGGTGGAGGTTCTCAAAAGACTCTGCCCTGACCACGTCATTGCGATCGAAGCGGGACGCATCATCCAGCAGGGCTCGTGGAACGAGTTGTATAACAAGCCTGCGACGACACTGCTGCAATCGCTCTTGATGCCGCTCTAAACAGCAGCCTGCGAGCGTATTTTCTGCTACACGTACTTCATGTCCATCGCAAACACGTCCATGCTCACGCCACGAGAAGCCGCACGCTTGCTCGGAATCAGCTATCCAACCATCAAGCAGTGGATCCTGAACGGTAAGCTCCGGACGGTGAAAACTCCGGGCGGCCATCACCGCATTGCGGAGACCGCGCTCAAACCTTTTCTGGCACGGGACCGCGAGAAACCGAGTAAGCAGTCGCGAGAGCGCTACCGCCGCGTGAGTGGCAGAAACCAGCTTGCCGGTAAGGTGGTGAGCTTACGGATAGAAGGACTCCTCGCGGAGGTCGTATTAGCCGTCGGCGAGACGCACGTGACCGCCATCATTACGGCGAATGCTGTCCGCGAGCTACGCCTTAAGAAGGGCGACACTGCAGCCGCGCTGATCAAATCCACAGATGTCATGATTGAGCGCCTGGACGATGATCCGGAGTGAGATCCAGAGCAGATCGTTTCAAGGCGGACCAAGCAGCGTTCTTCGTTGAAGCAAAGTGCATCTCGGGTTGACCATACGATTTTATTCATCTAAATTCGAGCAACGCGACTGATGTTGATTTAAGCACGCCTCTTCCCAAATCCCATGCAGCTTTCGCGAATTCCTTGGCCTTGGCCTAATGTGGCGCAGATCTGTGCTGCCAGGAGCACCTGCATGACGTTCTATCGCAGTCTGTCCGCCTCGCTCTTCGCTGTCTTCGCCACGTCTGCGGCCATGGCGCAGATCGCGGCCGGCGTGCAGGGACGGGTAGCTGATGGCTCAGGCGCCGGCGTTGCTCGCGCCACGGTCGTGCTCACGGAGGACTCGACCAGCTTTCGGCAGCAGACGACCAGCTCTGCATCTGGCGACTACGGGTTCAGCCAGCTAAATCCAGGAAGCTATCGTCTGGAAGTGACCGCTTCCGGTTTCGAACGGCTGAGCCGCACTGGAGTGACTGCGACCGTCGGGCAGACCGCCAGCGTCGATCTGACTCTAACGATCGGTGCAGAGCAGCAGTCGGTCTCAGTTGACGCAGATGCGCCGCTTCTGCAGGCGGCAGAGAGCGATATAGAAACGCACATTCCGGGAGCAACCGTCGTGGCGATTCCGCTCAACAGCCGCAACTTTATCAATCTTGCGTCGCTTGCACCGGGCGTATCATTGCCGCCGGGAACGGTTCTGCCGCGCATCAACGGGGGGAGACCTCGCACGAACGAGTACCTATACGACGGCATCTCCGCGTTGCAGCCGGAGCCCGGCCAGGTCGCGTTCTTTCCCATCATTGACGACATTCAGGAGTTCACGATTGAAGCGGATAACGTGCCGGCGGAGTTTGGCCGCTTTAACGGCGGCGTCGTCAATGTTGCCACACGCTCCGGGTCTAATAATTTCCATGGCAGCCTGTTTGAGTTCTTCCGGAACGAAGCTCTGAATGCCCGTAACTATTTTGCGAGCACGGGGGCAAAACCTGAGTATCGTCGTAATCTTTATGGCGGCACGCTTGGCGGCCCTGTGTTGCGCGACCGGCTGTTCTTCTTCGGCGATTACCAGGGAATCAAGGCGCTGATCGGCCGTACAGTTATCTCCACACTTCCGACTCTGGCGGAGCGGCAAGGAATCTTTACCGGCGTGTCGCATGTCTACAATCCTGCGACAACGACATCGGCCGGGGGCAAGTTTGTTCGTCAGGAGTTTGCGAATGACGTCATTACAACTCCGCTCGATCCAGTCGCCAAGGCTTTATTGGCGCGCTTTCCCATACCGACAAATCTGACCGCGGCTGCAAACAACTACACGCGGACTGCGAACGATGCGGATCATCAGAATCAATTTGATTTTCGCGTCGATGGTGCGCTGCGGGGAAAGGATCGGGCATTCGGACGCTACTCCTACTTCAGCGATATAGAGCAGCCTGTGACTCCGCTGCCGGATGGAAGTGGCGCCGTGACCGGATCGGTGATCGGTACAGGGGGCGTCGTGGGCCTGTCGCATGTTCTAGGCCAACAGGCTGTCTTCGGAGAGACGCATACCTTTACGGATCACCTGATCAACGATGTGCGTGTCGGCTATACGCGTCGGGGAAATACCATAACTGGACCAACTCTGGGTACTACCGCCTCCGCGGCGCTCAACATTCCGGGTATTCCTACGAATGCAGAGTTCAACAATGCCCTGCCGCTCTTTACCTTTGCAGGGTTTCAGCAGCTTGGACCATCCGCAAGCACGTTCTCGCAGTATCAAACCGCAGTCTGGCAGCTGGAGGATAGCGTCGTGTATACCCGTGGTCGGCACACGATTAAGGCGGGTGGGGACATACGCTTTTATCAGCTAAATGCGGTCTCTCCACCAAACCCGACCGGCTCTTTCGCGTTTACTACGACTGGAACAAACCAGCAGGGTCTGGTCGTGCCGGCCACGGATAAGCGTGGAAACGGAAATGCTATTGCGAGTTTTCTGCTGGGGCAGGTCGATACGTTCTCGATCGATCTGCAGCAAAGTAAGATCAGGCCGAGGGATCACATCCAAGAATATTTTCTGCAGGATGACTGGCGAGCCTCGGACCGCCTGACGCTGAACCTTGGCGCGCGCTGGACTCTGCACTCGCCCTCGACCGAAAAAAATAATCAAGGCGCGGTATTCAATCTTGCAACGCAGCAGTTGGACTACGCCGGCCAGAACGGAAATTCAAAGAGCGCGCGCGAGCTGCATTATGGCAATGTCGCTCCGCGTGTGGGCTTTACTTACCTGGTTACCCCAAAGACCGTGGTGCGGTCCGGCTTTGGCATTGTTTTTATCGATCAGTCCGGGATCACAACGCCCTTCACGCTGCCGCAGTTCCCATTCATTCAGAACGTGCAGCAGAGAACGCAGGACAGTATAAACGGGGCGTTCACGCTCTCTAGCGGACCGTCTGTCGCTCCGATTGCGCTGACGCCCAACGCAGGTCTGGGGCAGAGTGTCTACACGGCAAATCGTACTGCCGGATCCGGCTATGTGCAGCAATGGAATCTGGCAGTGCAGCGGCAGGTTACAAGCAATCTATCGGTCGATGTGGCGTATGTTGGCTCGCACATCGTGCATGTCGGTATTCCCGATTCAAACCTGAATCAGCTGACGGCGGCGCAGCTGGCTCAGGGATTGACCAATCCCGGCTCGTTGACCGGTGCTGTCGCAAATCCGTTCTTCGGCCAGATACCCGGATCGAGTACGATCGGCGGCAAGACGGTGGCGGCGGCTCAACTGTTGAAGCCGTATCCACGCTTTCAGAATGTTGCAACTTATAGAAACAATAGCGGAACGACGAACTACAACGCGATCGAAGCCAAGGTGGAGCAGAGAGTTTCAAACGGTCTCTATTTCCTCTTTGCGTACACGCATTCCAAGCTGATTGATGATGCTTCCTCGGTGTTTTCTTCCACTGTGTTGTCGTCGCCGAACTCGAGCAGCTTGATTGCGGCCGATACGTTTCGACCTTATCTTGAGCGGGATTCGTCGAATGGCGACATGCCAAATGTGACGTCAATCGCGGCAACGTATGACCTTCCGGTCGGTCGCGGGCATCGGCTTGCTTCGCATGGAGTGACCAATCTGCTCATCGGCGGGTGGGCCGTCAATGCGATAGGGCTGGTGCAGTCGGGGATGCCGGTGACGGTGACGCAGGCCACGAATACGAACTCGTTTGCCGGGCTTTCGCTGCAGCGGCCGAATGTCGTGGCGAATACAGGCCTTGCGCCGGGAGATCGAACGCCGGTCAAGTACTTCAATACAGGCGCGTTTACGCTGGCTCCGCAGTTCACGCTGGGGAATGCGTCGCGCAATCCGGTGCGAGGACCGGCGTACCGGGATCTGGATCTGGCGCTTGTGAAGCACACGCGTTTTACGGAGAAGACGGACGCAGAGTTTCGCGGAGAGGTCTTCAATGTGACGAATACGCCGGCGTTTGCGCAGCCGAATGGAACGTTTGGCGCGGCGGCGTTTGGCAGCATCACAAGCACCACGACAGAGCAGCGCGTGGTGCAATTTGCGATACGCCTAAGCCGATAGGCTGCACAACAGGTGTGTTTTTGCGCTGGTAGAGGTCTCTCTTGCCCGGTTTAGTCGAGGAAACACGCGTTCTTGCTGACGTCTCGCAAGGGGATTTCCGCGAGCTGAGAACGCGCCAACTTTGATGAAAGATTTATGCTGCCGAGCATCTAACGTTGCATGAACGGTCAGGGTACGCCAAAAGAAAGCTCCAAGAGCAGTGGCACGAAATCAGGCGCCGGGGGTGGTGCTAAGAGAAGATCGCCGGGTGGGGGTGCAGAGGGCGACGGGCAGAGTAAGGCCGCGCGCATTCTAACTGTAGAGGACGAGCGGCTGGCGAAGTCGGAGGCTCGGGAGGAGAACTGGCAGCGCTGGGGGACGTATCTGCCGGAGCGGCAGTGGGGCACGGTGCGCGAGGACTACTCCGCGGACGGCAATGCGTGGAACTTCACACATGACATGGCGCGATACAGGGCGTATCGGTGGGGCGAAGATGGACTGCTGGGATGGACCGATCGCGAGTGCCGACTGTGCTTTTCGACGTCGTTGTGGAACGGTAACGATGCGATTCTAAAGGAGCGGCTGTTCGGGTTGGGGAACACCGAAGGCAACCATGGCGAGGATGTAAAGGAGCAGTACTACTACCTGGATGCGACGCCGACGCACAGCTATGCAAAGGCCCTTTACAAGTATCCGCAGCGGGCATTTCCGTACGACGATCTGGTTCGTGTGAACCGTGAGCGAGGCTATGACGAGCCGGAGTATGAGCTGCTGGATACGCATATCTTCGACGAAGAGCGATACTTCGATGTGCAGGTGGAGTATGCGAAGAGCTCCCCTGAAGACACGCTCATTCGGTTGACACTTTCAAATCGCGGGCCGGAGGCGGCGAGCCTGACCGTGGCGCCGACGCTGACGCTGCGGAATAACTGGTCGTGGCGGAACCTGGAGGACGGCGAGCAGACGCGGCCGGGGATGTGGCTGGATGAGACGGGCGTACTGGCGAGCCATAAGACGCTTGGGCAGTTTCGTTTTGCGACGGTTGAGGAGGATGGCTTGAGGCCTGATGAAGTTCTCTTCACCGAAAACGATACGAACATTCATCGTCTCGATCCGAACTACCGGGGCGACACACGTTACAGCAAGGATGGATTTGATCGCTACCTGCTGCATGGAGACAAGGAAGCGATCAATCCGGAGCAGGTGGGTACGAAGAGCGCCTATGTCTATCGCCTGGACATGGAGCCGGGGCAGACCGTGGTTCTCCGGCTTCGCCTGGTGCGAGTCGACGAGGAGAGCCCGCAGGCGATCGACGCTTCTATGTTTGATCAATGCTTTGAGCTGCGAAAGCGAGAGGCAGATGCGTTCTACGCAGAGCGGATTCCAAAGGTTCTCAACGAAGACGAGCGGAATGTGTCTCGACAGGCGTATGCGGGGCTGCTCTGGACAAAGCAGTTTTACTACTACATCTCTGAGCGCTGGCTAGAGGGCGATCCGGCACAGCCGCCGCCACCGGAGTCGCGTAAGACGACAGAGAATAAAGAGTGGCGACATCTCTTCTGCCGCGATGTGCTGTCCATGCCGGACAAGTGGGAGTATCCGTGGTTTGCCGCGTGGGACACGGCATTCCACATGATTCCGATGGCCGAGGTGGATCCACGGTATGCGAAAGACCAGATGCTGCTGCTGCTGCGTGAGTGGTACATGCATCCGAACGGGCAGATGCCGGCATATGAGTTTGCGTTCGGCGATGTGAATCCGCCAGTGCATGCATGGGCAGTGCTGCACGTGTACGAGATGTCCGCGAAGCGGGACGGCGGCGTAAAGGATGTCGATTTTCTGGAGCGCGCCTTCCAGAAGCTGCTGCTGAACTTTACGTGGTGGGTGAATCGCAACGACGAGAAGGGCCATAACCTCTTCGGCGGTGGATTTCTCGGCCTCGACAACATCGGCGTCTTTGATCGATCCATGCGGCTGCCCAACGGCACGCAGCTGAACCAGGCAGATGGGACGGCATGGATGGGGCTGTACTGCTCGGCGATGCTGACGATCGCGATCGAACTGGCGCAGACAAGGCCGGCGTATGAGGATGTTGCCAGCAAGTTCTTCGAGCACTTCGTTGCGATTATCGATGCCATTAACAACCTTGGCGGCAGCGGGTTGTGGGATGAAGAGGACGGCTTTTACTTTGACCAGCTGATCTTCGAGGGCGGCTCGTCCAAGTCTTTGAACGTGCACTCCATTGTGGGAGTTGTGCCGATCTTTGCCGTGGGTCTTCTGCATAAAGATGAGATCGAGAAGCTGCCGGGTTTTATGAAGCGGCTGAAATGGTTTCTTGCAAATAAGCCGGATCTGGCGCGGTATGTCACGAAGGTGGAGACGACGGACCCGGAGTATGCGGGATCGCACTTTGTGGCGCTGGTGCCGAAGGAGAGGCTTCTGCGAATTCTGCGGCGGGTGCTCAATGAGACCGAGTTTCTCTCCGGTCATGGAGTACGCGCGCTTTCCCGGGTTCACCACGAGCAGCCCTACCAGGTCGATCTGGCGGGCAAATCAATGACGGTGAAGTATGTCCCGGCGGAGGGTGACAGCGGCATGTTTGGCGGCAACAGCAACTGGCGCGGGCCGGTATGGTTTCCGATGAACATCCTGCTGCTCAATGCGCTTGAGCGCTACAACGCGGTTTATGGCAAAGATCTGAAGGTGGAGTGTCCGACGGGTAGCGGAACGATGATGACGCTACAGGAGGCGGCCGAGGAGATTGCGCGGAGACTGGTCGGCTTGTTTTTACGCGACGGGAAAGGATGCCGGCCGGCACATGGAGACGAGCAGCGCTATGCCGATGATCCGCACTGGCGCGATCTGGTGCTCTTTAGCGAGTACTTTGACGGCGACACGGGGCGAGGTGTCGGAGCGAGCCATCAGACAGGGTGGACCGCGCTGACCGCGACGTGCCTGGAGAAGATGCACGGCATCAAGACGGAACGTAAAGGGCTTTAGTTATAGAGAGCGTGCAGGTTTGGTTTATAGCTACATACCACCTTGCGCGCGATGCAGCACTCCAATGTAGCTGGGCTACGCGATGCAGATAGAAGAATCGCGGGCCCTCTGGAGATATACAGCTTGAAGATTGTTGTGCTGTCACCGCATCGGGATGACGCGGCTTTTTCGCTGGGGCTAAGTATCGGTACGTGGCTGGATGCGGGCCATACCGTGGACGTTGTGAACTGCTTTACGCGGAGCGACTACGCCCCTCATGCGGAGTTCGAGTTTATTCACTCAAACGATCGATTGCTGCGTGTGACAGCGCTGCGGCTGCGGGAGGACCAGAGCTGGCAGAAAATGTACGGCACCCGCACGCTAAGGATGACCGATCTGAACATGAAGGATGCGCCGCTGCGTTTGCATGTGGGGCTGGAGCAAATTTGCGCGCTGCGGGTGAATCCTGAGGACAAAGCGATGATGAAGGTGCCGAAGGCGGTCGCGGCACTGGGTGGAGATGCGCTGGTCCTTCCGTTGGCGATGGGATCGCATGTGGACCACAGGACCGTACGTGAGGCGATGCTGACCTCTGAGCAGCCGGCGGAGATGCCGATGGCGTTCTACGAGGATCTGCCGTATGCGGCGCGGATCGGGACTGTGGAGACGATAGAAGCAATGGCGGCCGCGGTAGGCGAGCAGCTGCAGCCCATATTTGTTACCAGTGAAGACACCGATGAGACGGCAGTGGCACGGAAACGGCGGTTGGCGCTGTGCTATGACTCACAGATCGTGGATGACGTAGCCGATCAGATAGCGGAGTTCTGCGTGCGGTATGGGGGGCGGGAGCGGCTCTGGGGAAACGCGGCGTGGTGTGCGTCGGACTTGAAGTCAGGCGGTGGGCCGCGATGAGATTTGTGCCGGAGGAGGTTCTGGTAGGGGGCGCAGCGGATCCACGATGCAGAGCGGTGGTGGCGTTGCCTGTACGGAACGAAGAAGCCTCGCTGGCGGCGACGCTCGATGCGTTGGCTGCGCAGGTGGATCTCGCGGGAAGGCCGCTGGCGAGGTCGAGCTTTGAGATTTTATTATTGCTGAACAACTGTACGGATGGGTCGGCGGCGGTGGCGCAGGCGTGGCAGCGGATGCATCCAGAGGTGCGGCTCTTCTGCTGCGAGCGGGAGCTGCCGCAAGAGACGGCGCACATCGGCACAGTGCGGCGGCTACTGATGGATACAGCGTGGGCGCGCTTGGCAGCATGTCTGGAGACATGCGCGATTCTTTCGACGGACTCTGATAGCTATGCGACTCCGGACTGGATCGCGCAGAATCTTTCTGCGATGGACAGAGGCGCGGATGCGGTGGGCGGAGAGATCCGGTTGAATTGTAATGATTACGAGTCACTTCCGTATGCGGTGCGGAAGGCGTACCGGAGCGATCGGGAGTATCAGTATCTTGTGGCAGAGATGGAGGATCTTTTCGATCCGCAGATTGGGGATGCGTGGCCGAGGCACCTGGAGCACTTCGGGGCGTCGTTTGGGTGTACACCGGAGATGTATGCGCGCGCCGGTGGCATGCCGGCGCTGGCGGAGCTGGAGGACGTGGCGTTTGTGGATCGATTGCGGCGAGTCGATGCGCGGCTGCGGCATGAGCCGGCGGTGGTGGTGTACACGTCGGCGCGGCTGGATGGACGGATTGCGACGGGGCTGGCAGGGCAGCTGCGCTGCTGGCAACGGATGCACGAGGAAGGTATGGAGCACCGGGTGCTTTCGGCGGAGTGGTTGCGGCACCGATTTCGAACGCTGCGACAGCTGCGAACATTTTATGCTACCGGCGATGTTACATATGTCTTCAAGTACTCCACGGAGTGGCGGACGAGGATGCTTGGGGAACGAATCCAATCCGGAGGGCTGGGGGAATTTCTGGCTGCTGTGGACTGCGACCGGCTGATCGGAGAGTCGTTTCGAGGAGAGCGCGAGGGACGCGTGAGAGAGGTGAATGAGTCAATTGCGGTGATGATTGCGAAGGAACGGGCGAGGCGCTTGGACACCGCGGATGCGCCGGCGACGCCACACGTTGAGGTAACAGCAGATTCCTGTGGGGTGACAACCAAGTAGCCGGCTTGTTTAGTAACAGCGCTCGAGAAGATCGAGGCGGTAGTGATCGGTGCGAGTGCGGTCAAGGAAACGCCACTCGGCGCGCGCGAGCAGGATCGCGTGCACCTGATCGCCGGTGAGTGGGTAGTCGGGAACGACGGGTGTGTAGTGGACGAGGAGGAGCTGGCCGCCAGCTGGCTGGCGTGCCGCGAGGAGGCTGGCGGTGCGCTCGAGATCTTCGCGCTGCCAGTAGTAGCCGACCTCGGAGAGGACGATGAGATCGAAGCAGCCGTCGGGCATCTCTTTGGGGATATGCATTTGGGAAAAGTGGACGTGGGAAAGATCGGCGCAGCGGGTGCGTGCGATCTCGAGGGCACGCTCGGAGACATCAATGCTGAGAAGGGCATCGCAGCGGCCGGCGAGCTGGCGGGTGAGGACGCCGATGGAGCAGCCAATCTCAAGGACGTTGCGATAGCGGGGCCGCGGGAGATGGGCGAGGGTGTCCTGATACTTGCGGGCCTCGTAGTCGCTGGTCTCGAAGTTCCACGGGTCGGGTGAGGCGGCGTAGACGTCGTCGAAGTAGGAGGGTGGGAGGGAGCCACTAGAGCCGGTGTGGCTCCAGAGGTCGCTCTCGGTGCTGGTAGAGCGGAGATGGCTGTTGCGGATGGAGGCGCGGCCGACGTCGGCGAGGGTCTGGTCGGGGGCGGGCTGGCGAAGGTACATGGTGAGGTTGCGAAGGATGCGCTCGAAGGGGTGCGGCTGCAGCAGGCCGTGAGCGCCGATGCCGGCGATGATGCGCTGCATGAGCGGGGTGGCGATGCGCTCGATGGCGAGACGGGTCATGTTGGCGCAGGCGACCATGCGCTCGGTTGCGAGCTTGTCGGCTGTAAGCGAGAGGCCGGACTCGGCGAAGTTGGCGGCACGTTCGATCCAGAGTGTGGCCTCTTGCGCGCCGAGGGTTATCTCGCCGAGGCGTGCGATCTGGTAGGGATCGTCGGTTCGATTGCGGGATTGTAACCATTCGACGAACAGATGGTGGAGGCGGAGGATAGCTCCGGCCTGGACGGCGGCAAACCGGATGGCGCCACCGCGAAAGAGCGGGTCGCGATAGAAGTCGCCGGGAGCGCCAAGGAGGTCGTCATGGTCAATGAGAGCGCCGGTGAGATCGATGCCAAAGCTTTCGGAGGTCTCCATGCCGAGGGGATGCCAGGAGTCGCGATCGAGGACAATGGCGTTCGCGACGGAGGGCGTTTCCATGCGGGGCATGGTCATCTGCCAGCCGGCGTTGGTGAGCTCTGCGGTGATGATGGGCCGCTGGACGAAGGCGGCTCCGGTGGCGAAGGTCTTGTTTCCGGTAAAGCGGAAGCGGGCGCCTTGCGGGCTGAGCCGGAGGAGCTCGGTGCTGCCGGTGTTCCAGACGCCAAAGACGAGGCCGGCGTGTGCGTCCTCTGCGGCGCGATCTAGTTGCGCGGTGGAGCCGAAGGCGGCGATGAGGATGAGGGCGTTGACGTGGCCCTCGTAGAGGCGGCCAAGGGCGAGATTGGCGCCCCCGATGAGGGCGAGGACGCGGAGGAGGGTGAGGTGGTTGCCGGGTTCAGTGCCGAGGCCCAAGCCGCCGTTTGCGCGGGGAAGCGGGGCTGTGAGGAGGCCCAGACGGCCAAGTTGCTGGAGCTCGGCGACCGGCGCGGCGATGGTGGGAGGGCGGGAAGATAGCTCGTCAGCAAAATGCTGAGCAGCGGTAATGGGGTCGGTGGGAGGAGTGCGGCGGTCAGCGGTTTGACTCGGCTCTGCGGCGATTTCGGGCACGGGGCCTCCTGGCGGTGGAAAGATAAAAGAAGGACAGAACCGCGGAGGTCGCAAGGTACGCGGAGGAAAGACGAAAACAAGAACGTGATAGTGATGAGATGCATAGAGAGGCGATCTCGTCGGCATCGAGTGGAAGTCGGCGAGGCTTCGACTTGAGGATTAGGTTAGGTGGTCGGACGATCAGGAGGTGGATTCAAGTTCGAGGACGAAGGCGTAGCTGCCGGGGAGCGATGTTGGAAGATCGACCTTAAGATCTTTGCCGACGGCGGAGCCATGGAGTTTGGCGTTACTGCCGAGGAGACGAACTGGTGCGCCGGGGCGGGCGGCTACGTCGACGAGGGTGACGCTGCGGCCGGCAGGTTTGGCGAGCAGGATGGCATAGAGCTTTGAGCCCTTGCGGGTGAAGCGAAGATCGATGCCGTCGGCCGTCTTGCCATCGGCGCGGGTCCAGGGAGCCGTGCCATAGATAGCGTCGCCGTTCTGTTTGAGCCATGCACCGAGCTTGTTGAGTCGATTCACCTGAACGGCGGGAATGGTGCCGTCGGCTTCAGGGCCGACATCAAGCAGGAGGTTGCCGTTTTTGCTGACGATATCGACGAGCAGCGTGATGAGCTCGGCTGGGGCAATGGTTTCGGCTTCGCCTTCGGCGCGGTTGTAGCCGAAGGATCTGCCGAGGCCGCGGCACTCCTCCCACTTCTTCTCGCTGATGTGGTCGAGTTTGGCGTACTCGGGCGAGGTGAAGTCGGCGTGCTTGATGCCGAAGCGATCGTCGATGACGCCATCGGGGACGGCGTTGTAGTAATCGGCCATGACCTGCAGGGCGTTGCCGGACTTCGGCCAGTCGATGTCGTTCCAAAGAATGGCGGGGTGATAGCGGGCGATGAGCTCCTTGATCTGGGCGTCGGCGTAGAGGCCGTAGGCGTGGGTCTGCGGTTTGACCGCCTCGTAGTCCGCGGAGACCTCAATGGGGCCGCGATTGAAGGTCCAGTCGTAGCCACCGGAGTAGTAGAGGCCCATCTTCAGGCCGGCTCGCTGGACGCTGGCAGTGAGATCGCCGACGATGTCGCGTTTGGCGCTGAGATGTTTCTGGTTAGGGTTGACGACCTGCGTGGGCCAGAGGGCGAAGCCGTCGTGATGCTTGGTGGTGAGAACGACGTAGCGGGCGCCGGCGTCGTGGAAGGTCTTGGCCCAGGCGTCGGGCGACCACTTGGCGGACTGCTCGTCGAAGGTGGCGGTGAAGTCGTAGTAGTTGGCGCCGTTGAAGTGCTGCTGCTGGTAGGCCTGGGTGGGCGAGCCGGGGATGCGCATGACGTTCAGGTACCACTCGGCGTAGGGATTGTTGACGATGTAATCCTCGTTGGTGAAGTCATGGCCGGGGTGCTGGAGCGGGGCCCAGCCGGGGACGGAATAGAGACCCCAATGGACGAAGATGCCGAGCTTGGCGTCGGCGTACCAGGCCGGGAGAGGATGGGTGTCGAGAGACTCGAGGGTGGGCTGGTAGTGCGTCGCGGCCTGGGCTAAGGAGACTGTAGCCGCGAGGGCGAGCGGGAGGAGAGTAGCGATGCGGGTGAACATAGGGGCTCCTATAGGCGGCGATAGGTGAGAGTGCGGCCGAGACGCTGGTTGCTCCTGGTGCAAGCTCAGCCACGGTAGCACGCCTGTGGGAGCCGATCCGTCTGCTTGCGCGCGCGATTGCTTCCGGGGATTGACTGTACAGGGCAGGTCCGGACCGGTGTAGTCAAGCGCGCAGAGACGATTGCCGTGGGCTTCGACGACAGAAAAACGTCTCCGTTCGTCTACACTTGGTGTCCGCGACTCAAGGCGAAATACGGAGGTTCTTCGCTGCGCTCAGAATGACAACCAAGAAAGGCAATGGCAGGTACGTCGCCGTCGGCAAGCTCATGGGTTGGAATGACAGCTAAGGAGACGGAGTGAGTGATGCGACGAGATAAGCTTTACGTACGGCGCAGAGACAGTCTGGCAGCTGCGGCCGTGGCATTCCTGCTCGCAGGTTGGTTTACGGTCTCCGCAGGGGCCCAGGGAGCGGCCGCGGAGCGGCGTAGTGACACGCAGTCGCCGGTGGCGATCGATGAGGCCTGGCGGAGCGCGAGCGCAAAGTATGACGCGAAGCGCAAGGAGATTTTGGCCGATGTGCGGAAGGTTTCGTCCGCGGGGCCGTTTCGGCCGGATTGGGAGTCGCTGGCGGGCTATGAAACGCCGGAGTGGTACAAGGACGCGAAGTTCGGGATCTTCATTCACTGGGGCGTGTACTCGGTGCCGGCGTTCGGGAGCGAGTGGTACCCACGGGAGATGTACCTCGAAGGATCGCAGATGAACAAGCACCATGTTGCGACGTACGGGCCAGTGACCAAGTTTGGTTACAAAGACTTCGTGCCGATGTTCAAGGCGGAGAAGTTTGATCCGGCGGCGTGGGCGCGGCTGTTCAAGGACTCTGGCGCGCGGTATATCGTGCCGGTGTTCGAGCACCATGACGGGTTTGCCATGTACGACAGCGATCTTTCGGACTGGACGGCGAAGAAGATGGGACCGCATCGGGATGTTGCGGGCGATCTGGCGAAGGCGGTACGGGCGGAGGGGCTGCATCTTGGGGCGTCGTCGCACCGGATCGAGCATGACTGGTTTCTAGATGGCGGGCGAAAGCAGAACTCGGACGTGAACGACCCGAAGTATGCGGCGTTTTATGGGCCGGCGCACCTGGAGCAGCGGGGCGCACCGGACAGCCTGGCAGACGACGGGACGTATGTGAGTCAGGCCTATGCGGAGGACTGGGTAGCGCGGAATGCGGAGATTGTGCGGAAGTACCAGCCGGAGCTGATCTTCTTCGACTGGTGGATCGGGCAGCCGAGTGTGCGGCCATACCTGGCGCAGTTTGCGGCGTACTACTACAACGAGAGCTCGAAGCGCGGGCCGGTCGGGATTATCAACTACAAGCTGATGGACATGGAGAAAGGGTCGGGCGTGCTGGACATCGAACGCGGGCAGGCTCCGGGGATCCTGCCGATAACCTGGCAGACGGATACCTCCGTGGGGAACAAGTCTTGGGGGTACATCGAGAACGAGACGTATAAGACGCCGGCGTTTATTGTGCAGCAGCTGGCGGACGTAGTGAGCAAAAACGGGAATCTGTTGATGAACATTGGGCCGCGGGCGGACGGCACGATTCCGCAGGGGGTGCAGCAGGTGCTGCTGGATGTCGGCGGCTGGCTGAAGGTGAATGGGGAGGCGATCTACGGAACGCGGCCGTGGACGAGCTTTGGCGAAGGGCCAACTCAGGTGCAGGCGGGGTCGTTTCATGACACGGATACGGTACCGTACACGGCGCAAGACTTCCGGTTTACGACGAAGGCGGGCGTGCTGTATGCGATTGAGATGGCTCGGCCGGCGGACGGAAAGGCAGTGATCTATGCGCTGGGGAACGGAGTGACCGGAATGCGACGCGTGAGTGGGGTTACGCTGCTGGGATCGGAGGCGAAGGTCGGGTTCCTGCAGGATGCGGCGGGTTTGCACCTGGAAGGTCCGACGGCGGAGCCGGGCAAGTACGCGGCCGTCTACAGAGTCAGCTTTGAGGGTGCTGCGCAGTAGAGGCATGCAGCCGCTACGATAGGGGCAGTGCTTGATTGCGAGGAGAGGGCCTGCTAATGACCGCATCGAAACCGGGATCCACGCTGCCGCGTATGGACGCGTATCCGCGACCGCAGATGCGGCGTAAGCAGTGGCGATCGCTGAACGGGACGTGGCAGTTTTCAAAGGGGCGTGAGGCGGTCTGCGAGCACCCGACGCAGGTGACTTGGGAGTGCACGATCGAGGTTCCGTTCAGCCCGGAGACGGAGGCGAGCGGAGTTGACGATACAGGGTTCTACAGTTCGGTGTGGTATCGACGCACATGGGAGCAGACACCGCTGACGGGCGGCTCCGGTGCCGAGTCCGACGATCGGTTGCTGCTGCACTTTGAGGCGGTGGACTTTGCCACGACGGTATGGGTGAACGGGACGCACGTGGGCTCACACTATGGCGGGTATACGCCGTTTCATATGGACATCACGCATGCGCTGATTGAGGGCGCGGTGCAGGAACTGGTGGTGCGTGCGGAGGATAACGCGGCAGACCTGGCGAAGCCGCGCGGCAAGCAGGACTGGCTGCTCGAGCCGCACTCGATCTGGTATCCGCGGACGACGGGGATCTGGCAGACGGTGTGGCTGGAGAGGGTGCCGTGCACGCATATCCGGTCGGTGCAATGGACGGCGAGCCTGGAGCGGTGGGAGATTGGCATCGAGGCGCATATCGAGCAGCGGCATGACCGGGCGACTAGCGGAAGCTTACAGCTGAACGTGAGGCTGCAAGCGGGCGGGCAGCTGCTGGCGAACGACACGTACCAAGTGATTGCGGATGAGGTGCACCGGCAGATTGCGCTATCGGATCCGGGGATCGATGATTTTCGCAACACGCTGTTATGGTCGCCGGCCTCGCCGACGCTGATTGACGTGGTTATGGAGCTGCGCGACGAAGCGGGCACGCTGCTGGACCGGGTGGAGAGCTACACGGCGCTGCGCGATGTAGCGGTACAGGGCGACCGATTTGTGCTGAACGGGCGGCCGTTTCCGCTGCGGCTGGTGTTGGACCAGGGGTATTGGCCGAAGACAGGACTGACGGCTCCAGACGACGATGCGCTGGCGGCGGATATTCTGCTGACCAAGCGGCTTGGATTCAATGGCGTGCGCAAGCACCAGAAGATCGAGAGCGCGCGGTACCTCTACTGGGCGGACCGGCTGGGTCTGCTGGTGTGGGAGGAGATGCCGAGCGCGTATCGCTACACGATACGGTCGATTCAGCGGCTGACGCGGGAGTGGCAGGAGGTGCTGCACCGGGATCGCAGCCATCCCTGCATTGTGGCGTGGGTGCCGTTCAACGAGAGCTGGGGTGTGCCGAACTTGCCGGAGAGCCAGGCGCAGCGGCACTATGTGCAGGCGCTCTACCACCTGACAAAGACGCTGGACCCGAGCCGGCCGGTGGTGGGCAACGATGGATGGGAGAGCGTAGCGACTGACCTGCTGGGCATCCATGACTACGATGACGAGCCAGAGCGGATCGGGCAGCGGTACGGGATTGATGGCATTGAGGCCAAGCTGCTGCGGCGAGAGCGGCCGGGCGGGAGGCTGCTACTGCTGGGCAGGGGCGACGGGCAGCAGGCGCACCCGATTGTGCTGACGGAGTTTGGCGGCATCGCGCTGAGCAAGGAGCAGGCGACGTGGGGGTACTCGCGCTCACAGACGGCGGAGCAGCTGCTGGAGCGCTACCGGGCGCTGCTGAGCGTGGTGCGGAACCTGCCGGCGCTGGCGGGCTTCTGCTACACGCAGCTGACGGATACATACCAGGAGGCAAATGGGCTGCTGTACGCGGACCGGAGCCCGAAGGCGGCGCTCGAGGCGATTGCCGCAGCGACGAGCGGGGCGGCAGTGGAGGGGGAGAGTGTGGCTGAGGGGATCTGGCGGGCGTATGTGGCGGAGCGGGATGAGTTGGGTAGGACTGGCGGGGGCAGGAACGCGGATTCCCTATAGCAGTGACAACCAAAGGAGGGGGGCAACGGAAAAGAGGGGATTGTGGTTCCAGTCCGTGGCGGTTTTTTTGCCAGGGATGGAGGCGGCGTGGCGAATGCTGCGACTTTTTGGCTTATCCCTCATACTTTAAGCAGGACAATTGACCGCGGCAGACGGCACGGGAGATTGCGATGAGGGTCAGGGCATGACAGCGAAGTCTGACGCCTCAGCAGGAGAGAGCCTTGGCATCGGTCGATAGCACAATTCAACTCGTTCATATACAGCAGCTTGCAGGCGCGGGAACGCTACCTGCGGCGCCGGCGTTGACCACCTGTGACGTGGGTTTGGCGGAGGGGCCGTGGGTGTTTGACGCGCTGCCGCCGAGCTATGGTCCTGGCGCTTCGGTGCTGGACGCGATTCCGGCGAACGCGCCGCGGCAGGGCGGTCTGCCTGAGGAGTACAGGAAGGCGACGCCGGCGGAGCTGGATCTTCGGATCCGCGCCGCGCGGCATACTCTGGGCGCGCGCGTGGTAATTCTGGGGCATTTCTACCAGCGTGACGAGGTGGTGCAGTACGCGGATTTTGTAGGGGATTCATTTCAACTTGCGCAGGCGGCGAAGACGCGGACGGCGGCGGAGGCGATCGTCTTCTGCGGCGTGCACTTTATGGCGGAGACGGCGGACATGCTCTCCGGGCCGCACCAGTCGGTGATTCTGCCGAATCTGGCGGCGGGCTGCTCGATGGCGGATATGGCCGACCTGGACTCGGTCGAGGAGTGCTGGGAGCAGCTGGAGGAGATCTTCGGCACGGAGCCGGATGCGAGCGGGCGGATGCCGGTGGTTCCGGTGACGTATATGAACTCGTCGGCGGCGCTGAAGGGGTTTTGCGGGCGGCATGGCGGGATTGTGTGCACGTCGTCGAACGCAAAGGCAGTGCTGACGTGGGCGTTTGAGCGCGGGCAGCGGGTGCTGTTCTTTCCGGACCAGCATCTGGGACGGAACACGGCGAAGGCGATGGGCGTACCGATGGCGCAGATGCCGGTGTGGGATCCACGCAAGCCGCTGGGCGGGAGCTCAGCCGAGACGCTGAAGGATGCGCGGGTGCTGCTGTGGCATGGGTTCTGCTCAGTGCACAAGCGGTTTACGGTGGAGCAGATTGCGAAGGCGCGCAAGGAGTATCCGGGGGTGCGCGTGATCGTGCATCCGGAGTGCCCGATGGAGGTGGTGGACGCGGCGGACGAGGCCGGGTCGACGGACTACATCAAGAAGGCGATCGAGGCGGCGGCGGCGGGCGGCGTGTTCGCGGTTGGTACGGAGATCAATATGGTGCAGCGGTTGGCGAACGAGCATCCGGAGCACACGATCTTCTGCCTGGATCCGGTGATCTGCCCGTGTTCGACGATGTATCGGATTCATCCGGGGTATCTGGCGTGGGTACTCGAGGCTTTGGAGCGGGGTGAGGTGCTGAACCGGATTACAGTGGATGAGGCGACGGCGGCACCGGCGCGGGTGGCGCTTGAACGCATGCTGAGCCTGAAGCCGGCAAACGCCGCGGGAGGTGCGCGATGAAGCACGTCATCGTTGTGGGCAGCGGAATTGCTGGATTGATTGCGGCGCTTGAGACGAGCCGGGCGCATACCGTAACGCTCGTGACCAAGGCGCAGTTGGCGGAAAGCAACACGCGGTATGCGCAGGGCGGCATCGCGGCGGCGCTGTTCCGCGATGACAGCGTGGAGGAGCACGTTGCGGATACGCTGCGAGCGGGGGCCGGGCTGTGCGATCTAGGCGCGGTGGAGGTGCTGTGCTCGGAGGGGCCGCAACGCGTGATGGACCTGATCGACCTGGGGGTGGTATTTGACCAGCGTAACGGCGAGCTGGCGCGCGCGTTGGAGGCGGCGCACTCGCGCGCGCGGGTGCTGCATGCCGGCGGCGACGCGACCGGGCTGGCGATCGAAATGGCGCTGGTGCGGGCGGTGCGGGCGGCGCAGAAGATTACGGTGCTCGAACATACGTTTGCGTGCGACTTGGTGCTGCGCGAGGATCGCGTGGCAGGGCTTGAAGTGCTTGACGAGGACGGCCGGCGGCGCGTGCTCGATGCAGACGCGGTGATTCTGGCGAGCGGCGGAGCGGGACAGCTGTACCGGCATACGACGAACCCGAGTGTGGCGACGGGCGATGGCGTTGCGCTGGCGCTGCGGGCCGGGGCCGAGGTTGCGAACCTGGAGTTTTACCAGTTTCATCCCACAGCACTGGCGGTGCCGGGAAACTTTCTGATCTCGGAGGCGGTGCGCGGGGACGGAGCGGTGCTGCGGGATGTCGACGGCAACCGCTTTATGCAGGCGGTGCACGCGGGTGCGGAGCTGGCGCCGCGCGATGTGGTGGCGCGGGGTATTGCATCGCAGATGGCGAAGCAGGGCGGCCGGCCGGTGCTGCTCGATGCGACAGCGCTGGGCGCAAAGTTCCTGGCCGAACGCTTTCCGACGATCGATGCGGCCTGCCGGCGCAACGGGCTGGACTGGTCGGAGGTGCCGATCCCGGTGACGCCCGCGGCGCACTACTGGATGGGCGGTGTGCGGACGGATACATGGGGGCGCAGCTCGTTGCCGGGGCTGTTCGCGGCGGGCGAGGTGGCGTGCACGGGCGTGCATGGGGCGAACCGGCTGGCGTCGAACTCGCTGCTCGAGAGCCTCGTGTTTGCGTGGCGCGCGGCGCATCTGCTCAACGAGCCAGCATGGCCGGTGAATGGGAACTGGCCGGTGTGGGATGCGAAGGCCGAGCAGACGGAGCCGACCGAGAGTGAGGCGAAGATCACGGAAGCGACGATTGATCGTACCGACCTGCAGCAGCTGATGTGGAATGCAGCTGGGATCCAACGGGAGGCGACGGATCTTCGTGCGGCGGCGGCGCAGCTGGCGCGATGGTCTGGCGAGGGTGCGGGTGCGTATGAGCTTGAGACGGCGAATCTGTTGACGATCGCGCGGGTGGTGGTCGCGTCCGCGTTGGCGCGTGAGGAGTCTCGTGGGGCGCACTATCGCGTCGACTTTCCGGATCTCTCGCCGGCATTGCAGCATGCATCGGTGTACGCGCGCACGGTGTCGGTTCCATGTTGATGCCGCCAGCGCTGCTGACACCACCGGCGCTGCTGATGCCGCTCAGTGCCGAGAGCATCGAACGCGTGGTGCGGATGGCTCTGCTGGAGGATGCACCGTGGGGCGACCTGACCTCACAGACGCTGATTCCCGAAGCGGCGACGATAACGGCGCAGCTGGTGGCGCGGGAGAGCGGCGTGCTGAGCGGGGCTGCGATCTTCAGCGCGGCGATGACGCTCACGGATGAGTCGATCCGGACGACTTTTTTCATCGCGGACGGACAGGGCTTTGAGCAGGGAAGTGTGCTCGCCCAGGTTCGCGGGCCGGCGCGCGCTGTGCTGCAGGCGGAACGGATTGCGCTGAACTTTGTGCAGCGGCTTTCTGGTATCGCGACGTCAACGGCGAGGTTTGTCGCGGCGATTGAGGGCACGCGCGCACGCATCGTGGATACGCGCAAGACGACGCCGGGTCTGCGACTGTTTGAGCGCTATGCGGTGCGCTGCGGCGGCGGCTACAACCATCGCTTTTCACTCTCGGACGCGGTGATGGCGAAGGATAACCATTTGGCGATCCTGCTGGCGGATGGAACTAGAACACTGTCCGAAGCTCTACGCGCGGTACGAACGAGGCTGCCGCACACGGCGCACTTTGAGGTGGAGGTGGATCGCGCAGAGCAGATTGAGCCGGTGCTTGCCGCTGGTGTGGACACCATCATGCTCGACAACTTTGCGGTCGACGATCTGCGAGCAGGGGTGAAGCAGGTGGGCGGCCGGGCGCTGGTGGAGGCGAGCGGCACGGTGCGGCTGGAGACGGTGCGGGCGATTGCGGAGACGGGCGTCGATATCATCTCGGTGGGTGCGCTGACGCACAGTGTGCGGTCGCTTGATCTGGGTTTAGATGTGGGCTTGAACACGCATGGGGAGACGACTGCGTGATTTACCTCGATGCAGCCGCGACGACGCCGGTGCGCCGCGAGGTGCTCGAAGCGATGTGGCCGTATCTGACGGGGGAGTTTGGCAACGCGTCGAGCCATCACTCGCTGGGCGAGCAGGCGGCGCGGGCGCTGGCCGATGCACGGGCGCGGGTCGCGGTGAGTCTCGGCTGCCGCGCGAGTGAGGTGATCTTCACCTCGGGCGGAACCGAGGCGGACAATCTGGCGATCAAGGGCATTGCGCTGGCAACGCCGCGCGGGCGGCACATTGTGACGACGCCCATTGAGCATGAGGCGGTGCTCGAGTCGTGCGACTACCTGCGGCGGCATCATGGGTTTCGCATATCGCAGGTAGCCGTCGATGGCGTAGGCCGGATCGATCTTGAAGAACTCAAGACGACGATTACCGCGGAGACGACGCTCTGCTCGGTGATGCTGGCGAACAACGAGGTCGGCACGATCCAGCCGATGGGTGAGATTGTCAGCGTGGCGCATGGATGGAGCGTCCCGGTGCACACGGACGCTGTGCAGGCGGCTGGATCGCTGCCGCTGAACGTGCGTGCAATGGACGTGGATGCGATGAGCCTTGCTGGGCACAAGCTGGGCGCGCCGAAGGGGACGGGCGTGCTCTACCTGCGAGGGCGGTTACCGGCTGAGCCGGTGCTGCACGGCGGCGGGCAGGAGCGCGGTCGGCGATCCGGGACCGAGAATGTCGCCGGCGCTGTGGGTTTTGCGCTAGCGCTTGAACTTGCGTTGAAGTCTCAGCCGGAGCGTGCAGCACGACTGCAAACCTTGCGCGACGAGCTGATTCGCGGGGTTCTAGCCGATGTTCCCGATGCGCTGCTCACCGGAGCCGCAGCCAGGGATTCAGCGGGCCGGCTCCCGAACAGCGCATCGTTCTGCTTTCCGGGAACGAGCGGGGAATCGGTGCTGCTGCAACTGGAGGAGCGGGGCGTTCTCTGCTCCAGCGGATCGGCATGCGCCGCGGGCAGCGACCGGCCATCGCATGTGCTGCTGGCCATGGGCTTGGCGCCCGATGTAGCACAGACCGCGGTCCGCTTTACGCTGGGCGACGCGACGACTGGAGAGCAGATTCAGACCGTGATACACGCTGTTCGGGACGCGTGCGCCGCTGTCCATGCCATCGCGCCCTGAACCGATCCGCGCGGAAAAGACGTTTTCCGCGTCCCGCCCGAAGCATGCAAAGCTGCGGGCGGGCGATGCATCCAAAGTTAGGACGGATTCGCGTCGCGCAATAGTCGTAAGAAGGCGCCTGCTGTCTGCCTCCGTTTTGATCCTTCCCTCAAACGCACGATCCGGCACTCGTGTTTCACTAAAGAGAGCACTCATCCCCAGAGATCCAGAAGGAACAGCCGAGCATGGAATTTCATATCTCCCGCGCCTTTCGAGAGAAACTTGCCCTCGATGATCTTCTCTTCGAGTTCGATGGCAATGTGATCTTCGGCAACGTTGCTGCAAGCCGCAAGCTGGCGGCGCAATGGAACGAGCTGCGCGAAGCTGCGCGTGGGGACGCGGGACAGCCCTCGGATGTAGTCAACGCGGGCGCGCTGTTTGCCATGGGTCTCATCGATGAGCTCAGCCATGCCATCGTTGCGCGATTTCGCGAAGAGATCGATCCGGCGGTGATGACCGAGGCGCTACGCTGGTTCAGTACACAGCTTCCAGCCGAACAGATTGCGGCGCTGCTGCGGGAGTTCTCAGAACAGTTTCCGACCGTGGCGGTCTTTCGTGGAGATCTGACTGTCGACGAGTGGCTGGCGCAGACGACCGGGTCCATGTCTCATCGGGAGGCGGCGTTTGAAGAGCTGCTGCTGCTTTGGCTCGGGAATATTAACCCGGCGTTTGCGCCGTTTCGCGAGCTCTTCGACGATCAGCCACTCGCCGTCCAGACCGCGTACACGCAAGTCACGGACGATCTTGACCACTACTTCGCGACGCGTCCCGAGTGGAGCGCCGATGCGGGCACGTTGCTCGATGTGCTGCGCGCGCCGATGCTGGCCGCGCCCGATTCGCTCTCAGGCCAGCTCGACTTTATTCGTGAGCGCTGGGCTCCCTTCCTGGGAGAGGATCTGCGGCGCACGCTGCTCGCGATCGATGTGCTGCGCGAAGAGGACATTGCGATCTGGATGCGCTTCCATCCGCCTGTGCCGGGCCGCTTTGGGGGCAGGGGTAGGCAGGACTTTGGGGCTGCCGGCTTTGTGGGAGACGAGTTCGTCGGCTTCGCGGAGGCGGAGGCGAGACGCCGGCGCTATGCCGCAGACCATCAGGCACCGCTGAATGAGTATGAGGCCTTCAGCGAAGACCAGGCGTGGATGCCGACGGTCGTGCTGATGGCAAAGAGCACGTATGTGTGGCTCGAGCAGCTCTCGAAGAAGTACGGGCGGCACATCCATCGGCTGGACCAGATTCCGGATGAAGAGCTGCGGCTGCTTGCGCAGCGCGGCATGACAGGTCTGTGGCTGATTGGCCTGTGGGAGCGCAGCATTGCGTCACGAACGATCAAGCGCCTGCGCGGACAGGAGGACTCGGTCGCGTCCGCATACTCGTTGAAGGACTATCAGATCGCCGAAGATCTTGGTGGCCCGGGAGCGTACGAGACCCTGCGCGACCGCGCGGCCGCGGCTGGTATTCGGCTGGCCAGCGACATGGTGCCGAACCACATGGGCATCGACTCGAACTGGGTGATTGAGCACCCGGACTGGTTTATCTCGCGGCCGGAGAGTCCGTTTCCCTCGTACAGCTTTGAGGGGCCTGATCTTTCAGGCGACTCGCGGGTTGAGATCAAGATTGAAGATCATTACTTCGACCAGACTGATGCGGCGGTGGTCTTCCGTCTGCGCCAGCAGAATAGTGGCGAGACGCGCTTCGTGTATCACGGCAACGATGGAACCACCTTCGCGTGGAACGATACGGCGCAGCTCGACTACTCGAAGGCGTACGTCCGTGAGCACGTCATCCAGGCCATTCTGCATGTGGCCCGGATGTTCCCGATCATTCGCTTCGATGCCGCAATGACGCTGGCGAAGCGGCATGTGCAGCGGCTGTGGTTCCCTCTGCCAGGCGTTGGCGGCTCCATTCCATCGCGTGCAGAGTCCGCGATGACGCAGGAGGAGTTCGATGCGGTGATGCCGGCGGAGTTCTGGCGTGAGGTCGTCGACCGCGTAGCGGCCGAGGTGCCGGGAACGCTGCTGCTGGCGGAGGCCTTCTGGATGCTTGAAGGATATTTTGTGCGCACGCTGGGCATGCACCGCGTGTACAACTCGGCATTTATGAACATGCTGCGCGACGAGGAGAATGCGAAGTATCGCTCGTACCTGAAGAAGACGATCGAGTTCGACCCGGACATTCTGAAGCGCTATGTGAACTTCATGTCGAACCCGGATGAGCGCACAACAATCGACCAGTTTGGCTCGGGCGACAAGTGCTTTGGCGTGGCGACACTGATGTCTACGCTGCCGGGGCTGCCGATGTTTGGCCATGGCCAGGTTGAGGGCTACACCGAGCGCTATGGCATGGAGTACAAGCGCGCGCGCATGGATGAGTGGCCGAATGAAAGTCTGGCATCGCGGCACCAGCAGGAGATTGGTCCGCTGCTGAAGCGCCGGCACGTCTTTGCGGAGAGCGCGAACTTCGTGATGTACGACCTTTGGACTGATCATGGAAGTGTCGACGAGAACGTGTTCGCCTATTCGAATCGGTCCGGCAATGATCGTGCGCTCATCCTCTATAACAACACCTACGGCAGCACGCGCGGAACGATTCACACCTCCGTGGCCTCGATGGACAAGTACACCGGGCAGCTGCGGCAGCGGCAGCTGCGTGAGGCGATGGATCTGCGATCCGAGGATGGAACGATCATCGGCTATCACGATGCCGCGCGTGGGCTCTCCTTCCTGCGGCGCTCGCGCGACTTGGACTATCACGGTCTCACGATGGATCTGCGCGGCTATCAGTACGCTGTCTTGCAGGACTTCCGCGAGCTGCAGGCGACTGCGGAGCAGCCTTGGGATCAGCTGTGCGATGCGCTGCAAGGCGCGGGCGTTCACAATCTGGACGAAGCCCTCTCAAAGCTGCGCCTTCGCCCCCTGCATGAAGCTCTCCGGCAGGTGCTGAGCCGCGAGCACATTCAGACTCTGGTGCAGGCCGCGCAGGAGCAGGTTTTGTCTCCAGTGAAAGGGTCCACATCAGATGTAAAGGCTTCGCGGAGGTCGGCGAGCACGGAAGCACCGGCTGCGGCGCGGACTCTCGATTCGCGTTTTGATCCGCTCGTGCGCGCAGCGACGCTCTTCTTCGATCAACTGCAGCACTTCGCGGCAGTGGAGGGAGGCTTATCTGCGTCCTCTGTGCCGGCAACTTCCTCAAGTTCCGTGACGACGCTGCGGCATCTGCTTCATGCCGCAGCCGGACTTCCCGCGATCGAGCAGAGGTTCTCACCAGTGTGGCCGCCCTCCGTTCGTACCATGCTGCCAAGCACCTCGGCGGGCGCGAGCACATCGGTGTGGGCTCCGGTGCTTGCTTGGGCGATCCTGCATGCGTCGGAGACGCTGGTCAGTCCGGAGCTCTTTGATGGTCTGCAGCTTCGCGCCGCGCTTGCAGAGATCTTCTCCTCCCTTGAACTGCATGGGGATGATGCCTGGCGGTTCGCGGCGCGCGTTCGTCTGCTGCTTGCGCCGGGCAGCGATGAACCGGCTACCTTCTTCGGCTCTGCGGCGTTCTGGAACGACGGAGATGTGCGCTGGCTTGCTGGGGCTAACGACTCGAATGGAATCCGCTATATGAATCGGGAGCAGTTCGGAGAGGTTCTGAGTTGGCTGCAGTTGCCGTCGCTCTTCGGCCTGGCGGATGAGAGGACGGCACACTCGCTGCAGGCGATCGAAGACGTCGTATCGCGCGGAAGCTCGATAGCAGAAAAGGCGGGCTACGATGTGGATCGGTTCCTTCTGCTGTGGAAAGATGCGACCGCGCCAACACCACGTAAGACGCCGCCACCTGCAACAGGTGGATCGACGAATGGCGGACCGCTAACAGGTAAAAAGATGGCCTCACAGCCGGATAAGACCATGAAGACAGCTCCTGCTCGCACCTCGGAGAAAGGCGTTGCTGCAGAGCCGGCGCGAAGCTCAGAGCGCAGTGGGCGGCCAAAATCTGCTGTTGCGGAGACGCCGCGATCGACGCGCGGCAAAAGCCGTTCCTAAGCGCCTCGCATGGCCTTTAAGCTAACGTAGACACGAGCGGAAACGTATGCTGCGGGTCCGGTCGCGAAGAGTTGCCGGAGTGTGGTTACATGGAACCGCACTGATTTTCTATTTCGCAGGAGCCTCATGGACCGCAGGCATTTTCTTAAGACATCCGGGACCGCTCTGGCGGCAACGAAGCTGAGCGCAGCGGCTCTGGCACAGAAGCCTGCGCCAACTCCCGCGGGCCGACTCGTTCTTCCGATGAATCGTGGCTGGCGATATTCCTCAAGTGTCACGGAGGCCGCGCACGCGGTGGACTTCGACGACTCGAGCTTCACGCCGGTGATCATCCCGCACACGAATATTCGCCTGCCGTGGCACAGCTTCGACGATAAAAGCTACGAGTTTGTGTCCATGTACCGACGACCCATCAAGGTGCCCGCGGAGGCGCAGGGCAAGCGCGTGTTTGTGGACTTTGAAGGTGTCATGACGGCCTCGACGGTGTGGCTGAATGGGAAGAAGCTGGGCGAATATAAGGGCGGCTACACGCCGTTCTCGTTCGAGTTGACGGGACTGCTCGATCCTGCGGGAAAGAACGTACTGGCTGTCGACGTGGACTCGACCGAGCGCGCGGACATTCCACCATTCGGTAATGAGATTGATTATCTAACCTTTGGCGGCATCTACCGCGAGGTTGCGCTCCGCGTTGTGCCGCAGACGTTCCTTGAGAATATTCATGCGCAGCCGAAAGATGTTCTTGGGAGCAATCCGTCGGTAGATGTAACGTGTTTCCTTGATCGCGCAAGCGGGACGTCATCGGGCAAATTTTATCTGCGTGCGGAGCTGCTGGATGGAGATCGTGTGCTTGCGCGCGCTACGGCGCGGGTGCCGGCGCTGAAGCCGATCGAGCGCGTGAACACCGACGACGGGCAGGCAGCAGGGGCCGCTGTGAGCATGCCGATTGATGGCGCGGGGCACACGCTGACGCTGAGCAAACTTGGCGCAATCGAGCTCTGGAATCTCGATCATCCTAAGCTTTACACCATTAATGTGCAGCTGCTGGAGAACGGTCGTGTCATCGATGAGGACACCCGGCGGATCGGCTTTCGCGAGGCCATGTTCACCGACCAGGGCTTCTCCTTGAACGGCAAGGTAATTAAGCTGCGCGGGCTTGATCGTCATCAGACGTTTCCGTGGGTAGGGCAGGCGATGCCAGCCCGGCCACAGCGGCAGGATGCGCGCATTCTGCGCCACGATCTTCGCTGCAACATCGTTCGTACGTCGCACTATCCGCAGTCGCGCCACTTTCTTGATGAGTGCGACGAGATCGGTCTGCTGGTGCTTGAAGAGATTCCGGGCTGGCAGCACATCGGCCCGGTCGCGTGGCAGGATGTTGCGGTCGATAACGTCCGTCGCATGGTGCGGCGCGATTGGAATCATCCGTCGATCATTCTGTGGGGTGTTCGCATCAATGAATCGCGCGACAACCATGACTTCTATACGCGCACAAACGCACTGGCGCATGCGCTCGACAAGAGCCGGCAGACGGGCGGCATCCGGTACTTCCAGGAGTCGGAGTTTCTGGAAGACGTCTTCACGATGAACGATTTTGGCTTTCCTCTGAAGGCGCCGAACCATCCACGCTATCTGAATACCGAGTTTGTCGGCCACACCTTTCCGACGAAGACGATCGACAGCAAGGAGCGGCTGCAGGAGCACACGATACGCCATGTGCGCGTGCACGATACGCTGGCCTCGAACCCGCAGTACGCGGGCGGGATCGGATGGTGTGCGTTCGACTACAACACGCACAACAACTTCGGCTCCGGCGATCGTATCTGCTATCACGGCGTTATGGATATGTTCCGCACGCCCAAGCCCGCCGCGGGCTTTTACAAATCCATGTGCGAGCCGGCCGAGGAGATCGTACTCGAGCCCTCGTTCCATTGGGCGAAGAATGACGAGTCCATCAACTTCATGGACGCGCTTATCAGCTCCAACTGCGATCACCTCAAGCTTTTCGTAAACGATGGGAAGGAGTGGCAGATGGTGGCGGAGAGCGATGCGGACAGGCAGCGCTTCGCTCACTTGAAGTATCCGCCGTTTAATATTCCTCTCAACAGGAAGGTGAAGGCGTGGGGCGATCTCAGGATTGACGGCTTTATCGCGGGTAAGCAGGTGATCTCGAAGAGCTACTCCGGCAAGGGCGTCGACCAGGCCTTTGCGGTGCTGCCGGACGAGACGAAGCTCGTTGCGGACGGCGCGGATAGCGTGCGTGTGGTGCTGCGTGTCAACGACGAGTTCGGCCGCATTCGGCCCTTTGCCGCTGACGCTATCGAGCTCCGTGTCGAGGGACCCGCGGATATCATCGGCGACAATCCGTTTGCTCTGGTTGGGGGTACAGGCGCGATCTGGCTTCGGACGAGAGAGCAGGCCGGTACGGTTACGCTGCATGCGAAGCACCCTGTGCTCGGGGAGCAGGCGGTAGAGTTCACACTGAGTGAGGCGCCGGTGGAGATCGCCTAAGGCTTCAGGAGAAATACTGTGAGCTCTACTTCGCTGCGTCGGCGACAGCCACACTCGGCGCGGCGACCCACTCGGTGGAGGTGCTCAGATGCGGCTTACTCCGGCCCCTCAGATCGAACAGGATCACATCGTTTGAGCCTGTGTGCAGCCATGCGCCGGGCGTCCACAGCGAGTACTGCGGGCCCACATTCCAGAAGCGCCCGAGCGGGATTGTGTTGAGCCATACAAAGCCCTTCGCGTCTCCGCTGAGATCCAGGTAGGTATCGGCCGGCGCGTCTACTTTGAGCTTTACGCGATAGAAGCACGGGCCTGAGCATTCGCTTGCACTGTACGTGAAGCTCGCTGGATCGGTCGGTCCGGCGAGCGGAAGCGAATATATCTCCCATGGACCCAGCGCGGCACCGGCAAGGGTTGCCGCGCCTGTCAGCCCCTTGCGTTCGGTGCGGATCACCGCCATGAAGTTGACGCGGCCTGTATTTTCGACCAGGATTTCAAGCGTTCGCGGAACCGCGGTTGCAGGCAGTGTCATCGTGTTCTGGTTCAACCTGCGATCGAGTGTGCCGATGAGCTTACGGTCGAGGTAGATCTGCGCGTAGTCGTGCAGGCCATCGAGCTTCAGCTCACCTCCGGCGTTCGCCGCGAGCTTCGTCCCATACAGAACGTAGCCGTAGCTCTGGTCGAGATCCTCCATTGTCAGCAGTGTCGTCGATGCAACCGGCTCGGGCAGATTCGCCCACAGCGAGGCCGACTCGATGGCAGCATCGACAGCGAAGGTCTTGCGCTTTGGTGAGGGAAGCGCGGCGCTAGGCGTTGCGCCTGTTGCTTTTGCAATCACGTCGCGAAAGGTGAAGTACTTAGGCGTCAGATCACCATTCTCACTGATCGGCGCGTCGTAGTCGTAGCTGGTTGTGTCCGGTTCGTAGTTCTTCCCATCGCTGTTGGCGCCGTTCATCCAGCCAAAGCTCGTACCGCCATCAGCCATGTATAGGCTGACGGAGTAGCCCTGCTCAAGCATCCAGCCGAGCTCATCGGCTTCGGTCGACGCCGCGCGCGTCTCATGCTTCGCTCCCCAGTGATCGAACCAGCCCGCCCAGTATTCGCCGCTCATACGCGGTCCTTCAGGACGAATCTTCGCGAAGTCGGCGAAGGAGGAGTGCGCCTCGCCGGTGCCGAAGTTGATCACCGCGGGCAGCTCCGGCAGCGATCCTTTCGGCACCAGCTGCGGACCATCGGCCGTGTAGAGAATCGGCGCTGCCAGCCCATGATCCTGCAGCATGTGGTGAATGGACTCCATGTATTCGTGGTCGTCGCCGAAGGAGCCGTACTCGTTCTCAACCTGCGTCGCGAGAATGGGACCGCCATTCTGTAGCAGAAGCGGTTGCAATTGTTTGCCGAGCTGCGTAAACCAGGCGTCTGTTGCCGCCGCAAGCTTGGGATCGCGGCTGCGCAACAGAATGGATCGATCTTTCAGCAGCCATGCCGGATAGCCGCCCAGCTCCCACTCCGCGCAGACGTACGGCCCCGGACGAAGGATGACGTAGAGCCCCGCCTGCTGCGCCTCGCGAATGAACTCCGCGACATCGTTCTGGCCGGAGAAGTCGTAGTGGCCTGGCGTCGCCTCATGCGCGTTCCAGAAGACGTATGTCGTTACGCTGTTCAGGCCCATGGCCTTCAGCTTTTGCAGACGATCCTTCCAGTAGGCACGGGGAATGCGCGGGTAGTGCATCTCGCCCGAGAGGATCTGGAAGGGCTTGCCGTCGACCAGGAAGTGAGCCCTGTCGACGCCTGCTGTGTGTTGGGGCGCTCCGGCCGCGACAGCCGAGAGAGGAAGAAGCGCGAGAGCAAGGACGGCAGCAGAGGCGGAATGAGAGGGTGTACGCACCCGCTCAGGCTACGGACTGCCTGCGCTTCCGTCAATCGGGCGGCGGACTTAACAAGCCAAGCCCGTCTATAGGGCGTCTGTCTTTCCGAGGGAGTTCTCTTTCGGCGGCTTCACGCCGTCGGCCTGCTCCTTCGCGGCCTCCTGTTCGACCTCCCGCATTACGCGTAGAAGATTGCCGCCGTAGATCTTCTCGATCTCCGCCGCGCTGTAGCCCTTCTCAAGCAGCGCCCGTGTGAGCGCGGGGAACTTGTCGTACGAGCTGAGCTCCTTCGGCACGCAGCCGACGCCGTCGAAGTCCGTTCCGATGCCGACATGATCGATGCCGCCGACCTGCACCGCGTGATCGATCTGCGCGACTACATCCGCGAGCGTGGCGGGCGGCAGCTTGCCGCTGCTCTCTTCCTGGATTTTCTCCATCGCCTCATTGCGTGCCACCGGATCTTCGATCTTGCGCGCCTCCGCCAGACGCGGCCGAAGCTCCGCCATCAGCGGCTTGGCGTCGTTCTGGTAGCGCTGCGAGAGGTACGCGCAATCGAAGTTGATCTGCAAGGTGCCGCGCTTCGCGGCCAGCGCGCGGATCATCTCGTCGGTCAGGTTGCGGGTGTTGTCGGAGATCGCGCGGCAGCTTGAATGCGACGCGATGATAGGCGCTTTCGAGACCTCGAGCGCGTCAAAGAAGGTCTTGTCGGCGGTATGCGAGATGTCGACCATCATGCCGAGGCGGTTCATCTCCAGCACGACCTGTTTGCCGAAGGGGGTGAGGCCGTTGTGATGCTTCACCTTCTCGTCCGCGATGTCGCCCTGCGAGTCGGCCCAGGTGTTGGTGTTGAAGTGCGTGAGGGTCATGTAGCGGATGCCGAGGGTATAGAAGTCGCGCAGCAGCCGCAGCGAGTCTTCGACCGCGTGTCCGCCTTCGATGCCCATGAGAGCGGCAATCTTCTTGTCTTTATGGGCCTGCAGGACTTGATCCGCGGTCGTCGCAAAGACGAAGTCGCTCGGGTGCGCGGCGATAATGTCCGTCTTTACCGTGTCGATCATCTGCAGCGCTCTGTTCGCGGAGTGATTGCCGGTGACATATTCGGCGCCCACGTAGACGGCGAAGAACTCCGCTCCGAGAAAGCCTTTCATGCGCGGCAGATCGGTCTGTCCGACCTTGTTCGGCGCGGCGATGTCGTAGCCCTTGACGGTCTGAGAGGTGACGTCGTCATGCGTGTCGATCAGTATTGCGTCGCGGGTGATGCGATCGACCTCGGCCTGCGTGACGGGCTTGGTACGCGGCGTGTGCGTGGTCTGGGATCGGAGACAGGGTGCGACAGCGAGGACGATGACAGCAGCGGAGAGTCGAAGCGAGTTGTGCATGCGAACGGTGCCTTTCACGAAGAACAGCTCAGATCCGAAGAACAGCGATGCCGGTGCGTCGGCATCACGAGGTGAAGGGGAAAGAGGGAATGGCACAAGTGTAGCGGATCTCGTGCAAGGCACGAGAGAGATATGTGCCGTTCGAGATGGGCTAGCAGCACGGTGTACAGCGCGCCTCTCCCCTCCCCCCCCGGCACTCTGCTGCAAAGTCTTCGAACGAAGCAAGTTGGGTCTGGACCGCCGCGCAGATCGAACGGCGAGCCGACTCTCGGCGAGCAGGTGGTCTTTGCAGACGAAGCCATGCGGATCCCTCAGTCCCGATCCGTTATTTCGAGAGTAGCAGCGCGCGAGAGGTAGTTGCGCCACGCTGAATGGAGCGGAGGCGGTTCAGTCCGGTAGCATCGATCATCATGATGAAAATCTTAAGGAAGACGGGCTGGCAGAAGACGATCTGGCGCGGGCACCTGGTTCTGTCACGAACAACGCTCGCTCGACTGGCCTTTGTGTTCGCTCTTTTTGCTCTTCTTGCAGGTTTGCTGCCGGTTGCGCGTGAGGCAAGGGCGCAGACTATGGCTCGTCCGGGGTGGGCGGG
>CAXTRT010000018.1:0-71722 GCA_964246835.1 uncultured Acidobacteriaceae bacterium | reverse complement strand
GATTCAGCGGCAGGAGGTCTGCAAGACGTGTGGCGGATCGGGTGCGCGGGGCGGCGGGGGATCTTTACCTGATCATTAAAGGTGGAACGAACCCGGTGTTCACACGCAAGGGAGACGATATTTATGTCACCGTTCCAGTTACGATTACGGAGGCAGCGCTGGGCGCGAAGATCGATGTCCCGACGATCGACACGCATGACGGCGGGGGGCGAACGCAGCTAAAGGTGCCGCCGGGCGTGCAGACTGGTCAGAAGCTGCGGCTGCGCGAGAAGGGTGTCCAGAGTGCGGCGAAGGAAGGGCTGCGCGGCGATCAGATTGTCGAGGTTAAGGTGGTGGTGCCGAAGGTGCAGGACGAGCGATCGAAGGAGATTCTGCGGGAGTTGGCGAAGCTGAATCCGGAGGATCCACGTGACGGCATGTTTAGCGAGGTGTAAGAGCTTGTAAGTGGGAAAGGCGAAACAACGCCAAAGCAGATCTCTTTGGGATGACACCAAGAAGAACAAGGGAAGGACTTGCAGCGGGAAAGAGCGAACGTTGATGAGATGAACGTCCCAGGAGGGAAAGAGACGGGATGTCACATTAGCCTGCTCTAATGGTGGCGATCGCACGCGGTCACTTCAGGAGATCTATCCCATGGTTCGACGCCTTTTACTTCCTCTCGTCCTTCTCGCCGCGTTGCCCGCAACCCGCCTGCTGGCAGATACAGTCACGTACTCCGCCACACTGCTCGGACTCAATCAGGTGCCGCCGAACGACTCGGGTGCGAGCGGAACCGGGTTCCTGTCGCTGACCGGCAACATACTGACGGTCGATATCAACTTTACGGGGCTGAGCGCCCCGGCAGAGGCGGCTCACATTCACTGCTGCACGTCGGCCGACATGAATGCACCCGTGGTGGTGCCATTTTCGGGGGTTCCGGCTGCGACCTCCGGCACCATTGCCGAGACGATCAACCTGAGCACCTTCGCTTTCAGCGGCGGCGGTTCGGAGGCAGCTCTGATCGCAGGCCTGAATGACGGCCAGGCCTATCTGAACATCCACGATGCGAATTTTCCAGAAGGAGAGATTCGCGGGCAGATCGCAGCGTCTGCGGTCCCGGAGCCAAGCAGCCTGATGCTGCTGGGGACGGGCGCAGCCGCGCTGGCCGGTCTGGTGCGCCGCAAACTGCAATCGTAGCGGGCTTCATGCAAGCCGATCAGACAGACACGACGAAGACGTATTGAGCACGTTGAGCGCCGCCCGCAGATGGGCGGCCGTTCTTTTGTGGGAGTGATCTTTGAGGACGGCTTGCGCGAAGATGCGAGTGTTATCCGATGCCTGTGTTCCTGCAAGCGGAGGAGTGTCGTACTTGAGGATCTGCGATGGAGCGTTCTGTCTTTGGTGTGGCGTTGGTGGCGTTGGGATCCTGTTTTGCGATGCGGGCGATGGCGCAGGAGCTTACAGCGCCACAGGGGCTGACTGCGGCACAGATTGTGGATCGTCTTGCGGCGAAGAACAGCGAGCGAGAGGCGGCGCTGGCGGAGTGGAGTTCGGAGCGTGTGTACCGTGTCGAGTACCGGGGGATGGGCGGCGGCAGCGCCTCGATGACGGTGCGGGCAGAGTTTCGGGCGCCAGGAGAGAAGCGGCTGACGGTGACCGGGCAACAAGGCTCAAAGATGCTATGCGACGGCGTGCTGCGGAAGCTGCTGGCGAGCGAGGAAGAGGCGGAGAGCCGGTCGGTGCGGGCGCAGAGTGCGATCACGAACGCGAACTACGTGGTGCGGCTCGAAGGGGAAGAGGTGGTGGACGGCGTACGGGCCTGGCGGCTGGCGATTACGCCGAGGGTAGCGACGAAGTTTTCCGTGCGCGGCCGGGCATGGGTCAGTGAGGACGACTTCGGGCTGATGCGGATGGAGGGAGCACCGGCCAAGGAGGTCTCCTGGTGGGTGAATCGGGCGACGATCAACGCACGATATCAGCGGCGCGGGATCTTTTGGCTGCCGGAGCGGAACCAGTCGGTGAGCCGGGTGCGCATGGGGGGTGAGGCCCAATTGACGATTGACTATGGCCGCTACACGGTGCGTGCGGTCGGTGAAGGCGGGCAGGCGACGGCGAAGCTGGAGGCGCTGCGCTAAGAGAGGGCGCGCCTCTACTCGATCAAAAACAAGGGTTATCGGTGTGGCGTGATGGCCTTATTGCCGATGGGTGCGGGCAGGATGTGTTCGTTAGCGAGGGAACTGGCGAGGGCGGTGAGGCCCGGGGCAAGGCCGGTGACGCGGGCGGCGAGCCAAGCCTGCGGGGTGATCGTGATCTCAGCCGTACCGGCGCGCTGCGCGTTGCGGATACGTCTGGCGGCGTGCTGAACGGAAGCAGCGGCGCCGGGGGTTGTGGCTCCGAGGTCGAACCAAGCCTTTTCCTTTTCGACATCGCCGACAAACTTGGCGAGAACGTGGGAGCCGGTGCGCATGAGGCCGGGGCAGACGGTGGTGACACGGATGCCCTTGGCGCGGAGTTCAGCGTGCAGGCCTTCGGAGTAGCCGGTAAGGGCGAACTTGCTGGCGGTGTAGGGCAGAAGGTGTGGGACGGCCATCTTGCCGCCGATCGAGGAGATGTTGACGATGGAGGCGCGGCGGCCGTGGAGACCTTCGAGCGAAGGTTGCGCGAGGAGAAAGGGAAGGGCGGCCTGCGTGGTATAGAGGGCGGTGAAGAAGTTATTCTTCATCGCGGACTCGAAGGCTTCGATGGGCTGGTCTTCGATGGGCCCGACCTCAATGACGCCGGCCGAGTTAATGAGGACATCGATGCGCTCGAGGTGGCCGATCGCACGCTCGATCATGGCCTTGGCGGCGTCGGCGTCGGAGAGATCGGCAGGAAGCAGGAGGATGTCGTTGGGGTTGGTGACAGCACCGGTGGCAAGCAGGGCGCTGCGGGCCTCTTCAAGGTGAGATTGGCTGCGCGAGACCAGGATGAGGCGAGCGCCGGCGCGACCGTAGACGCGGGCGAGCTCGAGACCGAGGCCTGAGGTGCCGCCGGTGATGAGGACGATCGGACGATGTCTGCTGGCGGGCTCGGGGCGAGGGCGGAGAAGCCAGGCGGCGGTCAGGGCGGAGAGGGCTACGGTGATCTGGGTAGCGCGCGCGGCGTTGAAGGTGGACATGTGAGGTGTGATGCAGGATTGCCGGCTGCGTTCCCGATGCGCTGCCCTCCCGCGGAGCGGGTACACTCGGTCTGCGGGAGTGTGTGAGGGCAGAGGGATGGCAACGCGGCGTAAGAGCAAAGGGGCGTACATGATCTCGGCGGTAGCGGAGATGTATGAGATTCATCCGCAGACGCTGCGGCTCTATGAGCGGGAGGGGCTGCTGCGGCCGTCGCGGTCGGACGGGAATACACGGCTGTATACGGATGAGGATCTGGAGCGGCTGGAGTTCATTCTGAATCTGGCGCGCGATCTGGGCGTAAACATCGCGGGTATCGCGATTGTGCTGCAGATGCGCGAGCGGATGGAGGAGATGAACCGGCAGATGCAGGGCTTTGTGGACTACGTGCGGACGGAGATGCTGAGCCGGATGCAAGGATACGGGCAGATGCAGGAGGCGGGGCTGGTACCGGTAGGGCGGCCTATGGTGGTGCCGCCGGTTGCGGAAGGCAAGTCGGCAGGGGTGAAGATGGCCGGGCTGAAGATGGCGGGACCAAGGGGAACGGTCGTGAAGGCGGCAGCCGTAAAGGTATCGGTGACGAAGAAGCGGGCGGTCCGATAGGCGATGCGGCAAGGACTGGTAAGGAGTCTGTTCTGGGTAGCAGCTGTCGGCACGGTGACGGCCACGATCTACAGCGCGATGGTGATGGTGGCGGCGGTTCGGTTTGGGCGGAGAAAGCGGCGTGAGGATCGGCAGCCTGCCACGTATCTTCCCCCGGTCAGTGTGTTGAAGCCGCTGCATGGGGCGGAGCCGGGGCTTGAGGAGAGCTTGCGGCGATTTTTCGTACAGAGATACCCGGAGTATGAGGTGATCTTCTGCGCGCGGCACGAGACTGACGTGGGATTGCAGATGGCGCGGCGGGTTGCGGCCGAGTATCCAGGAGTGCCGGCGCGGTTCATCGCCTGTGGCGAGCCGCAGCTTCCGAACGCCAAGATGTGGTCGCTTGCGGTGCTGAGTCAAGCGGCCCGCTACGAGACGCTGGTGACGAGCGACGCGGACGCGCGCGTCACGCCAGACTATCTGCGGCAGTGTGTGCAGATGCTGGCGGATGGACGGACTGAGCTGGCGTCGTGCCTGTATGTGGGCCGGACGGACGGAGGACTTGCGGCACAGCTCGATGCAGTGGGGAAGAGTGTCGAGATGACGGGTGGCATCCTGGTCGCGGAGATGGTGGAGCGCGGAACGAGGTTTGCGCTGGGCGTGACGATGATCCTGCGCCGGCAGGCGTTCGCGAAGGCGGGCGGGTACGCGGAGCTCGGGCAGTTTTACGCCGAAGACTTTGTGCTGGGAAATCGGCTGGCGGAGCGGGGGTATGGTGTGCGGGTAGCAAATCATGTCATCCGGCTGATGGTGCTGCCGCAGGGGCTGCGAGCGTCGTTCAACGACCAGCTGCGATGGATGAAGAGTACACGGCGATCGCGGCCGGCAGGGCATCTTGGAACGGGGCTGACGTTTGCCGTGCCGTTTGGAGTGCTGGGCATGCTGTGGGGGGTGGCCGCCGGAGTGCCGGGAGCAGGCTTGCTGTGGCTGCTCGGAGCGTGTATTGACCGATGGCTGATGGCGGCCGTAGTGCTGTGGGCGCTTGAGGACGAGCAGCGCGGCTGGCCGATAGTGATCTATCCGCTGCGCGATCTGCTGGGAGGCGCGGTATGGGTCGCGAGCTATATGGGCTCACGTATGCGCTACCACGGGGGAGCGTATGAGCTGGATGCGAGCGGAAAGTTTCGAGCGGTGTAGAGCATTTCTCTTGATTCAGATCGCGGTCCGAACAGCAACGGCCCGGAGGCGTCATAGCCTCTGGGCCGTCTGGCTTGATGTCAGTAAGTCTTTAGCTGACGATGATGTTGCCGTTGAGGCCATTCGGGAAGAAGCCGCCCTTGCTGAGGCCGCTCTGGCCGGGGGATCCGTAGACGATGGCAAGCACCTGGGACGTTGTACGAACCGTGTAGAGGCCGGTTGTAGGGCTGGTGTTGAAGATGGCACTTGCCGTCGGTGGATAGTCGGCTGAGTCGACCGCCGGTGAGCTGACGTTGAGAGCGATGCAGAGCTGGCGAAGAAAGCTCTCGTGCTGCGACTCGGTGTCAAGGATCTGCGCGGCGTAGAGGATGGCCGTGGTGTTGGGGGTGAGGAACTGCGCACCGCCGCCGTAGGCGCTGACGCCTACAGTCTCAAGCCGGCGGGCCGCGGTGAGAAAGCTAGCGTCGGACGAGACAGCGCCCATCGCCGCCAGGTTGAGGGCGGGCAGACTAACGGGGGTGCCGCCGATCATCGTAATAGTGTTCTGAAGGAAGGCGACATGCTTGGATTCGTCGTTGGCAAGCTGAGCGGCGGCGGCGGCTACCGTGGCGTTCGTGAAGTTAACCTTGGCACCTCCGGTTACGGTGCCGGGGCTGGTTCCTGTGAGATTGCTGGCGAGTCCATTGCCGGTGGTGACATAGGAGTAGAAGCTTGCCTCCAGGTACTCGAGGTTGAGGGCAAAATTAAGCACGTCGACGACGGACGGTGTGCTAGCGGGCGTATTGGGCTTGAGCGGGCCGGCGTCGCTACAACCGGTTAGGACGGCTGTTCCGGCGAGAGCGCCGACAGCTCCAAGTGAAGTCAGAAAGCCGCGGCGATTGAAGCTCGAGCCGGAGCGCTCAGAGGAGAGCAGATCGATCTCGTTGGTGGGGGATGTGAGCTTGGACATTTCGTATTGCCTCCCGGCAAAGGGGTCTACTGCATGGGTCGTAGATAGAGTGAGGACAGAGTCAGGGCGCGCGATCTATGTCAACCTGTGCGTTTAGGTTGACTTGACGGTGCCGTTTACGCCGCTGGGAAAGAAGCCGCCCATCGTTGTGCCGGCCGCCGGCGTGGTTGTCGTGGCCGTGGAGATGCCGTAGGCGACGCCGAGGACTTGCGAGGTATTGCGCGAGGGGGAGAGCGCGGCGTCAGGCTGGACGGTGAAGTAGTTGGTCGGCGTGGGGATGACGTCCTGCGCATCAATAGCGGGGCTGGTGATGCCCTGCACGATGCACTGGTAGTTCAAGGTGCCGGCATGCTGGCCTTCAGCGCCGAGGATCTGGGCAGCGGTGGTGAGGACGGTCGGGTTTGAGACCAGAAGCTGCGCGCTGCCGACATATGCGGAGTTGCCAAGTGCGGTGAACTGGCGGGCGGCGGTAAGGAATTGGGCCTGGGTGGTGACGGCTCCCATGGCAGCGAAGTTGATGAGCGGCTGCGAAATGGGAGTGCCGCCGAGCGAGATGATCGCGCTGCGGAGAAGCTCAACGTGGTTGCGCTCGTCCTGCGCCAGAGCCTGGACGACAGCAAGGGTGGTGGCATCGAGTTGGAGCTTGCCGGGCGCGCCTGTGGGTGCGACGGCACCGGTGCCCATATCAGCAGCTGAAAGTCCGCTGCCGGTGGAAGCGAAGGCATAGAAATTTGCTTCCAGATACTCGAAATTGAGGGCGAAGTTCAGCACATCGACGACCGCCGGCACAGTGGTTGACTGTGCGCCGGCAGAGCGGCCTGTGAGGGTGGCAGCGGCGAGCGCGGTGCCGGCAAAGGCGGCCATAAAGCCGCGGCGGTTCAGGTGCTGAAGAGAGCGGTCAAAGTCGAGCAGGCGGCGATCCGTCGCGAGCTGTTCTTCTGAAATGAGATCCGCGGGGCAAAGAAGAGACCGGTGCGTTTTTTTGGACAAGGGAGCCTCCGTGGCTCGACGCGCGTCCAGATGTGGACCGGCCGTGCCGACGTGTGTTGGATGAATTGAAGTCGATTCTGGTCAGTACTTAGGACTACACTGACGGCTGCCGCTTCTTGTGTAGAGAGTAAGGAGAGCGGGTGGGTTGGCTGCCATTTTAGGGGCTTTCACGCGATCAAGTTTGCAGATGCTTGCCCACTAAGGGAGTACTAACGTACTGCCCGTCTCAGAGTGTGGCGAAACATTTCTGCCGAACGCTAAAGGGTTCAGCGACGCGTCTAGGAAGCCGATCAAGGGCGCCGCAAAGGAGACTGGACGGTGTGGTGGCAGTCCAGAGCTATGGGTGAGACGCGAGGAACTTTTTGTACTCCCCGTCAAGGCCCTTTACCAAGGAGTCCACCAGGAGAAGCTGGCCCTGAAGAACTTCGATGTGCTCCATGACCGAAGCAGCTTCCGCCGGATTTGGTTTTTCACCTTTAGGCATGTTCACGAAGGGCCCCAAGCTGAGGATGGCGTCGCGTGCGGCCTGCTTCTGCGCCACGTCGAGCTGGTCCTGTAGATCGTAGATGGAGGCGTACTCCTCGGCTTCGGCGTAGGGCATGAAGGAGAGCGAACCTGTAGATTGCGCGGTCTTCCAGCTGACGTTGTCGAAGCCGGCGATGTGGAAGGCGATCTCCATGTGATCGTCCGGCGGCGCTTTACCGTCCTTGATGATTGCCTTGAGCACGACAATATCGTGATTCAGCATGTTCTGTTGCTTCTTGATATCGGCGGCGACGGCGTGCAGGCCGTCGGCGTTGGACTTGATCTCGGCGTGGAGGCTTGCCTCTGCTTCATGAACGAGATGACGGTGGTGCTGCCACTCCACGCAGCCCTCGAGGCTGAGCGCGATGAGGAGGCCGATCGTAATGGTCAGCAGGTGAAGAAGAAAGTCTCGCCAGCCGTGCATGGCTTCGTGAGGAGGATGAACGTCGAGCAGGGAGTGTCTCCTTCGCAGGTATCGTAGCAAACGTCTAGGAACGAATGAGTTGCGTTCAGGGGCGGTTGGTGAGGATGGCCTTGCCGCCAGACACCTGGAGGATGCGGGTAGGTGCGAAGCGGGCGAGATCGGCCGAGCGGGTGTCGGCGTGGTAGGTAAGCAGATACATGCGGCGCGGGCCGGCCCAGAGCTGGTGGAGGGTGGCGTCGGTCTCGAAGATGGGCGGAGCGTCCGGCCAGAAGGAGCCGTACCAGGGGCCGTTGATGCGTCCATCCACAAGATGAACGGGCTGATGCGTGTAGAAGAGAAGGCTGGAACCGGCGGTGAGCTCGCCGTCAATCAGGAGGAGATCGCCTGCCTGCCCCGGGGAGGTATGGTGCGCCTGCTGGTCGAGCAGGATGCTTTGGGCAAGGAGCTTCGAGCCAAGGATGGGATAGAACTGCGCGAGGCCCTCATGTACAGAAAGAAGCAGAGCCGTGCTGCCGGCGGCCAGGGTGAGATTGGCGGCGAAGGTGAGACCGGAGCGGCGAAGACCGAAGCAGACCGGGCCGATGATGAGCATTGCGAGTGCGCACAGGGCAAGCGGCAGGCGGAAGAGATCCATCGCCGCGGGGGTGAGATCGGCGAGATGGCTGAGCGAAAGGTTATAGCTCTCGGTAGAGTGGGCGAGGAGGGTGGCGATGTCGGTGCCGGCGGGTGCCGGGTGGGCGGCGAGGGCGAAGAAGGCACAGGCGGCGGCGAGTAGGGTTCCGAGCGGGATGAGAAACCAGCGCGACCAGACGAGGGCACTCTGGCGGGCACGGAAGTCCTCTGCGGTACGGTTGCGGTCAGCACGGGTGAGCAGGCCGCCGATGAGGAGCGCGAGCGCGGGAAGGGCTGGGAGCGAGTAGTACTCCTGCCGGGCGGAGAGAGTGAAGAAGCCGAGGACTAGGGCGATCCAGAGAAGAAGGGTGATAGTGGCCTGGTGGCAGCGCGGCGCGGCCGTCATGTTGCGAAGATCGCGCAGGCGTCCGGCGAGCGCGCCGGGGAGGAAGGCAACCCAGGGGACGAGCCAGACAGCGGCCAGCAGCCAGAAGAGCGGGATGGGCACCTGGCCGTAGTCGTGTGGAATGCGGCGGGAAAGAAAGCGGGCGATGTGCTCGTTATAGAGATAGAACCAGGCCCACCCGCCTGTCGCCGGCAGACCGAGGCCGGAGGGAAGGGCGATGGCAGCGTTTCTGAGCGCGGCAAGGATATGCCAGGGAAGACCGAGGGCGAGGAAGAGAGCGGTAGCGGCGGGCAGGTGAAGGTGCCTGAGGAGGCGAAGCTGACGAGTCAATGTCAGATAGAGCAGAGCGAAGCCGAGCGGGAAGACAAGTCCGATGAAACCTTTAGTCAACAGGCTGGCGGCCAGGGTAGCGGCGAAGGCAAGGCTGGGAAGAAGCGGGCTTCGCCGGAAGGTGGAAGATTGGGCGGGAGGTCGCTCCACTCCTCCTTCGACGCGCCGCGCCTGCTCAGGCTCCAGTCGAGAGGTCGGCCCTCGATTGAGGGATCCTGACTGAGCGGAGGCGCGATCGACTGCGATAAGGAAGAGATGGATGGAGAGGGTAAGCCAGAGGGTGACAACAATATCCGGGATGAAGAAACGGGTGTAGAGGAAGGTGCCGATGGAGGTGCCGAGGGCGAGTGCGGCGTACAGGGCGCCGCGGTCTGGAGCGTGGGCGGGGGAGATGGCGGCGAAGAGACGCAGGCCTAGGGCATACGTAGCGAGCAGAAGGGCAAGCGTGAGCAGCGCAAGCGGCAGGCGGGCAGCCCAGGCGGTGTCGCCGAAGAGGTGCATGCTGCCGGCGGCGAGCCAGAACATCAGGGGCGGCTTGTCGAAGAAGCGAACCCCGTCAATGTAAGGGGTGACGAAGTCGTGGCGGACGAGCATCTGACGGGCGATCTCGATGTAGACGGAGTCGACGTCGTCCAGCAGGCCCGGGGAGAAGAGACAGCCGACGTGAAGCAGGAGCCAGGAGAGAACGATGAGAGCGATCGAGCCAGGCCGCCAGCGCGCGGAGGCAGGCTCGGGGGCGACGGCGCGAGAACGAGAGGAGGGCGAGACGATCGTGGCGTTCATGCTGCGGCGTGCGGGCCTCTCACCGGAGTGAAGGAAAGGGTGGCGTTGCTGCGAGGGTAGGCGTCGCTCCGGGAGAGGTCAAGAAGGAAGACGGCCATTGATGGCATTAGCGATCGAGCGGCCGATCGGTGTAGAGGACTTTGCCCGATGTCTCCTCAAGGACGACGGCGCGTGCAGTCAGGTGAAGACGATCGAAGTCGTTACGGCGTTCGAGGGGAACGAAGAGAAGCTTGCGGGGGCCGGTCCCCCATTGCCGCGTGAGATCGGCGGCAGAGAGAAAGATCGGCGGAGCATCGGGAAAGGTGGAACCGAAGAGCATGGAGGACGAGCGGCCCTCGACGAGGAGAACCTGGCGGCCGAGATAGAAGGGGATAGAGGAGCCGTAGGATTGATCGCCGAAGAGGAGGATCCGAGAGTCGGGCGGCACGGCGCCGGTAGCTTCAAGGTGCTGGATGGTGTCGGCGAAGTTCTTGGACGAGAGCATTGCGCCGAAGCGGATCAGGGCGATGTGCGCGGCGATGAGGAAGACGGCGGAGAAGAGCGCGATCGAGACAGTGGCTGCGACATGGCGGCGCTGCTGGCGGGAGAGCCAGGCAAAGGCGGGGCCGACGGCAAAGGCGAGGGCAGCAAGAAGCGACGGCAGACGGAGCGCGGCAAAGGATGGGCCGGTGAGATCGAAGAAGTGCGACATGGAGAGGGTGTAATCGCCGACATTGCGATGCGCGAGAAGCCCGCCGATATCGGGATTGAAGGGAAGAGAGCGCGACTGCCAGAGACCGGCAAGGAGAGCGACGGCAGAGGCCGCGCCGACGACGGTGAGAGTTACGTGAGCGAAGGTGATAGAGTGACGCGCCGCGCGATCGGCGGAAAAGGTCTGCTCAGCGCGGGTGATGGCGGCGGCGATGAGCATGAGCAGCGGCAGGTAGGCGGGGAAGGTGTAGTACTCCTGATTGGTCGAGAGTGAAAAGAAGACCAGGATGAAAAGGGTGTACACCGTGAGGAGAAGCGCTGTGCGGCCGCGGGTGGTGGAGAGGGAACGCAGTCGCGGCAGGATGGGTCCGTGGGGCGGGCGAAGGCGGCGGAAGGCGAGCAGGACGCCGGTAGGGACGAAGAGGCTCCAGGGAAAGAGCCAGACGGTGTGGAGCGACCAGTAGAGATAGCCGGGAAGCTTGTTGTAGTCCTTGGGATAGCGCCGGCCAAGAAAGCGGAGGAGGTGCTCGTTGATGAAGTAGAACCAGAAGAAGCCGTGGCCATTGAGGCCGCCGGTATTCCGGATCCCCGCGAGAATGTGCCAGGGAGCGGCGATGGCGAGAAAAAGCAGCATGCCGGAGATGGGCTTCAGGTCGCGGATGCGGCGCAGATCATTCGTGAGGACGAGGTAGACGAGAGTTGCGCCGAAGAAGAAGACCAGGGCGACGAGGCCTTTGGTCAGCACGGCGAGAGCGAGGGCGGTCCACATCGCGTAGGGTCGCCACTGGGCTGCCGGGGCGAGCTCGAGGGTACGGAGGAAGAGGTAGAGGGCAGCGCAGAGGAGCAGGGAGAGCAGGACCTCCGGGATGAAGACGCGGGTGAAGAGGAAGACACCGGCAGAGGTGAGGACGCCGAGGCCGGTGTAGAAGGCAGTGCGAGGGTTGAAGGCGCGGGCAGCCCAGTGATAGCCGAGCAGCGCGAGAAGGAGGACGCCCAGCGCCTGCGGAAGATGTGTGGCGAAGGTATTGAAGCCGAAAACCCGGTAGCTCATGGCGACCAGCCAGTACGGGAGCGGAGCCTTTTCCAGGTAGCGGACGCCGTCGATCTTGAGGGTAACCCAGTCGCCTGAGAGAGCTATGTGGCGGGCTGCGCTGGCGTGCGAGGCATCGGCATCGTCGAGCAGGGGTGGGGAGAAGAGGGCGGCGAAGAAGATTACGAGCCAGAGCACACCGAGAACAGTCAAGGCGGCGGAGCGGCGGGGGTCAGCGGCCGAGAGCGGGCGGCGGAGAGCGATGGGTCTGACAGTTGGCGAGGCGAGATGGGCCATGATTGCGGTCTGCTGATCAGAATACCGTGTGACGGGCGATGCAGCAGATGGGAGTCCGTTCCTGATAGGAGAGACACTTACTCGTCGCGGCCAGGCCGGCTCATCAGCTCGCGGATAGCCTCGCGCGGGCTCTTGTTGCGATGGAGGATAAGATCTATCTGCTCGGTGATCGGCATTTCGACCCCGTAGCGGGCGGCCAGACCAAGCGCGGCGGTAGTGGAGCGGATGCCTTCGGCGACCTTGCCGTGCATGCCGGCGAGGATCTCCGGCAGCTGGCGGCCGCGGCCGAGCTCAGCGCCGACCTGGCGGTTGCGCGAGAGGGAGCCGGTGCAGGTGAGGACAAGATCGCCCAGGCCGGCTAGGCCGGAGAGCGTCTGTCGACGGCCGCCGCATGCGACTGCGAGACGGGTAATCTCAGCTGTGCCGCGGGTGATCAGAGCGGCAGCGGAGTTGCTTCCGAGATTAAGGCCGTGCACCACGCCGGCGGCGAGGGCGACCACGTTTTTAAGCGCGCCGCCGAGCTCGACGCCCGGCACGTCGTCGTTGGTGTAGACGCGCAGCGAGGTCGAAGAGAAGTTGCGCTGGATAGTCTGCGAGAGGATGGAGTACTCGGACGCGGCAACGATCGCAGTGGGCGATCCGGAGGCGACCTCCTGCGCGAACGACGGGCCGCTGAGCGTGACGCAGGGGTTGGCGGTGATGCTGGCGACCACTTGCGACATACGCAGGAAGGTGCTCTCTTCGAGGCCCTTTGAGGCAACGACGATAACCTGGTCGCGCGTGAGCAGCGGGGCGATGTGGGCGATGGTCTCGCGCAGGAACTGCGAGGGCGTCACGGAGACGAGAATGTCGGCCTCGAAGATGGCGGCGGGCAGATCGCTGGTGATGAAGATGTCTGCCGGAAGCGTGAAACCGGGGAGGTATGGCAGGTTTTCGCCGACGTCCGTGAGCTGTTCGGCGAGGAGCGGCGAGTGCGACCAGAGGACGATCTCATGGCCGCCACGGCGCGCGAGCGAGATGGCGAGGGCGGTGCCCCAGGCGCCGGCGCCGAGCACGGCGATGCGGCTCACGCGGCCACCTTCCTGGGCGAGCCGAAGCGGCTCTCGGTGCCGGCGAGCAGACGGCGGATGTTGGCGTGGTGCTTGGCGATGATGAGGGCAGACAGGAAGAGAAAGCCCACAACGACCACCGGCGATCGTTCCGGCGCAAGCGCGATGCCCGCGACGGGCATGACGGCGGCAGCGGTAATGGACGCGAGGGACACGTAGCGGCTGAGCACGACGACAATGACGAACACGACGAGGGCAACCAGGGCGGCCATGGGAACCAGAGCCAGGAAGACGCCGAGCGCGCTGGCAACGCCTTTGCCGCCGCGAAAGCGGAGCCACGCCGGGAAGACATGGCCAAGCACGGCGGCGACGGCCGCACCGACCGCAAGATCGTAGTTCGCGGGGGCAAGATGGCGCGCAACCAGCACAGCGGCATAGGCCTTCAGCAGATCGAGCAGCAGAGTCGCAACTCCCAGGCCTTTGGCGCCCGATCGGAGGACGTTGGTCGCGCCAATGTTGCCGCTGCCGACCGCGCGGATATCCTCATGGCGAATGAAGCGCACCAGCAGATAGCCGAACGGAATGGAGCCCAGCAGGTACGCGATCGGAAGTGTGACGAGCCAGGGGTTCATGGGCGCTGCTTGAGTTTAGCAAGCAGTCTGTTAAGTAGTTGTATAGATGTTCGATCCTGTACTGCGACGCGCCGGACGCCGATATCAGAGCAGCAGGCGGCGAACAAGTTCAAGGGCGTGCTGTGTCGTCCACAGGCGAATGCGCTCGCGGTCGCCGGTCAGCTTCAACTCTCGGACTTCGGTCTGCGCGCCAAGCCCGGCTACGGCAATGTAGACGAGGCCGACAGGCTTGCCCTGGTCCGGACCTGCGGTCGCGCCGGTAGGACCGGCCAAGCCGGTGGTGGCGACCCCGACTGAAGCGCCGGTTCGGCTGCGGATGCCCTCGGCGAGTGCGCGCGCAACCGGCTCCGAGACCGCGCCGTGCTCGGCCAGAAGACTCGCGGGCACGTCCGCCATGCTCGTCTTCAAGGCGTCGCTGTAGGTCACGGCGCCCCCGAGAAAGCTGCGTGAGGAGCCGGGTGTCTCCGTGATGCGCTCAGCCAGCAGGCCACCGGTGCAGCTCTCGGCGGTAGCGAGGGCGTGGCCGCGCATGCCGAGATGCAGCAGAACGATCTCCTCCAGGCTCTCGCCGTGTGCGGAAAAGATTGCTTCGTCCATCTCGGCCTCGATACGGCCGGCGACCTCATCGACGCGCGCCTGCGCCTCCTCCGCTGTGGGTTTTGCGCAGACGAAGTGCAGCTGGATCTCGGCGGAGCCGGCAAGAATGGTGGTCTCGACGTCCGTGTACTGCTCGTAGATCGGGGCGCAGCGAGCGTCCACCTGCGACTCCGGGATGAGGGCCATGCGCAGCAGCCGGCGGCGAATGTGGGATGGGGGCAGACGCAGAGCGAGGCGCGGCGCTACCTCGGTGGTGAAGAGCGGCTTGAGCTCCTTGGGCGGTCCGGGAAGAAGAATCACAATGCGCGGCTGGTGGCCAAGGAAGGTGATGAGGTATTGCCCGACGGCGCTGCCGTTGGGGTTGGGCAGCACCTCCGCGCCGCTCAGCACGTCGGCCTGCTGCGCGTTGTTGGGCGGCATGACGATGCCGCGCGCCGCGTATCGTTCCCGCAGCATTGCCATCAGGTCTTCGCGGCGCTCAAGTGTGATGTCGAGGGCAGCGGCAACGGCCTCGCGGGTCAGATCATCGCGCGTGGGCCCTAGGCCGCCCGAGAAGAGCACGATGTCGGCGCGGGAGAGCGCCACGCGGGCCGCCGAGGTCAGGTGCTCAAGCGAGTCGCCCACGACAGACTTGAAGGCGACGGAGACGCCGAGGTCGTTGAGCTGCTCGGTCATATACAGCGAGTTTGTATCCAGCCGATGCGGTGTAAGCATCTCTGAGCCGGCGGCGATGATTTCGGCGATCATAAGGTACCCGTTGGATGCGGCGAGCGCCTTCCGGTAGCAACGCTGCCGCATACTGATGTGATCGAGCGTAAAACACGATTGAGGTCCCTATGAACAAGAATGTGACAGCAGGTGTGGCGCTGGCCGGGCTGCTGGCGGCGGTGGATCGGCCGGTGAGTGCACAGACGACGGCGGAGTACGCGAAGGAACGGGCGGAGCGGGCGCGGAGCTTGACGCAGCCCTACGGCTGGTTCTCGCTGATCGCGCTGGACTGGTTGAAGCCGGGTGCGACGACGGTGGGCTCGGCCAAGGACAACGCGGTGGTGCTTCCCGGGACCGCGGCGCATCTGCTGACTCTCACCCAGTCGGGCGGTACGGTGGTGGCGACCGCGATGGCGGCGGACGTGACCAGCCAGGGCAAACCGCTGATCCCGGGGCAGGTATTGCGCAAGGACGAAGAGGAGGATTCGGCGGCGGCGGCGGGCAGCGTAAAGATGTGGGTGATTGATCGCGGCGACAAGCAGTATCTGCGGGTGAAGGACGCGAACGCGCCGGCGTTGAAGAACTTCCATGGTCTGCGGTGGTACGCTCCGGCGGCGACGCTGCGGGTGGAGGCGAAGTGGATACCGTTCGCGAAGCCGCATACACTGCACTTCCTGAATCAGCTGCAACAGGTAAGCGATGTTGAAGAGCCGGGGCAGGCGGAGTTCACGATCGATGGCAAGCGATGCACGCTGACGCCGCTCTCGGCGACGGACAAGGGGCTGTGGTTCGTGATGCGCGACCGGACCTCCGCGAAGGACACCGACCAGGGCGGCAGGTTTCTCTACACGGACGCACCGTCGAACGGGCTGAAGGCCGCGGGTACGGTGGTGCTGGACTTTAATAAAGCTATGAATCCGCCATGCGCGTACTCGCCGTATGCGACGTGCCCGCTGGCCGCGCTGGAGAACCGTTTGCCGGTGGCGATCAAGGCGGGCGAGAAGCGCTATGCCGACTGACATCGTGACGACGCAGAGTACACCGGCAGAGCGCACGAACTGGTCGGGCAACTACACCTACAGCACGCGGGACTTGGCGGAGCCGGCCAATGTTGCGGAGGTGCAGCGCGCGGTAAAGACGTTAACATCTGCACGGGCGCTTGGGTCGCGGCACTCCTTTAATGGCATCGCGGACAGCACCGCGGCGCAGATCTCACTGCGCCGGCTGGACAGCATGGAGCTCGATGCGGCAGCAAGGACGGTCACGGTGGGCGCAGGCGTGACCTACGGGGCGCTGGCGCCGTGGCTCGATGCGCGAGGTTTCGCGCTGGCCAACCTGGCGTCACTGCCGCACATCACGGTGATGGGCGCGTGCTCGACGGGAACGCATGGCTCCGGTGTGGGGAACGGCAATCTGGCGACGGCAGTTGCGGGCATTGAGTTTGTCTCGGCCTCCGGAGACCTGGTGCATCTCTCGCGCGCGAAGGATGGTGACCGATTTTGCGGAGCCGTGGTCGCGCTCGGAGCGCTGGGGATCGTGACGCGGATTGCGCTTGATGTGGAGCCGGCGTTTGCGATGCGGCAGACGGTCTACCTCGACCTGCCCTTCTCGACGCTGGAGGCGAATTTCGACGCGATTGTTGGCGCGGGCTACAGCGTAAGTCTGTTCACGGACTGGCAGCACAGTCGCATGACGCAGGTCTGGATCAAGAGCAAGGTCACGGCGGGCGAAAGCTTTGATACAGCACCGGAGTTCTTTGGCGCAAAGGCGGCAACGCGTCCCATGCATCCGCTGCTCGATCATCCCGCGGACCACAGCACAGGGCAGATGGGCGTGGCAGGGCCGTGGTACGAGCGGCTGCCGCACTTCCGCATGGATTTCACGCCGAGCAGCGGACAGGAGATCCAGGCGGAGTACTTTGTGCCGCGGGCGATGGGGATGGCGGCGATCCGGGAAGTAGAGGAGCTGCGCGATGCGATGGCTCCGGCTCTGTTCGTCTCTGAGGTGCGGACGATCGCGGCGGATGACCTCTGGCTTAGCCCGTGCTACCGGCAGGACTCGGTCGCACTGCACTTTACTTGGAGGCCAGAGTGGGAGGCTGTGAAGCGGATCCTGCCGATGATCGAAGCGAAGCTGGAGACCTTTGCCGCGCGTCCGCACTGGGGCAAGGTGTTCACGATGGAGGCGGCTCGTGTTCGGTCGCGGTACAGCCGGCTGGCGGAGTTTCACGGACTGGCGAACGAGTTCGATCCCGAGGGCCGATTTCGGAACGCGTTCGTGAACGCCAATGTCTTTGGTGTGTGACGCTTCGCCGCTACGGAAAAGCAGGTGCGGATCAATGCGAGGACGCAAGCAGGAGACGCCCACTCGGCGCAGCCGCGTCATACAAGCGGACGGCCCTCTGTCTCAAGATCGACGTGAAAGAGCGCGTCGCGGGTGGCGAGGGCGGCACAGCCATCATCCAGAAACGCGAGGCCGACGAGGTTGGAACCGGAGAGCGCGAGGGAGATCTCGCCGGCGGGCGAGATGCGGATCAGGCCGCGCTGGCTGCGATAGGAGGCCGCGACGTACAGATCACCGGCCGTGCTGAAGGCCATGCCCTGCGCGCGACCCAGGCCCTTGAAGAACGGCGCGACGGTGCCCTCGTGGTCGATGCGATGAATGATCTGGGACGAGGAGGTCGTAGGGCCGGCGACGAAGAGCGCGCCGTCGCCGTTGAACGCAAGATGGTAGGCGGCCATGGAGGGCTCAAGCGTGGCGAAGACGAAGATCTCGCGGTCGGTATGGCTGCGATCCCGTCCACGGTCTGGCGGAATCTTGAAGATGGTGCCGGAGCGATCGCCGACGAAGAGGTTTCCGTCAGGGTCAAAGGCGAGACCGGTGGCGAGACCCAGGCCCTCGGCGAAGAGCGACACAGCGCCCTCGGGAGAGGAGCGGTAGATAGTGCCCTCGGCGCGGGAGCTGATGTAGAGGTAGCCATCAGGGCCGAAGGCGAGGCCGGTGGCGTTCAGCAGCTCGCGGATGAACGGCCGCATCTGGAAGTCGCGCTCGATGCGGAAGACGGAGACGGGGACGACCTGGCCGCGCGGCCCGGAGACGGTGGCGAAGACGTTGCCTTCGGCGTCGATCGCAGGGTTAGAGACGGGGTGAAGGTTCTCGGCCATGGGTACGGCGACGTGCAGGTACAGGGGGTTGGAGTTGCCGCCGCGGTGGTGCACTACTACATCGCCGGAGATGCAGCCGTCTGGAATCTCGATGGTGGCGCGTGCGGCGCGGCTGAGTGTGGTGCGCGCTTCGGTGTCGCCGATGGTGACGCGGGGAAGGTCGAGTATGCCGGAGGTCAGGGAAGAGCCGGCGATGGCGACCTCTCCGCCGGGCATGGCCGCGCGCGGCGAGATGTCGGTCAGCTGCGGTGCTGTGGAGGCGGGATGGAAGAGGCTGCTCAAAGTATCTGTGGTATCTGTACTCAAGCCTCTAGCGTAGGCCTGTGGGTTTCGAAGTGCAATGCTGTGATGGCCCTCACGCTGCGGCCGGCTTCAAAACACGAACGTGCGCACTAGCTGTGCGGCAATCAGGGCCAGAAGGCCGGCGGCGACGTCGTCGAGCATAATGCCGGTACCGGCGGGCAGACGCTCGAGCTGCCGGACGGGCGGCGGTTTGAGGATGTCGAAGAAGCGAAAGAGCAGAAGCGAGAGAAGGGCGTGCTGCCAATCGACGGGGATGGCGATGAGGGCGATGAGCTGGCCGGCGACCTCGTCGATCACGATGTGGCCGGGGTCCTCGCGGCCGGACTCCCGGGCCACAATGGTTGCCGCGGGGATGCCGATCAGGGTTGCCGCGAGCGCCGTTAGGGCGGTTCCAAGAGCGAGGCTGACGGCAGACGTGTGCAGGAGATGGGCCGCGCCGAACCAGAGCAGGACGGCGGCAACCGAGCCGTAGGTGCCTGGACCGGGGCGCAGCAGGCCTGCGCCGAAGAAGGTTCCAATGGTCCAGGCGCAAGGCGTCTTTTTGCCATTTTGGCGGCCTGTGAGCTGCTTTAGGGCGACAGGGGATTGCTTAGCCATCGCTGTCGTTGGTGTCGCGACGATCGCGGTTCTTGAGGCCTTCGAGTTCGTCGAGCAGATCGGGATCGTGGATGGGCGAAGAGATGACATACCCGCCCGAGGCCCACGCGCCAAGGTCCAGGATGCGGCAGCGATCCGAGCAGAAGGGAAAGTCGGCGTCCGTGGCGAGGACGACCTTGCGGCAGGTTGGGCAGAAGAGGGCTTTGGTAGTCATGAGATTTGCTCCCAAGGATCGAAGACATGAAGACCGGGAATGCCAACGAAGTCTCTGGTGTTGCGCGTTATGAAGGTCAGGTCATGCTCAAGCGCGGTACTGGCCAGGATCAGGTCGGGTTGCGAGTAGGTACGACCGGTCTTACGGCCCTGCTCCATAAGAACTCGCCAGCGAACCAGGACTGCTTCAGTTATGGGCAGGATGCGCCCTTCGAAAACTTTCCTTACCTCGTCCTCAAGCCAGGCCTCTAACTGTCGTTGGCGGTGCTTCCCTTGCGCGTTCAGAATGCCATAGCGGATTTCAGCGATGGTGAGCGTACTGAGAAAGAAGTGCTGCAAGGGTTGGCTCGACAGATAGGCCAAGACATTCGGGTTAGGTCGAGGCTTTGGCAACTCGGAAACAATATTGGTGTCAAGAAGCCCTGGCATCTACAACTTCACCGGGTCGCTGATCGGTGAGACCAAGTGTTCAGGTTCAAACTCAAAGTCTTTCACCGGGCAACGCTGAAAAGCAGCGATGATCTCGGCTCCGGTTGGGCCTGCACTATGAGAGGTCATCTTGCTAGGCAGGGGAGCGTCCTGTAAGGCCTGCAGGAGTACCGCTTCGATGGTTTCAAAGCCGCCTACGGTGAGACGGTGCTGGATGAGAGCTTCGACCTCGGGCTGTTGTATCTGAATCATGATAATTCCCCAGAAGAGTGTCGCTGCCTTATTTTAGTTCACTTTCCAGGAGTGAAAGCTCCCAGGATGATCGCCAATGGGTTATCGTGCGACCGCAAATCATGTCTTTCATCACTTCACTGCACTCAACCAAGTCGTTGACTTGGGATACCAGAATCGATTTCCACGATGTATCAAAGGAAGTCAGCAATGTAACTGTCTGACGGTTACCAGACGTGTTCCGGTGGATCTGCCTATTTTATTCAAGGATTCGTGCCACTAGGTCATAGTCGTGCGACTCGGTGATCTCGGCGCGGTAGAAGGTGCCGGGGACGAGGGTTTCGTGGGGGCCGAAGTCGTTGAGGAAGACCTTGCCGTCGATCTCGGGCGCATGAAAGAGGGTGCGCGCCTCCCAGAGCAGGTCGGTTTCCTCCGACGGGCCTTCGACCAGAACGTCGAGCTGTCGTCCAACCCAGGTTCGCTTGGCACGGGTGGAGATCTTCTGCTGCAGGCGCATCAGCTTGCGGCGGCGGGCCTCGATGGTGCGGCGTGGGAGCTTCAGCGAGGCGTCGAGATCGAAGGCTTTGGCGCCTTCTTCATCGGAATAGGTGAAGACGCCCATCCAGTCGAGCTGCGCGGTCTGGACGAAGCCGCAGAGTGCCTGGAAATCCTCTTCGGTTTCACCGGGGAAGCCCACGATAAAAGACGTCCGGATGACGATGCCGGGGACAAGGCGGCGAGCTTTTTCGATTAACTTGAGGAATATGTCGCCCGAGCCGCCGCGCTTCATGCGCTTAAGCACAGAGGCCGACGCGTGCTGCAACGGTACATCGAGGTACGGCGCGATTGCTGCGTGGCGCGCCATCGTCTCGAGCAGCCGCGTGGTGACCTTGTTGGGATAGGTGTAGAGGAAGCGCAGCCACTTCAGGCCGGGAAGCACCGCGAGGGCGTCCAGCAGCGTGGCGAGACCGTCAGTAAAGCCCAGGTCTTCTCCGTAGCAGGTGGTGTCCTGCCCGATGAGCGTGATCTCGCGCACACCCTGCGCGATGAGGTTTTGCGCTTCGGCGAGGATGGAGCCGATGCGGCGTGAGCGGAACTTGCCGCGCAGCTGCGGGATGATGCAGAAGCTGCACGGGTGATCGCAGCCCTCGGCAATCTTGATGTAGGCGCTAGAGCGCGGGGTGGCGAGGATGCGCGGGGTTGCGTCCGAGTAGAGGTAGTCGGGGAGCGCGGCGGTTGCGCCGTCCCAGCTCTCGCGGGAGAAGCGGCCGGCAACCTCGCGGGCGTTCCCTTCAGGGCGCGATGTGATCGCGGCGCGCGGGTTGTGCGCGATGTGATCGCCGGGATGGTGGAGCGGCACGTCACCGTGCGTGGTGCCGGTGGCGGCGAGTGACTCCACGAGGCGGAGCTGCGGGGCGATCTCCTGGTCGTGCTCAGGGTCAGCCAATGGCCGCGAGTGCTGGCTCACAGCGGAGGCGGCGCGGGCGATCAGGGTCTGCGGCTCAGCAGAGGCCGCCTGCTGGTCTGCACGCTTCGAGCTCCGGGCGACTGTGGTCTCACCTAGCGGCAGTGCGGAGCCGCTGGGGAAGGTCGCCAGTTCGTGCTGGATGTGGCTGTCGATGCTGGGTTGGGCGAGGTCTGCCGGTACGAGGTCGGCGGGTGTCAGAATGCGGAAGGGCGAGTGGTTCGCGTGACCGCTCGGCGTCAGACCCACTGCGGCGAGAATGCCTTCGAGCTCGCCCGTGCCGACGACGGCATCGACCTCCGGGATGTTTGCCCGGATCTCGTCGCGGTAGCGCTCCACCAGGCAGCCCGCAACGATGAGCCGCTGCGCCTTGCCGCCGTTGGCGATCTTATGCTGCACCATCTCGAGGATGGTGTTGACGCTCTCCTGCTTGGCGGAGTCGATGAACGAGCAGGTGTTGACGACGAGGATTTCGGCGTCTTCTGCTCTCTGCGTCAGTTCCGCGCCGTTGTGGTGCAGCAGCCCCATCATGACCTCGGAGTCGACGAGGTTCTTGGGGCAGCCGAGCGAGACGAAGCCTACCTTCGGGCGCGAGGGGGATTGCGTCTGTTCGATCTCAGGCACGAGGATTGCGGGAGGTGTCACAGCCTTTTAGTGTAGCAAGGACCGCCGCTGCGAAGGGTTTATAAGCCGACGGAGTCGCGGCGATGGCGGCGCAGGGCATCGAGATGGATCAGCAGTGCGATCACCGCGCCGGCCGTGGTGCACCAGAAGCGACGATGCGCGATCTCGGGCCCGGGAAGCTGGTTGAGCGAGAGCAGAAAGACGATGTAGGAGGTCATTGAGAGCGTGAAGAGAGCATAGTTCACGCTGTTCAGGGCGTAGCAGCCAAAGGCGAAGATGGTCACAAGCGCGGCCAGCACCCACGGCGTGGGATGAAGATGCGCGGCGATCAGCGTGGCGAGCGTGGCGCCGACCAGGGTACCTGAGATGCGAGCGAGCGCGCGAGTGAGGGTCTCAAAGAACGCCGGCTTTTGCACCAGGAGAGCCGTCATGGGCACCCAGTAGCCGGATTGCATACCCATCGTGCGGTAGAGCTCGGAGGCGAGCGCGACTGTCAGCACGAGTCGTACGGAGTAGATGAAGGCGGTGGTGCGATCAGGAGCCGGAAGGGCCTTCGGCAGCTGGTGCAGTCGATAGAGCAGCTCGCGGCGCTGCTCGTAGAGCGTTGTGTAGAGAGAGCGCGGCAGGCTGAGCAGGTCCTTGCGAAGCTCGGGCAGCAGTCGCAGGCCAAGGCTTGTAAGGAGCAGCTGCGCTCCTCCGCCGGCGAGGATGAGTCCGGCGCGGACCAGCGCGGGCTTCGGCGCGCTGGGATAGGCTGAGGCCACAAAGAGCGCGACGGAGGCTTGCTGCCCGACCCAGGCCAGGCCCGCGTCGCGCATAGTCAGCACACCGTAAATCGCCGCGGAGCCGGCCGACGCGAGCACCAGAGCATAGCCGATATGGCCGACGACGGTACCGACGAGCGTCGCCGAGGCCATGGCAAAGATGGCGAACAGCATGGGCCGCAGGCGGGAGTCCGCAATGCGCTGGTTGGCGCCGAAGCCGATGGTGAAGGCGCCGCCGCCGGCGATCAGGCCGCCACCCGGATGACCTGCCGCGATCCCGATCGAGACGCACAGAGCCACAGTCCCCGCGCTGACCAGGGGCAGACGGCCGTTCAGTTCGCTCCATTTGAAGGTGTAGAGATCCGCGAGAAAGTGCGGTGGCGTGATGCTGCTGGTGGAAGGGACCGCAGGCGAGGTCGTAGCGGCTGAGGCGGACGGAAGCGCGGAGGAGGACACACTCTCTATGATGAACGGAGTGCCGCCGCCGCGGCTACAGCTTCTTCGGCAGGGAGTCGCGCGGTCGGCACGGGCCGGCTCATGACGCCGCGGCGGGTGATGGTAAACTTGGCTTTGTGCCGGGCCCTACGCGACGTAATCCCGCCAACCCCGCCAGGTCCGGAAGGAAGCAACGGTAACGGGCTAGTATGGGCGCAGTAGGTCGCCCGGTGCTCTTCCTTCCCTATCCTCTCTTGACATCTGATGCTTCCTTTGAGGTCTTTCCGGGACTTGCCTTGGCCGCCTTGTCAGGGACTCTGTCACGCGTCCGGATGACAGTGCCGCTCTCCGTGTTGGACAATGAAACCGTTCCCGCACGCTTGTAAACCGTTCCCGCAAGCTTGCGAGAGGGCATGATTGCTGTACCCGTGAGGTGAGAAGGTTGAGTTTGACGTTGCGTCCGACGGTCTCTGTACGAGCGAAGATCTCAGCGGTGGGCACCTATCTTCCGCCCAGACTGCTCACGAACGCGGATCTCGAGAAGATGGTGGCGACCAACAACGAGTGGATCGTCGAGCGCACCGGAATTCGGGAGCGTCACATCGTGGACAAGGGCGTGGGCACAAGTGATCTGGCAACCGAAGCAGCGCGCCGGTGCCTAGCGAAGCGCGGAATGAACGCTTCCGAGGTGGAAGTGATCATCGTCGCCACAGTCACGCCGGACATGATGTTTCCGGCCGCGGCCTGTCTTGTGCAGGACAAACTGGGCGCGAAGCACGCCTGGGGATTCGATCTTTCGGCCGCCTGCTCGGGTTTTCCCTATGCGCTGCAGGTGGGGGCCAAGCTGATCGAAAGCGGCATGCACAAGGCCGTGCTGGTGATCGGCGCCGACATTATGAGCTCGATCATCGACTACACGGATCGCACGACGTGCGTGATCTTTGGTGACGGCGCGGGTGCCGTGCTGCTGGAGCCATGCGCCGAGGGTGAGATCGGCCTGATCGATTACTGGCATGAGGTGGACGGTTCTGGAGTCTCCGCCCTGTACATGCCCGGCGGCGGAAGCCTGCATCCGGCTACGGTCGAAACCATTGCGGACAAGATGCACTTCGTCCACCAGGATGGCCAGGCTGTCTACAAGTTCGCCGTGCGCAAGATGGCGGAGGCGTCCGAACGTGTGCTGCAGCGCAATGGCATCACCGGCAAGGATCTGAGCTGCTTTATCCCGCATCAGGCGAATAAGCGGATTATCTTATCGACGGCCGAGCGTCTTGGCATGCCGGAGAGCCGTGTGGTCATCAATATCGATCGGTACGGCAATACGACGGCGGGAACCATTCCGCTGGCGATGGGAACGGCGCTTGAGGAGAACCGCCTGAAGAAGGGCGATCTGGTGCTGCTGGCAAGCGTGGGAGCAGGCTTTACGGTTGGCGCGACGCTGCTGCGCTGGGAGTTCTGAGGCGAAGAATCTCTGCTGGAGAGCAAGGCAAGACAGCAGCAGATCTCTCAGGACAACAATGGAAGATGATTCAACTGGCCGCAGTGGCCTCAGCATTGGTCCGCTTGCCGGCTGCGCGAATGGTCTTCGAGGTGCGATATAGCCGCCATAACGCGAGGCCGACAAAGATGAGCAGCACGCTCCAGAAGACGATCAGGATCGTGGTTGCCCATTTGTCGGAGAAGCGGTTCCAGAGCTGCAGGACCTGCCGGCCGTAGTAGACGCCTGCCCACGCCGCGATGACGTGACGCAGCAGGCGGCTGGTCGTGAACGCCACCATGAAGGTTCGCAGCGACATCTTGAGCGCGCCGGCCGCAAGCACGAAGGGCGAGAGCGGCATAGGCGGCGGCAGAATGGCCGGCAGCGCGACGGAGAGGATGGCGTGCTGCTCCATCCATCCACAGACGCGTTTGAAGATGCGCTCCGGCACATGCTTCTCCAGAAACTGCATGCCACCCTTCTGCCCAACCTGGAAGCTGAGATAGCCACCCAGCGCCGAACCGGCGGTCGCCACGGTGATGAGAAGAGGGAGATTGGTGTGCTGCGCCGCGAAGAAGAGGATCATCAGGTCGCTGACGCCCGGGACGGGAAGCGGAACGAAGGACGAATCGATGATCGAAACAAGAAAAAATCCGATCAGGCCAAAGGACAGGACGAGGTGCAGCACATGACTACGGTGCTGGTCGGTAGCGGCGAGCAGCGCAGCGGCAAGATCATGCGGAACGAGTATCGCTAGATGCGATAAAGCCGCCGACGCGAGCGGCTGTACGTCACAAGCGAAGAATTCCAGGCTGGCCAACTGCGCGGTCATGGTTGATCAGACGTCATGGCGTCCCGGTAAGTCGCGGAGATCGCTCTAAGTTTAACCGTGTCGTACCGGGGCAGGTCATAGGAAGTGAGGTCCAGGAAGCGGTGGGAGAAGGTCCGAATCGGCCGCGAGCCGGCGGAAGAGGGTGATGGATTCGATGCATGCGGGGTCAAGGGTGTAGTGGATATTTTCTGTGAGATAGGTTCGGATTATGGCCGCGGGCACCGCAAGCCGCGGTGTCCACTCATCAACCAGCGCGTCAATATGGGCCAGCCCGCGGTCGCGTGAGATCCGCAGGTCGGTGGTGAGCTGTGCGGCGCTAACAGGGGAGTAGGGCAGGATCTCCGGGCGAACGGCCCAGACCGCCGCGACCCAGGGCAGGCCGGTTCGCTGATGCCACTCGCTCGCGAGATCGATCCACAGACAGGGACCAACGGCGGCTTCGATCTCCACGCGGCGCTCGCGCGCCAGCAGCGCAGGATCGCCGATGATCAACGCGGCGTCGGCATGGCCCAGCATGGCTACCGGATCGGCGGTGTGCTCAAAGAACGCCGGGGAGGTCTTGAGGAAGTGGCGAAAGAGCACCTGGGTGTAGGCGACGGAGGACCGCGAGGCGGTGTCTGCCGCAACCGATCGAACGTCCGCCAGGCTGGAGGCTGCGCTCTGCCGCACCAGCAGCAGAATCGAACGAACTTCGCGAAGAGAGGCGACGGTGCAGCCGGGAACGATCGCGAGCGCAGGGGTGAGTGCCGCGATTGGGATCAGACCGAGGTCGGCCGAGCCCGAGAGCAGCTCCTCCGCGCAGGCCGAAGGCGATGTGGCGTGGAGCTGGTACCGCTCCCGCAGCTCGACCGCGCAGGGCGGATGCTCGAAGTCCCACATGAGGGGAGCGGGGTTGAGGAAGTTGATGGCCGCGACGCGGAGTTTAGCAGGCTTGTGCACAGGTCCTCGTTCTATCTGATTCCGCCATGCTGCCGCGGACTCACGAGAGTGCCGCCCGTGTGACACAGACGTGGGAGCCCGGGTGATTGACAGGAACCGATGCCGAACCTAGGTTGAGGTTGATTGCAGAAGTTTGCATGTTGCCGCGTATTGCAACGGCATGGGCCAGGGGAGGGTACGGCAGTGAGGTCATCGATTCTCGAAGAGCAGCACGGTGTGGGGCAGCGGTCGCGTCTGGGATGGCTGGGGATGATCCTGACTCCTGGCATGGGCGCGATCCGGACGGCGCGTGCGGCCGCGCGGCTGGGCGGCGCGGCGCATATGCTCTCCGCATCGCTGACAGAGCTTGAAGGGGCCGGCATGCCGGCGGCCGCCGCGCAGTTCTGCTTTGACGGACGGGCTCTTGAAGCGGCCGAAGACGAGCTGCGCCGGGTGCTGGAGGCTGGCGGCCAGATCCTGACCATGGAGGAGGAGGCCTATCCGGATGGTCTGCGCAACATCTACGACCCGCCGCCGGTGCTGTGGGTTCGCGGCAACGTACACCTGCTCAGCCGCCCCGGCATCGGCGTAGTGGGCACACGGCACCCTTCGCCCTACGGCGCCGGCATGGCGGAGGTGCTGAGCCGCGATCTGGCCGCACGCGGTCTGGTGATCTTCAGCGGCATGGCCCGCGGCGTTGATACCGCCGCGCACAGAGGCGCACTCGCGGCGCGCAACGGCAAGACGGTTGCCGTCTGGGGCACCAGCATCGATGTCATCTATCCGAAGGAGAACAAGCGATTGGCCGAGGAGATCGTTAACGATGGCGGTGCAATCGTCAGCGAGTTTCCGCTCGGCACCTTTCCCGCGCCGCAGAACTTTCCCATCCGCAACCGCATCATCAGCGGGCTGAGTGTCGGCGTGCTGGTGATTGAAGCCGGCGAGCACTCCGGTACGCGTGTGACCGCGCGCTGCGCGATGGAGCAGAACCGCGACGTATACGCCGTGCCCGGCAACGTGACGAACAAGAATGCCTGGGGGCCGAACACGCTCATCAAGCAAGGGGCGAAGCTCACCGCCACCTGGGAGGACGTGTGGGAGGATCTGCCGAGCCAGGTTCGCCTCCTGCTTGAAGGCGAGCTCGAGCAGGGCGATGAATCGAATCGGTCCGGCATGGCATCCTTATTCAGCAGCGCTGAGCTTCCGGAGGCGGAACGTGCCGTGCTGGAGCATCTCAGGCAGGATGAATCGCTGCAGCTGGACGAGTTGATGGAGCGCCTTGAGGGCAGGCTGGAGTCGCCCGAGATCTTTACCGCTCTGTTTGAGCTTGAGCTTGCAGGCCACGTGCGGCAGATGCCGGGCAAGAACTATTTGAGGGCGATGTGAAGCGTGAGAGCGCTGTAAGGCACTGGAGCCGGTCAGCCGTTGACCTCCGTGAGAGCTGCTGGACCCCATCAATCTTCAGCGCGTGACCAAACTTTGCAGGGCGCGTCTATTGAAGCACTTGCGTGGGGCCTGAAGAGAGCCGGGCACGAGGGTGCGATTGACTTCGCTCCGGCAGGGCGTGGTAGGTTCGCAGGGTCAGGTCCTTGATGGTTGGTGGGCGGGACTGGTGCTGGCGCAGTACACCAGCGGTTGTGGATGGGAAAGGGAAGCATGAGCAAATCTCTTGTGATCGTAGAGTCGCCGGCGAAGGCAAAGACGATCAATAAGTATCTCGGCAGTGAGTATGTAGTGGAGGCCTCGCTGGGCCACATTATGGACCTGCCCAAGAACGATATCGGCGTGGAGCTGCGCCGGCGCACCTTTGAGCCGACGCTGATCGTCTCGCCCGGCAAGGAGAAGCTGGTCGACCGGTTGAAGAAGCTCGCATCGAAGGCCGATGCCGTATTCCTCGCGCCCGATCCGGATCGAGAAGGCGAGGCCATCGCCGCGCACCTGAAGATTCAGCTGCTGCCTTCCATGAAGGATAAAAGCAAGATGCAGCGCGTGACCTTCAACGAGATCACGCCCAAGGCGGTCAAAGCAGCCTTCCTAAGGGCACGTGATGTGGACGAGAACCTGGTCGATGCGCAGCAGACGCGACGCGTGCTCGACCGCCTCGTCGGCTACCAGATCAGCCCGTTGCTGTGGGATAAGGTGCGCCGCGGTCTTAGCGCCGGCCGCGTGCAGACTGTCGCGCTGCGGCTCATCGTCGAACGCGAACGCGAGATCAACGCCTTCAACCCGGTCGAGTACTGGACTGTTGATGCGCATCTGCTGCCCGGCAGCAACAAACGCGGCCAGGAGTTTACGGCGCGCATGGTCGGCGTCGAAGGCAAGCCCATTCGCGTCTCGAACGGTAAGGACGAAAGCGGCAAAGAGCAGTTTCTCTCGAATGCGCTTCCGGATAAAGAGGCTGTCGACGAGGTCGTCGGCCAGCTGGAGAAGGCCACCTGGAGCGTTCGCGGTGTCGAGCGTAAGGAGCGTAAACGCAATCCCACAGCGCCCTTTACCACCAGCAAGCTGCAGCAGGACGCGGCCGGCCGGCTTGGCTTCAACGTGCGCCGCACCATGGGCGTCGCGCAGCGGCTCTATGAAGGCGTCGAGATCGGCAGCGAAGGGACAGTCGGCCTGATCACCTACATGCGAACCGACTCCACCCGCGTCAGTCCGGATGCTGTCGTTGAGGTGCGGGACTATATCGAGAAGAAGCTCGGCGTCAGATATCTGCCTGCGGTCGAGATCAAGTACAAAAGCAAGAAAGACGCGCAGGATGCGCACGAGGCCATTCGCCCGACGCATGTGGAGTTCGTTCCTGACGAGATCCGCAAGTATCTCTCAGACGAGCAGTACAAGCTCTACAAGCTGATCTGGCAACGCTTTGTCGCCAGCCAGATGATGCCTGCGGTCTTCGATCAGACGACGGTTGATATCGCGGCCAGGGCCGACCACACCTATGACTTTCGCGTGAGCGGCAGCATCTTGAAGTTTGACGGCTACCTGAAGATCTACGAGCAGGCGCCGGCTCCGGAGAAGAGGGCGGACCCGCAGGCGAACGCGGATGGCGACGAATCGGAGAGCGCGGAAAATCCAGACAAGCGGCTTCCCGATCTACAGGCCGGCCAGGCGCTCGGTCTCGAGACTCTCGATCCGCAGCAGAAGTACACCGAGCCACCGCCGCGCTTCAACGAAGCCTCGCTGGTGAAGACGCTTGAAGAGAAGGGCATCGGCCGCCCCTCCACCTACGCCTCGATCATCAACACAATCCAGGAGCGCGACTACGTCAAGAAGATTGGCGCCAAGCTGATCCCGACCGAGATCGGCATGGTCGTCACGGATCTGCTGGTGAAGAATTTTCCGTACATCTTCGACCTGCAGTACACGGCGCGGCTCGAAGGCGAGCTCGACGCAGTCGAAGAAGGTGACGAGAAATGGCAGAGCCTGCTCGGCGGCTTTTACGACCACTTTGAGAAGGAGCTCAAAGTCGCCGAAAAGCAGATGGAAGACGTCAAGCGCATGGAGCACTCGACCACCGAACTCTGCGATAACTGCGGCAGTCCACTCATCCTGAAGTGGGGAAAGTTTGGCAGCTTCTACGCCTGCAGCAACTTCTCGAAGGCCAAGCCGATGAACGTCGCGCTCGGCGCGCTCAAGAAAGATCCCAAAGCCGCGGTCAAGAAGATCACCGCCGCGTTTACCTTTCCGATGACTGTGAAGGCTGTAACCGATACGGTTACAGAGTACGCGAAGGAGGTCGGCGACAAAGCCGAACTCGAACGCGAGTTGAAGAATGCTGTCGGCCATGGAAAGAAGTTGTCTGTCGAAACCTTTAGCTGCGACTTCACCAAGGAGAACTTCTCGGCCAAGCCGGATCTCACCTCACCTGAGGCGCAGAACGCCGAGGTGGAAGAGGAGTTCTGCGACAACTGCGGCCGCGTGATGGTGCTGCGCAACGGCCCTTGGGGTCCCTTCATGGCGTGTCCGGGCTATAACGAAGACCCGCCCTGCAAGACCATCCGCAAGCTCACCCAGAAGGTGCAGCAGAAGCCGCCCGTGCAGCTTGACGAGCCGTGCCCCAAGTGCACGCGGCCGCTGCTGCTGCGCAACGGACAATACGGCGAGTTCATCAGCTGCTCCGGCTACCCCAAGTGCAAGTACATCAAGCAGGATCTGCTCGACGTCAAGTGCCCAAAGGATGGCGGCGACATCGCCGTCCGCAAGACCAAGCGGGGCGACACCTTCTACGGCTGTGTCAACTATCCCAAGTGCGACTTCGCGTCGAACAATAAGCTTGTCAACCAGACCTGCCCCAACTGCCGCAATCCTTACGTGCTCGAGGTTTCGAATAAGGAAGGTATCTTCCTGATCTGCCCGAACAACCATGAGGACCTGCCCAAGCGGCGCAAGAAGAAGGGCGCAGTCGAGGCAGCGGAGGAGCCGCAGGGCATCGAGTGCACCTTTATTGAAAAGATTGGCGACCCCGTCGTGGAAGGCGAGCCGGAGCTTCCGGATCCGGAGACGACGAGACCACTTACAGCCAACGTCGCCTGATTCCCGGGCGGCGTAGTCCGTTGCTGAGAGGATCGTACAGGGCCCGCACTTCCTTTACTGCAGCAACTCTGTTACAAATGCGCTGGCGCAGAGTCTGCGTACACCGCCACCCAACCTCTCAGGTAGCTTCTGAGATGTTCCTTGTAAGTGGTAGCAAAGAGACGAATTATCATGGCGAAGGCAATTTGGAACGGACATACGATCGCTGAAAGCGACACCTACGAGACGATTGAAGGAAACATCTACTTTCCCGAGGAGACGGTCAAACGGGAGTTTCTGCGGCCGAGTTCTACGACATCAAATTGTCCGTGGAAAGGCCAGGCCCGCTACTACAGCCTGCTGGTAGATGGGCAGGAGAACCCCGACGCGGCTTGGTACTATCCCGACCCAAAACCGGCCGCGCACACTGTCAAGCATCACGTTGCTTTCTGGCGCGGAGTGGAAGTGACCACGTAGCCGTCTTCAATAGGCTTCTGCCTGATCGAGCGGAAGCCTCACCTTGAAGCAGGTTCGGCCAGGAATGGATTCAACGGTGAGCAGACCGGAGTGCCGGCTGACGATCCGCATTGCTGTGTCCAGGCCCAGCCCGAGCCCGCTGCCGGGTGCCTTTGTCGTATAGAACGGCTCAAAGATTCGCGATTGGATCGCTGGATCGATTCCAAGTCCATTGTCGATGACCTCGACCGTGGCGAGCTGCCCGGTCAGCCGTGTGCTGAGCTTCAGTGTTCCTTCATCGCGCATGGCGTCAAGCGCATTCTCGATCAGCACCGTCCACACCTGACTCAACTCACCACCGTAGGCGCTGATGGGCGGGAGCGCCGGATCGAACTCCGACTCCACCACCACCGACCGAAGACGCGACTGGAACATGATCAACGTCGTAGAGAGTGACTGGGCCAGATCAACCTCCTGCACCGGCGCCTGATCCATGTAGGAGTAGTCTTTGATCGCGCTGATCAGGTCAAAGATGCGGCCGGTCGAGTTCACAATGGTCTCTGCCATGCCTTCGATGCGTAACGAGTTGCTTAGCAGAGTGAGCAGCTTTGGTAGAACCGACGACGGCGTTAGCGTAACCAGCTCGTCCAGTTGATCAAATCCGATCGCGCTTTCTGCGATGGACGGTGCGACCGACCACGCATTCTCGACGCCATATTGATCGAGCCAGCGCACCATCTGGTCTTCGCGCTCGCTCAGGTCCAGCGAGCTGATGCTGATATTACGATGGGGTGCGTAGGCGTTGATGCGCTCGCGCATGCGTTCAAACCACGCCCGGATCTCGGGTGTTTCGAGCGTGTTCGCGCTCAGCGCACCGAGCTCAAAGCTTTGTTCGCGGTACTCTCGCAGATCGTTGAAGAGCCGGTCCGCCGAGCGCTGTGCGGCGGAAGCTGGATTGTTCAGTTCGTGTGACAGATTGGCCGCCAGCTTGCCGAGCGCCGAGAGCTTTTCAGCCTGCTGCTCCATGCGCGTTACTTCGCGTACCCGATCCAGCAGAACGGTGACGCAGCGCTGCGCCATGGATGGAATGGCAGCCAGCATCTGCGGGAAGAGGTCCTGATGCACATCGAGGATCCAGATCGGTCCGATCGTGTAGCCGTCCCCGCCGTAGCCTTTCATGCGCGAGAAGGGCAGCTTTCCGGTCATCTGCCCGGCGCGGCCGATGAACAGTGCGATCGGGCCGGAGTGCCGGCGCCGCACGTGGATCTCGCCTTCAAGGATGAAGTTCAGACGACAGGCGTATTCGCCCTCGCGAAAGACCATGGCACCGGTCTCTCCGCGGCGTTCCGTTCCATGCTGCGCGAGCCACAGGTACTCGGCATCCTCTAAACCCTCCAGCTGTACCACCGATCGCAGCGCAGCTACGATCTGCTCGGGAGAGGAGAGAACGGTAGGGGTCATCGCCGCCAGATACGGCTCTGAGGGTAGCTCGGTTTCCGATACTGTCTGGAGCACACTGTCAGTCATAATTATCGCCCTGTCATGCTCTTCATCTCGTCCTTGCGCATCGGCATGGAGTCGATCTTGTCACGCAGTTTCTCAAAGGATACTGGTTTCCTCGATCGAAGTTTCTCTTCACCATCCTTGCCGAGCAAAATTGCCGTGAAATCTTCCGGCGCCACGTGAAAGGTACGCCGGGCTGCCGCCGCGTCCGCCGCACTTAAACTTACCGCCGAGGGCGAGGGATCTTTGTAGGGAATCGTAATGACCAGGATATCGCGCTCTTGCAGTCCTGGCGCGGAGTCCTTCAGCCTTGTCATCTGCGCGAGCAGAGATGGATCGTCCGGCCGCGAGCAAAAGAGCAGCAGCGGCCGAAAGCGGTCTCGAAGCTGTGTCAGCGTCGCCGGCGAGGGAGGCCCCTGGGAGAGAACAGTTGGCGTAAGAAGCACTGCGAGCGCCAGGAGGAGGCCAGCGCTTAGAACATTCGGAAGAGAAAACCGCATAGCGGCTAAGATGCCGGCAAACCCGCTGCCCCATCGGCGATTTTGCGGGAGGCCTGGAACGGTGATGCCGCCCAAGGCCCCCTGTGTGCTCAGGCCTTCTGCACCGATCCGTCCTTAACTACCACGGGGTCAAGGAAGGGCATGGCTTTTCGCAGGTCAGCCCCGACCTTCTCAATCGGGTGCTGCCGCTCCTGCGCTCGCGTTGACTCGAAGACCTTACGGCCGGTCTCGTTTTCGTCGATGAACTTCTTGGCAAACGAGCCATCCCGAATATCCGAGAGCAGCGACCGCATCGCCTCTTTCACTGCTGGCGTCACAATACGCGGTCCGGCGACATAATCGCCCCATTCGGCCGTGTCTGAGATCGAGTAGCGCATGTACTCCAGACCGCCGCGATACATCAGATCGACGATCAACTTCAGCTCGTGCAACACCTCAAAGTACGCCAGTTCCGGCTGATAGCCGGCTTCGGTCAGCACCTCAAAGCCGGCTTTTACCAATGCCGCCGTTCCTCCGCAGAGCACAGCCTGCTCGCCAAACAGATCGGTCTCCGTCTCCTCGGTGAACGTGGTCTCAAGCACACCGGCGCGCGTGCAGCCGATTCCCTTTGCGTAGCTAAGCGCCAACTCCAGCGCCTTTCCGCTGGCATTCTGTTCGACCGCCACCAGCGCTGGAACGCCGCCGCCTTCGGTAAAGACCTCCCGCACCCGATGCCCCGGCGCCTTCGGCGCCACCAGCGATACATCGACGCCCGCCGGCGGGGATATGGTGCGGAAGCGAATGTTGAAGCCATGCGCGAACATCAGCGTCTTGCTCGAGCCATCGGCCGACTTTGCCGAGAGCCCGGCTTCGATCTCCTTATAGACCCTAGCCGCCGTCTGGTCCGGCACCAGGACCATGATGACGTCCGCCCACTCTGCCGCCTGCGCCACCGGCAGCACCTCGAGACCGACGGCCTTTGCCTTCGCCACACCGGCTGAGCTCTCGCGCAGGCCAACCTTCACCTCCACGCCTGAGTCCTTCAGATTGAGTGCATGCGCGTGGCCCTGTGAGCCGTAGCCGATGATGGCCACCTTCTTCGCCTGGATGAGAGAAAGGTCTGCGTCCTGATCGTGGTAAGTCTTTGCCATGATTCTGTGATCTCTTCTTTCTGTGAGTAGGAATTAGTTTGCGATCTAAATCTCTTCTTCATGTACATTTGGAAACTGGTTTTCGAGAAACTCATCCGCATCCGGCTTCAAGGCGTAGTCCGGTTCATCTCCATCCGAGCCCGCGCTGAAGGGCTGTGAACCCGGTGTACCCAGCGCCTTGAGCACGCGGCTGGTATGGTGTCCGCGCCGCATTGCCATGCGGCCTGTACGCGAGACCTCAAGGATCTCGAAGCTGCTCTCGCGCAGCACCTGAATCAGCCCCTCGATCTTGGAGGCTGCACCCGTCATCTCTAGCATGATCGACTCCGGCGCCAGATCAACCACACGTGCGCGAAACACCGTTGCCAGTTCAAAGATCTGCGATCGCGACTGCTGGCCATGCGGTGAACTCGGCCCGGCGGCAACTTTGATAAGGCAGAGCTCGCGGATGACGGCCTCGGATCGTCCCACCTCATCCACATCAACCGTGATCTCCAGCTTATAAAGCGAGGCGCGAATGCGGTGGGCCGCACCCTCGGGTGCCTCGCACACAATCGTCATGCGCGATGTGTCGGCCCGCTCGCTCTCGCCCACGGTCAGCGAAACGATGTTGATATTCAAACGCCGAAACAGGGAAGCGACACGCGTCAGAACGCCAGGCTTATCTTCAACGAGAGCGACAAAGGTATGAAGCATGAAGGCCTTTCAATGCAGATTCGGATTTTCATCCGAATGCGGAAACGAGCTGGCGGGCGGTTGTCCCATCGTCGGAATATACGTCTTGGGGATGACAAACAAAACCAGCTCTCCGGGCTTTGGTGCAGGGCTCACATTGCTGCATAGATTGCCTGCCGTGATGCCCGTGCTCCAGATCGTGGCAAGCGGATAGTTGGTATACAACTCTGCGCGAGAGCGGCAGTCGGCATAGAAGTTCGACAGCACATGCATCTCGGTTGCATCGCCAGTGTTGATCAGAATCGTGCCGTTCTTATCCGTGGGCATAACGGTGAAGCCAACCTGCTCTTTATGAAGGCTGACATTGAGCCGTTCGTTCGCTACTGGTTTGTTGGTACGCGCATTGATGATTCGAATCAGCATCGTGTGCGTGGCTTGCGATAGCTGCGGGACCGGACTCTGGGACCCTGCGACACTGCTCAAGCAGAGCATCGAAAGTAAGCGAATGCCACGGTTGAGAGTTGCGTGCTTTGATGCAACGAGAGAGGTGGAGGTGTGCCGCATGATTCCTCGAATCCGTTAGTCGCTTAGGCGTTCCCAGAGGTGGAGCGGCCGGACAAAAAGCGTCAGGACACCTGGCGTCGCGTGATCGGTACGTTTGGAGCAGGCGTTTGCTTCAACTACGCCCGTTGAGAGGATCTGGCTTACAGGAAAGGTGATCACGCCCTTGGAACGGTCAGGCTTCGCGACGTGCCTGCACGTTGGATGAGCATTGACGATGGCATTCATCGAACTCAACGCGGGCGCGTCCAGACCGACTCTCCCGTTCGCGTCTGTGACCGGCTCACTCTGCCCGCTGCGGGGAAGAAGAGGTTCGATGCGAACGCTCACTCCAACATGCGCTACCGGCCTGCCACTATGTCCATCCAGCACGAGGATCTGAACAGCTTCCGCCTGCACCCGCATCGCCAAAGAGCAGCTAAGCGACAGGACAGCGGCGCAGATCCGGAGACTATGACGGACACGTAATGAGGAATGTCGTCGAGCAGCGCACACGATCATTCGTCCTCCGCAGTCTCAAGCAGCGGATCACGGTTTGGCCGGCGCACCATCTCATCGAGAGCCGCGCCCGGAGCGATCATGGGATACACGCCGTCCTCCTTCTCGACATGGAAGTTAATCAGAAACGCCTTTCCGCTCATTCGTGCATGTGTAACAGTCGGTATTACATGCTTACGGCTTAGGACGGTCGCGCCATCAATACCATGCGCGCCAGCCAGCTTCACAAAGTCCGGCGAAAGGATCGGCGAGGCCGAGTAGTTCTTGTCGTAGAAGGTCTCCTGCCACTGCCGCACCATGCCGAGAAAGCCGTTGTTGATCACGGCGATGTAGATGGCGAGACCCTCCTGCGCGATCGTCGAGAGCTCACAGGCTGTCATTTGGAAGCCGCCATCGCCGGCGATCACCCACACATCCTTATGCGGGCAGGCGGACTTCGCGCCGATGGCGGCTGGGAGCGCAAAGCCCATCGTACCCAGACCGCCGGAGGTGACGAGCGAACGCGGCGCCTCGTGCTTGAAGTATTGAGCCTCCCACATCTGGTGCTGGCCCACATCTGTAACAATGATCGTTTCGTATTCGCGGCCGGCTGCCTGGGCCTCGCGCCAGATATCGTGGATCACGTGCGCGGCATAGAGATGTCCGTTGTCCGGTAGGTTGATGATGTCGCGCACCGCCGCCGATCCCTTGCCGGCGCCGATCTCCTTGAGCCAGCTGGCGTCCATATTCCTGGGCAGTCGCGGCAACAGTAGCGCCAATGTCTGCTTCAAGTCGCCGATCAATGCGACATCCACCTTCACATTTTTGTTGATCTCACTCGGATCGATCTCGATATGAATCTTCTTTGCATTCGGGGCATAACTGGCCAGGTTCCCCGTCACGCGATCGTCAAAGCGCATGCCAAACGCCAGCAGCAGATCCGACTGTTGTATCGCGTTGTTTACCCAACTCTCGCCATGCATGCCCATCATGCCGAGCGAGAGCGGATGCCCGGCCGGGATAGATCCCAGCCCCAGCAGCGTCGTCGCGATAGGTATCTGTCGCGTCTTGGCAAACGCGAGTACCTCCGCTTCCGCGCCCGATTGCGTGATGCCGTGCCCTGCAAGCAGGATTGGCCTCTTGGCCGTGAGAATCAGCTCGACCGCTTGCTGGAACGCATCGGACTCCGCGCGCAGCATCGGATGCGGCCGCGCCGGCAGCGGCTTCGCGCTGTCGAAATCAAACGGCGCAGTGGCCTGCTGTGCATCCTTGGTGATATCCACCAGCACCGGCCCCGGCCGCCCGGAGCGCGCAATCTGGAATGCCCGCCGCACTGCCGGCGCAATGTCTTCCGCCCGCGTCACCAGAAAATTATGCTTCGTGATCGGCAGCGTAATGCCGGTGATATCGACCTCTTGGAAAGCATCCGAGCCAAGTACCTTTGAGGACACCTGGCCCGTGATCGCGACCACCGGAATCGAATCCAGCATCGCCGTAGCTAGTCCAGTCACCAGGTTCGTCGCGCCCGGCCCTGATGTTGCCATGCACACGCCCACCCGCCCGCTCGCCCGCGCAAAGCCATCCGCCATATGCGCGGCGCCCTGCTCATGCCGCACCAAAATGTGATGAATGGGGAACTTACGCAGCGCGTCGTAGATCGGCAGAATCGCGCCCCCGGGATACCCGAAAACCGTCGTCACGCCTTCGCCGGCCAGTGTGGCCCAAAGAATCTCGGCTCCGGTAAGTGTCGGTGCGGATGTCAGCGTTGCCATGTCATCTCCTAAAGTGCATTTGCAACAGAAACAGATACATTTTTTAATTAAGTTGTCACAGCGCCGAAGCTGGCGGAGGAAACGCCTGCCGCATACTTGGCAAAAACGCCTCGCGTATACCGTGGCTCCGGAGCCTTCCACGCCGTCAGCCGCTTTGCAATCTCGTCCTCTGCAACCTCCAGCCGCAGTTCGCGCTTCGGAATGTCAAAGGTAATCGTGTCACCTTCCTGCACCGCGGCGATTGTGCCACCGAGATAGGCCTCCGGTGCCACATGCCCCGCCATCAGACCGCGGGTGGCCCCCGAGAAGCGGCCATCCGTCAGTAGCGCCACCGTCTCCGACAGCTCCGGAATTCCTTTGATCGCGGCCGTGACCGCAAGCATCTCGCGCATGCCGGGGCCGCCCTTTGGCCCCTCATACCGAATGACCAATACATCGGAAGGTTGAACTCGGCCCTCCTGTATTGCAGCAAAGCAGAGGTCCTCCGAATCAAACACCCGCGCCGGCCCCTGATGAAACAGCCGCTCATGTCCTGCGACCTTGATCACGCATCCTTCCGGCGCAAGATTGCCCTTGAGAATAACCAGCCCGCCAGTCGGCTTTAGCGGATTTTCCCAGGTGCGAATCACCGGCTGCCCTGACGTCTCCTGCGCGTCCTTCGCTTCCTCATGCAGCGTTCTTCCTGTCACCGTGATGGTGTCGTGCAGCTGCCCGCGTTGAAGCAGCCGCGCAGCCAGCACGCGCGATCCACCTGCATCCTGGTAGTCCTTCGCAACATACTTCCCGCCGGGCGAAAGATCGCAGATGAACGGTGTGCGCTCGCTGATGCGATCGAAGTCCTCCATTGAGAGTGGAATATCCAGTTCATGTGCGATCGCGATCAGATGCAGCACAGCGTTTGTACTACCGCCGCTGGCGCACACCGCTGTTATGGCGTTCTCGAGCGCCTTCCGCGTCAGAATCATTGAAGGCCGCAGATCACGTCTGGCCAGATCCATGACGAGCCGGCCTGCCTCACGGCTGGCGGTTGCTTTGTCAGGCGCCATTGCTGGTACACCGGTAAGGCCGATCGGCGAGATACCAAGGAACTCGCCCGCCATCGCCATCGTGTTTGCCGTAAACTGGCCGCCGCATGCACCCGGTCCGGGACAGGCCGCGGCCTCAACCGCCTCCAGTTCGTCATCTGAGATGCGCCCCGCAGCGTGCGAGCCGATCGCCTCAAATACGTTGAGAATCGTGATGTCTTTATGCGTTCCGTCTGCCTGTGGCAGCCGGCCCGGAGCGATGCTGCCGCCGTAGAGCATCAGCCCCGGAATGTCCACGCGCGCCAGAGCCATAATCGTTCCGGGCATGTTTTTGTCACAGCCGGCGATACAAATAAGACCGTCGAAGCTGTTGCCGCGCGCGACCAGCTCGATCGAGTCTGCAATGACCTCACGTGAGACCAGGCTGGCCTTCATTCCTTCCGTGCCCATAGTGATGCCATCCGAGATCGTCACCGTGTTGAACTCCATCGGCGTTCCACCAGCCTCACGCACGCCCTGCTTTACCGCCTCGGCTACCTGCCGTAGATGGAAGTTGCACGGCCCGATCTCGGTCCACGTGTTTGCAATGCCGATGATCGGCTTATGCAGATCATCTTTTGAAAAGCCAACGCCGCGCAGGTAGCTGCGCGCAGCAGCGCGGCTGGGGCCTTCCGTGAGAACAACGGAGTTGCGTTTACCGGGAACAGCGGAGGTGCTCACGAGATCCTTTCGATCGGCCTAACGGAGGATGACTCCATGCGGGACGCGAGAGTTGTTGTTCGGCGGTTGTGAGGACAGCAGGGCGTCGAAGTCCGCACTAAGCTTGGCAACCGTTTCGTCCAGGTTGTTGTTGCGGTTCTTCTGCAAGACAGCATAGTTCGTGCGCTCGGTGAGGGACCAAACGATCACGCGCGCATGCCGGTCAAGCAGAACCAGACGAAACTGGCGCACTGTGCGATGGGAATCGTTGCTGGCGATAGCTTGTCCGAGATCAATCTCATAGTGCAGCTCAAGGATGAGGTCGGCTTCAGCCGGATCCCCGACGAGACGATACCGGCCGAGTTTCTCGAGATCGGAGTAAAGATCGTTATACGCTCGCAGACAGTCAGCGTTCTCTTGGTCGCCGGCATTGCCGAGAAAAAGCGTACGCGCGCTGGTAAGGACTGCGGGAAGCGGCGCGGACTTTGGCTCAGAACTCTGCCCGTGAAGAAAGAGGCAGCATGCGAGCATAGCTGCCGCGAAGCAAGCAAGGGTAACTCGTACACTCATGCATATGCCTGCGGCGTCATCCAGTACTCGCCATCATGCCGATGCTCATAGCGGTCAAGATCAGCCTCGTGCCGCAGCGTCAATCCAATATCGTCGAGTCCGTTGAGCAGGCAGTATTTACGAAAGGGATCGATCTCGAAACGTGCGGCAAATCCCTCGTTATCGGTCACTGTCTGCGCCTCAAGATCCAGCGTAATCCGGTGCTGTGGATTCGCGGTTGATCGCGCCATCAGGATCTCGACCTCAGCCTCCGTCAGCCGAGCGAGAATGATGCCGTTCTTGCCCGCGTTTGAATAGAAAATATCCGCAAACGTGGGCGCGATCACGGCGCGAAAGCCATACTGGTTGATCGCCCACGCCGCATGCTCGCGTGAGGATCCGCAGCCAAAGTTCTTCTCCGCAATCAGGATCTTTGCACTCTTGTACTCCGGGCGGTTCAGCACAAAACGCGGATCGTCCTTGCCCGCGTCCGGGCCCTCCTGAATGCGGCGCCAGTCATAGAACAGAAAATCGCCGTAGCCCGTTCGTTCAATGCGCTTCAGAAACTGCTTCGGAATAATCTGGTCGGTGTCGATGTTCGGCAGCGGCAACGGTGCGGCGGTCGAGCTTAAAACATTGATCGGCTCCATCAGCGGGATCCTCCTTCTACCAGTGCCTGGTCCAGCGCAAACTCCGCGCTTGTTCTCGCAAACTTCCAGTCGCGAATGTCCGTCAGGTGTCCTGTAATCGCGGCCGCCGCGGCCATCACCGGCGAGACCAGATGCGTTCGGCCGCCACGGCCCTGCCGGCCTTCAAAGTTACGATTGCTGGTTGACGCGCATCGCTCGCCCGGCTGCAAAATATCCGGGTTCATGCCGAGACACATGCTGCAGCCCGGCTCGCGCCATTCAAATCCTGCGGCTGTAAAGATCATTGCCAGACCTTCCTTCTCGGCCTGCGCCTTCACCTGCTGCGATCCCGGCACGACCATCGCGCGCACCGTGGTCGCCACGCGGTGGCCATCCACCACCTTCGCCGCTGCACGCAGATCCTCGATGCGCGCATTCGTGCAGGAGCCAAGAAAAACAGCATCGACGCGGATATCTTCGATCTTCGTTCCCGGTTTTAGGTCCATGTACTCGAGTGCCCGCGCAAAGCTCTTGCGATCCGCGTCCGAGAGCGCATCCTCGACCGATGGCACGACATCATCGATGCCCGCCACCATGCCGGGACTTGTGCCCCACGTTACGCGCGGCGCCAGCTTGGTGGCATCGATCGTCATCTCGCGATCAAACGCAGCGCCTTCATCGGTCACGAGCGTGCTCCAGTGCGCGACGGCAGTCTCCCACGCGTCTTGGTGCGCGGATGTGTTGTCTGCTGTGTCGTGCAGCGGTCCCACTGGTGCGAAGCGGCGGCCCTTCAAATAAGCAAAGGTCGTCTCATCCGGTGCGATCATGCCGGCCCGTGCGCCCGCCTCGATGCTCATGTTGCACACTGTCATCCGGCCTTCCATCGAGAGCGCGCAAATCGCCGAGCCCGCATACTCCACCACATACCCAGTCGCGCCATCCGTGCCGATGCGGCCTATGATCTCAAGGATGATGTCCTTGGCCGTAACGCCATACGGCAGCTCGCCCTCCACGTTGATCCGGAAGGTCTTCGGCTTATCCTGCGGCAGCGTCTGCGTCGCCATTACATGCTCGACCTCGGAGGTGCCAATGCCGAATGCGAGAGCGCCAAATGCGCCATGCGTCGAGGTGTGCGAATCGCCACAGACGATCGTCATGCCCGGCTTGGTCGCTCCCAGCTCCGGTCCGATCATATGCACGATGCCTTGCTCAGGTGCCTGCACATCGAAAAATTCGATACCAAATTCGGCACAATTTCGTCGCAGTGCATCCACCTGCTTTGCCGAGATCTGGTCGGCGATCAGCAGGCGGTCCTGCACACTCGTCGTGGGCACATTGTGGTCGACCGTGGCGATATGCCGGTCTGGTCGCCGCACCGTGCGCCCCGCCAGCCGCAGGCCTTCAAACGCCTGCGGACTCGTCACCTCATGGATCAGGTGCAGATCGATGTAGAGCAGGGTCGGCTCGCCTGCGGGCTCGGCCACCAGGTGCTGCTCCCAGACTTTTTCAAAAAGGGTCTTCGGTGTCTTCATTGATGCATTCATGGTTGAACCTTCGTCTCTGAACTGGTCTCGGCCGGCAGCGTGTTATGCGCTCCGAGCGTTGCCGGGCTGGCCGGGTGTGGCGTGCCGTCAGGATCAACGACAAACACACGTGTGATATTTTCGAGCACCTCGCCCACCGACGCCGGCTGCGCCGTCCATCGCGCAACACTGCGGCGGAGAGCGGGCGGCAGGTGATCGAGCGCGAGCGCGCGGTTGCTGAAGACCCACATCGTGTATGTCGCGCCGGCCTGGTCCACGGTCTTGTTATCGCTGATCCAGTCGATCGCCACAAACACGATCAACGGTTGAGGCAGACCGAAATCGACCCAAAGCATTCCGCGATCGGGGCAAAAGCTCTGCACACAGGCATTCGCGGTCAGATAACGATTGTCATCATTGATCACACGCCCGGGAGGCCCCGTCAGGAACGCGCTTGCAGCCTCGTCTAGCGGCCTTCCTTCACCCCAGAAGGATTGCGGCGCTGTGAGATAGCGTTTGAGAAAAGGCTTGAAGCGCGTGTCGAGCGCAAGCCTGTTCTCCTCACTACCGGGTAGAGCACTGGCGTAAGCCCACATCCAGTTCAGGTCTTCTGCCTTCTCCGCGCGATGCAGCGTCACCTGTGGCGAATGCAGTTGCGCACGCACCACGGCCGATCGAAAAAACGTAATTCCAGAGAGCATCGCGACACTAAGAAAAGTCCGCATGGGTGAGCGCATAGCCGATCAGACGGCGTGCATCGATCCTTTCCGGCCCAAATCCTGGGACAACGCTTCGTGGACCAGCCGTCCCATCGCCTCGGTCGACACCCATGCGGCACTCTGATCTCGCCGGATATCCGCCGTGCGATGGCCGTCGTCAAGAACGCGGCGTACCGCGCTCTCAACCGCCACCGCCTCCTGTTCCAGCCCCGCCGAATGCCGCAGCACCATCGCCGCAGTCAGAATCGCCCCGAGTGGATTCGCCTTGCCCGTACCCGCAATATCCGGTGCCGATCCATGCACCGGCTCGTATAGATTCACCGCGCCACCGATCGTCGCCGACGGCAGCATCCCGAGCGATCCGGTGATCACGCCCGCCTCGTCCGACAAAATATCGCCGAACAGGTTCTCCGTCAGCACCACATCAAAGCTGCGCGGCGTGTTCATCACGTGCATGGCCATCGAGTCGACAAACTGATGTTCGAGCGTTACATCCGGATACTCCAGTGCCAGTTCCGTGACCGTTGCACGCCATAGCTGTGAGGTCTCAAGCACATTCGCCTTATCCACGGATGTCACTTTACCGCGGCGTCTGCCCGCGAGTTCAAAGGCAATCCGTGCCACGCGGATCACCTCGTCGCGCGTGTACCGCATCGTGTTGAAGGCCGCGCCTGTCTCCTTGTTCCATTCGCGCGGTGTGCCAAAGTACAGGCCGCCCAGCAGCTCGCGCACAAACAGTATGTCAACACCTGCGGTCACATCGGCGCGCAGCGGCGAGCTCGCCGCCAAGGATGTGTACGCCACCGATGGCCTGAGGTTCGCAAAGCCGCCGAGCGCCTGCCGAATCTGCAGCAAACCCGCCTCCGGCCGCCTGTCCGGCGTCAGCGAGTCGAACCTGTTGTCTCCAACAGCGCCTAGCAGCACTGCATCGCTCTCGAGCGCACGATCGAGAGTGATCTGCGGCAGCGGTGTACCCACCTGCGTGATCGCCACACCGCCGATCAGCGCTTCCGTAAACGTGAACTCATGGCCGCCATGATCGGCCACGGCGCGCAGAATGCTTACGGCCTCACGCGTCACCTCCGGCCCAATGCCGTCGCCTGGAAGAACTGTAACCTTTAACTGCACATACTCTCCTTGCCTCGCAGTGAGGATACTCGCCGCAATCTAGGACGCTGTAAGCGTCGGCTGCGGTGCCTGCAGCAGGTCCAGAAGATCCTGCTCGTAGATTGCTTTCCTGCGATCGGCGAGCTCGGTAAATCGCTGGTAGATGCTGTTGAGCTCGTCGTTTGTCAACGTGTGTCCCAGCGCCTTCAAGCGGTGCTCGAGCGCGCGCCGCCCACTGTGCTTGCCAAGCACGATGTGATTGGTCGTCACACCCACCGACTCCGGAGTCATGATCTCGTAGGTAAGCGGGTTCGCCAGCACGCCATGCTGGTGGATGCCGGACTCATGTGCAAAGGCATTCGCGCCAACCACCGCCTTGTTCGGCGAGCAGCCGAAGCTGATGATCTCGCCCAGCATCCGGCTGGTTGGATAGATCTCCCGCATCACAATGTTTGAGGCATACGGAAACCGGTCGCGACGCACCATCAGGGCCGCCGCAATCTCCTCAAGCGCAGCATTGCCCGCGCGCTCTCCGATGCCATTGATGGTGCACTCCACCTGCCGCGCTCCCGCCTGCACGCCGGCCAGCGTATTCGCCACCGCCATGCCCAGATCGTCATGGCAGTGCGTCGAAAAAATGAGCCGGTCGCTCTCGGGCACGCGCTCCTTCAGCATCCGGAAGATCGTCGCATACTCCTCCGGTGTGCTGTACCCGACTGTATCGGGAATATTAATCGTCGTTGCGCCGGCCTCGACCGCCACCAGCACCATGCGCAGCATGAACTCCGGATCGCTCCGCGTCGCGTCCATCGGCGAGAACTCCACGTCATCGACGAACGTGCGCGAGAGCCGCACCGCCTCACCAGCCTGGTCCAGCGCCTGCTCCCGGCTGATCCGCATCTGGTGCTCCAGGTGGATGTCAGACGAAGAAAGAAAGGTGTGGATTCGACTGCTCGCGGCCGTCTCAATCGCCCGCACCGCGGTCTCAATATCATCCCGCTTCGCCCGTGCCAGCGCGGAGACGCGCAGACCCCGAACCTCCCGTGCAATGGCGCGCACCGACTCGAAGTCGCCCGTCGACGCAATCGGAAAGCCCGCCTCCAGTATGTCCACGCCCAGCGCCGCCAGCTGGTGCGCCATCCGCAGCTTCTCTTCATGGTGCATCGTGCACCCGGGACTCTGTTCTCCATCGCGCAGCGTCGTGTCGAGAAAGAGAACCCGATCCGGCCCGGTCTGTGCAAGATCCGCCCCGGTCTTTGTCAGCCCAGCCGCTTTCGCCTTGTCCTGTTCGGTCATCCCGTGTACCTTTCTGATTGCTATAAGCATAACGACTTCTTATGCCGGAGTGCTGTGCTATCAGTAAAACTAATCCGTTGAGCTTGCAGCGGTAATACAGAGATCAGGACCTCTCATGGAACTGACGCAGATGGAAACCTTTCTCGCCGTCGCCGAGGAGCGCAGCTTCTCCCGCGCCGCCTCGCGCCTGCATCGCACGCAGCCGGCTGTAAGCCAGGCCATCGCCAAGCTTGAGTCCGAACTCGGCGAAGTTCTCTTCGAACGCAGCTCGCGCGACGGCACCCTCACCGCCGCGGGAGAGGTGCTGCGCGAGTACGCCCTCAAAATGCTCAATCTCCGGTCCGAGGCCACCGACGCCATCGGCGATCTGCGCGCCCTGCACACCGGCAAGCTCAGCATCGCCGCCAATGAGTACACCTGCCTCTACCTGCTGCCGCTGCTCTCCGAGTTTCGCAAGAAGAACGCCCGCATCAAAGTCGCCGTGCAGCGCTCACTCGCCAGCCGCATCCCCGACGACGTGCTCATGCACACCGTCGAGCTTGGCCTGCTTTCCTTCCGCCCCGAAGATCCGCAGCTCAGCTCCACCCTCGTCTATCGCGATGAGCTCGCCTTCGTCGTCAACCCCAGCCATCCCTTCGCCCGCTCCGGTGTCGTCTCCATCCGCGATCTTCGCTCCTCGAACTTCATCGCGCACATCATCGCCTCTCCTTTGCGGCAGAAGGTGGTACAGGCCTTCAAGCAGCATCGAACGCCCTTGAACATGGGCGTGGAACTTCCCTCGCTTGAGGCCATCAAGCGCTTTGTGGAGATGGGCGGCGGCGTCGCCCTCGTGCCCGGACTCTGCGTGCGCACGGAGCTCGCCAGCGGCAGCCTCGTCCGCGTTGCCGTGCCGGAGCTCACGCTGGAGCGCCGCCTCCGCGTCGTTCATCGGCGGCAGGCCAGCCTCTCCCACGCCGCGATCGCCTTTCTCAACACCATCGAGCACTTCGCGGAGAGGCGTGGGGATCCCTACTGCTTTACAGCGGAACGCCATCGATGAAGATTCGGCTCACAGAAGCCAATCCTAAGCCAGAACGAAACATTTTCCTCGTCGCGCTGTTCCTACAGGAGAAGGTCGGTCGCATCTCGCGGCCGCCTTCCGCATCAAGGAGGATCTATGAAAGTCCAGCAGGGAACAGCTCTCTCGTATATGGCGCGCATGGCGGTCTTCAGCCTCGCTCTTGCCCCCGTCTCTCTTCTCGCCCAGCAGAGCGACCCTTCTGCCGCGCCGCCCAGCACGCAGGATGGCGGCCCACCATCGCGTGGACAGCACGGCGACCCCGCCGAGCGTCAGGCGCACATGCTTCAGATGATGACCAAGCGCCTGAATCTCTCGCCCGACCAGGTCACGCAGATCAAGGGCATTCAGGCGGATAACCAGACGCAGGCGCAGGCCATTCGCTCAGACAGCTCGCTTCAGGGCGCGGATCGCCGCGCCAAGATGATGGATCTGCATAAAGCGGAGAACGATAAGACGCGCGCCGTGCTCAACGACGATCAGAAAGCCAAGTTCGACGCCATGCAAGCAAAGCGGCACGAGCGCATGCAGGGTGATCACGACGGGCCGCCCCCGCCACCGGCTCAGTAACTTTCAAACCATTCGCGAACACACGCACACGCAACGCGGACAGGCTGGCCAGACTTGGCCGGCCTGCTCTCGTTATGCCCCGGTTCCCGGTCATCTCCTGCCCGTGCAGGTACAATAGTGAGGAGCTGAGCTCCACCAACCATCGTGTCCGGGATCGAGTCTTTGGATCCTGCTTGCGAGTGGATGTCACCCTCACGAAGGTGTCATCGATGGTTGGAGTGCAAGGCTGCGAGGGGACTACGAACGCATGATGAAGACGATGGTTTTGGGCGTGCTGATTGCATCGGCCGCCGCCGGTTTAGCGCAGGAGAGCCGGCAGGACGCAAGTGTAAGCGCAATTGGTGTCTTCGCACCCACAGTAAACGGCACAGGCGGTGTACGGGAGTCCGCAACCACAACCGTAGGTTTCCTTGGAAGCTATCGCTATATGCTCACCCCGCGCAGCGCCGCGGAGGCCAACTACTCCTTCGCTCAATATTCGACCCGATTCAACACCAACTTCCTGCCCAACTTTCGGGTTCACACCCGGCAGCAGGAGTTCTCGGTAGCCTATGTGTACAGCTTCAACTTCCACAACTTCAGTCCCTTCGCGGAAGTCGGACCGGCTGCCATCTTCTTCGGGGCGATTCGCGATAATGTTTCAACCAGTCTTGACCTGAAGCGAACCACGGCAATTGGTGCCATGTTCGGCGCGGGTGTCGCGTATGAAGTCAGCCCCAGCTTCGATGTCCGTGTGCAGTATCGCGGGTTTGCCGTCAAAGCGCCTGACTTCAGCTTGACCAATCTGCAGACGAACCGCTACGAAGTCATCTCCATGCCGACCGTCGGCGTGGCCTACCACTTCTAGCATTCGCGGCGTTGCATCAGACAAATGGCGGAGCGGCGCACAAGCGTCCTGCTCCGCCGTTCTATTTTAGCGGAAGTGATACGCTGCGCCAATCGTAAAGACCGTAGGCGCAAGCGAATCGGGCGTGCTGGTGGGCGTCCCTTTGAAACTGAACCAGTGCTGGAACTCGTAGTCTGCCCGCACGTACAGCCACTCCCGCACCTTTACATCGGTGCCGAAGCCAAAGGCGGCCTCGTTGTAGGCAAGATTGGCGCATGCCACGTTCTGATCGGCCGGCGGACCGAAGCAGGGCGGATAGTTGAAGACGGCGCGGCCCACCATGATCCTGCCGTACGGAACCAGCGGCCCATAGGTGCGAAAGTATCGCGCACCGACCTCGTACGTCTTCTCGTAGAGAATGGAGGGCGACGGCGCCTTCACATAGTTGAACCTGCCCTCGACACCGATATGCTGCGTAAAGTCGAAGTCACCATAGATGTTGTATCCGGTAAAGCGAACGCCGTAGTCGGACGCGGCCGTGCTGTAGCCGCCGCCTACCAGGGCATCTCCCCTGCGGGATGCTGTTGGCGAGGCCTGCCCATGCAGCATCTGTTGCATGCTACCCGCCAGACTAACCAAAAGAAGAAGTCGTTTGAACACTGAACCTCCTGAAGCGGCCGCGAACAATCGGGGAACGGCCGTGTGAGCAATTCGTTTGGAAGCTGAGTGCTTCTCTGGCGTGGGGTTGCGGGGAGAGGAGAGTGCTGCGGCCCCGTTCGGAACCGCAGCCGGATACTTAGTTCTGTGGAGCCGGTGTTGCAGCCGCCGGTGCCGTAGCTGCCCCTGCCGCCGGGCCCGCTGGTGCCGGAGCGGCCGCCGGTGCTGCGGCTGCAGGTGCCGGCCCTGCGGCTGCCCCCGCAGCCGGATCCGCCGGCGCCTTGTAGTAGCTGAGCTTCAGGTACACCGGCTCAACCTCAAACGGCATCTTGTCCGCGGGCGTCAGCAAGGGCTCAAACGCCGAGTGCATCGTGATGACCTGGTCTGTCCACGGATCGTATCGAAGGAAGCTCGACAGCGGCATCGCCGCCTGCTGCTTCAGATCCTTCATATCTAGCTTCGGTCCCTTTGCGACCAGCGCCTGCATCCAGAATGTCGGATCGTTGTCGCTCTTCACCAGCGCATCGCCCAGCATCGGCTCGTTCAGCGCCTTGAGCGCCTTTACCCGAGTCTGTAACTGCTGCAGGTACAGACCGAAGTACTGCTGCCCGTCGACCAGCTCCTTCGCGCTCAGCAGTTCCACTGCCTTCTTTGCCGCCGCCGTATTATCCGCATCCGTGTGGTGCATGGGAATGCGGTTGAAGACAGTCGTCGTCGGGAAGAGCAGCCGGTCGTTGAATGCGTACTTCGTATCGAGCCGATGGCCCAGAATTACGTGCGCCAGCTGAAACGCGAGGATAGCGTTCAGGTTTCCCATTTGCTGCGCGCCGTCCTGGGTCACAATACCGGTCGTATCCAGCAGGCTCTTCGAGATGATGATCGTATCGCCGATGGCCACCGACTCAAGAGGCTCCGTGAGCATCGTGCGGCAGTGGATCGGCCGTGCCAGCGTGATGCCGTTGTAGGCCAGGATATTGCCGGCCAAAGCCTCGAGCGTCTTATCGAACTCGCTCGGCGCATCGATCAAGCCGGCCTGGAACAGCCGTTCGATCACGTTGTCCTCTGCCTGCTTCGCCCACTCGCGCTGCGCGCCTAGCGGACTCACATCTTGCGCATCGTTGCTCACGTCCGTCGCCCCGACCACATCCATCGAGGTCTGTTCCGACTCCGGCGGCGGCACCTTCAGCATGTAGCCCCATATGTGGTTCACAGCCTTGAACTTCAGCGTGCGCGATGTGCTCTTCGGATCGCTCTCTTCTACATAGAAGGAGGTCGGCAGCCAAAGATCCGGCTGTACGTTCGTGCGCCAGCTGTCGAAGTGGTAGAACTCGCGGATCGTCTTCTCCGTGCCGGCGAAGTCTCCGTTGAAGCGCACCACATTTCCGTTGCGGGTCTCAACCCAGATGCGCCCGTAAAAGCGGCCCGTCGTGGTCCCCGTCAGCGCCAGCTTGCCTTCCTTGGTGGCTAGCGGCACAACATCGAAGACAGCCGTCGGCGTGTTCCCCAGAAAGTCGTTCCGGACATAAAAGAATTGGTAGTGCTGCCGGTCGTAGCTGTTGGAGTCCATCAACAGCATCTGCACAAACCCGGCTTCATGGAAATTCAGGTGCAGGCTGCTGCCCAGACCGGTCACGTAGGAGGCCGAGTGCTTCAGAAAGCCAAACTTACCGCCGTTCCCGCTGGTTCCGTGCGCAGTCTCGCTGTTGGTCTGGTAGGCCGCATCGCCAATCACCTTGCCGAAGGCCACGCGTCCCAGAAAGTGCTGGTCCGACTCGGGAATCTGGCTCAGCAGGGGGTCCGGCCGCATGTTCTGGATGTAGGTCTCCACCATCGGAGCCCGCTCCTTCACCGCCTTGATGACCTCCTTCTCGCGCAGGATCGACTTATCGATCAGCGCGTTCTGGGCCGCGGTCGGCTTGCGCGAAGGCAGCAGGTCATCCCCGGTCTTCTTCTTTTTGCCGATCAGCGGAATCGCCGCGCTCGCCGAAAGCGATCCTGCGGCTAACGTTGCCAGCAGAAAACCGGCCGTGGTGTATTTCCGGAAACTCATAGTTGCTCCTGCGGTGGCCGTGCTGGCCTACCGTCCTGACATTAGTCCTGCTTAATGCTAGTTGATCCCGCGCCTGGGAGGAAGCTATCCCGCAAGCTGGAAAGCTACGTTGACAACACCTTCCCACTCGACCGCGGCGCCCGAGGCATCCGTCGCCGGCTTGAAGCGTGTTCCCTGAACCGCCTGCACCGCTGCCTCATCCAGACCGTGGCCCAAGCCGCTCGTCACACCCTCTACCTGCACACCGCCATCCGCTCGAACCTTCAGGCGAACCGCAACCACACCCTCCAGGTGCATGCTGCGGGCCTCCGCCGTATACACCGGCGTGGGTTTGTACAGAACCTTCGGGCCGCTCTTGGCGCTGGCAACCGTCGGCGCCATCGGCTTCGGCAGAGCAGCCTGCTGTACCTGGCCAAGGTTCACCGGCCCCGCAACCTTGCCCGTGGCGTTCATCGGCCCGGTCCCGCCTGCTACTCCAAGCTTCACGCCCTGCACCGCGCGGGTACCGTTGCCCGCCATATCCGTGCTGGTCGGCGATCCCGAGCCCAGGCTGACCTTGGTCGCGCCCGCGCCCGTGTTCGAGGCCGGCATGCCTGCCATCCCGCGCTGGCCGAGGTTGATGGCGCTCGTCGCCGGCCGGTTCGACGGAGCGATCGGATTGGTCTGCTGTCCCAGAGCCACGGCCGCCGGGTGGTTGGTCGCAACCACCGTCGCGGGAGCAGCCTGACCAAGGTTCACGACCTTCGGCGCTGGAGGCGGCGTCACCTGCTTCGGCGGCGCGGGTGCAATCACCGGGATCGGCTGCGTCATCTTGATCTCAGGCACCTTCGGTGGATCCGGCAGCTTCACCTGGTCCGGCAGCTTGATCTTGGGCGGCTCCACCTTGATCTTCGGCGTCGGCGGCAACGGCTTCGGCAGAATCTTCGGCTTCTCCGGCTCGATCTTCTTAATCGGAATCGGCTCCGTCAGGCTCGTCAGCTTCTGCCGCTTGTCCATCGTCTTCTTCGCAGCGGCGCCGATGATGATCACCACTAGAGCGATGATGATGTTCACCGTGATCGAGGTAAAAAGCGAGGTTCGGCTCTGCTTGCCATCATTCAGAACACCAAAGTGGCTGAACTGCATGTTGGCGGGCGCGGGCTTGGCGTCGGTGGCGGGCGGCTTCTGCATGGTGACAGGCATGGGAACGGTCCTTAGGGTGTTCTCCAGCCCTGCGGCTGGAGGCGACACATCTTGTCGGTATCGAAAGTGTTGGCGGCGGGATGAACCCGCTCGAGGGCTGCAAAGGGAACAGGAGCTACACCTGATCAGACCCACCGGGAAAACTCGGCCGGCGGAGAGTGAAGTCGTGCCGGAGAGACGGGTACATCAGAAAGACGAAGGAAGCGATCCAAAGGGTTGCAGCAAGATCCGTCCAGAGCTTTTTACAGTCCCTCTCCGGCAGGGTCTTGCCTTGCTTTCAACTGGAGTCAGTGTGCCGTAGCTTCCTTAGCTTGACACTGGTACTTTGGTGGTACACGTGCCTTAGGGTGCATTTGGAGCAGGAAAGAGGTATCCATGAAGGTTCTCATAACCGGCGGAGCAGGCTATATCGGCGGCACCGTAGCCCGGCTCTTGATGCAAGAAGGACATGACGTTACGATCTTCGACAATCTTTGCCACAGTCACTCATCCGCGCTGCCTCCTCAGGCCCGTTTCGTCCAGGGCGATCTCAACAACCGTCCCCTGCTCGAAGGTGTTCTCCGCGACGGAGCCTTCGATGGCGTCATGCACTTCGCCGCTCTGATCGAAGCCGGTGAGAGCATGCAGCGCCCTGAGATCTATTTTCGCAACAATACGGCCTCTACGCTCACTCTTCTTGAAGCAATGTTAGCCGCCGGCCCCCAGAAGCTCGTTTTCAGCTCCACCGCCGCATGCTATGGCGAACCCGTCTCGACACCCATCCTTGAAGACGCTAACCTCCGGCCCACCAACCCTTACGGCGAAAGCAAGCTGCTGGTCGAGCACATGCTGCGCTGGTTCAACACGCTTCACGGCTTCCGCTACGCCAGTCTGCGCTACTTCAACGTCGCCGGCGCCGTCTCAGGCTATGGCGAGTCGCACGAACCTGAATCGCACCTCATCCCCCTCATCCTCGACGTCGCGCTCGGCCGTCGCGACCAGATAAAAATATTCGGCACCGACTATCCGACCAAAGATGGCACCTGCGTCCGCGACTACATTCACGTCGGCGACCTTGCCCAGGCCCATCTGCTTGCGCTACAGGCCCTCGAGCATACCCCGCGCCTGATCTACAACATCGGCAACGGCCAGGGCTTCACCGTCCGCGAGGTCATCGACTCCGTCGCCCGCGTCACCGGCCGTACCATCCCTGTTGACGAACAGCCACGCCGCCCCGGCGACCCCGCCGTCCTCGTCGCCGGCTCGGAGAAAATCAAGCAGGAGCTTGGCTGGTCTCCCCAACATGCGCAGCTCGATGACATCGTCGCCAGCGCCTGGACCTGGCACCAGCAGCGCTACGCCAAAAGTTGACGAGTCGCGCAAAGACAGCAAAGAGAGCCTGCACTCCATGATCCAGAGCATGTTCCACCTTCATCTCCCAGTGCTTGAAAAGATCCTGCGCCCGGTCATCGTCTATCTCTGCCTGATCACGTTTCTCCGGCTCTTCGGCAAGCGTGAGCTCGCCCAGCTCAATCCCTTCGATCTAGTCGTTCTGCTGAGCCTCTCGAATACCGTCCAGAATGCCATCATCGGCGACGACAACTCGGTCTCCGGAGGCATCATCGGCGCCTTCTCCCTGCTTGCCATTAACTGGCTGCTGATGCGGCTTCTCTTCAATCTGCCGCGTCTCAACAACGCCCTGCAAGGCGCTCCTAACGTTCTGATCCGCAACGGCATTGTGGATGATGCCGCACTCAAAGCCGAAAGCCTTACACGTCCTGAGCTGATCAACGCCCTGCACAAAGATGGCATCACCTCGCTCGCCGAGGTTGAACGCTGCACCCTCGAGCCTAACGGTACCTTCTTCGTCGAACGCGTCCACCCCAGCCCCGCCGTTCAGGAACGCCGGCAGATCCTCGAAGCTGTTGCCGCGCTTACCGCCGAGGTCCGCGATCTGCGCGAGAAGCTTGACCTCCGCGCCTGAGACTCACGCGCTTGCCGCAGCCCCGCTACAATAAGATCTCATCGTCACTCCGGCGTGCTTCAAGCACTCGGCAAAAGGGAAGCGACCCGCAATGTTTGAAGTTACCGTGGAAGCCGGCTTCTCCTCCGGCCACTACCTGCGCAACTACCATGGCAAGTGCGAGAACCCGCACGGCCATAACTACAAGGTCTTCGTCACCCTCATCGGCGCCGAACTCGACCACGCCGGCCTTCTGCTCGACTTCAAGCTTATCAAGCAGGTCATGCGCCCGGTCATTGATCGCCTCGACCACCAGATGATCAATGACCTCGAACCATTCAACGAAGAACTCAATCCCTCGGCCGAAAACCTAGCCCGCTACTTCTTTGAACAGACCTCCGACCAGCTGCACGAGATGACCGGCGGCCGTGTCCGTGTCAAAGACTGCACCCTCTACGAGACCGACACCAGCTTCGCCCGCTACTACGAGTAGTCGTTGCCCATAGAATGAAAGAAGGAGGCCAGTATGACAATTGAACTCACACCAGAGATCGAACAACTCCTGAAGGAAGAGTCCTCCGCTACCGGCCTCTCTCCTGCGGAGATCACTCTCCGCGTTCTTACTACATATGCACAAAGCCGGCCATCACTGCAGACGATCACCGCGGACTCTATAACTCTCAATCCCAACATTCCAGCCGATCTTCTCGAACAACGTCGCGCCGCAGCGGATCGCATCATTGCGCGTCGCAACGCAAGCTCGGCTCCGAAACTGAACCTGCCTGAAGGGATGTCGTTGCGTGAGTACATTCACGAGGGACATCGGTATTGATGTCTTTCGTCCTGGATGCATCCACAGCAGTCGCCTGGGCCTTCGCCGACGAAGACTTTGCCGCAGCTCAGCCTGCTCTCCGACAGGTCCAATCTTCATTTGCAATAGCGCCAGTTCTCCTGCATTTCGAGATAGCAAGCGCTCTTAGAAAAGCAAACAGGGAAGGGAGGCTCTCCTCAAAAGAGATCGCTTGGTATATAGCCGATCTCAATACTCTGGATATCAGACTGCAATCCCAACTGCCTGCGCTAAGTCATCTGCTGAACCTTTCACAGGAGTTCAACCTGTCAATATATGACGCAGCTTACTTAGATCTTGCACAACAAAGCTCTTTGCCTCTCGCAACACTCGATCAGGATCTGAGTAAAGCAGCAAAGCGTGCTGGTGTTTCGCTCATGGTCTAACTTTAGCTAACTCGCATGCACCTCATCGAACTCTACAAATCCGTTCAGGGCGAAAGCTCCTTTGCCGGCCTGCCCTGCATCTTCGTGCGCCTTGCCGGCTGCAACCTGCGCTGTGCCTGGTGCGACTCCGAGTACACCTTCTCGGGCGGTAAGCCCTTCACCGCCGACGAAATCCTCGCGCAGATCGACGCTCTCGCGCCCTGCCGCCTGATCGAGTTCACCGGCGGCGAACCCATGCTGCAGTCCCGCGAACTCCTCCCCCTCATGCAGACCCTCCTCGACCGCGGCTTCAAGCTCATGATCGAAACCTCGGGCGAGCGCCCCTTGGCCGACGTTCCTAAAGCCGTGCACAAGATCGTCGACATCAAGTGTCCTGGTGCCGGTGCGGCGGCCAACAGCTTCCGCCTCGAAAACCTCAACGCCCTCACACCCCGCGACGAGGTCAAATTCGTCCTCTCCGACCGCCGCGACTACGAGTTCGCCCGCGACTTCATCCGCGAGCACGCCCTCGAAACCAGGGCCGGCGGCATCCTTCTCTCGCCCGCCTTCACCAAGACACCCAGCCCGCTCCGCACCGCAGACAACATCGCCCTCGACCCCCGCGATCTCGTCGACTGGATGCTCGCTGACGGCCTTCCCGCCCGCCTTTCATTACAAATTCACAAGTTCATCTGGGAGCCGCTCAAGAAGGGCGTTTAGCAACCAGCTCCTATCATCCCTGTTGTCATCCTCCGCAGGGGACTTGCTTTTGGCCTTACTGCCTTCTTCACCCGAAAGCACAGAACTGTATCACTCCCCCGCGTAGCTCCGAGCCTTCCAGCTCACCGCGCCGCCCCGCACCTTCCGTACCAGCGCGTACCACTGCAGCACCAGCAGCACGGCAACGCCCGCCGGGTGCAGCCATGCACTGCGCAGCCTCTGCTGGTATCGGAACGCTGCCAGCATCCGTGGCAGCCAGGCCGCCCACACCGCGACAAATAGCAGCATCGCCTCCACCGCCGTTACTGGCTGTCGCGCCACCAGCAGCCAAGCCATCACCGCAAATGGCATCACCTGCCCCAGCAGCAACACCGCCGTGATCGGCACGATGCGAATCGGAGCCGCCATCCCTTCCGTCGCATTCTTCGCCAATCCGCTCCACACCTGCCTCGCCGACCGGTACATCCGGCACCGCACCAGCCGCGTCAGGTCCGCCAGGTCTGTCCTCTGACCATGCTCGCGTAGCAGCCGCGGCAGCCGCAGGCCGTCATGCATGGTCTCCCGAATGGCCGCATGGCCGCCGCTAGCAAAGTACTCCCTCTGCTTCACTAGCAGAAACTGCCCACACCCCGCGGCAAACCCCGGATTTGTCGTCTGCCGCATGCGTTTGAACGGCAGAAATCCCAGCAGCACAAAATGAATTAGCGGCAGCAGCAGCCACTCCATCGTGGTCTCCGTCACCTGCCGTGGAAATCCGCTCACCAGCGCCGCGCCACACTCCTCCTGAAACCCGAGCATGCGCGCCAGCGCTCCGGGCTCGAGCCGCACATCCGCATCCATGAAGCACAGCCGTTCGTAACCGGCCGCGTGCGCCAGTGCCCAGCAGGCATGCTGCTTTCCGTTCCACTCCCGCGGCAGCGCCGGTGCCTGCTCCAGCCGCACCCGTCCATCCCGAGCCGCCATCTCCAGCACGATCTCCGCCGTCCGGTCAGCCGAGGCATCATTCATCACGATCACCTCAAACGTCACGCCTTCACTTGCCAGCACGCTCTCCACCGCCGCCCGGATGGAATGCTCTTCATCGCGCGCCGGAATCAACACGGAGACAGCCGGCAACACGCGTCCCGGCTCGATTCGTCGCGGCTCACGGTACAGAACAAAGTTCCTCGCAAAAACTATCGCCGGCGCCAGCGCGCAGACGCTCATTGCCGCCAGCAGAGCGTCGATCATGCATTAACCCTTCGCCGCGTCGCTGCTCTGCGCCGCTGGCAAACTATGTTCAGGCTGGTATGGCGTCCGCGTCACCCACGACGCCACCCGCTTGCCCAATCCGTAAATTCCCCCCACTCCGGCGCGCCCGCGCAGCAGCACGCGCTCAAACTGCCTTGCATCCCGCGACATCGCCCGGCCCTGCATCTCTTCCATGGTGCGCTCGAGCGCCGCCACCAACCGCGCCTCCAGTGTCTCCGTCCGCTCCCCCGCCTCCACTACCACCGGCTCGCCAAACTGCAGCAGCACCTCCGGCGTCCGCTCGTCCCAGAACACATACTCGATCGCCATCGGAAGCACCATACATCCAGGAATCCTCGCCGCCAGCGCCGCCATTCCCGGCTTGAACGTGATCGGCCTCTTCCGCGCATCCACAAACTGTCCTTGCGGCGTCACCCAAAGCACGCCGCCGCCGCGCAGAATTGCCTCCCCCGCTCGTATAAAGCGCACCGCACCACGCGCGCTGCTCACCTCCACCGGGAACACACCCATCGAGCTCAGAATCCTGTACCGCTTAAGAGCCGCCGCGTCCATCGGCGCATAGTGTCGCCGCGACTTCATCAGCATGCCCGAGACCAGAAACGCCACCATCGGGTCCCACCATCCGGAATGATTCGCATACACCAGCAAAGGGCCGTCGAGGCCCCGCAGCTGCGCCAGCCCATTCACCCGGACCGCGTGAAACTCCCGCAGAAAGTTCTGCCGCACGATCCATCGAAACCATTGGAGCAATGGCTGCGAGATCTTCGGTACCCGCTCGTCCATTGCTCCCGTCCTGTGCGCCATGCCGTCTCTATACGCTACGCCACAGCCGCACGCGACTGCTGATCCAGTGTATCCGCCGCGATCCATCCCGACATCATCACCATCGGCATACCCGGCCCTGGATGCGCCGCACCGCCCGCCAGATACAAGCCCTCCAGTTCCTTGCTCTTGTTCGCCGGCTTGAACGCGCCATTCAGCATTCCGTGGCTTGAAATTCCATAAATCGCCCCGTTCAACACCCGGTAGCGGTTGTGAATGTCCATCGGCGTCAGTGCCGACTCATATACGATCCGGTCCTCGATATCCGTCAGCCCCGCCGTGCGCTTCAGCTTATCCAGAATTACCTGCCGGTACGCCGGAAACATCTTTGTCCAGTCATGATGCGGCCGCAGATACGGCGTGTGCACCAGCACATAGAGAGCATCGCCGCCCGCCGGCGCACTCTCGGGATCGGTCGCTGCCGTTGACGCCAGATAGCACGTCGGGTCTGGAGCCGGCTCGCCTAGGTCATAGATGTGGTGGAACTCCTCGTGCGGATCGCGCGAGAACACAAAGTCATGGTGCGCCAGATGCTCGTACCGCTTGTTCAGCCCCAGATACAGCACGACGCCGCTGCACGCCGGCTCATACTTCCGCGCGTGGTCAAAGTGCTTCGCCGCCGATCCTCCAATCAGCTCACGATACGTCCGCACCGCATCCGAGTTCGATACCACCGCGTCAAAGTTGTGCACCTCGCCGGAGTCTGTAACCAATCCAGTCACACGCTTGGCCTTCTTCCCACTCAGCCGCGGTGTATCCGTCTCGATCGTCTCGACCTCGACCCCGGTGTGGAAGATCACGCCCAGCTCGGTTGCCAGCTTCACCAGAGCCTCAGGTACCGCGCGCGTTCCGCCCATCGGATACCAGATGCCCTCTTCCATCTGCATATGGCCGATCGCGCACAGGATAGCCGGTGAGGCGTCCGGCGAGCTGCCGACATACTGTACAAAGTGGTCCAGCATCTGCGCCGAGTTCGCATCCGGCATAAACTCACGGATCGTTCCTGCCACTGTCTTGCCCAGCCGCATCCGCATCACATCGCGCAGCACCTTGATGTCGAACGCTCCGCCGACATCCATCGTGTCGCGCATTGATCCCACCGACTTCCAGAAGAAGAACCGGTCTGAGATCGAGTGCAATTGCTCGGAGGTCTCGAGAAACTTCAGATAGCCCTTGCCCATGCCCGGCCAGATGCCCTCGAACGTCTCCGCCATCAGCTTCGGATCGTCCTTCAGATCCAGCACCTTGCCGTCCTCAAAGAAGCATCGCCACTGCGGATCGAGCCGCACCATGGGTACGTAATCATCAAGGTTACGATTTGCCTCGGCAAAGATCTTTCGCAGCATCGAAGGCTGAATCAGGATCGTCGGTCCCATATCGAAGCGGAATCCATTCTCCCGCAGCTGCGCCGCCTTGCCTCCCAGCCACGCGTTCTTCTCAAATACCTCGACCGCATGCCCGCGCGCCGCCAACGTACATGCCGCCGCCAATCCCGCCAACCCTGATCCAATCACTCCAACCTGCATCACGCGTCTCCCAATCTCTTTGTTGCACTCTCGTCGGATACAACGCGCCCGGCCTCCGCAGTCTGCCGTGCGCCCCGCAGTCTCATCGCCACCGAACCGCCATACAGCAGGGCAGCGAGACCGGCAAACAGGCTCACATGCGCCGCGCCTGTTCGTTCGTAGCGCCGCGTGCCCTTGCCGCGCCGTACCGCAATGACTCGCGCCGCCGTCATCTCGAGCAACCCCTCGGCCCCGCGTGTCGCGCCAAAGCCGCTCTGCTTTCGGCCCCCAAACGGAACCCGAGGATCCGCCGTCGGCACAATCAGATCGTTGATGCTTACATGCCCCACCTTCAGCTGCTTTGCCAGCGCGCGCGCCTCGACCAAATCGGCCTCACCCTGCCCGCAGAAGATCGAAGCCGTCAGCGCCAGCGGGCACGCATTCTGCGCCGCAGTCACACCCTCAAAGCCATGTACCTCAAGTACCGTCAACACCGGCGCAAACACATCCGTTTGCCCCACCCGCATCGTCGCCGACCCATCCAGCACCAGCGCCGGCTCGAACCGTCCAAGCGCATCGGTTTCGCCGCCCAGCACCGTCGCGCCCTGCGTCCGCGCCTCGTCCAGCAACTCCTTCGCCAGTCGCGCCTGCATCTCCGGCACGCGAACCGGCCCAATCGCCTGCACCTCGCGCCACAGCGCCGCCAGCAGTTCCATCCGGCGATCCGGATCGGCATCGACCAGCAAAACCCGTCGTGGCGCCATGCACGTCGCCGATCCATTCAGCCGCATACCAAACCCAATCGCCTGCGCCGCATACGCGATCGGCGCGCTCGGCAGCACGATTGCCGCATCCGCGCCCGAAAGCTCAACCACGCACGGCACCAGCCGCTCCGCCGCCCGATGCAGCACGTCGCGCCCCGCCGTCGCAGATCCAGTAAAAAATATCTTATCGACTCCAGTATCGATCGCCGCATGCGCCGCCGCGACACTCTCGTCCGTTACCGCCAGCACACCCGCCGGCAGTCCCGCCTCCTTCAGCGTCAGCGCAAACAGCTCCGCCACCCGGGCCCCGCCGCGTCCAGGCTTCCAAATCACCGCATTCCCCGCTGCCAGCGCCTGCACCACCTGTACCCCCGGCAGCAGCAGCGGATAGTTACTCACCCCGATCACTAGCACGCGCCCCAGCGGCACACGCTCTACCTCGCTCGTGACCCGTCCCAGCCAAATCGGTCTGCCGCGCATACCAAGCCGTCGCGTCGTCAGCACCCGTGCCGCCTCGCGCTCCAGATACCGGATCGCCGACAGCAGCGGCAGCACCTCCGCCACCAGCGTATCCGCCGTACTCCGTTGAAGCTCGCCCGAGACGGCCTCCGCGAAGCTCTCCGCACGCTCAGCCGTCAGCAGCCGCATCCGCCGCAGCACACGGAGACGACCCTCGATCGGCATCGACGCCCAAGCCCTCGTCGCGCTCGCCTCTTCAAGCATCGTGTCGGCTGCGCGCTCTCCCAGGGTCTGCGGCACAGATAGCTCTTCAACCTCAGCAAGCACCGCCATCGTCGCCACTACGAGACCGTCTCAAGAACGCCATTGCTCTCGACACGCGACCGGCCCGCCATCGCACCGGCCCATTGCGTCTCCATCTCCAGATCCTCCAGCAGCAGCCGCGAGGTAATCCGCGCCGACTCGAAGATCACCGGCAAGCCGCTTCCGGGGTGCGTTCCCCCGCCCACCAGATACATGCCCTTCACATCCTCGAACCGGTTGTGCGGCCGCAGATGCAACATCTGATCCAGCGAGTGCGCCATCGAGAACGTCGCGCCCAGATGCAGATCAAAGTTCTCGCTCCATCCCTTCGGCGTGATCACCTTCTCCATTCGAATGCGGCTCTTCACATCGCGCAGGCCGATCTTCTCGATCTGCTCGAGCGCCAGCTCGCGGAATCTCGGCGTCTCCTTCTCCCAGTCGATCGACTTGGTCTCATGTGTAACCGGAAGCAGCACATAAAGCGTGCTGTGGCCATGGGGAGCAAGCGTCTCGTCCGTCACACTCGCGTTCTGCACGTAGAACGACGGATCCGACGAGAGCCGGTGCAGGCTCTCGATATCGCGCAGATTCTGCTTGTAGTCCTTGGCCAGGTAAATTGTATGGTGCGATACATCGTCATACCGGCCCTCAACTCCGAGATACATCATGAACGTCGAGCAGGAGTACCGCTTGCTCTTGATGCGCGCATCCGTCCATCGCCTCCGGTCCTTTGCCGGAATCATCCGCCGCACCGCATTGGCAAAGTCCGCGTTCATCACCACCGCGTCCGCCTTCAGGTGGCGCGACGCCGTGCGCACGCCCTTCGCGACGCCGTGCTCGATCTCCACGCCTTCGACCGGCTCATTGAGCAGGATCTCAACGCCCATCTCCTCCGCCAGCCGCGCCATCGTCGCCGTCACCGAGCCACAGCCGCCCACCGGGTGAAAGACTCCATGCTCATACTCAAGAAACGACAGAATCGAAAACAGGCTCGGACAGCGAAACGGGCTCATGCCCAGATACTTGGACTGAAAGCTGAACCCCAGGCGGATTCGCTCGTCCTTGAAGTGCACCTGCAGATCGGAGTCCAGCGACCGCCAGGGCGCCAGCAGCGGTAGCAGCTTCATCATGTTTGGCTTGGCCAGGTCGCGCCAGCTCTCAAAGGGAGATTGCAGAAACGGCAGAAACTTCGCCAGCTTATTGCGGTTATGCTTCAGAAAGGCGTCGAAGCGCAGTGCATCCTCGGGTGAGATCGCTGCGATCGCTCGCTCCATCTGCTCGACGTTCGGCGTCGCCAGCAGCTCGCCCCCGGAGCCGAACACCAGCCGGTACTGCGGGTCCAGCCGCTTCATCGGCAACTCCGCGTTCAGGTCATACCCCGCCGCCGAAAAAATCTCCTTCAGCACCTGCGGATAGAGAAAGAACGTCGGTCCAACATCGAACCGGAAGCCGTCCTGCTCGATCGTAGAGGTCCGCCCACCAACGCGCGAACCCTTTTCGACCACCGTCACCTTTACGCCCGACTTCGCCAGCAACAGAGCCGCCGCCAAACCTCCCGGCCCAGCCCCAACCACAACTGCCTTTCGTGATTCCGATCCCATGTGTTGCCCATCCCCGGAACGCCTTCAATCGGGCGCGTCAAGTTGTTTCTGTTGTGTGATTAGAAGGCGATTGCAGGAATGCGGTTTCATGACTTCAACGATGCGATTGCGCTGTACAAAGAATCCGGCGGAGTTCTTCAGCACAATTCAATCCCGCGGCTTAGCCATCGGGGAGAGTCTCTGCAATCGGCTGCACACCAAATCCGCCGCCGCGTCCAACCAGTCGTCCTGCCGCCTGGATCATACGTCCCCGCTTACTTAGATGCAGCACACTCGTCCGTACCTTCGGCTCCATTCCGAAGCGGCTCACAAATCGCGCCGCGGGCAGCGAGTGGTACCCGTCAATGTCAAAGATCAAACCCCTCTGCCGCGCCAGCAGCATCGCCTCCCACACCAGCAGGCTGTTCGCCCCGCTGCGCGGCACCCTGGAGTCCCGAATCGACTGCCAGAAGTACAGCACGCGCTCATCCCATATCACCGTCGCCGCTGCCACGATCTGGCCGCCATCCTGTCGCGCCGTCAGCGTAGCCAATTGGCCGCGTCTCTCGGCTGCCTGCGCCAGCCGTCGCAGCGTCGAAAAATCGCTTCTGTCCTTCGTTCCCCGCTCCCGTTCGGAGAGCTCCAAAACCGCCTCAAACTCGCCCTCCCGTTCGATCTGAAGCTCCTTGCCCGCTGTCCGGATCAGGTTCCTGGTCTTCTGGTCGAGCTCCGCCCAGTGCCGGTCCGCGTCCCACATCGCCGGCATGCGAAACGTGAAGTTCTGCCCCAGGCTGCATCCACTCAGCGCTAGTGAGAACGCCGTCGGATCATCCGGTCCGAGCATCGACTGGTAGCGATCGTGCAGCGGCATCGCTTCAATCAACTCGCGGATCGCATCATGCATGTTGCGCAGCCGCCGCGCCGGCTTGCTCGCCGGCAGCGTCAGTATCGGTCCCAGTGTTCGCGTATACGGCGGCATCTCGAGCAGCGTAAATCCCATTACGCGCTGACGTATGAAGGGCAGGCTTGCCACCACCTCACCGCCCCAGCGCACCTCCGCTCGTTCCAGTGCAGCGCCGGCCGCAGCCTCAAGCCACCAGGCCTCTTGAAAGATCGAATGCATCACATCCGACTCTGTACGCGCGGCCTTCTCATCGATCATTCACTCGCCTGCCCAGGTTCCGGCCCACACATCAACACGCCACAAGCGTACAGTCCGATTGAACCGCGCTCCAGTGTTCCCGAGTTCGATGATCTATCGCACTCTAAATAAGAGTCAATTCTAAAGACGACAGGACTCGCACCCAAAAAACTCCTTTGCTGCTCTTTGGTTCCTTCCTGGAAGTTACCCTCGCCCTCCTCTCTCCTAACTGGCCTGCTCGAAAGTTCGTTTCGCGAAGTGCAGAGACCTGAAGTTTTCAGCACAGCAAAACACTCAGAGATAGTTTCTTGCTGCTAAGAATGCCGTTATCTCGACCGCACACAGGCAGCCTCATCACCGTCATAGCGGAGAGCCCCCCACACCTGTCTTCGCTGCTGTACGTCTTGCCGTCATGGGAGCACAACCATCTCAGTGCAGCAGCTTCCGCGTCAGTGATCGCACAATCTCCGTCACCACGCCAAAGATCACGTGCGTCACCATCTCACTCGTCTGCTCCCGCTGCGTCTGCTGGCGTGGGTCCGCCGAGACCCCCATCGCCGGTAGCGCCGACTCATGCGTCAGAGCCGCCAGTGTCAGACCGAAGCTTGCACCCTCCTTGGAGGTCGCCGCCGGGTAGAACTCCGCCAGCGCTCCATACGCCGCGCCGGTCAGTGCGCCAAAGCCCCAGTGGATCGCCTCCGCGGCCACCACCTTCTGCGTTCCGCTCAGCTGTCCGCCGGTCATCTTGTCCGCCAGCGCCGAGGGCGGCTCCGGCTCACCGTGCGTTCGTGGCGGATACACCTTCTCCGCAATCACCTTCGCCGCCGTCCCCACCAAACCGCCAATCATCCCGGCCAGCAAGCCCTTTACCAGCGACTTTGAAAACTGCTGCACATCCGCATCCGGCCTCGCGAGCCCAAACCGCTCCTTCAACGCCGTCGCCCGCTCCACGATCTGATCACCCGTAAACATTTGCTGATCTCCTCTTCCCGTGCAGACGGTTATAACAATCCCCGCCCATCACTCACACCTCTCCTTCGATGCGCGCTTCGTTCACCTCGTCACCGCTCCAAACGCAGGAAGACAACAAGGTCGATGAGCGCACCAGCTCGCAGCGGTAGGTTCAACCCACATCCTCCGACCGCTATCGCAGCCCGGCGCCACCCTCGGTCCACTCATACGGCACCACACCCAGATCCCCCAACGTCCGCATCACGCCCTCCATCGTGCGCCGCACCGCCGGCTCGAGAGCCGCTGGCGTGTTGTGCGCCTCTTCAACGGCAATCACCCGTCCCAGCGGCCATGCGCTCTCCGGCACCGCATTCAGCGCCGCCGCCAGCTCGCCTACACGGATCGTCAGGTCCTGCCGCCGCGCGCCCGTAGGCCGCAGCATCCCGCCCTGCCCCAGCGCACTTGTATTCGCATCCGCCAGCGTTACGTGCAGCACAATCAGGTTGTCCTGCACCGTCAGGTAAGGGTTCTGCCATGCCGTGAGACTCTTGATCGCCATGTACTTCGACTTCGTCGGCGCCGGTATCTGCTCAAGCTCCACCCGCACCTGATCGTTCAGCTCCCGCTGCTGCGCGGCCACAGCTCTCTCTCCGCGAGCGGCCCCCGTTCCCGCGTCACGATGGCAACCCGCCAGTAGGCAAACAGATATCGCCAGAAGGATCAGCGCGGAACGAGAGGCGGTGGTAAAGGAAGAATGCAGCACACCCGCAGCATACCAAGCCTGCCATCACCCGTCCGGCCGTTAGATTCATCGGCTAAATCAGTCCATAAGGCAACGAATCCCAATCCCGATCCAACGCCCAATCCGCCGCCTGCACAGCGATACAATCGACCTCATGATCAAAGGATTAACGCTCGTCCAGGCGACCGCTTCGCCTGAGGCATTCGCTCGACTGTCCAGCCTCTTCTCCGCCCTCGGCTTTGAGGCCGGCCGCGGCTGGAGCGATGACCACGGCCAGGGCTCCGCCTTCCTCGCCCCGCTCGCCAACCTTGAGCTTGTCACCGGTCGAGCTCCCGCCACGCCCTCGCTTCTGATCGAGGTCACCGGTCTCGACGAGGTACACCGCATCACCCGCGATTGGCTTGGCGCAGCGGCGGCCGCCGGAAACAACCTCGGCCAAACCCTGCCTGACCTCGGCGAAAACGTGCTTAATCGTACTGAAAAGCCTCTATTAGGCAGCGAAAATGCGTCCGAAATCACCGAAACGCACTGGAACTCCCGCCTCTTCTCGGCCACGCTCGACCCTCACCTGCGTATCGGCTTCTGGGAGTCGAACAACCCGCTGCATAGCCGGCCAATCGCTGTCGAGGGCGATCTATCTGCGGCAAACAAAAGTTTTGCCATTGTCGTAGCGCGCTGGAACGCGGTCATCACCGACCGCCTCCTTCAGGGCTCGCTCGACGCCCTGCTGCGCAGCGGAGCCACCCGCGCCAACATAGAGATCGTCCGCGTCCCCGGCGCCTGGGAGATCCCATCGGCAGCCAGAACCCTAGCCAAATCAAAGTCTTACGCAGCCATAATCACCCTTGGCGTCCTCCTCCGCGGTGAGACCGCGCACTACGAAGCCATCTACATCGAGGTCGCCCGCGGCATCGGCCAGTCGCAGCAGGAGACCGGCGTGCCCCATGCCTTCGGTGTCCTCACCTGCGAAACCCTCGAGCAGGCGCTCGACCGTGCCGGCCTAAAGGCTGGAAACAAAGGGTTTGAGGCTGGCATCGCGGCCATCGAGATGTCTAGCCTCCAGAAGAAGATCGAAGACAAGCTGCACGCCAGGGATGGTCGCTGATGGGTACCCGGCGCAAGTCTCGCGAACTTGCGATGCAGATGTGTTTTCAACAAGATCTGGGCAAACAGAACCCCGAGCAAGTAGAAAAGCTGTTCTGGGACTCGCGCGACGATGTCGACGAGGAGACACGCGGCTTCGCCGAGGATCTCTACCGCGTCGTGAATGCCCGAATGACGGACGTAGACCTGCTCATTCAACAACATACGCAGAACTGGAAGATTGAACGGATGGCGGTTGTCGACCGCAATCTGCTGCGGGTGGCAGTCGGCGAGATGCTTGCATATCCGAAGACGCCGGGGCCAATTATCATCAACGAATCGTTGGAGATAGCCCGCCGCTATGCGGCGCCTGAGAGCGTCACCTTCCTGAACGGCATCCTCGACGCGATCGCCCGGGAGCTGCTCAAAAGGCGTCTCGCCTGAACTCTCAGAGTCGGAAAAGGGACCCGAACGGTCCCTCTTCCTGCTCTATTTTGCTGAGGTGAGACGCTTTCCAGCGTAGGTGGAGGGTGCCGTTTACGAGGTTTTGCGAGGGTGCTGCGCGAGCAGATCGACGGTGGCCGAGGTGCCTGAGTCGGTGGTGATCTGCGGGTTGATGGTGGAGGTGTCGGTGAAGCCGGCGGAGCCGCGGGTGATGAGATGGATGAGATTGTCCCCCGAGGTTCCGGTGAAGAAGGTGCCGTTGTCTGAGGAGAAGACACCGCTCACTGGCGCAACGGCAGTGCCGGAGAGCTTGACTGAGCCGAGCGCGCCGACGCCTGTACCGGCAAAGGTGTAGGAGGGCAGGATACCGCCGGTGCCCCGGTACGTCACAAACGCGAGCGTGGAGTCAGAGGCCGCAGGAGTGCCGGTGATCTGGCTGGCGGTGACGCCGGGCAGAGCGCCAGTAAAGAGGGTCGCGCCCGTGACCTGCTGGCTTTGCGCTGTGCAGAGAGGAATCTTGGGCAAGGTCACGCCCGTATCGGTGAGGGTGGGAACCGGGGTGACGGTGGCGCCAAGCAGATGCTTGCCGTCGTTGGTGGCGAGGACGCGGTCGGCGGCCGGCGCTGTGAGACCGGCGTCGGGGTAGAACTGATTGGTTGTGGCGGTGCTGCCACCCGAGCCGGAGAGGGTGGTGATGGGGCAATAGCTGCGCGCGGTCGTGGTGGGACCGGCGAGGAAGGCGGCAACCTGCGGCGTGGCGAGCGAGACGTCGACGGCATTGACCGGGAGCGGAATCGAGGTCCAGCCGATGAAGCTGGAGTGCACGATCAGCTGATTGCCTCCGGAGATGTAGACCGTTCCAGAGTCAGGCGAGAACTGCGCGTGTGTGCCCAGACCGCCGTACGTGCTGACGGTATTGGTAGTGCCGGTAGCGGTGACAAGCGAGACGGTCTGCCGGATGGGATCGGCCACAACGACGGTGGTGCCGTCGGGGGAGACGGCGAGGACGGAGCCGGGGGCGGACTGGAACTCACCCGTTACCGAGGTGTTGGCGGTCGATACCACGATGAGTTCAGTGGAGCTGCCTAGATAGAGGGTCGTTCCATCAGTACTAAGCACCATGGAGTTCGGCACGTAGGGCAGACGCACGGGGGTGCCGACGGTGCTGGTAAAGAGGTCGACGGCCACAAGCTCGCGCGATCCGGTGCTGGCCGCGTAGAGCAGGGTGGAGTTGACGCCGGGCGTATTCACCACGATCTGGTTTGAGACGAGAGGCAGGCCGTTGCCGAAGAGGCCAACTTCGCTGAGAGGCGACGGGTTGCAGGTGGGTGGAAGACACACGGCGGTGATAGCTCCTGCGCCCGGGAAGATTGGAGTGACGCCGGCGCTGCCGCCTGAAGGTAGGGTGCTAGGCGTGGTCGAGACGAAGCTGATGCTGGTGCCATTGAGCGTCACGCCGTTGGTATCTTTTACGGTGGCCACAAGGGGCTGCGTGTTGTTCTGGTTGACGGTGATGGCGTTTGGAGCGGGGTTGGTGTTCGGTGTGCTGAGGACGATGCTGGCCGGCGGGCAGGTGGAGAAGTAGCCGTTAGTGGAGGAGGCGTTCGAGACGCTGGCGTTGACGATGGTGGAACCGGGGTTCTTGGCGGTGGCGATGCCGTTCTCGTCGATGGTGACAATGGTGGAGTCGGTCTGGCTCCAGGAGACGTGGCCGACGAAGGGTGTGAAGAGTGGGTTGCCGGTGGCGTCGGTACCGGTCTGGGTGCAGGTGATGTTCTGGGTTGTAGAGCCCGAGCCGGCGAAGACGCGGGCGGCGAGTTGGCCGGTGACGTTCTGGCTCAGGCAGGAGTTGCCGGTGAAGTTGACGTTTGCGGTGGGGGCTGTCGTGCCACCAACGGTCGAGAAGGCGCAGCAGTTGGTGGCGGTATCGGTGGCGCAGTTGGTGGACGGAGGACCGACGACGATGCTGGTGACGACCGGGTGAACGAAGATGGGCAGGGAGTTGGAGGTGGCGCCGCCGCCGGTGGCGGTGATCTGGGCGGTGCCGGAGCGTGCGGCGGGGGTGCAGACGGTGAAGTCGGGAATACCGCCGCCGGTGTTGCGGTTCCAGGTACCGGCGCAGAGGCGGCCGGTGGCGGGAACGACGTCGACCAGGCCGACATCCTGCGGGCGAATGGCCCAGGTATAGCTCGAGATGGAGACAGCGCCGCCGTTGCAGTCGATCGCGGAGGCCGAGGGCGAGGTGCCGAACTCGCCGGCGTTGAGCGAGATGCCGTAGATAGTCGGCGCGAGGGTGATGGTCTTAACCTGGCCGACGACGGGGCCGGAGTTGCCGCTGCAGAAGGTGACCGGGGTTTTCTTTCCGCAGCCTGCGATGGAGATGCCGAAAGGAACGGTGAGAAAGAGAAGGGCGAACAGGGTGACGAACCGACGCAATTGAACCTCCCCGCACGGCTGGGAGAGCCGGGCGGTTACCACCGCGGGAGAGTTGCCGGTGATAGCTGAGTTTAGAAGGTCACAGTGCGTGGGAGCAAATGCGGGGGGGGGGTAGCTCGGGGTGCTTAATGATTTAGGTGGATTGGCGCGTGGATTAAAGGTAGTCAAAGCTGAATACGGGGATTCTTCGACTTCGCTGCACTCCGCTCAGAATGACAAGGGTAGTGCTAGGGGTTGTTTTTCAGAGAGCTTTGGGAGGGCTTTGCTGTATAGGGGCTGAGGGTTCGGTGTAGGCGGCGGATGTGCCCCAGTCCAGGCTGAGGTCTCTCCAGGTTGGGTTTGCGGCGACGATGAGGGCGATCTTTCGCGAGCGTAGCCAGCCTTTGAGTGCGTCTCGCGTGCTATCGCGGTTTGAATGTATTGGAAGTGTTCGATGTAGACGAGTTGATCGATTTTGTAACGCGTGGTGAAGGCGTGGTTGTTCTGTCCGCTTTTGTGGATGGCAATGCGGTGTTCGAGGTTACTGGTGACGCCGATGTAGAGGCGTTTGTAGGTGCTGGCGAGAATATATACGTAGTAGGCGTGCTCGGGCATCCGGGTCAGTGTAGGGCGTTGTGAGATGTGAAGTAAGTGCTCATCTGAGTGAGAGGCTGCTACTTGAGTGCAGAGGCGCTACGGTCTAAATTCGGGGGTTCTTCGCTGCGCTCAGAATGACAAGGGTTTGGGGGCAGCCGCATGATAAAGACGTGGGCAAACGCGTCATTCACCAGCGATGCACCTGCTGCTTTAGAATGGCTGGCCATGCGGGCTTTTCTTTTGGCGGCTGCGGTTTCGGTGGGCTGGTTGAGTTTGGGTGGCTTGTCTGGCGCGACGCAGGCGCCGGTGACGGCTGGCCAGCCGCGGGTGGATGCGACGAACGCGGCTGCGTCAGCGACTCCGATGGCGCGGCCGTCGGAGGTGCTGCAAGTGCCGTTGAAGTTGCTGCAGGATGCGCTGAGCGGGGTGCGGCTGGAGAAGTGGAAGATGTCGGGCGAGCTGCGGGATGCGACGGATGGGGATATCCGGTCGATCGAGCAGGACTTTCGCGAGACGCTGCCGCCGCTGCTGGCAACGGCGGACAGCGAGCCGGGGTCGGTGGCGAAGGTGCTGCCGGCGATCCGCAATGTGGACGCGCTCTATAACGTGGCGGTGCGGGTCTCGGCGATGGGCCGGCTGGCGGCCCCGGCGGCGCAGGGCGCGGCGCTGGATAAAGCCTTGCAGGGTGTGGCGGAGGCGCGCAGGCAGTTGGCGGATCAGCTGCAGGCGTCCGCGGTAGCGCAGGAGAACCGGGTCGGCGAGCTGCAGGCATCGCTGAAGGCGAGCCAGGCGGCTGCCGCGGCGGCTGCGAGCGCAGCGCCACAGCAGTCGCCGGCTCCAGTGCTGCGGCCAAAGAAGAAGGTACGGCCGAAGCCGGCGGCGGAAGCAGGGGGTGCGGTTGGGACGGCGGGGGGAAGTGTGCCGGCGAAGCCTTGAGTGGTCTGCGTTCTGCGTTGACCGTTCTGCGTTCACCGTTCACCGGAGAACGTTCAACGGAGAACGTACAACGACTATGGGGTGAGGGTAAGGGTTTGGCTGCCGGTGTTGGCGGTGAAGGGCAGCGGGTAGGTGCTGACGCCGAGCCAGGCGGGGAACTGGTCGCGGAACCAGGGGCTGAGCGGGTTGCCGGACTGTCCGAGCGGAAGGACGAGGGTGCCGGCGTTCGGGTCGGCGAGGTCGGCGGTGAAGCGCTCGGAGGGGCCGAAGGTGCGGCGGGACTGGCGAATGGTGAGGCCGTTGCCGGACTGCGAGTGAGCTCCCGAGCCGGAGGGAAGGCCGGCAAGGCGGCCGAGCAGGGGAATCTGGGCGAAGAGTGGAAGCTCGATCTCGACCGGGTTTGCTTTGCCGCTCGACCATTTTGCCAGGTTTGAGGGGGCGTGGGCGTCCAGCAGGCCCTTGTCGACGGCGGCGGTGAGCAGGTCGTCCCATGTGGCGTAGGCGGAGGGGAGCCAGCGCGCGGGGGTGTGGGCGATGATCTGCTCGAGGGCAAAGTTGCGCTCGAACCAGGCGTAGAGATGCGCGTCGGGTGGGGGTTGCGTGTGGGATGAGGAGCGAAATACGGGGATCTCTCCACTTCGCTTCGCTTCGGTCGAGATGACGGCTTCTTTCAGAGGGGCGAGTTTGGGGGTGAGGAGCAGGGGCCAGAGGGCTTCGCGGGCGGCGGTGGTGATAGCGGCGGTGGGAGAGTTGGCGGTGACGTTGCCGTCCCAGGTGCGGAGGAGGTCGGCGGCGGTGCGGAGGCGTGTGGTGGCTTTGGGAGAGCGGTCGATCGCGTAGGCGAGGCGCTGGGCGATGAGGTGGTCGGAGTCCGAGAAGACGTCGGTCTGGACGCGGAGCATGTCGGCGGGGGTGAGGCCGTTTCGGTTGGTGAGCAGGCGCCAGATGCGCTCGTTGCGATAGGGGTCAGCCCAGTTGAGGGTGATAGGG
>CAXTRT010000017.1:0-80725 GCA_964246835.1 uncultured Acidobacteriaceae bacterium | reverse complement strand
CCCCCTCCCCGTACTTTGCTTCTAAAGTCTTCGAAAGGCTTGGGATGGTGGAGGCGTACCCGCGGCTTGGCGGGTGTATGTGTCGATGAAAGGTTCCTCTGCTTGGAGTCTTGTTTCACTTTACGTGAATGCGCAGGGTGGTTGCGCCACGCTTATGTGAGATTGTCTCGGTGAAAGAGCCACAACGCTATGAGCAAGCTGTCTAGCATCGATTCGACCTTGCTGAGGCTCTTGAAGTGACTTGCCTCGTCGGGCAAGGTGCGGGGATTCTTCGCTGCGCTCCAGAATGACAACTCCGGTGTGGGGCTGCCTAGGAGGCATGGTCTTCATTTTGGGTTGCTGAGGTGGACGAGGCAGATGCCGTCCCAGGTGGAGCGGCCTGCGGCGCTGGGTGGGGTGGCGCTGAGACCGATGATGCCGGTGTCCTTGGGGGCGAGCTGGAAGCGGGTTTGCAGGTAGCCTCGGACAAGAATGGCGCGCTGGCGCGACTGCACCAGCATCTGACCGGACGTTCCTGTGCTTTCGTAGCCTTCGACGATCAGCGGGCTGTCGTAGAGTCCGTCGATGTGGCTGGCGAGTTCGTCGAGCTGGCGGCGGCCGGCGACCGAGAGCGTCTCGGATCCGTCAGTGGGGGTATCAAAGAGCGCGGACGCGTCGATCCATTGCCGGTTCTGCGCGAGCTTGCCGAGAACTTTGCCGCTGCGGTAGGGCTCGACCGGCAGATGGTTCAGGTTGTCGTAGCCGCGCTTCTTGAAGAAGCCCTTGAAGAAGAACTCGTGTTTCAGGGCCTCGGTGTCGTCGGCCAGGTTTCCGGTCGCTTCGTTGACACTGGTGAGGGACTGCCGCAGGTTGACGCCGGCGTCGTGCCCGTAGGCATCAGGCGCGAAGGCGCTGCCGAGGGTTTGATTGACCTGCCGCGAGGCCTGATCGAGCTGCGCCGATGCGTTCTTTGTGCTGTTGAGGGTGTCGTCTACCTTAGCGACGAGCCGGCGCTGCTGCACGTCATCGACGATGCCATTTACCTGCTTGACCGTCGCGTTCAGGCTGTTGGTGGCGTCGCGGGTGTTGTCGACGACCTGCCGGACATCCGCGGCCGTCTTCGGATCCTCGAGCAAGAGGCCGGCTGTTCCCTTCCCGCGCCGGATGTCGGTGACGACGCCGTTGGTGTTGTTGATGGTGCTTGTGACGGCGCTGAGAGCGCCATCGAGCCGGCCCTGAACGTCGGTGATGGTGCCGTTCACCTGCTTGATGGTTCCGCCGACCTGCGTCAGAAGGCCGTTCGCCTGCTCCAGCATCTTGCCGATCTCGAAGGGTTCCTTACTGGGCAGTGTGGCTCCCGCGACTGCCTCAGACGCCTGCGCGCTGCCGCTTCGGATGAGGAGGAACTTGTCGCCGACCAGACCTTCGGTCTCGACCGAGACGATGGAGTCCGTGCGAACGAGCCCGTGAAGCCGGTCATCGATGGTCAACTTCAGCCGGAACTTATTGGCGGGGCTCGCGGGGATGATGATGTCCTGAACCTGCCCCGCGTCCATCCCGTTGACGCGAACCTTCGCGCCCTTCGCGATCCCGTCCACGTTGGCCAGTTCGGTGTAGAAGTCAGAGTGCCGGCGGAAGGCCTTGTGCTGATTGCCGATCAGGAAGAGGCCTGCGCCGAAGAGCAGGACTGCGACGATGACGAGGATTCCGACGGCTATATTTCGATTGTTCATCGTCCAGTCTCCGAGATGAATTGATTCAGGTACTCGTCCTCGCGCTCATCGAGCTCCTCCGGGGTGCCGAAGGCGAGCAATCTGGATTGATCGAGGACGACAAACCTGTTTGAGAGACGGCGAGCGCCGTGAATGTCGTGGCTCACCATGGCCATGGTGGTGTGCCGTTCCGCCTTCAGCTGGAGCAGCAGGTCATCGATCTCAGAGGCCGTGATCCTGTCAAGCCCGCTCGATGGTTCGTCGATGAGTAGGATATCCGGCTTGAGGACGAGGGCGCGGGCAAGACCGGCGCGCTTCTGCATGCCGCCTGAGAGCGCCCCCGGCATCTTGGCTCCATCGTTTTCGAGACCGACCTGTTTGAGCGCCTCTTCGACAGCGTCCTTGATCTCGCCGGGCGATTGTGTCTGGTTGAGACGATGGAGCGGCAGAGCGAGATTATCCCAGACGGAGAGCGAGTCAAAGAGGGCGGCGCTCTGAAAGAGGAAGCCCATCTTTCTCCGCATTTTTGAGAGGCCAACTCCGTCGAGGGCCGCGACATCGTCTCCCATGGCGAGGACTTTGCCGGAGTCGGCTTTGAGCAGGCCGATCATCAGCTTCAACGAGACGCTCTTGCCGGTTCCGCTGCGACCGAGGATGCAGAGCGCCTCGCCGGTCGCGATCGAGAACGAGATATCGTCGAGAACCTTGCGGTCTGCGAAGCTCTTTGAAACGCCCTCGAAGGCGAGGGCGGGTGTTTCCTGATCCGGAGAGCCCGGCCTCTGCTCCTCTGTCATATGGCCTGATCCGGAAAGACGAAGAAGATAAGCTTGACCAGAAGGACGTCCGCAAGAATGATGACGACCGAGGAGACGACGACGCTGTTCGTGGAGGCGCTGCGGACACCATCGGATCCTTTATTCGTGGTGTAGCCGAAGAAGCAGGAGATGGTTCCGATGAGGTAGCCGAAGACGGCGGTCTTTAGCGTGGGCGGGACGAAGGTAGCAAGGGTGAGACTGCCGAAGGCGCGGGTGAGATAGAGCTGCCAGCTCATGTGGGAGGCGATGTGTTCGGAGACGAAGCCACCCAGAATGCCGGCACCATCCATGAAGATGGTGAGCAGCGGGAGCATGACGGTGCAGGCGAAGATACGGGTGACGACAAGAAACTTGAAGGAGTCGATGGAGAGAGTCTCGATGGCGTCGATCTGCTCGGTGGCGCGCATGTTGGCGAGCTCCGCGCCGATGCCCGCGCCGACGCGGCCAGCTATGAGGAGGGCGGCTACGAGCGGACCGATCTCATTGAAGAAGGCCAGGGCCTGGAAGTTCGGGATCTGTGCCTCCGCGCCAAACTGCACCAATGTGCTGCGCGTGTGGAGCGTCATGACGACGCCGAGCGCGAAGCCGGAGGTCAGGATCAGCGAGAGGGAGCCGACGCCGATCTCGTACATCTGCTTCATCAGGTACTCGAGCTCGAAGGGCGGCCGGAAGAGATCGCGGATGGCCGCGAGGCCGAACAGAGTGACCTGACCGAGGAAATCGAAGAAGGTTATCAGCATCGATCGCACTCTGTATGGCCTCAGGGGTTAGGAAGCATCGCTTCCGCCATGGGATGCGGACCGACCCGGAGCGGTTCCATAAAGAGCAGGATGGGTGCTCTCGCGCGCGGTTGCCTTAGACCTGTGCGAGCCACTGCGTCCAGGCGGCGAGGGCTCGTTTGCACTGCAGGCGGTGGCGTTCTTTTTTATCGCGGATGCGCTTGCGAAGGTCTTCTTCAAGCGGCGGCAGAAGGTCAAAGGTGATGTTGGCGGGCTGGAAGCGCTTGCTTTCGGCGTGGGTGATGTAGTGCGAGAGCGAGCCGTTGGCGCTGAGGCGGGGCGCGGGTGTGGGCTGCCGGCCGTGCGCGAGGGCGGCGGCGTAGCGGCCGGCGAGCAGGCCGCTGGCGATGGACTCGGTGTAGCCCTCGACGCCGGAGAGCTGGCCGGCGATGAGGATGCGGGGGTGATGTTTGAGTTGCAGCGTTTCGGTGAGGAGCGATGGGGCGTGGATGTAGGTGTTGCGATGGATCTGGCCGAAGCGCAGGAAGGTGGCGTGCTCGAGGCCGGGGATGAGGCGGAGGACGCGGGCCTGCTCGCCGAACTTGAGGTGGTTCTGGAAGCCGACGAGGTTGTAGGAGTCGGCGCGGAGGTTTTCCTGGCGGAGCTGGACGGCGGCGTAGGGCCAGCGGCCGGTCTTCGGGTTGGTGAGGCCGGCGGGCTTCATGGGGCCGAAGCGGAGGGTGTCGCGGCCACGGCGGGCGGTCTCTTCGATGGGGAGGCAGCCCTCGAAGTACTGCAGCGGTGTGGTGGATTGTGGTTTCAAGGGAACTACTTCGCGTGGCTCTCCGAGAAGGTCACTGGAAGAACCCACCCATGCCGGGGAGGCTGTCATGGATGGGGCACCCGCTTCGGTGCTCGCCGCACGGGCGGGGGCTTCGCGTGGCTCTCCAGAGGGGATACCAGGGATGCCCGCTTCGCGTGGCTGACTGGTGGGGTTGCTGTCGGTGGGGAGTGCTTCCCAGGCTTTGACTTCGATCTTTTCGGCGGAGGTGAGGGCTTCGAGGAAGCGGTCGTACTCCTCTTGGGTGAAGGGGCAGTTGATGTAGTCGGCGGTGCCTTTGTCCCAGCGCGCGGCGAAGTAGACCTTGTCCATGTCGATGGTGGTGGCGTCGACGATGGGCGAGATCGAGTCGTAGAAGGCGAGGTGCTCGGCGCCGGTGAGGCGTTGGAGCTCGGCGGCGAGCGGGGCGCTGGTGAGCGGGCCGCTGGCGAGGATGGTGAGGGTGTCTTCGTCGGACTCGTCGAGGGCGGTGACCTCTTCGCGATGAACGGTGATGCGGGGATCGGCGGCGATGCGGGCTGCGACGCGGCGGGAGAACTCGGCGCGATCGACGGCAAGGGCGTGGCCGGCGGGGACGGCGGCGGCGTCGGCGTCGCGCAGAAGGAAGCTGCCGGCCTGACGCATCTCCTGCTTGAGCAGCCAGGGCGCGGAGAATTCGCTCTCGCTCTTGAGGGAGTTCGAGCAGACGAGCTCGGCGAAGTCGGAGGTCTGGTGGGCCTCGGTGGAGCGATGCGGGCGCATCTCGTAGAGGTCGACCTCGCAGCCGAGAGAGGCGGCTTGCAGGGCGGCTTCGGGGCCAGCGAGGCCGCCGCCGACGACTTTGATCTTTTTGGTCTGTCCGTTCCGGCTCACGTTAGTCGCACCGCTCGGAGAGGGTGCAGAGGGCGTCGCCGGTGACGCGCATGATGCGCCAGTCGGTGGACATCTGCGCACCCATGCCGTAGTAGAAGTCGATGGCGGGTTTGTTCCAGTCGAGGACGTTCCACTCCAGGCGCGGGCAGCCCTCGACAACGGCGATGCCGGCGACCTTGGCGAGCAGGGCCTTGCCGATGCCGCGCTTGCGGAACTCGGGGTGTACGTAGAGGTCTTCGAGGTGGATGCCGTGGTGGCCCTGCCAGGTGGAGTAGTTGTAGAAGTAGAGCGCGAAGCCGGCGGGCTTGCCGAGCCACTCGGCGAGAAAGACATGGAAGCGGGGGACGGGGCCGAAGCCGTCACGGTGCAGGTCGGCCGCGGTGGCGCGGACGGCGTCGGGCTCCTGCTCGTAGATGGCGAGCTCGTGGATGAAGCCGAGGATGACGGGGACATCCTGCGGCGTGGCGAGACGGATGCGGAGTGGCTCTGTGTGCATGGTCGGGGTCGCTCCTGATGTTTAGGATACGACCTCTGGCGCGGATGTGTGTGCTGTCGGTGGGGTGGCTACTTTTTGTCGTCGGGGCTGGGCGGGGTCTTGTCGTCGGCTGGGGTGAGGGCGGGCTTTTTTTCCTTCTTTGGCTGCGCGGCGAGCCACTTATCGAGGGGGATGCTGAAGGCGAAGAGCTGCTGGCCGCCGGCGAGCGGCTTGATCTCTTTGACGTAGATCTCCGCGCCGCGCATGGCGGGGTCGTCGAGATCGCGGATGTCGTAGAAGAGGTAGCCGGAGAGGGACTGGTGGGCGTTGACGACGGTGCCGGGAAAGCCGAAGTCGGTGTCGTCCTGCGTGACTTTTTTATCAACCGGCGTGTGGTGGATGGTGACGGGATAGGGCAGGCCGGGGATTTTGGTGCCCTGGGCGCTGCGCTTGGAGAAGAGGCGGCGATTGATGTCTTCGAGCGTGGCGGCGGGGATGACGTCCTTGTTTTCGGAGATGAACTGAATGCGGACGTCGTCGAGCGAGAGAGCGCGGTCGCCGTCGTTGGTGACTACCACGCGCACGGGCAGAAAGCCGTGCTGGATGTAGGGTAGGCGGAAGAAGTCGCAGTTCTTAGGGTCGTCGCAGGGGTCTGCCGCGATGGTGACGTGCTCTTTCTCGTGGGTGTCGAAGGCGATGTACTGGCCGGCGGGCCTGGCGGGCGGGGCTTTCTTGTCGGCGGCGTGCAGGAACTCGGGGACTGCGAGCAGACTGAAAGCAACGAGGCCGGAGAGGAGACGAAGGGGGAGAGGAGCGGATCGCATGCTGATAGAAGAGACGGCTGAGCGGGGGAAAGGCTGTGTCGCCCACAGACCCCGCCGCGCAGCATTGATTATGATCGGCGAGGGCGGCTGCGGTAAAGCATGCTTGGACCACAATCCTCGCCCGGAGGAGATCGATTTGCCGCTGTACAGCCTGCTGCTGTTCCTGGTGCTGCTGGTGGGAGCGCCGTTCTGGCTGGTCCGCATGGCGACGAGCGGGCGCTATCGCAGCGGACTTGCGCAGCGGCTGGGGCGGGTGCCGACGGGTCTCGAGGAGACTATTGCCGGACGGCCGGTGATCTGGCTGCATGCGGTCAGCGTGGGTGAGGTGCTAGCAGCGGCGGAGCTGATTGCGGGGCTAGAGCGGGCGTATCCGGAGTATGCGGTCGCGATCTCGACGACGACCGAGGCGGGCCAGAGGCTGGCGCGGCAACGTTTTCCCGGGCACGCGGTTTTTTATCTGCCGCTGGACTTTGCCGTCCTGGTTCGGCGTATTCTACGCGTGCTGCGGCCTAGGCTGGTGCTGCTGATGGAGAGTGAGCTGTGGCCGAATCTTATTCGTGAGAGCGATCGCAGCGGCGCGGCGATTGTTGTGGTGAATGCACGGATCTCCGACCGCTCGTTTCCTCGCTATCTGCGCCTGCGGCGGCTGTGGCGGCCGATCCTGCGGCCGGTGTCGCTGTTTCTGGCGCAGGGCGAGGAGACGGCGGCGAGGCTGCGGGCGATCGGCATCCCGGAGGCTAAGATCCAGGTGACTGGCAATTTGAAGTACGACGTGAGGTCGGCGCCGCGGGGGGCAGTCTCTGGTGCGCTGCGCGATGCTCTGCCGGCGGGATCGCCGCTGCTGGTTGCCGGAAGCACGCTCGAGGACGAGGAGGCGCAGCTGCTGGATGTGTGGCCCAAGGTTCTGCATGCCGTGCCGATGGGAGTTCTTCTGCTGGCGCCACGACACACGCCGCGCTTCGACGCTGTGGTCGCACTTGCGGAGTCTCGCGGCTTCACGGTCCATCGCGCCTCGCGGCTCTCGCCGGCGGTTACGATCGCGCGCGGCGAGGTCATCGTACTTGACACGATTGGCGATCTTGCCGGGGTGTACGCGCTGGGCCGGGCGGCGTTGGTTGGCGGCAGCCTGGTGCCGGCGGGCGGTCATAATCCGCTTGAGCCCGCGCGGTTCGGCGTTCCGGTAATACTGGGGCCATCCTTTGAGAACTTCCGCGAGATCGTCATGCTGATGCAGGCGAGTGCAGCGATCCGGGTGCTGCAGCCCGGCGAGCGCCTCGCTGAGATTCTGGTGGAGGCGCTCAGCGGCGGGCCGGAGATGCGCGCGCTCGGCGAACGCGGGAGGGCGCTGTTTCTCTCGCAGGCCGGGGCGACGGAGCGGGCAGTCGTTGCAATAACAGCTCTGGGGGCGCTGACGGCTCTGGCCGCGCTCGCGCCACTGGCAGGGAGTATAGAAGGCCAAAGACTGGGCGTGGAAAACCACAGCCAGAGTACGGAGCGGAGCGCGTGAGCCTGCGACGGCCTCTGCTTTTACCGCTGGTGCCTCTCTATGCGGCCGGACTGCGGCTTAAACTCTGGCTGACGACACGGAGACGAAGCAGGAAGCGATCGCTTGCCAGCGCAGTGATCAGCATTGGCAGCATCTCCGCCGGCGGCGCGGGAAAGACACCGGTGGTTCTTGCCCTGGCAAAGATCCTGCACCAGCGCGAGTATGCCGTGCGCATTCTGACGCGTGGTTATAAGCGCAGTTCCAAGCAGGTGGAACGGGTGGACCCGAAGGGGGATGCCGCGCGATTTGGCGATGAACCGATGCTGCTGGCGCAACGCTCCGGCGTGCCGGTGTACGTCGGCGCGGACCGCTACGAGGCCGGGTTGATGGCGCAGGACAGCCCGGAGAACGCGATGATCGTGCATCTGCTGGACGATGGTTTCCAGCACCGGCAGCTGGCGCGGGATCTCGACATCGTGCTGCTCACGCGCAAGGATGTGAATGACGTGCTGCTGCCGGCAGGCGATCTGCGAGAGCCGCTGACGGCGCTGCGCAACGCAGACATTATTGTGGTTCGCGAGGACGAGGCTGAGTCGCTCGATGACTTTATCTCCGTGCTGACGCGCGAGAGCGGACCGCCGGCGGTGTGGCACATCCGGCGCACGCTGCGGTTTTCGTCGCCGGCAGCGATCCCGCCCAAGCGACCACTCGCCTTCTGCGGCATCGCGCGGCCGGAGAGCTTTACGGCGATGCTGGCGCAGGAGGGTGTGAAGCCGGCCTCTACCGTCTTGTTTCCCGACCATCACTACTACACGGATCGCGATATCGACCGCTTAGTGGAGGAGGCGCGCAGCCACAAGGCAGACGGCTTTGTGACAACGGAGAAGGATGCCGTGAAGCTTACGCTGGAGCTGCGCGGCCGCCTGGAGTGGCTGGGCCCGCTGCTGGTTCCGGAGCTTGAGGTTGTCTTCCTGGACGAGCGCACGGTTCTCGAACAGCTCATCAGCATGGTCGGCCGGCTAGACCGGCGACAGGATCGGCGGCGCGACCGGCCGCGGAATCGCTAGAGTCGTATGCGCATTCTCATCGTTCGCATTGGCGCCATGGGAGATGTGCTGCACGCGCTGCCGGCGGTGAGCGCATTGCGGGCCGCGCTGCCGGCGGCGCAGATCGGCTGGGCGATCGAGCCGCGCTGGGAGGCGCTGCTGCGGGACAGCGATGGCCGTATGCCGCTGGTCAATACGATCCATCCAGTCGAGACGCGGCTGTGGAAGCGGCAGCCGCTCTCGCGCGCGACTTTGGCCTCGCTGATGAAGCTGCGGTCTGGACTGCGTGCGAGACGCTATGACGTGTGCCTTGATCTGCAGGGGTCGATGCGGTCGGCGGTTATTGGGCGGCTTGCCGGGGCGCGCGAGTTTTTCGGTCCGGAGGCTCCGCGCGAGAGGCCGGCGCGCCTGCTCTACGGCAGACGGGTTGCTGTGACGGCCGCGCATGTGGTGGAGCAGGCGGCGCAGATGGTCTCCGCCGTGCTCGCCGAGGTGACAGAGCCTATGTCTGTCAGCCTGCCGCATGATGCGGCAGCCGAGGCGTGGTGGGCGCAGAAGGAGGGCGGAGGGGTTGGTGAAAGGCCTTTTGTCTTTCTGGTTCCGCAGGCAGGATGGGGCGCGAAGCAGTGGCCGACGGAGCGCTACGGGGCGCTGGCGCGGCAGCTTGCGCGTGCGGGGTTTCGGGTTCTGGTGAACCACAGCCATGCGGAGGACCCGATTGCCGGCGCGGTCGTGGCTGCGGCCGGGGGTGCGGCGACGGCGGTTGCGGCGGATCTGCCGCAGCTACTTGCCCTCACTCGGCGTGCGGCGCTGGTCATTGCGGGGGATACTGGGCCGCTGCACTTGGCAGCGGCGCTTGGCAGGCCCGTGCTAGGTTTGTTTGGACCCACGGATCCGGCACGTACTGGCCCGTATACAGCACGGGCCCGCGTCCTTCGGCACCCGTCCAGCGTCACTGACCATAGCCGCCATGAGGCGACGGAAGGGGGGCTCCTGCAGATTAGGACCGAAACTGTACTGGACGCCGCGCTTGAGCTTCTGCGCGAGGGCGGCCCGGAGCCTCGCACGTGACGGAGAGATCGACGTGGCAGCGGGTTGCGCGCCGCATTCGGGTTCCACTCGGGTTCGTCTTCGCCGCCGTGTTTCTTCTGCTGGCGCGGCCCGGCTCGGAGAGCCTGCTGGTCAGCCTGGCGCTGGTGCTGCCGGGGCTGTGGCTGCGCGGCTATGCGGCGGGCTACGTGAAGAAGAATGAGGAGCTGACGACGACCGGCCCCTATGCGTACACGCGCAACCCGCTCTATCTCGGCTCCATGCTGATCGCCTTTGGCTTTGGGGCTGCCTCGCAGAGCTGGATCCTGATTGTGGTTCTTGCGGCGCTCTTTTTTGCGATCTATCTGCCCACGATCCGCTCGGAGGAGCAGTTTCTGCGCGGCCAGTTCAGCGGCTTCGAGGCGTATGCCAGGCAGGTTCCGCGGCTGTTTCCGCAGATCATGCCAGCCGAGGGAGCCGCGCCCGCGGGCCGCTTCTCGCGTGAGCGATACCTGCACCACCGTGAGTACAATGCCAGCATCGGCGCGGCTGCGATCTATGCAGCGCTTCTGCTGCGCCTGCTGCTCTCGCGGCCGAGATGACGTACCCTGAAGAGAGCTTGTGAGACCGACTCTGCTGCGAACCCCTGTAAAGACCGTTGCCGCGCTTCTGCCCGTCTTCTCCGTGGCTGGGCTCTCCGCTCAGCTGCTGAGTCCGCGACCCGCGCCGCAGCCGGTGGTGATTCCGACGCTGCAGGCGCCACCGCCCAATTTTCCCTTTGCGCAGCACCTGACGCTCACCTACGCGGTCGACTGGCGCGTCTTCACCGCGGGTACAGCCGTGTTTCAGCTCGATCAACAGGGCACGACGGAGCGCATTACGGCGACGGCCGACACGATCGGTGCAACGACGATGCTGTTTCCGGTCATCGATAAGTTCCAGTCCGTGTTCGACGTAAAGACCGGCTGCTCCAGCGGATTTTCGAAGCAGATCCAGGAGGGGCGGCGCAAGGTCTCAAGCGATCTCACCTTCGACTATGACCAAGGCAAGCAGAACCAGACCGAGCGCAATCTGGTGAAGGGGACGCAGAAGCAGCTGACGGCGAATGTTCCCGCGTGCGTGACCGACTCGCTCTCGGGGATCTTTTACGCGGCCAGTCAGCCGCTCATTCCGGGCCAGAGGTTCGGCTTTCCGCTGGCCGATGCCATGCGGACTGTAACCGTGACGATGAAGGTTGAGGGCAAGGAAGAGATCAAGACGCCCGCCGGTACCTTCCAGACCGTTCGCGTGCAGCCGACCGCGGAGGAAGGCGTTGTGCGCAATCGCGGCACCATCCACATCTGGTATACCGATGACGCGCGCCATATGCCCGTGCAGATCCAGGCGAAGCTCTTCTGGGGCACGATCATCTTTCACCTGCAGAGCTTCGAGGCCCGATCGCAATGACTGTTCCGCCCTCTCGACCGCGCGCCGTGCTCTGCCTTTCGGGCGGTATGGACTCCTGCGTGTGCGCCGCCCTGGCCGCGCGCGACCACGACCTGTATGCCGTGCACTTCAGCTATGGGCAGCGCACGGAGGCGCGTGAACTGCGGGCCGCGCAGCAGATCGCCGAAGCGGTTGGCGTGCGGGAGCTGCTGCACCTAACGATCGATCTCTTCCGGCGGATCGGCGGATCGGCTTTGACGGACAGGTCGATCGCCGTACCGGAGGCTCCGGCGGAGGAGTCGGCCATTGGCGCTCACGTTCCAGTCACCTATGTGCCGTTCCGCAACGCGCACTTTCTCTCCGCCGCGGTGAGCTGGGCGGAGGTCCTGGGCGCTCAGACCGTGCTGATAGGGGCGGTGGAGCAGGATAGCTCGGGGTATCCGGACTGCCGGCCGGCGTACTATGAGGCTTTCAACCGGCTGATCGCGGAAGGCACCAGCGAGGGTATGATTCGGGTGGAGACTCCGCTGATTCAGCTGCGCAAGCGCAAGATCCTGGCGCTCGGGGTTGAAGTGGGCGCTCCCTTCCATGTAAGTTGGTCATGCTATTCCGGCGAGCAGGTCGCGTGCGGCGTGTGTGAGAGCTGCGTGCTTCGGCTTCGCGCCTTCCGGGAGGCCGGCATGACCGATCCAATTCCCTACGCGGAACTCGGCACGCAGGCGTAGCATCACCCCCGGACCACCCATCTGCGGCTAGAATGCAGACTGCGTGCGGAGCAATCTTTTGAGAGTGGAGACAAACGAATGAAACGGTATGCAGGGACGCTGGGCGGTGCGGTTGCACTTTGCCTTCTGGTCATTGGCTTCATGGTTCCCGGCTTTGCGAAGGCGCAGGCCACCGGCAGCATCCACGGCCATGTTCAAAACGCGATCGGGCAGCCCGTACCTAAGGGCGACGTCAAGCTGACGACCGATAAGACGGGTGACGCGAAGACGCGCAAGTTCCCTTACAGCTTTCCGCTCGATGCGAACGGCGACTTCAAGGGTACAGGGATCGCGCCGGGCAGCTATCTGGCCGTCGTGTTTCAGGACGATAAGAGTCTCGACTTTATCGACAGCCTCGAGGTTAAGACGGATGTGGACACTATCGCGAACTTCGATATGACGCGACAGGCCTACATCGACAAGATGACGCCCGAGGAGAAGAAGAACCTCGAAGAGTACAAGAAGAAGAATGCCGAGGCGGTGGCGGCGAACTCGAAGATCGCCAATCTGAACACGGCTCTAGTGCAGGCGCGCGCGGACACCAAGGCCGGCAACTATGATGCGGCGATTACCTCCATGCAGCAGGCCACCACGCAAAAGCCGGATGAGGCGATTCTCTGGGTGGCTCTGGGCGATGCGCAGGCGGGATCCGCCGATGCCGCCGCGAAGACCGCAAAGGCCGCCGGCAAGCCGACCAACGATCCGACGATCACCAGCAAGTACACGGACGCGGCGACCTCCTACAAAAAGGCGATCGATCTGGCGAACGCCGCGAAGAAGCCGAGCCCGGAGACGCAGGCGGCGGCTGAAAACCAGCTGGGTCAGGTGCTGGCAAAGAGCGGCAACACCAAGGATGCGGCGGATGCCTACGATGCCGCGGCCAAGGCGCAGCCGGACCATGCCGGCATGTATCTCTTCAACGAAGCCGCGACGCTCTACAACGCGGGCAAGACCGAGGACGCAGCCACAGCCGCGGATAAGGCCATTGCGGCGGATCCGAACCGGGCCGATGCGTACTACATCAAGGGCCAGTCTCTGATCGGCAAGGCTTCGGTGGATTCGAAGACACAGAAGATCACTGCTCCCGCGGGCTGTGTGGAGGCCTACCAGAAGTACCTGGATCTGGCACCGACCGGACCTCGTGCCGAAGAGGTCAAGTCGATCCTGACTGGTATCGGTGCGCCGGTGAAGTCAAGCTACAAGGCCGGTGCGGGAAAGAAGTAACGAACGCCCGTTCCCGTAGATGAAGCCCCGGATGCGTCCGGGGCTTCTTTTCTGTTCGCCAGTGCCGGAGGAGGATTCGTGTGGACCATATGCTCGACTTTGACGCCGCACTAGCGCTTGTGCTCGCGCAGACTCGCACTGTGAGACTTCCTTCGGAGGAGCAGCTGCCGCTGCTGGCGGCGCATGGCCGCACGCTTGCGCGGCCGATTCTTGCTGACCGCGATCAGCCGCCTTTTGATCGCTCCACCCGCGACGGCTTCGCGCTCCGCTCCGGACGGCTGATGGAACGAAGTGTTCTCGGCGTGCTGCGTGCCGGCGAGCGGTGGACCGGCCCTGATCTCGGGGCAGACGAGGCGATCGAGATCATGACGGGCGCTCCGGTGCCGGCTGGAGCCGATGCGGTGCTGATGGTTGAGCACGCGACCCGTTCTGAAGACAGCCGGCTTACCTTTCCGGAGGATCGCGCGCCGGTTGCCGGGCAGAACATCGTGCCGCAGGGCTCGGAGCTGCGTTCGGGCCAGGTTGCGCTCGGCCAAGGTATGCCGCTTGCCGCGTCTGAGATCGCCGTCGCTGCGTCGCTTGGCGCGGACCAGGTTAAGGTCTTTCGGAGGCCACGCATTGCCATTCTCGCGACCGGCGATGAACTGGTCGAGCTTGACCAGAGACCCGAGGCCTATCAGATACGCAACTCAAACAGCTACGCCCTGGCCGCGCTGGTGGCCGAGGCGGGCGGTGAGCCGGTTCGCCTGCCCATTGTCCGAGACCGCGGCGAAGACCTGGGCCATGCCCTTGAGGAGGCGCGCGGCTGCGATCTCATCCTGCTCTCGGGCGGCGTCTCGATGGGCAAGTACGATCTGGTCGAGCAGGCGCTCGCCACGGCCGGCGCCGCGTTTCTGTTTACGGGCGTGCGCATGCAACCGGGCAAGCCGGTGGTCTTCGGCAGGCTGCCGGCCGGCGGCGGCCACCCGGAGGCGTTTTTCTTTGGCCTTCCCGGCAATCCCATCTCAACGCAGGTGACGTTTCTCTGCTTCGTCGCGCCGCTGCTGCGGGCGCTGGCTGGGCAGGCTGATGTGAGCCCACTCTTCGCGCAGGCAGCGCTGGCTGAGAGCGTGTCTGCGCGTCCCGGCCTGACCCGGCTGCTGCCGGCGCGACTCGACTCGTCACCGGACACGCCGTCCGTTCGCCTCATCCCGTGGCAGGGCTCGGGGGATCTTGCGGCGAACGCTCGCGCCAACTGCTACGCGCTCTTTCCAGCCGATCACGAACGCGATTTTTCCGCGGGCGAGGCTATCTCGATTCTGCTGCGGTAGCCTTAAGCGATGCCATCAAACAGCGACACACCGAATACCCTGAGCCACTACGACAGCGCAGGCCGCGCGCGGATGGTGGATGTAAGCGCGAAGTTAGAGACACGCCGGGAGGCCGTCGCCTCCGCCTTCGTGGAGCTCTCCGCGGCCGTGCTCGCCGCGCTGCCGAAGAACCCTAAGGGCGATCCGCTTGAGGTTGCCCGCTTTGCCGGCATTCAGGCCGCGAAACGCACCTCGGAGTTGATCCCCATGTGCCACCCGCTCGCGCTCAGCTTTGTCGATGTCACCGCCGACGTTGTGGCCGGCGGTGTAGCGATCACCGCAACGGCGGCGACGATTGCCGGGACGGGCGTGGAGATGGAAGCTATGACCGCCGCGTCGATTGCCGCTCTTACGATCTACGACATGACTAAGGCTCTCGACAAGGGCATTCGCATCCGCGAGATCGTGCTTTTGCGTAAGAGCGGCGGCAAGAGCGGCGAGTACGTTCGCCCAAGCTGTACGGCAGAAGAGGAGGCGTCATGCGGACATCCGCACAACGTTTCAACATCCACGGCAACGTTGTAACCGATGAGATGGCGGATGCGGGGAGCCCGCTGGTCAGCTAACTTGTTAGGTCTTTGGCTCCTGAGGTAGGACTCGAACCTACAACCCTTCGGTTAACAGCCGAATGCTCTGCCATTGAGCTACTCAGGAATAAATGCTGCACACCGGAAGGCGCGCCACACTTCTCTTTATAGCAAAATGGGCTTGAAGGGTCAAAGCAGCAGAGAGCGGTTAGGCTGTGCCGATCCGCAGAGATGACCCTATGATCTTCCAAAGGATGGACCATGCAGACCACCCAATCCGCTCGTATCTCCCGTCTTGAACGCAGTGATGTCTCTGAGAGCACTCGAATCGTCTTCGATCGATATTTGCGGGATCGCGGCAATGTGCCGTACATGTTTCGAACGATGGCGCACAGGCCGGAGATCTTTGAGACCATCATCGCGCACATGGAAGCCGTGCTCAATACGGGAACTCTTACGAAAGCCCTCAAAGAGCTCGTCATTGTTCGAACATCACAGCTGAATCAGACGCCCTACTGCCTGGCATCGCACTCCGCCATCTGCAAGCAGCTGGGATGGAAGGAGGAGCAGCTTGCCGCGATGGAGAGCGATCTGGAGAGCGGAAACTTTACCGATCGGGAGCAGGCTGCCATTCAGTTCGCGGAGGTTATGACGCTTGACCCGCACTCGCTTACTGACGATCAGTTCGATCGTTTGCGTGGGTTTTTCGATGAGGGAGAGATCGTCGAACTTGCAGCCGCTATCGGTCTCTTCAACTACTTTAATCGCTTCAACGATGTCTTGCGGATGGAGCCGACCAGGCCCGCCTCCGCCGAAGAACTCGCCCTCGTCACTCCTCTCTAAGGATAGAGCAGGATCGCGATGCTGTAGGAGCTGAACGCGCCTGCATCCGGACGGGGGCAGGCACCAACGATCGCCTCACGATACTTGCCGCTGCTGAGCCGAGCCTTGATCTGCGCCGGGAGCTGATCGAGCCGGGAGGCAGTGTAGCGCATGATGTACCAGGGCTGCCGCAGCCCGGCATATCCGGTCGACATGGTGCAGGTCAGCCGCGCGTTGGCGACGCTTTGGGCGTCCGAATTGCCGATCGCGAGACCGGTGGTATTCAGCAGCGCCGCCACGGTCAGCTCCTGATCGTCCAGGGACATGGAATCAACCGTTGAGGCGAAGTCCTCGACGGCGAAGACCTCCTGATTGCGTGTGACGACTGCGATCCCGACCACATTGACGGCGGGATCGAGCAGGTTCGCGCGATGGCCGGTCGAATGCATCCAGAGATCGTGAATGATGGTGGGATCCTGCGCTTGGGCCACGTTCTCCGTGATGAGCGAGAATCGAACCCCTGCGCTCGCCCCGCGCTGCGAGAGATCCGGCTCGCCTGGAAAGCCATGCGAGATGTCGGCATGCTCCGCCATCTGAAAGGCATGGAAGAGAGCCGCCTGCGACAGCAGCGCGTCGCGCTTGAGCGTGTGCAGATTGTGAGCGGCTCGATCCTTGTTCGCCTCGCTCAGAAGCAGCTGTTCGGCTACATTCGGCGTGTTGACGACGCCTCTCGTCACTGCGTGCGCAAAGCAAGTAGCCAGGAGCAACAACGCGAGCAAGGCCCGCTCAAAAGAAACAATCCGTCCAACCATGTGAGGCTCCGCTAGAAGAGCTGTTCGCGGTCCTGAAAAGACCTGCGATACGGCTGATTCTAGGAAGGAGGTATGGGGTCGGTTAATCCCACGTTCGTGTGCCCGGCGTGAGCCCGTTGGGTCATGCTTCTGGTCTTCGTCGCGCATCGACCCCTCCCTGGAAGCGTGGACACTGTGTCACCCTTCGCGCGATCAGGGGCGAAGGGTGAACATCCAAGGCATAGCGAGAGAGAAGCAGCGGAGCACAGATGGGAAGAAGAGATGCAAACGGGGCCCGCGCAGACAGTTCAGGATAGCTGAGCGCGAACCGCGTTCCAGGTTCGCTCAATCCCCTGTTCCAGATTGGTAACGTGGCGCCAGCCAAGCGTATGAAGACGAGTCACATCCATCAGCTTGCGCGGCGTTCCATCCGGCTTGCTGGTGTCGAAGACGAGGGATCCTGAGAAGCCGAGCACACGCGCGACAATCTCGGCAAGCTCCCGGATACTGACGTCTTCGCCGGTGCCGATGTTGATGAGCGGAGGAGCATCCTCCAGCAGGAGCGTGCCGAAGCGGGCTTCGTCAAGGTTCATCAGGAACACGCAGGCCTCTGCGAGGTCATCGGAGTACAGCAGCTCTCGCCGCGGTGTTCCTGTGCCCCAGACAGTGACCGCATTCGCACCTGAACGAATTGCCTCTGCCGTTTTGCGCATGAGAGCCGGCAGCACGTGGGAGTTGTTCAGGTCGAAGTTGTCGTTTGGCCCGTACAGGTTGGTCGGCATCGCTGCCAGGTACCTCGTTCCGTGCTGGCGGTTGTAGCTCCAGCACATCTCAATACCGGCAATCTTCGCCAGCGCATATGGCCTGTTTGTCGCCTCGAGAGGTCCGGTCAGCAGCGAGCTTTCGGGCATCGGCTGTGGCGCCAACTTGGGATAGATGCAGGATGATCCCAGGAAGAGGAGACGATCGACTCCGTTGCGATAACTTGCGTCGATCACATTATTTTGGATGGCAAGATTGTCGCGTATGAAGTCGGCCGGGTAGGTGTTGTTGGCCAGAATGCCACCCACCTTTGCCGCCGCGAGGAAGACGAACTGCGGTTTTTCCCGAGCAAAGAAGGCGTACACAGCCGAGGCGTCGATCAGGTCGAGATCGCTCCGAGTCCGTGTGATGATGCCAGTGTATCCGAGATCGGTCAGCTTGCGATGAATCGCGGAGCCGACCAGACCCCGATGGCCCGCGATGAAGATTCGGGCATCCTTCGGCATGTAGCTCATAGCCATGCGCCTAGCTTTCCCGGACGTTATACGCGGCGAATCCATGCTGCCTGACGAGCGCATCGCGTTGCGCGGCGACGAGATCCGCCTCCACCATTTCTTTGACCAGCTCATGGAAGCTGGTGCGGGGAGTCCAGCCCAGCTCGCGCTGGGCTTTGCCGGGATCGCCGAGCAGCGTCTCGACCTCGGTTGGGCGGAAGTAGCGCGGATCGATCGCGACGATCACCTTGCCGCTCTTGTCGATTGCCTTCTCTTCGACGCCGCTTCCCTGCCACGTCAGATCGAGCTCCAAAATTTTTGCACAGCGATTGATGAATTCACGAACACTGTACTGCTGGCCCGTCGCGATGACGAAGTCCTGTGGCTTCTCCTGCTGCAGCATCAGCCACTGCATCTCGATGTAGTCGCGCGCATGTCCCCAGTCGCGCCTGGCATCGATGTTGCCCATAAAGAGGTTTTCCTGCAGGCCGACCTTGATCCGCGCCAGACCGCGCGTGATCTTGCGCGTCACAAAGGTTTCGCCGCGCAGCGGGCTCTCATGGTTGAAGAGGATGCCGTTGCATGCGTACATGCCGTACGCCTCGCGGTAGTTTACGACGATCCAGTAGCCGTACAGCTTGGCCACCGCGTAGGGAGAACGAGGATAGAAGGGCGTCGTCTCCTTCTGCGGAATCTCCTGCACCAGCCCGTAGAGCTCGGACGTGGAGGCCTGATAGAACTTCGTCTTCTTCTCAAGCCCCAGAATCCTGATTGCCTCAAGCAGGCGCAGCACACCGAGAGCATCGGAGTTCGCCGTATACTCCGGCTCCTCGAAGGAGACCTGCACGTGGGATTGCGCGGCCAGGTTATAGATCTCGTCCGGCTGCACCTTCTGCACGATGTGAATCAGCGAGGAAGAGTCCGTCATATCGCCGTAGTGAAGGATGAAGTTGCGGTGCTCGAGGTGCGGATCCTCGTAGATGTGATCGATGCGTGCGGTGTTGAAGAGCGAGGTTCGCCGCTTGATGCCGTGAACCTCATAACCTTTGGCCAATAAAAATTCTGCAAGGTAGGCGCCGTCCTGGCCGGTAACGCCGGTAATCAGTGCTCGTTTCAATGGAGGTCCTCGAGTCGATCTTTTAGCGTGATTTTACTTGAGGTCGATGATTCCGACTCCTATTCGTGACGAAAGTGTGTCAACTCCTGTTCAAAGCGGGAGAGTACCTCGTGCTTGCCGAGCCATCGCACAGCGTATTCTCTGGCGTTTTTTCCCAGCCTTCGTCGAAGCTCGTCCGACTCAATCAGACACCGTGCCGCGGTCTCGAGAGCATCGGCGTACCCCGGCGCGGCAACCAGGCCCAGAGCGCTTTGTTCTCCATCGCCTGCGATCACAGATGCGAGCATGGTTCCGCGATCTGCCGTTGCGAGCACGGGCCGGCCGCTAGAGAGCATGCCGGTCAGCTTGGAGGGCATGACCAGGTCGGCCGCGCCGGCTCGCTGTGGCAGCAGATGAATGTCGGCGGCGTTCAAGAGCGAGTTCAGGCGATCAAGCGGCTGCAAGGGCAACAGGGTTACGTTGCGCAGGCTACCCACCAGAAATTCAAGCTGCGGGCGGAACGCCCCGTCGCCACAGAAGACGAAGTGCACTGATGCGTCATGGCGAAGAGCTTCCGCCAGCGGCGCAAGCGATTCGAGCCCCTGCTTGTTCCCCATATTTCCGGAGTAGAGCAGGATGATCTTGCCGGCAAGGCCAAGCTCCTCGCGAAACGCATTTTCGGCCGCATCGCTCTCCGGGGTTATCGAGTCTACATCGACCCAGTTCGGAAAGAGTGCTGCTTGCCCGGCAGAGACGCCCTTCTGCTCAGCCCGCGCCACCATCATGGGCGAGATCGAGGAGACGCGGTCAAAGGCTTGCGTGAAGAGACGCTCCAAGGCAAGCGCCGCCGCGTGCACAGGCCCGTGCGCCGGAAGCAGCCCGAGGTCGAATGCTGCATCGACCTCGTAGTCCTGCACGTGCAGCCAGGCACCGGCGCCGGCGGCGCGGGCGACCAGCAGCGCCAGCGGCGCGCCGAAGAACGTCGGCTCGACCGTCCACACAACCTCCGGCCGCCAGAGGATCTGCCGCAGCATGTTGGGAATGCTGCCGAGCATGAAGGAGAACAGGTGCAGCATGCGCTTTACTCCGGATGGTTTCTCCGGCACATAGAGCGGTGTGCGAAAGACGACCAGACCGGGCCTGGGACGCTCTGTACGGAAGGCGCGTCCTCGATAGTCTTCGCGGATACGCCAGGCCGGATAGTAGGGCGGCGCGGTGATCACACGCACCTGGTGTCCGCGCTCCGCCAGCCACGCCGCCATCTCCCCCGTGTATTTGCCGATACCGGTTAGCTCCGGCGTGAAGTTGAGCCCGTAAAGAAGAATGCGCAGAGTGATTTCCCGGAAAGCGGAGTGACAAGCCACGCCCATCATAGCGGGTCCGCTTGCAGAGAGATCCGCTCGTGCCGCATGCTTAGCCTGTGCCTCGCCGCGCCAAACCCGCATCCATGACCCTCTCCTTCTGGAGGGACGCAGGATTACGAGCGACTAGGGTTCGCATGAATCCGCTGCTGGTGATCGGTTTACTTCTGATTGGCCTGTTTGCAAGCTTCGCGCTGCTGGCTCCATGGATCGCGCCGCGCGATCCGGCTGCCCTCAATCTGATCGGCCGGCTGCACACACCCTCTTCCGCCTCACTCTTCGGCACGGATGAGCTTGGGCGCGATATTCTCTCGCGCATTCTCTATGGCGCTCGCATCTCGCTCTCCGTAGGCTTCGCCGTGGTGGGTCTTTCGTTGCTGATCGGCGTCACAGCCGGCGCCCTGTCCGGCTTCTACGGAGGTCTGACGGATACGTTTCTGAACGTCTATGTCGCCAACGCTTTTCTGGCGCTGCCCGGCATCCTTCTGGCCATCGCGTTTGTGGCTTTCATGGGACCGGGCCTGCTCAACGTGGTTCTGGCGCTCTCCATCTCCGGCTGGGTGAACTACGCACGTCTCACGCGGGCACAGGTTATGGCCGTCAAACAGCGGGAGTTCGTTGAAGCTGCACGATCGCTGGGCGCGTCCGACGCAAGGGTGCTGCTTCAGCACATCCTTCCGAATACGCTGCCCGCTCTGCTGGTGCAGGCCTCTGTTGGAATGGCAGGGGCGATTCTCTCTGAAGCGACCCTGAGCTTCCTCGGTCTGGGCGTTCCGCCGCCGGCGCCGAGCTGGGGCGCGATGTTGAACGACGCGCGATCGCACCTGTTCGACTCACCGCATCTCGTCTTCTTTCCCGCTGTAGCCATCATGCTGCTCGTGCTCGCCTTCAACTTCATTGGAGACGCGCTGCGCGACCACTTCGATCCCCGCCAGAGACAAGGGACAAACTCCTAATGCAGGTCGGCGTCATCTCGGATACACACGGCCTGCTTCGGCCGGAAGCCCTGGACGAGCTTCGAGGCTGCGATCACATTCTGCACGCAGGGGATGTCGGGGAGGGGCCAATCCTTGAAGCCCTGCGGCAGATCGCGCCCGTGACTGCCATTCGCGGCAATATCGATCGCCATGGCGACGCCGCTCTTCTTCCTGCAACGGAAGCAATCGAGCTGCAGGGCCGTTTGTTCTACCTCATCCATGCGATCGGCGACCTCGACCTCAACCCTGTTGCGGCGCAAGTGAGCGCCGTCATCAGCGGCCACTCGCACCGGCCGTCCATGGTGTGGAGGGACGACGTTCTCTATCTGAATCCTGGCAGCGCCGGCCCGCGCCGCTTCAAGCTTCCGCTCAGCATTGCTCTGGTCCACATCACCGCGGATGGACTCGATGCGCGCCTGGTAGAGCTCTAGTTCTCTCCGTCGGTATGGCGAGTCAGCGAGGGCTCGCCCGCAGTCTGGCTGTGGTCAAAACGGACGGAGTGCAGAACCCCTTCCATCCGGCCCCGCACCGCTTCCAACTCAGCCGGTGTCATATCGCGCGCGCCGGAGACCTCGCCGCCGCAAAAGGTATTGATGACGAGGTCGAAGCGGACGCAGGTTCTTCCCCGCAGCGCCGTGTAGACGTCATCGCGACTCTCCACGCAGCTTCCCCCATGCTCGGTGTATCCGCGTCTGAACGATACGCCGTCGAGCGTTACGGGCGGGGAGGTGTGTGAGGCTGGGGCAGCTGCCTGGTTCGTGCAGGCAAGCTCGGTGGAGCGCGGCGTGGCGCTCACGTAAAAGAGAGCGCCCGAGAAGGTGGAGTATGGAAAGGGGTTGAAATCGAGCGATGCCGCCGCATGGAGCTGGGTCTGGGCCAGGGCGGAGCGCGCATCGAGCGCAAAGGTGCTGAACTCTCCGTCGTGCCGGCTGAAGTTCCATCCCGCCGGCAGGTTGAACGTGAGCTGGCCGCGTAGATCCCGCACCGTGCGCGCGGGTGGGCTCACCGGCTCCGGGACCGGCTTCGGCGCGAGCCGGGCAAGCGGATTCGGGGTCTGGGCAGATCCAAGTGTTGCGAGCGAAACGAACAGCAGGACAGCTTTCATGTGTCCTCTAGGCTATGGGCAGGGCGTCGGTTTGGCAAAGCCCGACCTAAGACCGTCGAAGCCTGGGGTCGACCAGCGTGTACGCCACGTCGGTCAACAGGTTCACGACGACGTAGCTCATCCCCACCGCCAGCAGGCATCCCTGCACAAGCGGGTAGTCCCGATTCGAGATCGCCGAAAGCGTAAGCCGGCCGATGCCCGGCCAGCTAAAGATCGTCTCCGTTACGATCGCCCCGGCGAGCAGGCTGCCGAACTGCAGGCCAAGCACCGTCAGGACCGGTATGAGCGCGTTCGGCAGGGCGTGCCGGTACAGCAGGCGTGTCTCCGAGAGACCCTTTGCACGAGCTGTTCGCACATAGTTCTGCGTCAGCTCTTCAAGCATCGCGGATCGCACCATGCGCGTCAGGATGGCGGCAAGCGAGAGCCCGAGCGTGATCGCGGGTAGAAGGATGTGCGCCGCAAGCGCACCGATCGATTGCGTCCGCGGACCCGCGCCGGAGACAGGAAGCCAGCCCAGCCGGATGGAAAACAGGAGGATCAGAATGGGGCCGAGGGCAAAGTTTGGGAACGACAGACCGACCAGCGACAGCACACTGATCGCCCGATCGGCAGCCCTTCCCTTCCGCGTGGCTGAAAAGACCCCTGCCGGGATTGAAAGACATGCGCCGAGCAGCAGCGCCGCAGCCGTCAGCGCCAGGGTATAGGGGTAACGCTGCACTACCAGGTGCGTTACAGAGTCGTGCAGACGCAACGACTGGCCCAGATCGGCATGGATCACGCCGCGCCAGTAGTGGAGATACTGCTGCGAGAGCGGCGCATCCAGACCGTAGGCATGGCGCAGCGCCGCCACATCGGCCGCGGTCGCGCCTTCGCCCAGCATCTGCACGATCGGGTCGCCCGGCACAAGATGGATGAGCAGAAAGACCACGGACACCACAACCCACAGGACCGGCACGGTAAGCAGCGTCCTGCGGCAGGCGTTGAGAAAGGGTCGATACACGTCTTCACGAAAGTAACAGGGGCCGTTCGAGAGCGCCCCGGCCGTCAGAGAGTCGCGACACGCACCCGGGCTACACGGCGCTCCTGCATCTCCGCAACCGTAAACAGGCGGCCTTCATGCGTCACATGATCGCCAACCACCGGAAGCCGCCCGAGCTGTGTCAGGAGGAATCCGGCCAGCGTCTCCACGCCGGCCTCGCGCGGAAAGATCCAGCGCAGCTGGGTCGTCAGGTCTCGCAGCGGGGTCGTGCCGTCCAGCTCCATGACATCGGCAACCGCCGGCAGGACGCGCGGCACAACGTCGAACTCATCCTCGAGCTCGCCGACGATCTGCTCGAGCGCGTCCTCTGCCGTGACCAGCCCTACTGTTGATCCAAACTCGTCCACCACAATCGCGATCTGCTTGCGATCCTGCTGAAACTCCTGGAGCAGCTCCACAGCCAGCTTGGTCTCGGGAACCACGGTAGCTGGACGCATGATCTGCCGCACCGTCAGGCTGGACGGCGCCGCTCCAAACGCGCCCGATGCGGCCCTGAAGTGCATCAGCCGAGAGACGTCCTTGGAGTACAGCACACCGACGATCCGGTCCTGTTCCGCGGCTCCCGCTTTGGTGGATGGGTTGAACACCGGCACGCGCGAGTGCTGTTCTTCAATGATGCGGGCGCTCGCCGTCTCGATCGGCAGATCGGCGCTGAGCAGGAACATCTTGGCGCGGGGCGTCATGATCTCCCGCACGGTCACATGATTGAGCTCGATTGCGCGATGAATAATCTCTTCCTGAAAGACCGGCAGCAGCCCCATGCGGCGTGTCGCGGTGGCGACCAGCTTCAGCTCCTCCGGGGAGTGCGCCGCCCCCTCGCCCCGCAGCGGCGCTCGAAATAGCTTCAGGACGAGAGTCGCGGAGCCGTTCATCAGGCTGACAGCCGGGCGGGTCAGGCGGATGAAGGCGTCCATCGGTGGCGCCACCGCAAGGGCGATCCGCTCCGCACGCTGCAAGGCCAGCGACTTCGGCACCAGTTCGCCCAGCAGCACCTCGAAGTATGTAATCGCCGCGAAGGCGAGAGAGATCGCAATGGGGTGAAGAACGTTGGCCGGAATGGCAATATGAGCGGCGCGCGCGGCCTGCAGCAGCATCTCCGTGATGACCGGCTCGCCCAGCCAACCCAGCGCGAGCGCGGCAAGCGTAACGCCGAACTGCACCGCGGGCAGAAACTCATCGATGGATCGTTTGAGGTGAAGAACGGCGCGAGCGCCAGAGCGGCCCTGAGCCAGGAGCTGCTCGACCCGCGTCTCACGAACGCTGACCAGAGCGAACTCGGCCGCAACAAAGAAGGCGTTCGCCAGGATAAAGACCGCGACCATAATGACGCGGAATACCATCCACTCGAGCATGCGTTTCGAGTGTAGCAATGTCTGTCGTATCTCAACGCAGAAAGGCCGAAGCTATACGCTTCGGCCTTCCTGAAACTTCGTGGGAAACGGACTTTAGCCAATCACCTTCGCAATTGTCTTCTCGATCGTATCCTTCGGCACGAAGCCGACGATCTGTTCGGCGACCTTGCCGTCCTTGAACAAAAGCAGCGCCGGAATACCGCGAATTCCATAGCGGGCGGGCGTCTGGTTATTTGCGTCCACATCCATCTTCATCACCTTGAGTTTGCCCTGATACTCGGTCGCAACCTCATCGACAACGGGGGCAAGAGCGCGACACGGTCCGCACCATGCCGCCCAGAAATCTACCAGGACTGGCTGCTCGGACTGAAGAACTTCCTTTTCAAAGGCTGCATCACTGATTGCGCTGACAAACTGACCGGCCATTGCCTTACTTCCCTTCTTACCGTCGAAAATCCGCCGCTCGAAAGCGGGGACCATATTGCTCTAGTACTAGATGCACCGCAAACAGGATGGATGCAAAGCCGCAGAAACGCTTACTGGACCGGTTCTACGCCCAATCTGCAGCATGCAGGCAAGGAAAACGCCCGGACCTCGGTTAGAGGTCAACGGGCGCTGTAGCAGCCCTCCCCAGAACTGTCTACAACCCGGAGAGTAGAGAAGAAGTCAGTGCGGGTAAAGCAATCTTAGGTAACACTTGCGGGATTACCAATCCGTTGAAAGTGCAACGCCCGCAGCGATGGAGAGCTCAAATACTTCAGCGACCAGGCCGCCTGCATGCGTTCGGACCAGGTCCGCGGAGACCCCATCCTTGACGATCAAAAGGACGGAAGGACCGGCTCCCGAGAGGGTCACGCTGTGGATCCCGTTTCGTCCCGCTAAGGGCAGCAACGCCTTGAGCAAGGGACACACCTCCATTCGATACGGCTGGTGCAGGTAGTCTTCGGTCGCGGTATAGAGCAGGTCGGGGCGGTTCCGCGCGAACGCGCCGACCAGCAGCGCGGTCGACTGCACATTGCGGACGGCGTCGGCGCGGCTATAGAGCTGCGGCAGAAGCTGCCGTGCCGTTGCGGTTGAGAGACTCGCATGGGGCAACGCCAGCAGCAGCCGCCACGGCAGGTCAGCCCCGAAGCTGAGGGCGGAGGTTGAGCCAGTCACGGCAAGGCGTGCCTCCTTCGGGTGCGTCTTCGACACAGTCAGGCCGCCAAGCAGGCATGCGGCTACGTTGTCCGGGTGCCCCTCCCGCCGCGCGGCCTCATGCAGGATCTCCTCGTTTGTCCAGCCCAAGTGTCCGAAGTGGTTGGCCAGGAGCACTCCCGCGCAGAGTGCGGCCGCGGACGAGCCGCATCCCATTCCGAGCGGAATCTCGTTGTGCAGCAGAAGGCGCAGCGGCGGCACTGGTCGGCCAGAGTTCTCGAGGAGATCACGATAGGTGGACAGGATGAGGTTGCCTTCGAGAGCTCCGGTGAGCGCCTGATCTCTGCCTGAGGCCTCGATCGAAAAGGCCTCAGCGGAGTAGGCCTCCAGCCGGAGAAACAGCGAGAGCGCCAGACCCACCGCGTCGAACCCGGGGCCAAGATTTGCCGATGTGGCCGGCAACACGAGCCGCAGCCTGGTTGAATCGCTCTTTGGTCGATGCCTACTAAGCTCCTGAAGGCTGATCTCCAGACCGGCTGAGCTGCGCTTTGTCTCGTCCGTCATACCGGAACGGCCGCGCCAGACTCTAGCAGGCCCGCAACCGCGCGAAGAACCGTATCTCCGTCGACGTCCAGCACCATCGGCTGCCGACGCAGCGCCTGGTGCTGTGCTTGCTCCGCGGGAGTCGCCTCTGTCAGCTCTTGCTCAGTCAGCAGAGCGTTGCGGTGATAGTCGATGGTGTACTGCGGATCTTTGAGGGTGTGCCCGGTCAGGATGAGCACGACGCGCTCCTCCGGCGTGACCTTTCCCTGCGCGACCAGCTTCTTCAGACCGGCCAGCGTGACCGCGGAAGCCGGTTCGCAGCCGATGCCCTCGGCCCCAATCTCCGCCTTGGCGAGCGCAATCTCCTGTTCGGAGACGGCCGCCGTCCAGCCGCCGGTGCTCTGAAGGGTGTGGACTGCTTTGAAAAAGCTGGCGGGATTGCCGATCCGGATGGCTGTCGCACGGGTATCCGCTGTCACGGGCAGCAGTTCGCGGCCGCCGTTGGCCTCCATGCTGCGCACCAACGGGCTTGCCCCCGCGGCCTGGATCACAGAGATCTTCGGAACGCGCGCGATCAGGCCGAGGTGATGGAGCTCTTCAAACCCCTTGCCCAGCGCGGCGTTGTTCGCCAGATTTCCGCCCGGAACGATGATGTGCTCCGGAACCTGCCAGTCCATCTGCTCCAGCATCTCGAAGGCGGGTGTCTTCTGCCCTTCCAGGCGATAGGGATTGACCGAGTTGAGCAGGTAGATCGGCAGCTGCCGGATCAGCTCGTTGAGGGCGCGCACGCATCCGTCGAAGTCGGTCTTCAACTGCAGCGTGATCGCGCCGTAGTCCATGGACTGCGACAGCTTGCCCCAGGCGATCTTGCCCTCCGGAATCAGCACGATCGAGCGCAGGCCCGCGCGCGCGGCATAGGCCGACATAGCCGCCGAGGTGTTGCCGGTCGATGCGCAGGCGACCCACTCGAATCCGCGTTCGGCGGCGACGGAGAGCGCTGCCGTCATGCCTGTGTCCTTGAAGGAGCCAGTCGGATTCATGCCCTGATGCTTGGCCAGCAGCCAGTTGATCCCCAGAGCCGCGGCAGATCGGGGAAGTTCATAGAGCGGCGTATTGCCTTCGCGCAGCGTGACCGGGTGCTCGATATCCGTGAGGATAGGAAGGAGATCGCGAAAGCGCCAGACACCGGATTGGTCCGCTGCCAGAGTGGAGGTGCGGCGCTCCTGCCAGAGCCAGCGCAATGCACTGGCATTGGGCAGCCGTGCCTCCGGCGTCACGCCTGCGGCTGCATCCCGAGGCAGACTGGACGGCCCGGGCTCAGACTTTGTCGCCGCCTTCGACCAGGGATACACCACTTCAAACAAGCCGCGGCATGCGATGCAGCGGAAATCCACAGGAGCACTCTCCCCCGCGATCTGCAGGCCGCACTGCGTGCATCGAAGCTGATGGGATGCTACGTTCATGGATGATGACAGGGTATCGTACCCGCGTACGATGGCAAGCGCCGACTATCCGCTGGGCTGCGGACTTTGCGGTGTTTGCGGTTGGTGTGATCCTCGCCGTCGGCACGGTCCGAAGCCTTTCAGCGCAGGCTCCGGCAAAGGTTCTAAGGGTCGCTGTTGCCTCCGATCTTGGGCCGGTCATGCCCGTTCTGGCACAGACGTATGAGCGGCAGACAGGCGTGAAGCTGATCGTGACGGCTGGATCGTCTGGCGACCAGGTGACGCGGATTGAACGCGGCACCGCCACGGATCTCTTTCTCGGGGCAGACTTTACCTTCCCGGAAAAGCTGGTTGCGGATGGTCTGACCGACGCAAAAGCCCCGCTTGCCTTCGCCAGGGGCACGCTGGTTCTGTTTGCGCGCAAGGACTCTCCCCTGCAGCCGTTATCGCTTGAACGGTTGCAGGATGCACGGCTCCAGAAACTCGCGGTCGCGGACGATCTGCACACGCCGTTTGGCCGATCGGCAGCCGCCGCCCTTATTCGGCTGAAGCTTGCGGCCGCGCTTAAGCCGAAGCTGGTGGTGGCGGACGATATCCCGCAGGTCACGGAGTTGGTCGAATCCGGCGGTGCCCAGCTCGGCCTCATCTCCCTTACACTGGCTGAGTCGGCGCACCTGCGGCAGATCGGATCGTACGTTCTGATACCCGCATCGCAGTATCCCGAGATGAAGGAGTATGCCGTTGTGCTCCGGGATGGAGACCGGGCGGCTGCTCATCGGTTTTTGGACTGGTTGCTCTCTACGGATATTCAGACAAAGCTGCCCAACATCGGCTTAGAGCCTGTTCGCTAGCCTGAAATCACAAGATAGGATCACGCGTCTCCGGGCCGAGCTCGACCGGTTCCTGCTCGAGCTCTACTCCGAACCGGGCTTTCACCTCGGCGCGAATGCGGTCTCGAAGCCGTGCCAGATCGAGAAACTGCGCGCCGCCCCGATTGATAAGCGCCAGAGAGTGGCGGGAGGAGATTCCGGCTCGACCGTCGACAAATCCTTTGGGAAAGCCGGCCATCTGCACCAGCCAGGCAGCTGCGAGCTTTACGTCTGAAGCTGCGTCGCGCCGACCGGGCGCGGGCCAGTGCGGCACTGCTTCCGGGGCAACGGCCTGGGCGGCGGCGATCCTTTCGAGACAGCTTGCAGGCACGATGGGGTTCTTGAAGAACGAGCCGGCGGAACGGCTGTCGGGGTCGTCTGCGGAGAGCAGCATGCCCTTGCCGCGCCGGATCTCCCGGACTGCGTGGTAGATCTCCAGCGGAGACGGCTCGCTTTCCCTAAAGCGAGCCTTCAGCTCGGGATACGTGATCGGCGCGTGGGGCACGCTGCTGAGAGTGAAGCTGACCTGCGTCACCAGATGACGGCCAAGCGGCTGCGTGTTGAAGCACGAGCTTCGGTAGGCAAAGCGGCACTCTTCATTGCTGAGCGCGAGGAAGGTGCGGGAGACGCGATCGTAGACACGCACGGTTGCGATGGTCTGCGCGACCTCCTGCCCATACGCGCCCACATTCTGCACCGGAGTTCCGCCGGTAAGCCCGGGGATGCCGGCCAGACACTCCACACCTGTGAGGCCGGCCTCACACGCGGACAGCACGAAGTCATCCCAGACCACGCCGGCTGGAACGTCGTAGCGGACGCGATCCCCTGCCGGTGTGATCTGCATCTTGCCTCCGATCGCGAGGTGAAGAACCAGTCCGGGAAAGCCTTCATCCCGCACCAGGAGGTTCGACCCACCCCCCAGAACAAAGAGCGGCAGACGATGCGTTAGGGCGAACGCAGCGGCCTCTTCCAACTCGTGCTCTGACTGAACATGGGCAAAGAATCGCGCGGGGCCGCCGATGCCGGCCGTGGTAAACGGCGCCAACGCAACCTGTTCCTGCACCTGGAGTGTGGCCACATGTCACAGGGTATCGCAGAGCGGAATCGACTGCCTTTTGTGGCCGGAAAGTTGCTGCCGGAAGCACGCGAGGAGATTGACCCGTTACAATAGGGAAGCCGCGTTTGGCGCGGTTCTTGGGGGAAGCGAAAATGTATCCAGAGATTATGGTGATTCCGATGCGCGAGGAACTGACCCGCGCCGGCCTGAAAGAGACGCGCACGGCGGCCGAGGTGGACGCAGCGATGGGCGAGAAGGGCACGACCATGGTCGTTGTGAACTCGATCTGCGGCTGCGCGGCGGGAAAGATGAGGCCGGGTGTTCGCCTCGCTATGCAAAACGCCACAATGCCGGATCACGCCGTGACAGTCTTCGCCGGACAGGATCGGGAAGCGACGGAGCGGGCTCGCAGCTACTTCGGCGGACATCCTCCCACATCGCCGGCGATCGCGATACTGCGTGACGGCCAGCTGGTTTATCTCATGCAGCGTTCCGCGATCGAGACCTCGACCGCACCGGCGATTGCGCAGGAGTTGCAGCGGGCGTTTGACACATACTGCGCGAAGACAACTGCGTAGGATCTGGGCTTTTCAGAAGAGGCGTCCGCGTGCGGGCGCCTCTTCTTTTTGGCGGAAGCACGTACGCGAGACACTGCCGCGGGCTCTGGTAGTTTGGTGGCTATGAGTCAGGTCACAGTAAAAGCTGAGGCGATGAAGGACGTTCGCGTAGCTGTTCTTGGAGCCGGCAAGATGGGCGGCATCCTGCTTGACGCGTTTCTCGCAAACGATCTGCTTCGCCCGGATCAGATCGCCGCCACGGTGCGCCACCCGGAGCGGGCACGCGGGCTCGGCGGCCGGTGGGGTGTGGTGGTCGGTACGGATAATCTCGCGGCAGCGCAGGCCGCGGATGTTCTTCTGCTTGGTGTAAAGCCGGGACAGATCGTTGAGCTGGTGGAGGAGATCCGGCCCGTGCTGCATCCTGGAAAGATACTGCTCTCACTCGCGGCCTCGGTCAGGACGCGCGTGATTGAAGAAGCCGCCGGCTGCGATCTTCCTGTCGTGCGCGCGATGCCGAATACGCCGGCGACGGTGGCCGAGGGCATGACGGCTCTGTGCGGGGGCCGCTTCTCGAGCGGCGATGCCCTTGACCTGGCGACACGCATGTTCGCCACCGTGGGCCGCACGGTTGTGCTCGACGAAAAGCATATGGATGCGGTGACGGGGCTCTCGGGCTCGGGCCCTGCGTTCCTGTACATCATCATCGAAGCGCTGGCGGAGGCAGGCGTCAACGTTGGCCTGCCGCGTGACGTGGCTACGCTGCTGGCGGCACAGACAACGCTCGGGTCGGCGAAGATGGTGCTCGAAACCGGGGCGCATCCGGCTCTGCTGAAAGACGCGGTCACAACGCCCGCCGGATGCACGGTGGACGGCATCCTCGAGTTGGAGGAGGGCGGGCTGCGCGTGACCCTGATCAAAGCCGTTAAGCGAGCGACCCAGCGCGCACGAGAGCTTGCTAACAGCTAAGCGCTACTCGACCGGCAGCTTGGCGCGATAGCCATCGCGAGAGATAACGGAGTACTTGAGCGGCTTGCCTTTTTCGTCCTGCATGCGCAGCGGATGGCCCTCGTTATCGACCAACTGAACCTTCACGCGGCGAAAGCCTCCGTCGTTGGCGGTGTTGGAGGGCCGATAGGTCAGCACGTACTGGTTTCGGATGGAGTCGTTGATCTGGTGAAAGATGTCCGGAAGCGCGCCCTGGAACATTGGATTGAAGTACAGGCCGCCGGTCATCTGGGCGAAGGTCTTCAGCTGGTTTTCGGCCTGCAGATAGTCCATCCGCTGCGGGCCGCCCATGCCTCCGCGTGAGTCTGCGATCTCCCGAATGAACGCGCCGGTGCCGATTGAGAAGATGGTGATGTCCTGCGATGCCTTGACCTTTGCGAGCATCTTGTCCAGCGTGAGCTTCGAGAAGGTGTCGCGGCCCGTTCCGATAAGGATGATGTACTTGCGGCCTTCGATGCGAGAGACGCGGTCCAGAGTCTCATAGAGCGCATCGAAGACGTCGGTATCAGAGAAGCCGGGGATGACCAGGCTGCGCAGCGCATCGGCTACGATCTGCTTGTTGTTGGTGAAGTCGGTCAGGATGTGTGTGCGCAGATCGTAGGTGATTACGGCGATGTAGTCGTCAGGCTTGAGCGTTTGGAAGAAGCTCACCGCGGCGTTTTGCATGTCGTTGATGAAGTAGTAGCTGTTGGCGGCAAACTCGAGCAGCATCACCGCCGTGATTGGGGTCTGCGCAATGCGAACGCTCTGCACCTGCTGGACGACGCCATCCTCAATCACCTGGAAGTTGGGCTGCTTCAGTCCCGGAACAAACTGATGAGTCTTATCCAGGATGACGTTCACGTCGAGGTTGACGATGGGCACGTCGACCCGTATCGAGTAGGTCTCGTTGTTCGGGTTCTTGACCTTGGGCTCTTCCGGCGCGGCCGGGGGAGGCGGCTCCGCGGGCTCCTTCTTTTTCTTGAGGATGATGGGGCCGTTGTCGGTCTGCGGGCCTGCCTCCGGTGCGCCTTGCTGCTGGGGCGGCGTCGATCCGGGCGCATCCTGCGCACCCGCCGGCAGGGTGAGAAGGGCTGCGGCGAGCAGAAGAGAAAGCGCAGTCCGGCAATGAAAGTTGAAGGCGTGCATCATGGTTACTGTACTCCGGCGCGGGAGGGTCAAGAGAGGCTCGCTTCACGAGGGCAACACTCAAGTTTCCCGCAAAGCGCTCGACACTCTAGTCTGTAGACGTGATGCTCTATAAAAGGACGCGCCGCGCTGCGCTTGCATGCTTGCTCATAGGAACAGGGGCGGCCGCTTATGCGCGAGCGCAAACAGCCGCGGAGGCGAGCGGACCGCCCGCCAAGACCATTCTCTATCCGCTGGACGATGTGCACCCCGGACAGCAGGGGATCGCCTACACAGTCTTCTCGGGCGTTCATCCCGAGGCGATGGCGGTCGAGATCCTTGGCCGGCTTACGAATGCCCTCGGACCCAAGCGCGACCTGATCCTCGCGCGCCTGCACGGCAGCAAACCGGAGTACACCGGCGTCGTCGCCGGCATGAGCGGCAGCCCTGTTTATATCGACGGAAAGCTGGTTGGCGCTCTGAGTTACCGCATCGGGCAGTTCAGCAAAGAGCCGATCGCCGGGATTACGCCGATCGAGCAGATGCTGGAGGTCAGCGGACAGGACAGTTCCCCGTCGCAGGCCGTCAGGACAGGCGCGGCGACGGACCTGCAGCCCATGGAGGCGCCGCTGGTCTTCAGCGGATTCAGCCAGGAGACGATCGCGCGGTTTGGTGACGGCTTTAAAGCGCTGGGTCTGACCCCCGTGAGCGGCCTGGGAGGGATGGATACGAGCCGACGCCAGCCGGAGCCGCTTGAGCCCGGAAGCGTTGTCAGCGCCGTTCTGGTCGAAGGCGATCTTTCGGTCACCGGCACCTGCACCGTCTCCTACGTGCAGGCTGACAAGCTGCTCGCCTGCGGCCATCCCCTCACTCAGTCCGGCGAGATCGATCTGCCGATGGCGAAGGCCGAGGTCGTCGCAACCCTCGCCAGTCCGCTCAACTCCTTCAAGATCGTGAACGCCACGGAGATTGTGGGCGCCTTCACGCAGGATCGATCGTCAGCCATCTACGGCACGATCGGGGCCAAGGCCCGCATGATTCCGGTTACGATCGCCCTGGCTCCGGAGGGCGCGAACCAGACAGTAAAGACAATGCACTTTGCTGTCGCGAATCATCGCGATCTGACGCCGCAGCTCATGATGGCTGCGATCTATCAGAGCCTACAGCAGGTCCTGAGCGGCTCCTCGGAGTCGAGTTACAGGATGGAAGGGGAGATCCGGCTGGAGATCCCGCCGTCTCTGGGGCATGCCGCGATGCCGCTTCCGCCGGTCAAGCTCTCCGGCTGGCAGTCGCAGGGCAGCTTCAATCCTGGCGCGGTCACGGCAGCGCTGGCGGTTGGGGAGAGGTTCACTCCGCTCTTCAGCAACCCTGAGGAGCAGCCGGTACTGACCGGGGTGGAGCTGCGCATTGAGAGTTCAAGCCGCCGCAGAGTCGCCAGTTTGGAGAGTGCGCGAGCGAGCCTGCTTGAGGCTCGACCAGGCCAGACCATCAATGTGGATAGCCTGCTCCAGCCTTACCAGCAAGCCTCGCGGCATCTGCACACCACACTTACGCTCCCTGACGCGCTCGAGCCCGGGCCGGTGCGTCTGCTGGTCAGCGATGGCGCGACTCTGGACCGGCTGATTGAGCCTGGAGCGGCGCACCCACTCTCGCTTGCCGATACGGTCGGCCGCCTGAACGCCACGCACGCGAACGACCGGGTCTATGTGACGCTTCTGACGCACGCGGCGCAGGCCGTGCTCGACGCGGCGCCTCTAACGGAGGTTCCGCTCTCCATGGCAAACGTTCTGGAGCCGCTCAAGGGCGTCCAGCGGCTGAAGCTGACAGGTGAGAGCGTGGTTGAACTTGGGTCCACACCTGCCGGGGATGCCGTCTCCGGAGCTCAGGTGCTCAGCATGATGGTGCGGTAAGAAAAAGATGATACGAGGACAAAGAGTGAGCACGTGGGTACGACGATCTCTCGCAGCGATTGCGATCTTTGCCGGTCTGGCGAACTCTGCATCGTGCGTTGCGCAAGGAACCAAGCAATGGACGGTCGACCGGTTTGATGAGCTCCAGCGCGGCACGGCAGAGGGCGTGGCTCTCCGCAGCGATGGCCGCCTGGAGGTGGGGCTGGCCGTCTCGCCCTTCTATACGGCCTCTGAGAGCTATGTCTGGACCCTGGCCCAGGGCGCAAATGGTGCGGTGTACGCCGGGCTTGGTGGAAGCTCCGGCGGCTCGGCGTCCGTCGTCCGTGTCGCGGCAGGGGGAGTCGCGGAGACGATCTTCACCGGCAAAGAGATCGGTGTCCAGTCCGTCAAGGCAGCACCGGACGGATCGATCTTCGCGGCCACATCCCCCAATGGGCGCGTCTATAGACTGAGCGCCCAAGCTGCCCGGCTCGGCTCTAAGGCCGGTGGCGAGACGGTGGTGTTCGCCCCTGAAGCGACCGGCGAAAAACCAAAGTACATCTGGGATATGGCGGTCGCGCCGGACGGAACGCTCTATGTTGCAACCGGAGCCCCGGCTGCGGTGTATCGCATCCTGCCTGCGGCGTCCGTGAAGCCGGAGCTGCTCTTCCGAACCGCCGATAGTCACATCCGGTCTCTGCTGCTCACGAGCGCCGGCGTACTCTGGGCCGGGTCCGATGGGGCCGGTATCCTCTACCGCATCGACACGCGCCGCCCCGGCGCGAAGCCGTTCGCCGCCTATGCCTCAGCCCATCGCGAGATCACCTCGCTTGCGATCGATGCGAGCGGCGCCGTGTATGCGGCGGCGGTCGGAAGCAAGGGACCGAGTTCCCTGCCGCCGCTTCCTGTCACCGGCGCGGTCGGCGTCAGCATTACCCTGCTGCAGCCTGGCTCGACCAGCGCCGCAGGATCGAATGGCGTGGTGCCGGATGGGTCGGAGATCGATCGCATCGCACCGGACGGAACACCACAGCGGCTCATTGTGCTGAAGGATGACGTTGTGTACGCCCTGCTGGTCCACAAGAATCAGGTGCTGGCAGCGACCGGCAACAAGGGACGGCTCTACCGCATTGATCCAACCGTAGCCGGCCGGCTTGCTGAGGTCGCGCGTGTGGAGGCCGGTCAGGCAACGGTCCTGGCCGATGGACCCGCCGGTCTGTTCGCCGGCACCAGCAACGCCGGTACTATCGTTCGGCTTGAGGATGAGCCCCCGAGGGCCACGTACACCAGCGAAGTCTTCGACGCAGGGCAGTATGCACGATGGGGTCGCGCCGAGATTCAAGCAGCCGCACAAGGCGTGGAGATCTCGGCACGAACCGGCAACGTGCCCAGCGCAACGCAGGGCTGGAGCGACTGGATGCCGATGACCTCCGGCGGAGAGATTCGGGGGCTGACGGCTGGCCGCTATGCGCAGTGGCGCGCCACCCTGCGGCCTGGCGCAGCGCTTGATTCCGTGACGCTGAACTATCTCCCTCGCAACGTCGCCCCTGTCGTTGACGATGTGGTGGTTGCGACCGGCGCCCGCGTTCTCTCGAACCCAGCTCAGCAGCAACCGCTTACGGTGCAGATCGCCTTCCCGTCGGGGTCGGCTTCCGGTGCGCAGGCGATTAATCTCGTGCAGCAGGACACAGCAACCAGCCCGCTCACCGCGCAAAAGGACCGGAACGGCATTGTGGTTCGCTGGGCGGCGCATGACGATAACGGCGACGATCTGATGTTCGCCGTCTGGTATCGAAGCCCCGGCGAGACGGCTTGGAGGCTGTTGAAGGACAAGATCTCCGATCGCTTTCTCAGCCTCGACGCCTCCCTGCTGCCGGACGGCCGCTATGAGGTGAAGGTCATCGCCAGTGACGCTCCGGTGCATACCGATGCGGAGACGCTGACCGGGGACCACATCAGCGCGCTGTTCACAGTCGATACGACGCCGCCGGTACCAGGCACCCTCACGGCGCGGCTCGAGCAGGGCGCAGTGCAGTGGACCTTTGAGGCGAAGGATGCGATTTCGCCCATCGCCCATGCGGAGTTCTCGATCGATGCCGGGCCATGGCAGTATGTTGAACCGATCGGCGGCCTGTCGGATGCGCTGAGTGAGCGCTATGAGGTCCGGTCTGCTCTGCCGTCACATGATCAGGCAGACCCCGCGATGGGAGCGAAGTCGAGCGAACACACGCTGGCCGTGCGGGTCTACGATCGCGCGGAGAATATGTCGAGCGTCAAGACGGTGGTGCGTTGATCGGTGCGGCTCATGCGCTTTGAACTCTTTCTCGCGATTCGCTATCTCCGGGCGAAACGGCGGCAGGCCTTGGTTGGCGTCGTTACCGTCCTCTCCGTATCGGGAGTCACGGCAGGCGTGGCTTCGCTGATCATCGCGCTCGCGATCACGAATGGCATGCGGCGCGATCTGCAGGAGCGGCTAATCGGGTCGACCTCACACGTGGCTCTGATGCGTGTGGCCGCGGACGGCATTCGCGACTGGAGACCGCTTCTCGATCGCCTGCGGCGCGTTCCCCATGTAACCGCGGCCGCTCCTGGGCTATACGGACAGGTCCTGCTCTCGCGCGGAGCCAGAAGCGGAGGAGCTCTCGTTGAAGGCATCATCCCTGCGGATCAGAGGCTGGTCGGCGACCTGCTGCAATCGATCAAGCAAGGCAGCGCAGTTGAACTGGCACCGCGTCCCGGCATGCAGCCCGAGGCCGCGCCGCCGCTCGTCATCGGCAGCGAGCTGGCCGCCGACGTCGGTGCGCGAGTTGGTGACACGGTTCTCATCACCAGCCCGCAAGGCGAGCTGACGCCGCTCGGGCTGGTTCCCCGCTACCAGCGCTTTCGTGTCGCCGGCATCTTCAGCTCCGGCTTCTTTCAGTACGATCAGGCGTATGCCTTCACGCGCCTGGAGGATGCGCAGCGGCTCTTCTCCGAGCCGGATCTGATCTCAGTGATCTCGTTCAAGGTCGATGACCTCTACCGCGCAAAAGAGATCGGCGAAGCGATCGCGCAGGCTGCCGGTGCGGGCTTTCAGACGACCAACTGGATGGAGCAGAATCGGGAGCTCTTTCGCGCGCTTAAGCTGGAGCAGATCGTGACGTTCATCGTGCTGGCTCTGATCGTCTGCGTGGCGGCGTTGAACATACTGATCGCGCTGACCATGGTTGTTATGGAGAAGACCCGTGACATCGCTGTGCTGATGGGCTTTGGCGTTACCGCCGCGCAGATTCGTCGGGTCTTTCTGCTGCAGGGTTTTCTCATCTCCGTCATCGGAACCGTGCTGGGTTTGGGACTCGGCTACGGGCTGAGCTGGGCCGGCGCGCACTATCGCTTTATTCGTCTGGATGCGTCTGTGTACTCGATCGACTATCTCCCGTTTGCGGCGCGGATGCGGGATGGCGTGATCGTGTCGCTTGTCAGCCTGAGCGTGAGTCTGCTTGCGACGCTCTATCCCTCGGCCGCTGCTGCCGCCATCCTGCCCGCGGAGGCTCTGCGCTATGAGTAGTGAAGAACAAGGGAGTAGTGAACAGCAGGGGAGTAACGAACAGCAGCGGCTGCCCTACATCAAGCTCGCGCCGGATGGCATCGGCGCCATGCAGGAGCTGGAGCACTACCTCAACGCGCTCTCGGGCCTTGAAAAGACTCTGCTGGAGATGGTCCGATTGCGGGTCTCGCAGCTGAATGGCTGCCACTTCTGCATCGGGCAGCACCGGCAGGAACTTGGAAAGACGCACGCACCCGAGACGCTTATCGACGCCATTCCCCATTGGCGCGAGTCCGACAGCTTTACCCAGAGGCAGCGTGCCGGGCTGCTGTGGGCAGAGGCTGTGACGAACATCCAGAGCGGACACGCCTCGGACGCCGACTACGCAGTGATGCAGCAGCACTTCTCCGAGAAGGAGATCGTCGACCTCACGCTGGCGATCAGCAGCATCAACGCCTGGAATCGATTGGGCATCGCCTTCCGGGCGCGCTGGGATCCGGGGAAAGCCGGCAGCAAAAAGGCAGAGCGAAGGCCGGAGAACGACGAAGAGCAAGCCGATTCAAACGACGAGGAGGCCTCATGACCGAAGCCCCCGCACCGGGCGCTGCAACGGCCGTTCTGCGGGCGGAGCTGCTGACCAAGCGGTACGCCTCCGTTGGCCACACGGATCGAAGCGAGCTGGTCTTATTCCACGAACTGAACTTTGCCCTCCAGCCCGGCGAACTCGTATCCATCGTCGGCGAGAGCGGCGTCGGTAAGAGCTCCCTGCTGCATCTGCTGGCCGCGCTCGACCGCCCAAGTGGAGGTGAGGTCTGGTACGGAGACCGGCGACTCAGCCGCATGTCCGTGAACGAGGCAGCGCGCTTCCGCAATCGCACGATCGGCTACGTCTGGCAGTTCCACTATTTGCTGCCGGAGTTTACCGCGCTTGAAAATATCGCGCTTCCTTTGATGGCCGGCGGTCTCGGTCGGCGGTCAGCGATGGAAAAAGCAGACCGCTGGCTGGGGGAGGTCGGCCTTTCCCACCGTTCCGGACATCGCTCGGGAGAGCTGAGCGGCGGGGAGCAGCAGCGCATCAGCCTGGCTCGGGCCCTGGTCACAGAGCCCAGGATCCTGCTAGCGGATGAACCGACCGGCGACCTCGATGAGTCCACGGCTGAGTCCGTCTTTGCCTTGCTCCAGCGCCTGCACGGATCGCATCGTCTGGCCAGCGTTTTAGTGACACATAACAGGGAGTTTGCCAGGCGCTGCGACCGGATGCTCCTGCTGCACAAGGGACAGCTTCAGCCAGCGTGAGGCACAGCGCATCCGGCGGCAACAAGTTCTCGGTACGAGAAGAGGACGCGTCTGAGTACCAAGGGGTACACCGTTAGGGCCATTGCGCCCACTTTTGCACACCATAGAAGCGATCTTTGCGATACGGTGGCCATAGATTCGCCGGCATTTCACCGTTCTGTGCAGAGGTCTACACTTAGAGATGCAGGATGGCTGTTCCGCTGAGCAGTCTGGGTGCCCCGGTCTGAAGCCAACCGGGGCGTTGCAGCATCAGTAAAGGTTGGCTGGTATACCAGCTGGGCCAAGGCTGAGAAGGGGAAAACATGTTCGAACGCTATACGGAGAAGGCGCGACGGGTCATCTTCTTCGCGCGCTACGAGGCGAGTCAATTCGGCTCGCCCTATATCGAGACGGAGCACCTGCTGCTCGGTCTGCTGCGTGAGGACAAGGCACTTACCAATCGATTTCTGCGGTCGCATACCTCTGTGGAGTCGATCCGCAAGCAGATTGAACAACATACGACGATTCGAGAGAAGGTTTCGACCTCCGTCGACCTGCCGCTCTCAAATGAGTGCAAGCGGGTTCTCGCCTATGCCGCGGAGGAGGCCGAACGCCTCAGCCACAAGCACATCGGCACCGAACATCTGCTGCTCGGGCTCCTACGTGAAGAGAAGTGCTTTGCGGCCGAGATCCTGACTGAACGCGGTCTGCGTCTTCCCACGATCCGCGAGGAGCTGCAGCGAACGACGCAGGAGAAAGCGCCCGCGCAGGGTAAGCAGGCCGGGGCCGGTGGCCGGCAGGAGCAGAGCATGCTTGCCGAGTTCAGCCGCGACCTTACGCAATCCGCCATGGACCAGCAGCTGGATCCGCTGGTCGGGCGCGACACAGAGGTCGATCGCGTGATCCAGATTCTGTGCCGCCGGACGAAGAACAATCCGGTGCTTATTGGCGAGCCGGGAGTCGGCAAGACGGCTATCGTCGAGGGCCTGGCGCAGAAGATCGCCGACGGCGAAGTGCCCAGCTTCCTCGCGGATAAGAAGGTGTTGGCGCTCGATCTTTCGTTGATCGTTGCCGGAACCAAGTATCGCGGGCAGTTTGAGGAGCGATTGAAGACCATCATGAAGGAGTTGATGGAGAACCAGAACTCCATCGTCTTCATCGACGAGTTGCACACGCTCGTGGGCGCCGGCTCTGCCGAGGGCTCGCTCGACGCGGCGAACATCCTGAAGCCCGCTCTGAGCCGCGGCGAGATCCAGTGCATCGGCGCTACGACCCCGGCCGAGTACCGGAAGTCGATCGAGAAGGACCGATCGCTCGAACGCCGCTTCCAGGCGGTCAAGGTTCCTCCACCGAATGAAGAAGATGCCGTCAAGATCATTATGGGCATCAAGGAAAAGTACGAGAAGTTCCACGCGGTCAGCTATACCGACGATGCGATCTCGTTTTCGGTCTCGCACTCCAGCCGGTATATCCCGGATCGATTCCTGCCCGATAAGGCGATTGACCTGATCGATGAGGCGGGCGCCCGCGTTAAGCTTCGTCAGACTTCTCTTCCGGAGGAGCTTACCGAGGTGCAGAAGCGGATCAAGTTCATCGTCCACCGGATGGAGAATGCGATTGCGAATCATGAGTTCGAGAAGGCGCGGTTCTACTCGGACGAGGAGCGGAAGGAGCGCGAGAATCTGCGGCTGCTGCGCGACAAATACCACCTTGACGACTCGTCAGCGGGCATTGTGACGCGTGAGGACATTGAGGATGTAGTAAGCCGCTGGACGGGCGTTCCCATTACCTCTCTGAAGGAAGAAGAGACGCAGCGTCTGCTCCGGGTTGAAGAGGAGCTGCACAAGCGAGTGATCTCGCAGGAGAAGGCGATCTCAGCGCTGGCGCGAGCCATTCGCCGGTCCAGAGCAGGCCTGAAAAATCCTGCCCGTCCCATTGGAAGCTTTTTGTTCCTCGGACCCACGGGCGTCGGCAAAACTGAGATGGCGCGCACTCTGGCGCAGTTCCTGTTTGGCAGCGAGAAGTCGCTCATCCGCTTCGACATGTCGGAGTTTATGGAAAAGCACTCGGTCTCGAAGCTGATCGGCTCGCCTCCGGGCTATGTCGGTTACGAGGAGGGCGGCCAGTTGACCGAGCGGGTCAAGCGCAGCCCCTACTCCGTCGTGCTGCTGGACGAGATCGAAAAGGCCCATCCAGACGTCTTCAACCTGCTGCTGCAAGTCTTTGAAGACGGCCAGCTCACGGACGGGCTCGGCAACACGGTTGACTTCAAGAACACGATCCTGATCATGACCTCGAACATCGGCGCCAAACACCTGATGAAGCGTGAGGGTCTGGGCTTCCAGTCCCGCGTGGAGGATGTGGTGCTCGACAAGATCGAGGAGATGGTCAAGGGCGAGGTGAAACGCACCTTCAACCCGGAGTTCCTGAACCGCCTCGATGAGATCATCATCTTCACGGCGCTCAGCGACTCCGATCTCATGCAGATCATCGAGCTGCTGGTCCAACAGCTCAACGTCAATCTGGTTCATAAAGCGATCACCCTCAGCGTCAACGACGATGCCAAGAAGTGGATCCTTGAGAAGACCCTGGCAGACAGAAGCTACGGAGCCCGGCCGCTTCGCCGTGCCCTGCAGCGGTACGTCGAAGATCCGCTCTCAGAGGCTCTGATTGCTGGAGGAATTAGCCAGCGACCGGCGTTCCTCGAGGTCTACCTGGATAACAACCAGCTCTTCTACCGTCCGATCTCCTCGGACGGCGACGAGCGAGTTGGCGGGTTGGCTCTTTCGCTGGTGTAGTTCCTCTAACAAGCAAACGCCCCGGCAGGATTGCCGGGGCGTTTGTTATTGATTAGAACGTTTTTAGACCAATGACTTGGCCTGCTTCAGAGCTGAGCTTGCAAGATCGCCCACAGCGTCCACCGCATCCTCGACCTGTCCCTTGGTGCGCTTGATTGCGGCCTGAGCCTCTTCACTCAAGCGCTCTGCCTGCGCCTTCAGGTAGTCTCCCGCGTCTTCAAGGTAGTCTCCCGCATCCCCGATGCCGTTTCGTAGCTGCCGACGGGTCTTCAAACCCGTTTGTGGAGCATAGAGCAGGGCGACAGACGCTCCCGCGGCCACACCGATCGCAAATGCCAACCAATATCCTTTAGAGTTCATCTTCACCTCATCACAGATCATTGATAAAGCTGTGATTCTCCTGCCCACAACGGGGTTGGATTCCACACTTGAGTGGGTGCTTCTACTTCTTCGCTCGGCAGAAGAGCTGCTCAGACCGTAGAATCCCCCAGACCGGATGGTGAGCCATGGAAGATCCAAGACTGAGCCGCATGTACGCGAAGTTGTTCGCAGGAAATCTGGCGAGGCGGCGACAGCGGGCCTGGAGGTGGACGCGTGACAATCAGACGGCTGTGATGGCTCTGCTGACCGTCGCAGCTCTGGTTGTGTTTGCAATCGCGTATGTCGCGCATCTGCACGGGCGATTTCGCCGGCTAAAGACGGAGCTGAAGTCGATGGGGACGCCGCAGGTGGAGTTGCCGCCCATGCCCGGCGGACAGGAGGCTGTCGTCATGCAGCGCACCCTACTTGCCGAAGGCAGCACGCCGGAGTTTCTATCGGCCACGCTGCTCCCGGGCCGCGGATTAAATGTGTTCCAAATCATGCTGTCACTTCCCGGCCGCGGTTCTATTCCTCTACTGGCGTCACCGTCACTCGAGGATGCGGTAAAGCTCATGTCCGGGGCCCAGGCGGATGCCAATGGCTCTGAGAGTCTGCGGCTGGGGTCCCCGATTGAGGCGCCGTGGGCGGGATTCATCCCGAGCTCTCGCGACGACACACCGGCTCAGGTTCTGGCGAACTGGCGAGGCCGTTCCTTGCTCCTACCGGCAACTGGGCTCAACGGCAGCACCCCGTTCAGCCAGGGTGGATTTCTCCTCAAGATGGAGGCCGATTCGGTCAAGCACAACATCATGCCGGATGGCGGAACCGTGCAGGGCAGCTTCGCCGCAAGCGACTTTGGCGGCAGATGGCCCTCCCATACGAGCGTTTCCGTCACAGCCCTTCTCAGCAGCCGTGCCTTCGAACTCAAGCTTGTAGCGAGAAACGAAGGCAGCGAGCCGGTTCCGTTTGGACTTGGCTGGCGGCCGCAGCTTCTGCTGCCAAGCGGGTCGCGCGCCGGAGTTCGGCTGCGTCTGCCGGCGGAGGGCCATGAGGAGATGCTCAACGGACGAGCTACCGGGCGCCTTACGGCTGTCGCGGGAACGCCTCTCGACTTCACGGACCGCGCCGGGAAGGTCCTGCATGACGTGGAGCTTGAGGATACTTTTGTCGATCTCCACTCCGGCTTTCTGGACAACGGGCCTGTGATGGAGATTCGCGACACGCGCAGCGGTGTGGGTGTGCGCATGACTGCTATGTCCCCGCAGATCCGCGCCATTCACCTGCACTCGTCGCCCAAAGAAAACAGGATTCTGGTGGATTTTCAGACCAACTACGACGATCCCTTCAATCATGTCTGGAACTCCGACGAGGCGGAGGGAATCAACATTCTCCAGCCCGGGCAAAGTCTGCAGTGGCGGCTCAGGATGGAGGTGTTTGCCATCCCTGACAGCGGGCGGCCAACCTTGTAGGCAACCTACCGGCCTGCCGGTCGGTTGACCCTCCCGGTGAAAGACTCGTACAGTGAGAGATGGGGTTTGGCGACCACGCGGAACGCTGCGAAGGCGCACTTCTCTTCCCCGGAAGGCATGATTTTGACTGTGAATGACACGACGGAACTGACCGCGCCGGCAGCGGATGAGCAGGCAGCAGCGATACAGCAGGACGATCACGCGCACACACACAATCACGTCCACAGCGCCGCTCCGGCCATGAATCCTGCCCTGACCAAGGAGATCAGCGTCGAGGCGGATGCGAGTGAGGTGGCGAAGAGCTTTCGGAAGGTGATCAAGCGATATCAGACCCTGGCGCGCATACCTGGGTTCCGCGCGGGAAAGGTTCCGGAGACCCTGGTTCGATCGAAGTTCAGCAAGGAGGTGCGACAGGAGGTTCTGGAGAGCCTGGTCACAGAACGATTTCGTCAGGCGCTTGAGGAGCAGAAGCTTCAGCCCATCTCCGAACCACAATTGACGAATCTTCTGTTGCAGGACGGGCAGCCGCTGCGTTTTACGGCGACCTTTGAGGTCCGGCCTGAGTTCGAAGTGAGCGGCTACGAAGATGTTCCGGTAAAGCGGCCGGATGTTGCCCTGAGTGACGCGGAGTACAAGGCCGAACTGGATCGTGTGCTGGATGGCTACGCAACCGTTGAGACGGTGGAAGAGGCCAGGCCGCTCGTTGAGGGTGACTGGGCTGAGATTGAGTTCAAGGGCGACGTAAAGTCCCTGGCGCAGACGGTAGGGGAAGAGGGAACGCAGAACGCCGAGGCAGCCGAGCCTGCCGAGCCGATCGTTGGCGAAGATGTGCTGGTTGAGGTCGGCGGAGCGAATACGCTTCCTGCCTTCAACGAGGCGCTGAAGGGTGCGACTGCGGGTCAGGAGCTTCGCTTTGAGGTGGAGTACCCCAAGGAGTTTGGCGAGCCACGGCTGGCTGGCCAGACCGTCGCGTACGACGTGACAGTAAAGGCGATCAAGCGCAAGTCCCTGCCGGAGCGCGATGCGGATCTGGCCAAGCAGCTTGGATCGTATGAGAGCTTTGAAGAGTTTGAGTCGAAGCTTCGCGAGATGGCGTCGCAGCGCAAGAAGGAGGCTCTTGAAGGCCGCGCCAAGGACGAGATGCTGGAGCAGATGATCGCCCGCTTTCAGTTCCCGGTTCCTGAGGCCTTTGTGCAGCAGCAGATCGAGGCTCGGCTGGATCGTGGTCTGCGGGCACTGGCGCAGCAGGGCATGCAGGCCGATGAGATGCGGAAGCTGGACTTTGCCCGGCTGCGCGAGGCGCAGCGCGATCAGGCGATCAACGAGGTAAAGGCGTCGATGATTCTCGATAAGCTCGCCGAAAAGGAGCAGGTGGAGATCAGCGACGACGACTTCGATCGCGAGCTTCTGCTGCTCTCCATTCAATCGCGCGAGCCGCTTGAGACCTTGCGCGATCGCCTCTCGAAGGATGGCGGCCTGGATCGTATTCGTGAGCAGATGCGCCGCGAACGAACGGGCTCTCTCCTCTTTGAAAAGCTCGCGTCCTAGCGTCCTTAGCCGAGATGTTCCTGTAACCAGTCAACAACGTACAACACAGCAGATGCTGAGAAGGAAGTGAGATCCATGGGACTGGTACCGATGGTGATTGAGCAGACGAGCCGGGGCGAACGCGCCTACGACATCTATAGCCGTCTGCTCCGGGACAACATCATCTTTCTGGGAACTCCGATCGATGACAATATAGCGAACGTCATCATCGCCCAGCTGCTCTTCCTCAGCGGAGAAGACCCGGAGAAAGATATCCAGCTTTACATCAACTCGCCGGGAGGTTCGATCACCGCCGGGATGGCAATTTACGACACGATGCAGTACATCAAAAACGACGTACAGACGCTCTGCATCGGTCAGGCGGCCAGCATGGGAGCCTTTCTCTTAATGGCGGGCAAGAAGGGTAAGCGATTCGCTCTTCCGAATGCGCGCATCCTGATCCACCAGCCGCTGATCATGGGCGGCGGTATCAGCGGGCAGGCGACTGAGATTGATATTCATGCCCGTGAGATTCTGCGCATTCGCGAGCTGATGAATAAGATCATGGCAACCCACACCGCGCAGTCGCTCGAACAGATCGAGCGCGATACGGACCGAGACTTCATCATGACCGCGCCGCAAGCCAAGGCGTACGGGCTCATTGATGACATCATCGATAAGCCGCGCGTTTAGCTGAATGCCACTGACAAGAAAGAGGTCCGGGTGCCCGGATCTCTTTTCTTTTTGATTGATGAGGCACGGTACGTGTACTTCGCCCAGCACCTCTGCCGATAGATTCGGGGTGTAAACTGAGAGTCGTTCCTGAGTTTGTGTTCTCTGGAGTACAGCCATCGCCATGAAGACATCACGCGGTACCGACGATTCTCTCCGCTGTTCGTTCTGCCACAAGTCTCAGGACTCGGTTGCCAAGCTGATCTCCTCTCCGTCCGACTATCCGCGCGCCTATATTTGCGACGAGTGTGTCGCTGTGTGCAACTCTATTCTCGAGGACGACCGCACAGAAGCTCAGCCGGGTACTGCTCCGGCGCACTTGCCAAAACCGCAGGAGGTCAAGGCCTTTCTCGATGAGTACGTCATCGGCCAGGAGCAGACCAAGAAGAAACTCGCGGTCGCGGTCTACAACCATTACAAGCGGATTCAGATGAATAAGACGCGCGGCAACGATGTGGAGCTCGCGAAGTCGAACATTCTGCTGGTTGGGCCGACCGGCTCCGGTAAGACGCTTCTCGCACACACTCTGGCCAAGATGCTCGACGTCCCGTTTGCGATCGTCGATGCAACCACGCTGACCGAGGCAGGCTATGTTGGCGAGGATGTAGAGAACATCATCCTGAAGCTGCTCCAGGCCGCGGATGGCGATGTAAGCCGGGCGCAGAGCGGCATTATCTACATCGACGAGATCGATAAGATCGGGCGCAAGGATGAGAATCCCTCGATCACTCGCGACGTTTCGGGCGAGGGCGTGCAGCAGGCGCTGCTCAAGATTCTCGAAGGCACCGTAGCAAACGTTCCACCGCAGGGTGGCCGCAAGCACCCGCACCAGGAGTTCACCGCAGTCGACACCACGAACATTCTGTTCATCTGCGGCGGTGCCTTTGTCGGCCTTGAAAAAGTCATTGGCCGGCGCGTCGGCAAGAAAGCGCTTGGCTTCAAGGCCATCGGCGAGATCGAAGCCAAGGATGGAGACGTTACGCCCATCCGCGCGCAGCGGGATTCGGAGCTGCTTCGGCAGGCGCAGCCGCAGGATCTTTTGAAGTACGGTCTCATCCCCGAGTTTGTCGGGCGTCTTCCGGTCATGGGTGTGCTCGACGAGCTCGATGAAGCAGCTTTGATCGATATTCTGACGAAGCCGCGGAATGCCATTCTGAAGCAGTACAGCAAGCTCTTTGAGTTTGAGGGCGTGAAGGTGACCTTCACCGAGGATGCCGCACGCGAGATTGCACGCGAGGCGCTGGATCGCAAGGTAGGCGCTCGCGGTCTGCGCATGATCCTTGAAGAGCTGATGCTCGACCTGATGTACTACGTCCCCAGCAACAAGAAGGTGAAAGACCTCTCGATCTCTGCGGAGATGGTGCAGAAGCGATCTCTTACGCTTCACACGCTGCTTGAGAAGGCTGGATAACGAGGCAGGTACAAACAAAAGTTTGGAAGAGCTCCGCATTCCTTGGCGGAGCTTTTTAATTAGCCTCGGACTTTACGAACTGGGCGCAGCATCTCTCGTATTCATCCGCTCAACCAAGCTTGCTTGAACCCGAGCTAAGACCGTATTTGCTGCTCCATGAGGAAGTACAATCACTGGAAGCCATGAGCCGTTGCACCGTTCCCGAGCGGCAAACGTCTTATTTGGAGGAGATTTATGACGAACCAATCCAAAGAAGTTCTCGCCGGTGACGTCCGCAAACTGCCGATGATGCCGATTCGGGACATGGTCATCTTTCCGTACATGATGACGCCGTTTGTTGTTGGCCGCGAATCGAGCGTGCGGGCCCTTGAAGAGGCACTCAACGGCGATAGGAAGATCTTTCTCGCAACGCAGCACGACGCTTCTGTCGACGAACCGACAGCCAGCGACATCTTCCAGACGGGCACGATTGGAAATATCGTGCAGAGCGTCAAGATGCCGGACGGCAACATTAAGGTTCTGGTGGAGGGCGTGGAGCGGGCCCGGGCGAGCGAGGTCAATGATGAGGATGGGTTCTTCGTTGCGACTGTACGAACGGCCGGAGCCGCTCCGGAGCTGACGCCGCAGATCGAGCAGACCATGCAGCGTGTCACCTCGCTGTTTGAGCAGTACGTCAAGCTGCAGCAGTCCCTGAACTACGAGACGATGGCAGCCAGCGTTCGCACGGACGAGCCGGCGAAACTTGCCGACACGATTGCCGCGAATCTGCAGCTTTCGATTGAAGAGAAACAGCAGCTGCTTGATGTTTTCGACACCGAAGAGCGGCTCTCTCGCGTGGCGGACACGCTCGATGTTGCGATTGAAAAACTCAACGTCGACCGTACCATCCAGTCCCGCGTGAAGCGGCAGATGGAAAAGGCGCAGAAGGAGTACTACCTCAACGAAAAGATCAAGGCGATCCAGAAGGAGCTCGGGCGCGGCGAAAAGAGCGAGTTCGACGAGCTAAAGATGAAGATCGAGACCGCGGGTATGCCCAAGGATGTGCTGGAGAAGAGCCTGCAGGAGCTCAAGAAGCTTGAAGCGATGCCGCCGATGTCGGCCGAGTCCACAGTGTCGCGCAATTATCTGGATTGGCTGCTGGCCGTTCCGTGGCGGAAGCGATCGAAGGAGATTCGCTCTATCGAGCATGCCGAGCAGATCCTCGATCAGGATCACTATGGCCTGGAGAAGATCAAGGAGCGCATTCTTGAGTTCCTCGCCGTCCGGCAGCTGGTCAAAAATCCCAAGGGTTCGATTCTTTGCTTTGTCGGGCCGCCGGGCGTGGGCAAAACTTCGCTGGGTATGTCGATCGCCAAAGCGACGGGACGCAAGTTTATCCGCATGTCTCTGGGCGGCGTTCGCGACGAAGCTGAGATCCGCGGTCATCGGCGAACCTATATCGGCGCGCTACCTGGGCAGATCATTCAGAACATGAAGAAGGCCGGCACGAAGAATCCCGTCTTCATGCTCGACGAGATCGATAAGATGGCCTCCGATTTCCGCGGCGATCCTGCGAGTGCACTGCTTGAGGTACTCGATCCGGAGCAGAACACGGCCTTTCAGGACCACTATCTCGACGTTGAGTATGACCTCTCGCAGGTTCTTTTCGTCGCCACGGCAAACGTGCTCCACACCATCCCAGGGCCGCTGCAGGACAGAATGGAGATCCTTCGTCTGCACGGGTACACAGAGGTCGAAAAGCTCGAAATTGCCAAGCAGTATCTCGTCAAGAAGCAGCGAGAGGGCGCGGGCCTGACGGAAGAGCAGATCAACTACGAAGACGATTCGCTCAAGCAGATTATCCGTGGCTATACACGGGAGGCCGGCGTTCGCAACCTTGAACGAGAGATCGGCAATGTCGCTCGGAAGGTCGCTCGCCGCGTCGTCAAGAACGGGGCTGAGCATCACGAGACGATCACAGGCGAAAATATCTCGGACCTTCTCGGCGTAGCCAAGTTTCGCGATTCTATTGCTGAGGAGAAGAGCGAGGTCGGACTGGTTACCGGGCTCGCCTGGACCGAGGTTGGTGGCACCATTCTTCAGACTGAGGTGCAGGTTCTGGATGGGCGCGGCAAGCTGACAACGACGGGGCAGCTGGGCGAGGTAATGCAGGAGTCCGCGCAGGCGGCTCTGAGTTATATTCGCTCACGCTCTCATCATCTCGGGCTGCAGAAAGACTTCTACCGCAACCTGGACATTCACGTTCACGTCCCGGAAGGAGCGATCCCGAAGGACGGCCCCTCCGCCGGCATTACCCTTGCGACCGCGCTTGCAAGTGCGCTGACGAAGATCAAAGTGCGCCGGGACATTGCCATGACCGGTGAGATCACTCTCCGTGGAAAGGTGCTGCCGATTGGCGGGCTGAAGGAGAAGCTGCTTGCCGCTCATCGCGCGGGCATCTTTGAGGCGATCGTTCCGGAGCAGAATCGGAAGGACACGGTTGATCTGCCCGAGCTGTTGAAGACGTCGATGAAGCTTCACTTCGTCAATGAGATGGATCAGGTGCTGCAAATCGCGCTCGAAACACCTCTGCCTGAGCTCGAGGAAGAGACGCCGGCTGCCTTGGCCAACGTCATCCCGCCGCCGGTTGAGCATGCTCCATCACAAGCGCACCAGTAAGGCTTGCAGAGTCAGGACCGCAAAAAGACCGAGCCGCGGCTCGGTCTTTCTGCATGCTCAAAGCTTATTGTGTGGTTCTACGCGCGCCTGCCGGTTACGAAGTTCATGACCACGGAGATGATCGCGAAGAGGATCAGGAGATGAATTGCAAAGCTGCTGATGTGCATGACAAAAAAACCGCCCACCCAGAGTACGAGCAGAACAACCGCAAGGATCAAAAACATGGCAGTGCCTTCTTTCTAGTACAAAAGTATGCTCGAAACCGAATACCTTCCGTAGGAGCCTCTTTTTAGAAGGATCGTTGCTTCACGCCTAGACGGCCTGGCCATCCAGAGCCGAAGGTCAGGTTTCTTGCTCCTTTATCTGCCTCCTGCGATCGACGGAATGAGCATGACCTCATCTCCATCCTGAAAGGCATAGGTCTCACCGCCCAGGAAGCGAATGTCTTCATCGTTGACGTAAATGTTCACGAAGCGGCGGAGCTGTCCCTGATCGTCCTTAATCTGCGTTCCCAGCGCCGGAAATATTTGATCGATATCGCTGAGCAGACCGGGCAGATTCTCTGCCGCGGAGTTGAAGGTCTTTTTGCCTCCGGTATGGCGTGTAAAGGCAGTGGGCAGCGTGACTTGGATCGGCATTAGTAGGCTCCCATTGCGGCAAGTTCCGGTTCGTCAACACGCTCCAGCTGCTGCAGGTACGCGGTAAAGTCCGCCAGCCTGGGGCGGATGCTCTGCTCTGCCGGATATCGGCCGGCGAGTGCGTCCGTCGTCTTCAGACCATTGCCGGTGATGATGGAAACTGTGGTCTGGTCGCGCGCGATCCGGCCATGCGCGTAGAGGCGAGCCGTAACCGCCGTCGTAACGCCGCCGGCAGTCTCGGTGAAGATTCCCTCGGTCTCGGCAAGCTCCTGGATACCGGATACGACCTCGAGATCGGAGACATCTTCGGCATAGCCGCCTGTCTCTTGAATCATCTTTGAGGCCGCCGGTCCGTCCGCGGGATTCCCAATCGCAAGCGATCTAGCAATGGTATTGGGCCGCTGCGGATCGATGTAGTCCAGACCCTGCTTCACGGACTGCGCGATGGGCGAGCATCCTGTTGCTTGCGCGCCGAAGAAACGAACCGGCTTGTCTTCAACCAGACCGAGCGCGACGAGCTCCTTGAAGGCCTTGCGAATTTTGCGGATGAGCGAGCCACCTGCCATGGGACAGACGATGTTGTCCGGCAGCCGCCAGCCGAGCTGCTCCGCGATCTCATAGCCAACCGTCTTCGAGCCCTCGGCGTAGTAGGGTCTCAGATTCACATTGACCAGACCCCACTGGTACTCCTCCGCGATCTGCGTGCAGAGGCGATTCACATGATCGTAGTTTCCATCCACCCGGATCAGCCGCGCACCATAGACCAAAGTGTTTAGAATCTTTGCCGGCTCCAGGTCCGCCGGAACCAGGATGGTCGCTTTCAGGCCCAGGCGGGCCGCCTGAGCGGCCACAGCGTTCGCAAGATTTCCCGTCGAGGAGCAGCCGACGGTGGTAAAGCCGAATGCCTGCGCGTTCGCCAGCGCGACAGAGACGACCCGATCCTTGAACGACAGGGTAGGAAAGCAGACAGCATCATTCTTGATATAAAGGTTTTCCGCACCGACTCGCTTGCCCAGGGAACGCGCCCGGACCAGCGGCGTGAAGCCCACCGGCAGATCCGGCTCAAAGCCATCCGGGATCGGCAGCATTGCTTTGTAGCGCCAGATGTTGAACGGTCCGGCAGCGATGGACGCGCGGCTCACACCCGGCCGAATCGCCTCCAGATCATAGTGCACTTCAAGGGGAGCCAGGCAGACGTCACACGCTGAAAGCGGCTGATTGCCGAACGACCGACCGCATTCATTACAGCGAAGCTCGTACGTTCTACAGGAATAGGCCATTGCACTCTCCAGGGGAGGAGGGGTCTGGCTGGCTAGAACGCTGACTCAATCTGGAGTGCCGGAAACGGCCAAGGAAGGAAAGACGGGGTGCAGCAAACGGAGAAAATAGCTGCGTACTCCGAATCTCATGTTCCCTGTTTCCAGGAGAGAGTTGACACCGGTACGAAGTATTCTGTCCGGTTGTCGTGGCGTCGTAGGGCTCGTCCCTCAACCACTCTGCATGAAATTCAAATCTGCCGAAGCAGACTGGAATGATTCGTTATATCACGGGAGGCTTTGCTCCGCAAACGTAGGTTGACTTTCCGCCTAGTGCTTCTTGACCGCGCCGCGTACGCCGGCTACAAAAGCGGCCGGATCGAACTCCGTCCGGAGGATCTCGTCGGGACAGTCCGTCAGGTTCGCCACGCGCCAGTTGCAGACAAAAGCGACCTTTTGCGTGTGCTGCGCTGTCTTGATCTCAGAGCACAGGTGCTCTGCTTCGCCCACACCCGCTTCACCCTCCACATCAACCAGCACAAGGTCATAGTGACGGCTCCAAAACATGGCAAGACCGTCGACAGTGCTGAGGGTAGAGTCGACGAGGAACCCTGATAAACGCAGGATCTGATCCCGGAGCGGCCGGAGAGTTTCGCGTCGACAGATGTGAAGAATGGCAGGTTTGGATGGTTCGTCGGGAGGCATAATCGTTTCAGGAGTACAAGAAGTCCGAAGCTAGGAAAGAACCTCTGCCTGATCCTTGTCGGAACGAACATTATCCGGCAGCGAGGAGAGTGGAACCAGCATATCTTCCTTGCGCATTACCAGGTTGGTCGCGTTCAGGGCCGCCAATTCAAAGCCATGGCCGTGAGTAATCGCGTCCGTCGGGCAGGCCTCTACGCAGTATCCGCAGAAGATGCACCGGTTATAGTCGATGTTGTAGACCTTGGCATATCGTTCCGCGGAAGAGATGCGGACTTCTTCGGTGTTTTCCGCAGCTTCGATGTAGATGCAGTTCGACGGGCAGGCCGCGGCACAGAGAAAGCATGCCACGCACTTCTCCAGGCCGTTTTCATCCCGCTGCAGCTGATGCTTGCCGCGGAAACGCTGTTCGAACTTCGCGCCTCGCATCGGTCCCTTGCCATCCGGGTAGTTTTCCACCTCAGTCGGCTGAAACGCCTCCTTCAGCGTGATGCTCATCCCCTTGGCAATCGCGGCAGCATTCCGAACTATAGACATGGTCCAAGTATAGCTGCTTGGTAGCGTGTAATCCTCGATTCACCGCGTGCGCAGACGATAGATCACCCGTAGGATGGCTTGATGACCCCCTTTGCTTCCCGTCTGATGAAATTTGCCTTTCTGGCCGCAGTTCTGGCGCCGCATGCTTGTCCGGCACGAGCCATGGTTCAGGCTCAGGTCCAGGACACGATGCCGTCCCAGCGAGCGCCGGCGGAGCGATCCGCGATCCTCACGTTGACGATCAACGGCGTCTCGAAACAGATTGCTCTAAAGGATTTGGCGAGCATGCCCCAAAGCACGCTTCGAGTGCATAACGCGCATGCAAACAAAGACGAGGTCTACACGGGTGTCGCCGTATCCGACCTTCTCCGGGCGGCGGGGCTTCCCTTCTCCAAGGAGACGCAGCAGACCCTTCTTCGCAGCTACCTGCGGGCCCAAGGTACCGACTTTTACTTTGTGCTCTTCTCCGCGTCCGAGGTCGAACCCGACCTGAACACCTCCTCCGTCCTCGTGGCGACCGGCGTAGACGGCCATGATCTTGGGGCTGACGGCGCCTTCAAGCTGGTCGGCAGCGGGGACAAGCGGCCGGCACGATGGGTGCGAAATCTTGTCTCGCTTACCCTGCTCACCGTCAACTAGCTTTGCAACGCAAGGAGTGCTGCTCACTCGCCTTTCTTCCGCGTATCAGACAGGATCCCCCTTATTTTGAAGCTCTTCGTACACGACAGACGCACGTTCCTCCCTCCCCCGAGCGGCTTTCGATGGTCAAGGCTCCTCTCGATGTTGGGGGCTCTTCGCAGATCTTTCCTTGCTGCCAGCACATGCCTGCTGCTCTTTTGTGTAAGCTCTCCGAGCCGGTCCCAGAGCACGCCGCAGGGGCAGACACCATCTCCGCCGCCGGCCAAAGCGACCTCACCTAGTGCAGCGCAGGCCGCCCACCCGCCCGCGGCGACGCAGGTCCTTTCGCCGCCAAAGGACTTCGATCTCCAGGCACGAGATGCGGCGGTCCTCAGCCATCTCAATGCCGTAGTGCGTGTCTTTCGCCTGGCTGTCGCGCCCATCCAGAAGGTCGGCGAACCAAGCGATCTGCTCTATCGCGATCAGGCGCTTGCGCAATCGACAGAGGTCGCGGATTTGGCCTTTCAATCCAGCCGCGCGGAGGCCGCTCTGCTGGCGGCCTTTGCCAGACGAAATGGTGCTCAGCCCGCGGCGCCGGCGGAGGGCGAAGCCCAGAAGCTGCAGACGGTTCGCGCCGGCATCACCCAGCGGCTGGCTGACCTCAAGACGCAGCTGCAAGCCATCAACCAGCGTCTTCAGGCCGCGAAGCCCAAACAGCGAGCCGTGCTCGAGCAGCAGCAGGAGGAGACCGAAGGCGGCATCGAGCTCTATCAGGCCATGTCCGACTCCATGCGCAAAATCACGGAGACCTCCGACACGGAAGCGAACGGAGGGCTCTCCGGCGATATTGATCGCCTGCAGCGCAGCGTTCCCGAGCTCGTCGCCGGCAAAGGGAAGGCCATCGTTCCCGCATCGCTCGAAAATCTGAGTGCCGCCCGCTCCTCCGGTGTGAGTACGCAGGCCGTTGTGCTCTTTCAGTTGCTCGCCACACGGCATTCGATCGATTCCTGGGTGGCCGAATCCGATAGCCTTCACGATCAGGCGATGACTCTTCGCCAGCCGCTTACGCAGCTCGTGCGGTATGTCATCGCAAGCAGCCAGGCACTGGCTCAGGAGACCGAAGATCAGAACGGGGCTGCCATCGACGCGAGCGCCTCCGCCAAGGCGGCACAGAGCGCCGTCGATGTGCAGGAGGTACACCGTCGCTATGCGGTCGTCACATCGACCTTCAATGCGCTCTCGTCCGCCCTTGTGCCGCTCTCGCAGGAGATTATCACTCTTGAACAGAGCCGTGCCAATCTGCTGGCATGGCGGGCGGTTGTCGACTCCGAGTATCGCGCGGTTCTTCGCCAGTTATTGCTCAAGGTTCTCGGGATCGCCATCGCGCTTGGAGTTCTGTTCCTTCTCAGCAACCTGTGGCAGCGGGCAACAACTCGCTACGTGCAGGATATCCGCCGCCGCCGGCAGCTAATCGTTACGCGCCGCGTCGTCATCGGCTTCTTGAGCGGCCTGATTGTGATCTTCGGCTTTGTCACGCAGTTCAACTCTCTGGCCACCTTCGCGGGCTTCATCACGGCCGGCATCGCCGTTGGTCTGCAGACGATCCTGCTTTCAGTTGCGGCGTACTTCTTCATCGTCGGCCGCTTTGGCGTCCGCGTTGGCGATCGCATCACCGTGGCCGGCGTCACAGGCGACGTTATCGACGTAGGCCTGGTGCGCTTCTACATGATGGAGCTCGCCGGCAGCGGCACCGAACTGCAGCCGACCGGGCGCGTCGCGGTCTTTGCAAACTCCGTCCTTTTCCAGTCCGGAACGCCGCTCTACCGGCAGATGCCGGGCGCGGAGTACGGCTGGCATGAGCTTTCAGTCAAGCTGGCGCTCACGGCCAGCTACACACAAGCATCGGATCGCCTGACGAAGCTGGTGGAGGGCATCTATCAGACCTACAAGCCGCGCATCGACAGCCAGCATCGACAGGTTGAGACATGGATGGACTCGCCCATTCCCGCACCCGCAATCGACTCGCGGGTGCAGCTCGTCGAAGGCGGCCTGCAGCTCTACATCCGCTATCCGGTAGAGCTGCGGGACGGCTCACGGATCGACCAGGAGATTACGCAATCGGTAATCACACTCATCGAATCCGATGCTGAGGTAAAGAATGCGGTCACGGCGCCACCAACCATCCGCGCTTTGATGAAGTCCTGATTCTTCAGAGATGCAATCAGCCGATGCCCAGCTTCGACCACAGAGCGTCAACCTTGGCCTTCACCTCGGCAGGCATCGCCAGCATCTGCGGCCATGGCCGGTTGAAGCCTTCCGCCGCCCACTTCCGCGTGGCGTCAACACCCATCTTCGAGCCGTAGTTGGGCAGCCGGCTGGCATGGTCGAGCGAGTCGACCGGTCCCAGCGTGAACTGGATATCGCGTTCCGGATCGATGTTGTTCGCCGTGCGCAACGTGACCTCGGCCAGATCGTGCACGTCGCAGTCCTCGTCGACGACGATGATGCACTTGGTGAACATCGCCTGGCCCAGCGCCCAGATGCCGCTCATCACCTTGCGCGCATGGCCCGCATAGGACTTTCGGATCGACACGATCATCAGGTTGTGGAAGACGCCTGCCGGCGGAAGATTGACATCGACGATCTCCGGCAGCGTCAGCTGCATCAGCGGCAGAAAAATTCGTTCCACTGCCTTGCCCATCCACGCGTCCTCCATCGGCGGCTTGCCTACGACCGTGGCTGTGTAGATAGGCTGCTTGCGATGCGTGATGCACGTCAGGTGAAAGACCGGGTAGTCGTCCGGCATGGTGTAGAAGCCGGTGTGATCGCCGAACGGACCCTCGGAGCGCAGCTCGGCCAGATCCACATAGCCCTCGAGGATGTACTCGGCATGCGCTGGAACCTCAAGCGCGACGGTCTCCGCCTTGACCAGCTCAACCGGCTTGCCGCGCAGGAAGCCCGCGATCAGGTACTCCTCGACCTCAGGCGGCGCGGGCACGATGGCGGAGAACGTCGTCGCCGGATCGGTTCCGATCGCGACCGCGACCTCTAGCCGGTTGTTGCGAATGGCAGAGATCGTGTGCTGCGGCAGTCCCGTCGGGAGTCCTGCATTCTGCGCCGTCGTCACGCCGCCGCCTGTCATCGCCATTAGGTCCACTGCCTCGGCCGATGTGCCTACGCTCGCCCGCATTCGGTCGCGCATCTGCTCCGCGGCGACCTTCTGCCGCTGCCAGTGCATACCCGTCGTCTGGCCGTCGTAGACCTGCATGCGGTACATGCCTACGTTCCGCTTGCTGGACCGGGCGTCTCGCGTAATCACGCAGGGCAGCGTGATGTAGGGGCCGCCATCGCCAGGCCACGTTGTGAGCACCGGCAGCTTGCGCAGATCCATATCGGCACCGCGCAGGATGACCTGCTTGCACGGGGCCTCCTTGGCAGGAATTACCTTTGGGAAGAAGCTGCCGACCTCTGCCAGCTTTGGCAGCAGCTTCAGCTTATCGAGCAGGCTGATGGGTGTCTCTGGATGAATGAGCGCGCGAATACGGCCGGCAATGTCATCAAAGGAGTCCGCATCGACGGCCAGCTTCATGCGTGCCTCGGACCCGAACTGATTCATCAGCACGCGCGCGCCAGGGTACCCGGCCACATTCTCAAAGAGCAGCGCCGGCCCGCCCCATGGCCGTCCCCCGCGCTCAAGCTTTGCGGTACGATCCGCGATCTCCGCCATCTCCAGATACGGAGAGACCGGCGAGCTGATGCGCTTCAACTCCTTCACCCGATCCAGACGGGCGATCCATTCACGAAGATCCGTATACGGCACGACACAGCTCCTTCAGCGTTCTTCCCCATCGTACTGCGCTGAGCGGAGCAGCCCGGGACGCGCTACACCTTGAGAAAGATACGCTTCCGCCAAAGCAACAGATTCGGCAGAAAGCAAAGTGCCACGTAACAGAGCGCGAAGGCGAGCGACGTGTTGTTGGTGGATTGACCGTGAGCGAAAAGGTGCTGATAGATCCATCCCCAGAGGGAGACCGGCCGGCCGCCAATCGCCGCTGGATCGTTGATGTGCACCAGACCGCCTGCCTCGATCAGCAGCTCGGACACAGCATAGGCAGTGATCGCATTCGAGCCAAAGACCAGCCACGGCCAGAGAGCTGCGCGAAAGACCCTGGATCGCCGCTCCAGCCGCAGGTAGTCGATCAACCCGTAACAGACGGAGAGCCCGAGCAGGCTGAATCCGGCCGCGGCAAAGACATACGAGCTTGTCCAAAGCTTCTTATTAATTGGAAATGCTGCATCCCATGTGAATCCGATGACCAGGCAGACGACGCATGCGATGACCAGCCCCGCCAGGGTTCTTCCCGGCGTCTGAACCGCCTCGTCTGTCTTTGCGCTCGCTAGGCGCTCTATCTCGTTCGCGGGCAGCGCCAGATCGAGACTTCCCTGGTGCCTCACCGCCGTCGAGCGGCGCAGCCAGAGACCCGCCAGCGCGCCGAACAGCGCCGTTGCGATCGCAGGCAAGGTGCTGAGGAGACCCTCAGGATCGCGCGTTCCCTCATACAGGCGGCCGGTATGAAAGACAGCCTGAGTGAAGGCGTTGACTCCGCGATCGATGTACGCCGTAAGGTTTCTGTCAGGGTCAAGCAGAGGAATGTCGTGGGTGGGAACTCCCAGTCCGGGGACCGGAACAAAGCGCATCAGAAGCCAGTAACTCAGCAGAAGCGTGACCGCCAGCAAGAGCAAAACCGCCGCCCGGCGCGTCACCAGGCAGAGCAGCCCCACTATCAGGTAGCAGACAGCGATGCGTGTGAGAACGCCGTAGATTCGGAGTTGCGTGAGATGAAAGAAAGGAAAGAGCGCGATGAAAAAGTCGATGAGAATAATCGTGATCGCGCGCCGTACGATGTTGCGGGCCAGAGCCGCGCTGGAGTCTCCTCGCGCGATGCGATTCGCGAGCGAGAAAATGATGGACGCGCCCACCAGAAAGAGAAAAGTCGGAAAGACGAGATCCGTCAGTGTGAGCCCGCTCCATTGCGCGTGCTCGAGCTGCGCGTAGGTATGGCGGCCATCGCCGGGATCGTTGACCAGGATCATCAGCGCGATCGTAAGGCCGCGAAGGATGTCGACCGACAGGATGCGGTTCGGCGCAGCGTGTGTGATGGGAAGGGTGGCAGGCATGGCAACCATCATCGCTCAAGATTGCAGTTGTGCGCAGGACTTTTGCTTGCACTTTGGTCTTTCCCCTTGCTTGCTCGTTAACACTGGCCGTCGTCGAGCAGATACCTAGCTTGCGAGAACCGTGCCCGCGTGTGTCGACAGCTCGGCCGGCGCCACATACTCCTCAAGCGGAAATCCCGCGTCGCGCCATCGCTCAAATCCACCCCGCAGCGGGCGTACACGATGTACGCCGAGGCGCAGCAACTGCTTGGCGACACGCGCGCTCGTCTCCTCACTCGGACAGGTGCAGTAGAGGATTACATCGCGATCTCTTGGAATCATCTCGCTGTGCGCGGCGATCTCGCTCGGACTGATGCGTATTGCACCTGGGAGCACCCTTGGGTCCGGCAGATAGTCCAGCGGATGGCGCAGATCAACGATGAAGGGCGCGATGTTTCCTTGCGCCGCGGCCGTGTCCAGCATGCGCTTCAGATCCTCGGGTTCGAGTCTCAGCTCGCGGATCTCCAGAAGGAATCGCCGGTTCTTCCAGACCCTGTAGACCATGAGCGAGAGAACCAGCAGCACAACGATGGCAAAGGCGAAGTGGCTGATGATCCGGAAGAATCGCTCACTCTTCAATGCAAGGTCACCGAAGAAGCGGCCCGCGAGCAGATAGGTCTCCGCCCATAAAACCGAGCCTGCTAGATCCCATAGGACAAAGCGACTGTACGGCATGCCGGCCTGTCCGGAGATCGGCGCCGCCAGAGTCGACAACCCCGGAACGAACTTCGCAAAGAGCAGCGTGACTGGCCCGCGCCGTGTGAAATAGTCTTCTGTCTTTGCAACGCAGGTCGATGCCTCCAGCGAAAACCGGCACAGCAACCGAAGCACCGCACCGCCATACCGGCGACCCATCAGGAACCAGAGACTGTCCGCAACCAGACATGCAAGCACCACGTCGGCAAGCGCATAGGACGCGTGAACCCGGTGTGTCGCAGAGAGTGTTCCAGCGGTGAGCAGGACCGGGATTGATGGCACCGGCACGCCAAGCTGCTCCAGCAGGACCCAGAGAAACAGGATTCCGTAGGCATACTGGACGAAGAAGGCGAGGGCGATCGGCATGGGAGTTTTAGCTTACTCCGATGTAGATGTGCAGGAAGTTAGAACGATCTGAAATCAGGAGCGCTGAGGGAAGTTCTCCTAATCCCGGCCTGTCGCGCATGGCGATTGAACGAGTCCGCATACCGGTACATGGTAGGGAGGTATACAGAAAAGCCCTGCCGATCGAGCAGGGCTTCTCGAGAGGCAGCCGAAATCAGTTCTTCACGCTCACCGTAGGAACCACGGAGAATCCTGGACGTAAGGCATAGTCCTTGTTCTCGTCTTGCAGGTTGGTGAAGTCGATCCGTACAGGAATTCGCTGCACTACCTTCACGTAATTTCCCGTTGCGTTTTCCGGCGGAAACAGCGAGAGACGCGATCCGGTTGCGCCTCCAACCTGAGTCACCGTTCCCGAGAACTTGCGCCCGCCGAGCGCGTCAACCTCAATCGTAACGCGCTGGCCCGGCCGAATCTTATCCAGCTGCGTCTCCTTCAGGTTCGCTGTCACCCAGAGATTCACGACCGGCACAATGGTGAGCAGATCCTGACCAATGCTGACGTTTGCCCCAACCTGCACGTTCTTCTTGTTCACGATTCCAGCAACGGGAGCGACGATGTGCGTGTAAGACAGGTTCAGCTTCGCCTGATCAACCCTGGCCTGCGCCTGTTTCACATCGGCCAGCGCCGCTTCCGCACGCGCCTGTTGCACCTTAATTTGCTGCGGCCCGTTCTTCAGAGCCTCACTTGCCTGCAGCCTCGACTGATTGGATTGTTGCTGGCTCTGCCGAACGGCATCCTGCTGCGCAATGAGCGTCGCCTGGGCGCTCAGCACGGTGGCCTTGTCCGCCGCGGCCTGCGCTACTGCCGCATCGAACTGCTGCTTCGAGATGACGTCCTTCTGCACCAAAGGCGTATATCGCTCCACATCCAGCTGTGACTTGATTGCGTTCGCCTGCGCTTGATCCACGCGGGCCGCCGCAGCCTGGACCTGCTTCTCTGCCTGCGAGACAGCCGCCTCCGAACTCAATACAGTAGACGACGTCGTGCCGGTTGATGTCCGTGTCGACAAGCTGGTAATCGGCACATTCGCAACCGCCTGGCTCGCCGAGGCCTGGGAGCTTGCCAGATTGGCCTGCGCCTGTTCGAGCGCGACCAGGTAATCGCGAGGATCAATCTCCGCAATCGCCTGGCCCGCCTCTACCTTCTGGTTGTCGTCGATGTAGACCTTCGTCACCTGCCCGGTGACGCGCGAGCTCACCTGATACAGATCGCCGTCCACCTGCGCGTCATCGGTGTCCTCGGAGTACGTGGAGTGCCAGTAGAAGAGGCCCGCAATAATTACGATCAGAATGACGACGGCGATGATGATGAACTTGCGCCTCGACTTCTTTGCCGGTGTCTCTTTCTCTTCGTCCTGCTTCTGGTCTTGCTGGTCTTTTTGTCCACCCTGGTCACCCGAGGAGGACTGCCCTTCCGGTCCGCCCTGGCCCTGCTCTCCGCCCTGGCCCTGCTGTTTGATCTGAACAGTCCCGGTGATCTGCGCAGTCTGACCCCCGCTGTCGCCCCCGCCTTGCTGGTTTTGATCCGTCTGCTCTGCCACGCTTATTTACCTCCGAGAAAGTCATTGAAATTCGTCTGCGCAACACCCATGGCTCGCGCCAGGGAAAGTTTTGCCACGTTGTGCTGATAGAGGGCGCTGATGTACTGATTGTTGGCTTGTTCGGTCTGGCTCTGCGCCTGCGATACCGGCAAGTTATCGCTGACGCCGGCGCGGAAGCGCTGCTGCGCCTCATCGAGCGCCTCCTGCGCGAGCGAGAGGTTCGACCGCGCCACATCCACCAGCTTTGCCGCCGCCTGGATATCTAGCAGGCTGTCCCGCACGTCTGCATTGACCTGCTGGATCTGATCGGAAAGATTCGCGCGGGCAGTTTCAAACTGCGCGTCCGCGACTGCTTCTTCTCCACGCGTGCGGGCAATCTGTAGAATCGGCGCGCTCAGCTGTCCGGTTGCCGTAAACGTACTGTGCGAGTGACCGGGCGTCTCGCCGATATCGCCAAAATCTCCATTCGCGCTCAGAACAGGAAGCTGGTCCGCAAAGGCGGCTGTCTTCGCATTCTTGGCTCCCTTGACCTGCTCTGCCGAGGCCGCCAGGTCCTTGCGCGTCTTAAGCGCCCGCGCAAAGGCCGCATCCGGATCCATGCCGTCCAGAGCCTTATAGGGAACAAGATCAGTCAGTCGATACTTCTGATCGAGAGGCAGACCTATCGTGCGTGCCAGAGCCAGCTTGTCCTTCGCCAGCTGGTTGACAGACGAGATCAGACTCTGCTGCTCATTCTGGTAGTCCACCTGCGCCCGCAGCACGTCGATGCGCGGACTTGTGCCCGCATCATGCGAGGCCACAGCCTGATCCAGCGTCACCTTTGAGGTGGCGAGTTCCGCATTGACGGCTTCGATACGCGCTCCATCCGCGATGCATAGCAGATACGCATTGCCAACCGTCAGCACCACCAGGTCGCGGGCGTCCTCAGCGGTTAGTTTGGCGCTTTGAAAGTTGTGCTTCGCTGCCAGATAGCTCTCAAGCGCCTGAACATTCACCAGGTTCTGCGTTAGATAGGCGCGAAAGTCCACGACCTGAAAAGGACCGATGATCGGCTTTAATCCGGGAAACTTCAGTCCAAAGGCCGCAAGGTTGATCTGCTCCACCTCAATGCTGGCGCTCCCTGTTACCGTAGGCAAAAGCGACTGCAGCTGCTCCAGCCGCTGTCCATTCGCGTTCTTCTGGTTGGACGCCTGGAGGATGATGCCAAGATTTGTTCGCAGACCGCGGCGAAGCGCATCCTCAAGCGAGAGATCGAGCTCCGTTTGGGTAGCCCGCCCCTCGACCAACGAACCTCTGTACGAGTCCTGTGTGGCCTGCGCCCCGTTTTGCCCACCGGCAGAGTAGAGCTGCTGCTGCGCCCCGGAGACAGAGACACCGCCGCTTGCGCCGCTCGAGGTCGCGGGCCCCCTCGTGGAACCGGCGGTCTGGCTGCTTTGACCGCCCTGGCCGTCGCCTGCTCCCATCTGCGCGAGTGCACTCCACCCTCCCCAGCCAAGCACCGCCACGGCGACAAAGCTCCGCCCAAGAGCCCTCACAAATGAACTTTGAGTCATGCCTGTAATCGTACCTGCTCCAATCAACCGATGGATGGATTGAGCCCCAAGTCTTCCCTGAGCTGTCCTTGAGTACAGCCTTGAGCTGTTCCCTAGTACAGATGGATGCAGCCTTGCTCGCAGAATCTTCAAAAAAGTCTGCTGTCCCGCCGCCCTCTCTCGTCCGTGGTGTTTCGTCGCGGGCGAGCGATAGACTCGTCTGCAGCAGATGGGAGCCGGTTGGCATGCTTCTCGGTATCGACGTAGGAACAGGTGGCACACGGGCAATTGTCATCGGAAAAGACGGAACAGTCATCTCTTCTGCCTCCACGGACCATGCCGCCATTCAGTCTGAACACTTCGGCTGGGCCGAGCAGGACCCGGCAGACTGGTGGCATGCCGCGCAGCGGGCGATCCAGGACGTCCTCGCCACGCTCGGCGCTTCAGACGCCATCGAGGCCATAGCTCTCACCGGTCAGATGCACGGCTGCGTCATGCTCGATGAAGACGGTGCCATCCTCCGGCCGGCTCTCATCTGGTGCGATCAGCGAACTCAGCCTGAGTGTGACTGGCTAATGGAGACGGTCGGCTTCGAGCGGCTCATTGAACTTGTAGCCAATCCCGCCCTGCCGAACTTCACCTTGACCAAGTTGCTCTGGGTCAAGCGGCACCAGCCGGAGATCTTTGCCCGGATCGCCCACGTCCTCTGCCCCAAGGACTATGTTCGCTATCGCCTGACAGGTGTGTTCGCCATGGACGTTCACGAGGCCAGCGGAACCCTGCTGCTGGATGTGAAGCGCCGCCAGTGGTCGGCTGAGCTGGCCGAGATCGCCGGTATTCCCGTTCATTGGCTGCCAAAACTGTATGAAAGCGCGGAGATCTGCGCGCATATCAGCCCTGAAGGAGCAGCGGCGACAGGTCTTCGGGCGGGCCTTCCCGTAGCGGCCGGAGCCGGCGATCAGGGCGCGGGCGCCGTCGGCATGGGGATTCTTGCGCCGGGCAGTGTCTCCGCCACAATCGGTACCAGCGGCGTCGTCTTCGCCGCGACAAGCGAGCCCGTCAAGGATCCACGAGGGCGGCTTCACACCTTCTGCCACGCGGCGCCCAACCTCTGGCATGTCATGGGCGTGACCAACGGAGCTGGCCTGAGCCTGCGCTTCTTTCGCGACACCTTTGCGCCAGGAACAAGCTACGACGAACTGCTTGCCGAGGCAGCGGCGATCCGTGCGGGAAGCGATGGAATGCTGTGGGCGCCCTATCTGTTTGGCGAACGAACGCCCTACCTCGACCCCGAGGCTCGGGCAGCCTTTGTCGGGGTAACCGCGACGCATACGCGGGCTCATTTCCTGCGCGCGGTGCTGGAAGGAGTCGCGATGAGCTTGCGAGACTCGCTTACCCTGTTTGCCGAGTTGGAGATTCCAGTGACCTCCATCCGGCTTGGCGGCGGCGGCGCGCGCGGAGCTCTTTGGCGGCAGATACAGGCCGACGTCTACGGCCGGCCGGTGCAGGTGCTTGCGGCGGAAGAGGGAGGAGCCTTCGGGGCGGCCCTGCTCGCGGGTACAGGCATCGGCGTCTGGCCGAGCGTTCAGGCGGCATGCGCGGAGGCTGTCCACACCGCAGAGACCATAGAACCGCTTCATGCCGCGGAGATGGATATGGTTTACCGGCAGTTCCGCCAAGTCTATCCTGCGCTGCGCGCGATACGAGGCTAACGAATGAGAGATATTGGAGTTGCGGTCATCGGATTCGGGCTTGCGGGACGGGTCTTCCATGCCCCCTTTGTTTCAGCCGTGCCAGGATTACGGCTTGAAGCCATCGTGCAGCGCCGGGGCGACGACGCATCGATCGCCTACCCTCAACGAAGCACGGGAGTGCGCGTTCTTCGCTCGATGGAGGAGGCAATCGCTGACCCGCAGGTTGAGCTGATCGTCATCGCTACACCGAACGAGACGCACTTCGCACTGACCAAAGCCGTTCTCGAAGCCGGGAAGCATGCCGTGGTGGACAAGCCCTTTGCCGCCACCTCGCAGCAGGCGAAGGAGCTAACGTCATTAGCCGAGACGCGACAGAGGGTTCTGGCTCCCTTTCACAATCGCCGATGGGACGGCGATTTTCTGACCGTCAAACGGCTGCTTTCGGAGCAGACACTGGGCCGTTTAAACGCGTTTCAGTCACACTTCGATCGATTTCGCCCCTATCCGCGCGAGGGTACGTGGAAGGAAGCGGCGAATGACGCGAACGGCATGCTCTTCGACCTGGGGCCGCATCTGGTCGATCAGGCGATGTCGCTGTTTGGCACACCACGGACGATCACGGCGAGTGTCCGACGGGAGCGGGACCAGACCTCGATCGAGGATGCCTTCGATATCGTGCTGGAGTTCGACCGCCTGCGCGCGACTCTAAGCGCCACGATGATCGCTGCCGCGGCAGCGCCGAGATTTCTGCTGCACGGGACGAAGGGCAGCTACCGCAAGTTCGGTCTGGACCCGCAGGAGCCTGCCCTGGTTGAGGGAGCCAAGGTACCGCGTATGGGAGCTGAGGAGGAGTGGCTCCGTGAACCGGAGGCGCTGTGGGGAGAGCTGGTGCTGGCTGCCGACCCTGTACATGCTCCCGGTAGGCTGGAGCGATCCGCGGTCCGGACTCAGCCAGGTGACTACCGGGACTTCTATGCCAACGTGCGGGATGCGATTCGCGGTGTGGGGCCCTTGGCCGTTACTGCCGAAGACGGCCGGCGCGTGATCCGTCTGCTGGAGATGGCGCGGGAGAGCTCGCGCGAGGGGCGAACTCTCCCGGTCGATCTCTCTTAGACAACAAGCGGAGCGGCTTCTCTCCATGGTGGGTCTGCTAGACCAAGGTCTGGCCGTAGGTGGCCTTTGAGCCGTGTTTGCGGAAGTAGTGGCGATCGAGCAGGGCCTGGGAGACGGCGTCCGCTTCCCCCTTGAGAGTGAGGGTGCGGTAGGCCATGCGGGCGATGGCTTCGAGGACGACGGCGTTGTGGGCCGCGTCGTGGGGCGTCGGTCCCCACACGAAGGGGGCGTGGCCGGCAACGAGGCAGGCGGGGATAGCGAGAGGGTCGATCGGGTGCGGGTGATCGTCGGCCGTGGGGCGCGGGGGATGGACGGCGGAGTTGCCGCCGAGAGCGAGGGTGCTGGCGCGGTCGAGCTGGGGATTCCTGGGGGTGCCGGAGGCGGGGGTGCTCTCAAAGGAGGCGGGGCCGAGGCCGCGGAAGCAGCGGACGATGGCGATGCCGGTCTCATGCACATAGCGGCCGGCGATGGCGTCATCGTGCAGGGGCTCCGTGCAGGGAATCGCTCCGTAGAAGTAGTCGGCATGTGTGGTGCCGAAGGCGGGGATGGGAAGGCCGGCCTGGGCGAAGGAGGTGGCGAACTCGGAGTGGGTGTGGACAACGCCGCCGATGGTGGGGAACTCGCGATAGAGCAGGGTGTGGGTGTCGAGGTCGGAGGAGGGCTTGAGGGAGCCTTCGACGACGGTGCCGTTGAGGTCGGTGACCACCATGTGCTCGGGCCGGAGATCGTCATAGTCGACGCCGGAGGGCTTGATGACAACCAGGCCTTGCTCACGATCGACGCCGGAGGCGTTGCCGAAGGTGTAGAGGACGAGGCCGCGCTTGACGAGTTCAAGGTTGGCTTCTAAGACCTGTTCGCGGAGTTGCTGGAGGAGCATGGGTATCTTGTCCTTGGCTGCGGTTGCGTGGGATACCCTCCCCTTACCCAAGTCTCTAAAGTCTTCGAAGAACGAGGTTTGTTGAGGGGTACCGATGGCTACGGGGAGGGATCCGTGGGTCAATTCCCGGCGAGCCTCACCTGCTGCTTCGATTGTATGAGGTTGGCAATGATGGTTGCGCCACTAGCGTGCGAAGAGAGAGGCAAAGCAAAAGATCAAGAAAGAAAACCAGACAAGAGACAGGAAGAAAGGGGCAGCAACAGATCCCTACGGGATGACAACCAAGAGAAAGCGATGACGGAGGAGGAGAGTAATGGCGAAGGCAGGATACAGGGGTCTCTTCGACCAGCTCAGGGCAGACTTCTTCGCCGCGGACTGCGCGCTTCGGGCGAGAGGATGAGGTGGCAGGGTGCTTGCTAGAGTAGGGAGATGGCTGACGGGATTCAAAGGGTTGAGGATGCGGTGACGGCGGGTGCGGCGGACGCGAAGACGGAGCCGGATGCGGGGCTGCCACGCGGGTTTACGTGGGGCGCGGTGCGGGCGGGGATCAAGGCGAGTGGAAGCCTGGATCTGGCGGCGGCCGCGGTGACGGGCGGCGGGGTGGCGGCGGCGAGTTATACACGGAATGCCGTTGTGGCGGCTCCGCTGACGGTCGGGCGGGAGTATCTGGCAAAGACCGGCGGGCGGGTGAGCGCGGTGCTGGTCAACGCGGGCAATGCGAACTGCGCGACCGGGGCGGCGGGGATCGAGGCGTGCCGGCAGACGTGCGTGGCGGCGGCTGAGGCGATGGGGTGCATCTTTGACGAGGTCTTCCCTTCCTCGACGGGGATTATCGGCGTGCCGTTTCCAGTGGAGAAGGTGCTCGCCGCGATGCCGGCGCTGCGCGAGGCGATGGGCGCGATGATCGAGCATGCGGAGGCCTTTGCGCAGGCGATTCTGACGACCGACACGCGGATGAAGGTGGCGCGGGCGGTGGTGGATGTGGACGGGGCCGAGGTTCGGCTGCTGGGGGTGTGCAAGGGCGCGGGCATGATCGCGCCGCAGCTGGGAGTGCCGGTGGAGACAGCAGCGGCGCCGCATGCGACGATGCTGGTCTATCTTTTCACGGACCTGGCGGCGGAGGCCGAAGACCTGCGGGCGCTGCTGGCGCCGGCGGTGGAGACGAGCTTTAATTCGATCTCGATCGATGGGGATACCTCAACCAACGACACCGTGCTGCTGCTGGCGAGCGGGGCCAGCGGAGTGAAGGCAGATGCGCGGGTGCGGGAGGCGTTCGCGAGTGCGATGGCGCTGGTGTGCCGGTCGCTGGCGCAGCAGATTGTGCAGGACGGCGAGGGTGTGGGCCATGTGGTGGTGCTGAAGGTGACGGGAGCGGAGACGGAAGCGGAGGCGAAGCTGGTGGCGCGAACGATTGCGAACTCGCCCCTGTGCAAGACGGCGTGGTCGAGCGCGGACCCGAACTGGGGCCGGCTGCTGGCGGCGGCGGGGCGGAGCGGGGTGCCGGTCGAGGCGGAGCGGATGACAATCGCGATCGGCGAGGTGCCGGTGTTTGCGCATGGCGTGCGGGTGGAGGGCTACGACGAGCGAGCGGCGCATGCGGAGATGCTGGAACGCGAGTACACCATCGCGATCGATCTGGGGCGGGGCGAGGCGGAGTGCCGGTTTGTGACGTGCGATCTGACGGCGGAGTATGTGCGGATCAACGCGGATTACTCGACGTAGGATAGCCGGCAGCAATCTCCATCGAAGAGCTTGGCACAGAGTTAGCGGGATAGTGCAGGAAATAGTAACTTTTATGTTACCGTACTTTTGTGGCTGCTTTGCTGCAATACATCGACCGGCAGGGCCGCAATCAATTGAGCGGTGGTTTGCGAGACTAGACGACAGCATTCAAGCGCGGATTACCGTGGCCCTCGACCGTTTGGAGCGGGGTAGCTCTTCAATGAAAGGGGTCGGGGCCGGTGTATTCGAGATGCGCTTGGATTTTGGTCCGGGACATCGAATTTATTTCGGCAAAGACGGTGAGACGCTGATCCTTCTGCTGTGTGGCGGCACAAAGAGGCGCCAGCAGGATGATATTGGAGTGGCGCGACATTTATGGCGAGAGTACAAGGTACGCAAACAGGAGCGATGATGCCACTCACCAAGAACTTTAATGAGACGGTAAAAGCCCGGCTTCAGGTAAGCGCCACTTTCCGCAAAGCACTTTTGCGCGAAGCCGTAGGCTCCATGGTGGCTGGAGATGTTGAGACTGGTACATCTCTTCTGCGGCGATACATCAATGGAACTGTCGGGTTCATTCAGCTCGGAGCCGATCTTGGCCGATCTCCCAAAACGCTTATGCGGATGTTGAGCCCCACGGGAAATCCGCAAGCCAGAAATCTCTTCGCGATCGTCGCCTATCTGCAAAAGATTTATGGGGTGATGCTTGAGGTGATCGATCGCACAGCAGCCTGAGTCTTGGCTGGCGAGGAGGGCATTTCTGTAGGAAGGTATGTCGCTGCGCTCCGTCGTAAAGGCGAGAAGCAGGTTCCTCGACTTCGCTTGGAATGACAACAAGAAAACAAAGCAATTGGTACGTCGCTTCGCTCCGTCATAAGGGCGAGAAGCAGGTTCTTCGCTGCGCTCGGAATGACAAGAAAAACGAAGGCAATCGGTACGTCACCTCGCTCCGCGTTAGAGACAAAAGCAGGTTTCTCGGCTTCGCTCGGAATGATAACCAAGAAGAACAAAGAGCCACAGGTGACGAAGAGGGTGCGGTGCTTATATCGTTATAAGCACTTGCCGCGGTGTGCTGACGAGGGCTGGGCGGGTTAGATAGATTCCTGGGGACGTGCGATGGCGACGAAGGTTGACGAGGCCGTGAAGGCAGATTTTTCCGCGGAGGTTGCGGAGTGGATTGAGGCGTTCGACGACGTTGTGGCGGCGGACTGGGAGCAGGGCGCGGAGGTGATTGAGGCGCTGCGGGCGCGGGCGCGCGAGGCCGGGGTGCCGGTGGCGAGCGAGCTGACGACGCCGTATCTGAACACGATTCCGAAGCATGATGAGGTGCCGTACCCGGGCGATCGCTCGATGGAGAAGCGCGTTGAGGCGCTCATTCGCTGGAACGCGATGGCGATGGTGCACGGGCAGAATAAGAAAGATGCCGGGATCGGCGGGCATATCTCAACGTATTCGTCGCTGGCGACGCTGCTGGAGGTCGGGTTCAATCATTTTTTCCGGGCGAAGTACGTGGGGGCGCAGGGCGCGGAGCAGCCGGGGGATTTCATCTATTTTCAGGGCCATGCGTCGCCGGGGGTGTATGCGCGGGCGTTTCTGGAAGGACGCTTCGATGAGAAGCGGCTGGGAAACTTCCGGCATGAGCTGCGCGGCGAGCCGGCGCTGTCGAGCTATCCGCATCCGTGGCTGATGCCGGATTTTTGGCGGTTCCCTACGGTGTCGATGGGGATTGGGCCGCTGAATGCGATCTACCAGGCGCGGTTCATGCGGTATCTCGAGAACCGTGGGCTGATCGAGAAGACGGACCGCAAGGTGTGGGCGTTTGTTGGGGACGGTGAGACGGATGAGGTAGATACGCTGGGGGCGATCGGGCTGGGGAGCCGGGAGAACCTCGACAACCTGATCTTCGTGGTGAACTGCAATCTGCAGCGGCTGGATGGGCCGGTGCGCGGCAATAAGCGGATTATCGACGAGCTGGAGGGTGTGTTCCGCGGGGCGGGATGGAATGTGATCAAGGTGGTGTGGGGCTCGGATTGGGATGAGCTGTTTGCACGCGACCACAAAGGGCTGCTGCTGAAGCGGATGGAGGAGTGCGTTGATGGCGACTTCCAGGCGTTCAAGGCGAAGGGTGGGGCGTATCTGCGGCGGGAGTTTTTTGGCCGATACCCTGAACTTCTGGAGCTGGTTGCCGATAAGACAGATGAGGAGCTGGCGCGGCTGCACCGGGGCGGGCACGATCCGCTGAAGATCTATAACGCCTACAAGCGGGCGACAGAGCATAAGGGTGGGCCGACGGTGATTCTGGCGAAGACGGTGAAGGGCTATGGGCTGGGGTCGACCGAGGCGCGCAATGCGAGCCACCAGGAGAAGAAGCTGACGGATGAGGGCGTGACGGCGTTCGTGCAGCGGTTCGATATTCCGCTGCCGGAGGGCGCGGCGAAGGATGGCGCGTTCTATAAGCCGGCGGACGATGCGCCGGAGATCCAGTACCTGCATGCGCGGCGGCGGGAGCTGGGCGGCTATCTGCCGAAGCGGGAGGTGCCGGCGAGTGACTTCAAGGCGCCGGAGCTGAGCGCGCTGGCGGAGTGGACGGGCGGGTCGAAGGGTCGTGAGGTCTCGACGACGATGGGCTTTGTGAGCCTGCTGCGCGGCTTGCTGAAGGACCCGACGATCGGCAAGCTGATTGTACCGATCGTGCCGGATGAGGGACGGACGTTCGGGCTGGAGTCGGCGATTCGGCAGGTGGGGATCTACGCGCCGGAGGGACAGAAGTATGTGCCGCACGATTCGGACATGCTGCTGAGTTATCGCGAGGAGAGTGACGGGCAGATTCTCGAGGAAGGGATTACTGAGGCGGGGTCGATGGCCTCGTTTACTGCGGCGGGCACGGCGTATGCGAACTACAAGGTGCCGGCGATTCCCTTTTACATGTACTACTCGATGTTTGGATTTCAGCGCGTCGGCGACATGGTGTGGGCGTTCGCGGACTCGCGCGGCAAGGGCTTTCTGATGGGCGGGACGGCCGGTCGGACGACGATGCTGGGCGAAGGGCTGCAGCACCAGGACGGGCACTCGATTGTGCTGGCGAGTACTGTGCCTACCTGCGTTACATATGATCCGGCGTATGTGTACGAGCTGGCGGTGATCGTGCAGGACGGGATGCGGCGGATGTATGAGAAGGGCGAGGACTGCTTCTTCTACATCACGATGTACAACGAGGACTACACCATGCCGGCGATGCCGGAGGGTGTGGCGGAGGGCATTCTGCGTGGGATCTACAAGCTGAAGCCGGCGGCGAAGGGCGAGGCTGCGGTGCATCTGTTTGGGTCCGGGCCGATCCTGAATGAGGCGATTCGGGCGCAGGGGATTCTAGCCGAGAAGTATGACGTGCAGGCGGATGTCTGGAGTGTGACGAGCTACAACGAGCTGCGGCGGAATGCTCTCGAGACGGAGCGATGGAACCGGCTGCATCCGGGCGAGAAGGAGCGGGTGCCGACTGTGGTTGAGGCGCTGGCGGGCGCGAAGAAACCGGGCGTTACTCCCATTGTGGCCGCGAGCGACTATATGAAGTCGCTGCCGGATGGGCTGGCGCCGTGGCTGGGGCAGAGGATGGTGACGCTCGGGACGGATGGCTTCGGGCGGTCGGATAACCGGGCACATCTGCGGCGGCACTTTGAGGTGAGTGCGGAGGCGATTGCGGGCGCGGCGCTGTCGAAGCTGGCGCGCGAGGGCTCGATCAAGCCGCAGGTGGCGAAGAAGGCACTGGAAGAGCTGGGGCTGGATGTTGAGGCGAAGGACCCGGCGCGGGCGTAGAGAGGCTTGGCAGCTCGGGTGGGAGGCGTATGGCGGAAACGAGGCAGGCTGCACCATCCGAGAACCCGCTGGTTCCGAATGCCGTATTGCGGCGGATGTACGAAGGGATGAGGGAGCTTCGGGCGCTCGGACCCAGGGCGGGAGGGCGGAGCCTGCGGGGTGAGGAGGCGTGCCGCGTGAGCTCGCTGCTCTCGCTCGCGGCAGGCGACCTGGTGAGCGATATGCCAGGCAGCCTGGTGGCGGTGCAAGCGAAGGTGTCCCGCCGCACGGCTGTCATGCAGAGGATGGCTCCGGGAGTGCTGCTGCTGCCGCAAGCGGACGATGCGGGCGGTGCTGACAGTGGTCTTGAGCGGCTGATGCTGGCGGTGGGCGCGGCGGGGGCGTTGCGGGTCCAGGGCGCGGGTCGGCTGGTGCTCCTGTATGCGAACGCGAACGATGTGGCGGCGGCGCGGTGGCGGCAGGTTCTGGGTGTTGCCGGGCGAGGCGAGCTGCCGATCGTGTTTGTTCTGCTGCCGCGCGCGGAAGGACGGGGCCAGGGCATGCTGAGCGATCGGGCGCAGGGCTGGGGTGTGCCGGGTATGCCGGTCGATGCGGCGGATGGCGTGGCCCTGTACCGGGTGATTCAGGAGTCTGTGCTGCGGGCGCGCGGCGGCGATGGGCCTGCGCTGATCGAGTGCGTGCGATGGCAGCCAAAGGGGGTTGCGGTGACGGAGGCCGATGGTATTGCGGCTATGCGGAGACTGCTTTCGCTTCGAGGGCTGCTCCCCGCGGGGCATCGCAAGTCAGTGAAGTGAACAGCGGCATGGCATCAGGAGAAATGCCCTAGACCCAGTTACACTTAGGACGCGTGACGAATACGCGGGCCTTGAGGTGCGAGTGCGAATCCGATTCAATCTACTATCTGCCGCGTTATTCGCCGGCAGCGCTGTGCCTTTGTTGGCGCAGGCTCCTATAACGAGCGGCTCGGGCCAGCCTTCGGCCTCCATGCCTGCGACCGGCTCTGACAGCAGCGTGCCCGCCGCGGTCCCTGTGACTCCGCCCGAGCCGGCGGGGCAAGCGCCCGCCTCGGCTGCCCCGCCGGTGACGACTGGACCGGTGCAGCCGCTGCCGGCCAAGGCGACCCCGCGCAATCCGTTTGTCGGCTACACGAAATACGGGACGCCGGTGGCGAAGGAGTTCGTCGACCGGTATGGCTCGACGTACATTCCGGTCGACAGCTGGGTATATCCGGCGATGATGCGTCTGTACTCCTTGGGGTATGCCGATTCGATGTTCCTGGGGATGCGGCCGTGGACCCGGCGGGCCGTGCTGCACATGCTGCAGAAGTCCGAAGATGACATTCTGAGCGACGACAACCCGGAGGCGCAGGAGATTCTGGCAGCCGTGCTGGACGAACTGCATGACGAGCAGCCGACAAATCAGGAGCCGCGCGGCGCGGTCTTCGGGCTGTACTCGGGGTACACGCGGCTGATGGGGATTGCCGGAACGCCGCTGCGGGACAGCTACCATCTGGGGCAGACGCTGGTGAACGACTACGGCCGGCCGTACCAGTCCGGCTTCAACAACATTACGGGCTTCAACAGCGTGAATGAGTGGGGCCGGTTCTCGCTCCATGTGCGCGGGGAGTACCAGCACGCACCATCGGCGACGGGCTACTCGACGGCCCTGGCAACCGGGCTTTCAGGCCTGGACGCCATTCCTTATTTTGGCTTCAATGCGACGCAGGCCACCCTTCCCGCGGGGCCGATCGCCTCGCAGAACCCGTTCCGCCTGGTCGATGCTGCCTTTTCGTTCCATATCGCCGATCACGAGATCTCGATCGGCAAGACGGACGCCTGGCTTGGGCCTGGCGCAGGCGGGGCGATGGCATGGAGCAACAACGCCGAGAACATGTATGCGTTTCGAATCAACCGTGTGGAGCCGCTCTTTATTCCTTTTGTTTCACGGATTCTCGGTCCGGTCCGGTACGACTTCTTCTATGGCAGTCTGAAAGGGCATACGTACCCGAACAACCCGTATGCCCACTCGGAGATGTTTTCTCTTCGGCCGACGCAGAACTTCGAGTTCGGCTTTCAGCGGACGATGATCTTTGGCGGAAAGGGCCACTCGCCGGTCACGCTGCATACCTTCTTCAAGGGCTTCTTTGATATCAACGACACGACAGCGGCGGAGAAGTTCTCGCGTGCGGACCCTGGCGCCCGGTTCAGCGACTTCAACTTCTCGTACAGGCTGCCGTTCGTTCGCAAGTACGCGACGCTCTACGTCGATTCGATCACGCATGATGACGTGACGCCGATCAGCGCACCGCGGCGGGCGGCGTTCCGCACGGGCCTCTATCTCTCGCAGATACCGGTGATGCGCAAGCTGGATGTACGGGCGGAGTCGACCATGGCGGATGAGCCGGTGCAACGAAGCATCGCCGGAACCTTCAACTACTACGAGACGATCCAGCGACAAGGGTATACAAATAAAGGGTTTATTATGGGAGACTGGACTGGTCGCGAAGGTAAGAGCGGGCAGCTCTGGGTGACCTATCACCTGAGTGGAAATGAGTGGGTCCAGGTGGAGTACCTGCGCAAGAAGAACGCCAAGGACTTCATCCTGTATGGGACGACGCAGGACCAGTTCAAGGGCGAGGTGGTGAAGCGGCTACGGCCGGATGTGGAGTTAGACGCCTGGGTGCAGTACGAACGGTGGAAGGCGCCGGTGTACAAGACGGGGGGCCAGAGCGACACGACGGCGACGGTGCAGCTGACGTTCTATCCCCAACTGCACCAGCTTACAGGCTCGCGATGACGGAGCGATGGGTCGCACTGGCCCATCTGCTGCGGCCGCAGGGACGCAAGGGTGAGGTGCTGGCCGAGCTGCTGACGGACTTTCCAGAGGGGTTGGTGGGACGCAGCCCTCTCTACCTGGCGCGCGAGGGCTTTGGCGGTACGGCCAAGGAGGCGAGAGCCTGCCGTGTGACCGGGAGCTGGATGCCCAAGGGGCGGAACGAGGGGCGGATCGTGCTGGCGCTTGAGGGTGTGGGGACGATCGAGCAGGCGGAGGCGCTCGCCGGATATGACTTGCTGGTGGAGGCCGGGCAGCGGACGGCGCTTGAGGATGGCGCGGCCTACATCAGCGATCTGGTGGGTTGCTCGGTGTTCGACGGCGAGAGGTGTGTCGGTGTGGTTGAAGGCGTTGAGTTTCCGGCTTCGGCGGACGGTCGGCGACGCCTAGAGGACGCGAGCCCGTTGCTGCTGGTGCGTGCCGCGGGTGAGGATGCTGACGAGATCATGATTCCGTTCACGAAGGGATTTCTGCGCGAGATTGATCCCGCTGCGAAGACGATCCGCATGGTTTTGCCCGAGGGATTGCTGGATCTTGATGGTTTGGCGGGCGAAGCGGACGCGTAAGGAAACGATGTGATCAAGTCAGAAGGATTTGTGGCCGGTCCGAACAAGAAGCAGGTTCCTCGCGGTGCTCGGAATGCAAGAAAGAAAAGCAAAGGACAGCATCGGAGTCTCCGAGGAGCCCTGGAGTCGCGTTCCCACATGAATCGGCTCTGAGAAGCTGTTTAGAAACTCGTGCCGCGGCACTCTATGAAGAGACCAGCAACGACAACGACGAAATACGGGGATCTCTCCACTACGCCGCGCGAGAAACTGCACGGCCTCGGTCGAGATGACGGCATTCCCTGACTTGTTAGCGTGGTGTGAGGTTATGTGACTTGCGGACGCGAGACCATAGCGGCGCGGCGCTTGAGGGCGATGTAGGCGAGGCGAGCGGCGAGCAGGAGGAGGAGGATGGCGGAGACGCGCCACGGCGTCCGATTGCCGACCTTGACCAGCCACCAGAAGTGGATCACGGCGGCGATGGCAGCGACGTAGACGAGGCGGTGCAGGCGCTGCCAGGATTTGCCTCCCATGGCGCGCAGGACGACGCCCGGGCTGGTGGCGGTGAGGGCGAGCAGGATGACCCAGGAGAGCAGGCCGACCTGAATGAAGCGGCGCTTTTTGAGGTCGTCCAGGATGGTGGGCCAGACGAGGCGCCATTGGGTGAGCAGCTCTCCGGGATGGCCAGCGGCGGTGGCGTGGAGGGCGCCCGAGAGATCGTAGCCGGAGAAGAGGAAGACGTAGGTGGCCAGGTGAAGGGTGGCGTAGACGAAGGCGTAAAGGCCGATGAGGCGGCGAAAGCGGACGAGGAATGCGAGCCGGGTTGAGAGGCGTCGCGCCGGAGTAATGGCGAGCGAGCCGAGCAGGATCCAGAGAGCCCAGTTTCCGGTGAAGTGGGTTATGTAGTTGACCGGGTCGGCGTTGAGCGCGAGAGTGCCGTTGCGGAAGATTATGAGCAGCCAGGCGAAGGGCGCGAGCAGGCCGAGATGCAGCACGGTCTTGAGGGCGAGGATGGCTTGCCTGGGCATAGGAACGCAGAGCCTAGTGTAGAGGGAGTTTGAGGCAGAGGGTAGTTAGAACAAGCAGCTTCTAAGGAAGATCTGATACCTAAAAGAGCTTCTCTCTTTACAAATGGATCACATCTGATCCGAACGAAAAGCAGGTTCCTCGCGGTGCTCGGAATGGAAGAAAGAAAAGCAACGGACTTGTTCAGAGTCTCCAAGGCCGCCGCGCAGTTTCGAGTGGGATGAAAACAGATTGCGGCGAAGTTGCGGTGAAGCAGGCGGGCGCGGTCATGAGAGGGAGCGGCGGTCGCGGGCCCTTCGATTATGACGGATACGACGGGTCTTCTGGATGCGGTTTCGTTGCGCGGTGCTGTCGAGATGTCTCAGGATATTGAGGTAATGCCGGCAGAGCAGTAGAGGGAGAGCGCAGGCGAGCGCGAAGGCGGCATCGATCCATCGCCAGAAGACCGGGATGCCGCGGAGAGGACCGGCGATAAAGGCGAGCAGAAGCAGGCCGCCGCAGCAGATGAGACCGAAGTTGATCACCCACTGATTGCGGACGGGGCTGCGGTAGGGGCCGAGAAAGAGGATGGCGAAGAGGATGTGCGCGAGGGCAAAGCCGTCGGTGAGATAGGCCAGAAAGGGCGCGCTGATGGCGTTCGCGGCAAGGGCGAGGTGGACGCGCAGAACCCAGTCAAAGAGCGGGGTGCCGGCGCTGAAGTGCGCGGAGCGGGCAAGCAGATTGAGCAGGGCCTGCGACTCGCGCACGAGCGGAAACGCGGCGATCCCGCTGAGCAGAAGGCCAGTCATAACCAGGGCGAGGCAGAGGCGAATGCGGGTGAGAAGGGCAGAGCTTTGGGGAGGGCTGACCTGGGGAAACGAAGGCATGGTGTGTGGGATGCGTGTGGTGGATGGCGGTTCCGGGAGAAAGATAATGGTACGTCGCCTCGACCCGTGATTCAAAGCGAAATGCGGGGATTCTTCGCTGCGCTCAGAATGACAAACCAATTTGAGTGACAGCAAGCAATGGAATGAGGCAGGTAGAACGGGTCAGTAGTTTTTACGCAGGTCCATGCCGTTGTAGAGGCTAGCCACCTGATCGGAGTAGCCGTTGAACATTTGGGTAGGAACGACGTGGGGGAAGGCGGAGGCGTCGATGCGGCGCTCGCGGGCCTGGGACCAGCGCGGGTGATCGACGGTGGGGTTGACGTTGGCGTAGAAGCCGTACTCGCCGCTGCCGATGTCGTTCCAGGTAGTGCGCGGCTGCTTGTCGGTGAAGTGGATGCGGACGATGGACTTGCCGCTCTTGAAGCCGTACTTCCAGGGGATGATGACGCGGACGGGCGCGCCGTTCTGGTTGGCGAGGGCGTTGCCGTAGGCGCCGAAGGTGAGCAGGGTGAGGGGGTTCATAGCCTCGTCCATGCGCAGGCCTTCGGTGTAGGGCCAGTCGTAGCCGCTGGCGGCATCGGGCATCTGGTGTCGGTCAAAGAGGGTGGTGAACTGGACGTATTTGGCGGAGGGCAGGGGCTCGCAGAAGTTGATGAACTCGGAGAGCGAGTAGCCGTCCCAGGGGATGACCATGGACCAGGCCTCGACGCAGCGGTGGTGGTAGACGCGGGACTCGATCGGGCGATAGGCGAGGAGGTCGTCGATGCCGACGGTCTGCTGCTTCTTGACCATGCCGGTGACCTTGATGGTCCAGGGCCGGGTGTGGAGGGATTTGGCGTTGATCTGCGGCTCACCCTTGTCGGTGCCGAATTCGTAGAAGTTGTTGTAGCTGGTGGCTTTTGATTCGGGCGTCTGCGGGTCGGCGACGGTGTACTTGCTGGGGATGGTCTTGAGCGCGGAGGCGGCTTGAACGGAGCGGGGATGGAGGAAGCCGGGGATGTTGCGGGCGAGGGCGTAGCCAGCGGCGGCGGTGACTCCGGTGGTGGCGGCACCGGTGAGGAAGCGGCGGCGGGTCTGGCTGGCGGTGTGAAAGGCGGACTCCGGTGTGATCTCGGAGGACTTTGGCTCGGGGCCTAACTTGCTCGTAGTGCGGAGGTGCATCGATCAGTTCCCTTCCCGGGCAGCGTGGGCGCGAAAGGCGCCTAGGCGTCAGTGCCGGATACGGCTTCACTTAGTTAGACGCTCTCGGGAGTGTGGCGGATTGAGGATCGAGCGGTGCGCTGGGCGGATCGTTGCGACGCAGCAGGAAGAGAGCGGTACCGACGAGGATGAGGGCGAAGGCGAAGAGGAGCTCGCGAGAGAAGTTTGGGCGGGCAAAGAGGAGGTAAGTGAAGCCGGCGATGGCGGCGATGGGCGGGAGCGGGTAAAGCCAGAGGCGGAAGGGGCGGGGGAGGTCGGGCTGCGAACGGCGGAGATAGAGGACGCCGATGTGCTGGAGGAGGAACTGCAGGAGGATGCGGAGGATGACGAGGGCGGCGATGACGTCGGCGAGCGAGAAGAGGCAGAAGACACAGGCGGCGGCGCCCAGGGTGAAGAGGGAGACGATGGGGTAGCGGCCGGTCGGGTGGAGGCGGGCGAAGGGGGCGAAGAAGGCGCCTTCGGCGGCGGCGGCAAAGGGGATGCGGGAGTAGCCGAGCAGCAGCGAGAAAACGCTGGCGAAGGCAGTGAGCATGATGAGGGCGGCGGCGACTTTACCGAGCAGGGTGGCGGTGTGGGGGCCGACGAGTGGTGTCCAGGCGGCGACGGTGAAGACGGAGAGCAGGGCGCGGCGGGCATCGAGGTTGCCGGCGGCGAGCAGGCCCTGCCAGGGGAGGACGGAGAGGATGGCGAGGTTGAGGGCGAGATAGAGGACGGCGCAGGCGGCGATGGAGAGAAGGATGGCGCGGGGGATGGTGCGGGCAGGGTCGCGGACCTCCGCGCCAAGGAAGGTGATGTTGTAGTAGCCCCAGTAGTCGTAGGTGGCGACGAGCATGGCGGTCGCGAGGCCGGCGAAGAAGGCCGGAGAGAGGTGGAGGGCGCCGGGCGGGAGGATGAAGGCTTGCCGGATGTGGGTGGCGGGGCTGATGGCGGCGGAGACGAGGACGGCGGCGATGGTGGCGAGGACGATCGCAACGATGACGAGGGAGAGGCGAGCGATGTGGTCCAGGCGGCGGGCGAGCAGGGTGACGGCGAGCAGGACGGCGGCGATGGCGACGGCGGTGGCGGGGCCGAGGCTGACAGCGGCGAAGTAGGGACCGAGGCCGAAGGACTCATGGAGGGTGTGGGTGTTGAGCCCGGGGGCGAGCCAGCCGGCGTACTGGCTGAGGCCGATGGCTCCAGAGGCGACCGAGAGCGGGGCCGAGACGAGCAGCTGGAAGAGGAAGAGGAAGGAGAGGTAACGGCCGAGGCGGCCGGGGTAGATGCGGCGGAGGAAGTGGAAGGTGCCGCCGGCGGCGGGGAGAGCCGCGCCGAGTTCGGCCCAGACCAGGCCGTCGCAGAGGGCGAGGAGCGCGCCGAGGATCCAGCCGAGCATGGCCTGCGGGCCGCCCATGCTGGCGAGGAGCAGAGGAAGGGTGATGAAGGGGCCGACGCCGATCATGTCGAGCAGGTTGAGGGCGACGGCTCCGCGGAGAGTAAGGGAGCGCTCGAGTTTGGGCTCGGGGGCGATGGGATGAGTGTAGAGGCGGCGCGGATGTTTGTGCGACGTGGAGGCGTTTCGGGGAATCCAGAGCTGTGAGAGATTAAGGGGCTATGACGAGACTGCGATGGGCGGGCATGGTGATGGGTGCGGTGCTGCTGCTGCCGATGGGGTTGCGGGGGCAGGATGTGGGT